>JAJPKN010000048.1 GCA_021323695.1 Actinomycetota bacterium | reverse complement strand
TTGAGCTCCTCACCCCCATCAGCCACACTCAGAGTCAGGAAGTGCAGAGCTAGGCCGTCGCGAGTTTCGGTGATCAGAAAGCGCGAAGTTCGGGTGATCGCCCACAGCCCGGAGGCAGTTGGGGCCGGGCGGCCGCGCCGCCTTGGGACGGCTCGATGCCGTTGTCCCCGTCGCCGTCCCGCGGCTGGCCAGCCGCGTTCAAGTTGAGGCTGGCCAAGGCCTGGTTGCCGATCGCGCTGAGGCTGATGCTCACGATGTCACCTCCCTTCGTCCCTTCCTAGCTCGGACGGCGATGGGGGCAGGGGAGGGACTTAACCCAAACTTAAGGCCGGGCCACCCGGTGACAGAAGACGGCGCAAGCGCGCTCAGGGGCAGCGCGGCAGCACTCCCGGGTCATGCGGGGTGCCCGCTGGCCAGCCTCGGTGAGCGAGGTGGGGCAAGGTGCGCCGCACCGCTAGGAGCGGGGGACCATCCGGCAAGGCACCATGGTCTTTTCGTCCAGGTGGTAGCTGGCGCATATGCGGTGGTAGCCGTCTGCTACCCACAACGGCTCGCCGTAGACGAGCAGCACAGGCGAGAGCTTCTTGCCGTGCTTGACTTTGTCGATGTCGTTGCGGACTTCGGGGTCGTCGCTCGGCAGCAGGGGCAGGCCCGACGCCCTGAGCAGGTCCTTGGCTGCGTAGTGGTGCAAGGGCTCAGCCTTGGCCAGGGCGTCGGCCAGCCGTGCCGCCTGGTCCGGGCCTACCAGCAGCGACAGGTAGGACTGCGCCGCGGGGTAGTCCTGCTCTTCAGGCTCGTCCTTCCAGTGCTCGTGGGCGCTCGGCATGTACCCTCGCTAATGTCGGTTGTCACCAAGTGTTAGCACGTCTCGTGCTTCACCGACAGCCCGGGGGAGACAACCATGCCAACCACCTCCGAGGAGTACCGGCCGGTACCCCTGCACCTGCGTGAACCGATCGGCCTGCAAACACCCTGGACCCACAACTTCGAGGACCTGGCCTACGAGTGGCGGCGCCTGTTGTCGGAGGCGCTCGGGACGTTCCTGCTGGTCCTCGTGGCTGCGGGAGCACCAGTGGTTGACGCGTGGAGCCACGGCCAGGTCCCGCTCGACGCCCAGGTGGTGGCGCCCGCGCTCATGGTCATGGCCGTCATCTACTTCATGGGCACCATCAGCGGGGCCCACCTGAACCCAGCCGTGAGCATCTCCTTCGCGCTGAGGGGCCATTTCCCCTGGAGGCGGGTGCCTGCTTACGTGGCCGCCCAGTTTGCGGGCAGCCTGCTGGCGGCGGCGTTCCTCCGGGGCATGTTCGGCAACATCGGCAACCTGGGTTCGACCTTGCCCGGCGGCAACACCACCTGGTGGCAGGCCACCGTGATCGAGTTCGTCCTCACCGCCGGCCTGGTGAGCGTGATCCTTGGGACCGCCTCTGGGGCACGCAACATCGGCGCCAACGCGGCGCTCGCCGTCGCGGGCTACATCGCGCTGGCCGGGCTGTGGGCCGCCCCGGTGACGGGGGCGTCCATGAACCCGGCTCGCTCGCTCGGGCCGGTGATCGTTGGCGGCCACTGGCAAGACTGGTGGGCATATGTGATAGGGCCTTTGGCCGGGGGAGCGGTAGCGGTCCTGTTCGCTTGGGCGCTGCGGGGCAAGCCGAGCAAGGCTGCCGACAAGGCGGCGCGGGGGCTGTTGCCGGGCGCCTAGGGGGTGAGACCACCGGCCGTCTTGGGGGGCACCGGAGGGGCTTGAGGAGCCCTGGCCGTCTTCGTAGGGCAGGGCGGCAGGCGGCGCGTGGCCCTGCTAAGTGACTCTTGACAGTCGTACAGTGATGCTATATGGTCCGCGTGGGTGACCCCTAGAAGCCACGCTGTACAGATGTGAGAGCTGTACAGGGCCCGCCGTCAGCTGGCGAGGTGCCAGGGGCAGAGGGGCGAGGGACAGGCACCGAGAGGGCGCACTGGGACAGGCAACTGAGGAGGCAATGGCAATGGCCGACCGGGTACTGCTTCGCGGTGGGTACGTCATCACCATGGACCCCGCACTAGGCGACATCACGAACGGGGACGTCCTCATCGAGGGCGACAAGATCGCTGCCGTAGGCAAGGACCTCCCGGCCGACGCCGAGGTCATCGATGTCAGCGGCGACGTGGTCGTCCCGGGCTTTGTGGACACCCACCGCCACACTTGGGAGGCAGCCATCCGCAGCTGCGCCGGCGACGCCACCCTGGATGATTACTTTGTCGACGTGCTGGACTCCTTTGCCCCCCTCTACCGCCCAGAGGACGTTTACGCCAGCAACTTGGCCGGTGCGCTCGAATGTGTCAACGCTGGGATCACCACGTTGGTCGACTGGTCGCACATCAACAACACGCCCGAGCACCCCGACGCCGCTGTCCGGGGCTTACAAGAGGCAGGTATCCGCGCCGTCTATGCCTACGGGAGCGCCAACCTGTCGCTGTCTGATTACTGGAACGAGAGCAAGATCGCCATCCCCCGCGATGACGTGGCCCGGGTGAAAAGCACCTACTTTTCTTCGGGTTCCGGCCTGCTCACCATGGCCCTCGCCACACGAGGGCCGGGCTTTTGCACCGACGACGTCGTGCGGGAAGAGTGGTCGACCGCCCGCGAGCTTTCCATACCGGTCACCGTCCACGTCGCCATGGGGCGGCTGGCAGGCCGTTTCGGCATGGTGGGACGGTTGCGTGGCCTCGGCCTGCTCGACCCGGGTACGACCTACATCCACTGTTGCTACCTGAGCGAGGAGGAATGGGGGCTGGTCGCAGAGAGCCGAGGGAAGGTCTCCATCGCCCCGCAGGTCGAGATGCAGATGGGCCATGGCTGGCCGCCGGTGGCCAAGGCGATCGAGCACGGCCTGCGCCCGGCGCTCAGCATCGATGTGGTGACCACTGTCCCCGGTGACATGTTCTCGGAGATGCGGTGCGCCTTCGCTGGCGAGCGCTGGAAGGTGAACGCGGCTGCCTGGGAAGCCAACACGGAGGTGCCGAGCACCATCTTGAAAGCGCGCGACATGCTGGCCCTGGCGACGGTCAACGGTGCCCATGTGGCTGGGCTCGAAGACCGGACGGGCTCCCTCACACCCGGCAAGCAGGCAGACGTAGTAGTAATCGACGGGCGCGCCCCTGCCACCAGCCCAGTCATCGACCCGGTCACCACAGTGGTGCTGTGCGCCGACCCGTCGAACGTGAGCTTGGTCATGATTGCTGGCCAGATCCGCAAGCGAGGCGGCAAACTGCTGGCTGATTGGGAGGCGGCCCGTCGGCGCTTGGAGGAGTCCACTGCCTACCTGGTCGAGGCGCGCGCCAAGAGGCGCCAGTAGCCGAAGTGAGCCAGCTGCCCCCAGCCCTTGGCTCGCCCTGCGGTGGCCGGGCGCCGCTAGCCTCAGGGCGCCGTGCTCGAGGTGTGGCCAGTGGTGACCAGCTTGGTCTGGTAGAGGTGGGACCTGGGGCCATGATGTTGCCCGGCACAGGTACCGCCTGGCGCCCCAGGGAGGCGCGCCGGGGGCTCATAGCGGTGCGGGAGCAGGTCGGCACGTAGCCATAGGGGAAGAAAGGGGACGTCGGATGGTTTTGAAAAGCTTCGGCCTCAACGCGGTGGACTGGGAAGCCCGAGTCGACATGGGACGGCTGAGGCGCGAACGGTTAGCCCGCCTGCGTGCCCAGCTCGAGCAGTCCGAGCTGGGCGCCCTGCTGTCTTTTGATTTCCACAACATCCGTTACATGACGGCCACCCACATCGGCACCTGGGCCATGGACAAGCTGATCCGCTTCTCGCTCCTCCCCCGCGGCGGCGAGCCGGTGGTGTGGGACTTTGGGTCGGCCGCCAAGCACCACGTCATGTACAACCCGTGGCTCGACCGAGGCGAGGACCAGGAGCACGGGTCGCGCCCGGGCATCTCCACCTTGCGGGGTGCCTTCAACCCGGCCTCGGGCCGGGCCGAGGAAGTGGCTCGAGCCGTCAAGCGTGAGCTTGACCGCTACGGCTTGGCCAACGAGCCCGTCGGCGTCGACCTGGCCGAGCTGCCGGTGCTGGACGCGCTGGCCGCGCAAGGGGTGAGGGTGACCGACGGCCAGCAGGTGTTCCTGGAAGCCCGTCGCACCAAGACCCAGGACGAGATCTCGCTGTTGGTGACTGCGGCGTCGATGGTGGACGCCGCCTATGACCAGCTCTACGCCTTCTTGCGCCCCGGCGTGCGCGAGAACGAATGCGTCGGCCTGGTGGCCAAGGTGCTCTACGACCTAGGCAGCGAGCACGTGGAAGGTGTGAACGCGATCTCGGGCGAACGTTGCTCCCCGCACCCGCACGTGTACAGCGACCGGCTGCTGCGCCCCGGGGACCCGGCCTTCTTCGACATCTTGCACTCGTTCAACGGGTACCGGACCTGCTACTACCGCACTTTCGCGGTAGGTAGCGCCAGCCCAGCCCAGCGCGATGCGTACCGCCGGTGCCGGGAGATCATCGACGAAGCGATAGACCGGGTCAAGCCGGGTGCCACCACCGCCGACGTAGTGGAGGTGTGGCCCAAGGCGACCGAGTTCGGCTTCCCCGACGAGCTGGCCGCCTTTGCCCTCCAGTACGGCCATGGCGTTGGCCTTTCCATATGGGAAAAGCCCATTTTCAGCCGTCTCGTCTCTTTCGAGCACCCCGAAGTCCTAGAAGAAGGGATGGTCTTCGCCCTAGAGACCTACTGGCCAGCGAGCGACGGCTGGTCGGCGGCCCGCATCGAGGAAGAAGTAGTGGTCACTGCCGACGGCTGCGAAGTGATCACCAAGTTCCCGGCTGAGGAACTGCTCGTTGCCGGCCAGCGCTACTGGTCTGTCGGCGGCCCGCTGGGGGCCACCCGAGAAGCCCAGTCGCACCTCAACACCCGGAGCTGGCGCCCGGTGTGAGCTTGGCGCCCGCGGTCCTTGCTGGCGGCGGTGGCTGGCGGCGGTGGCTGGCTTGGGCACGACCTGGCGCTCGGCGGGACCGGGCTCGGCGCACCGGCACCCAGCACCGGCGCTAGGCGCAGTGGTGCTCAGCGCAACAGCCAGCCGCCGTCGACATATAGGTCTATGCCGTTCACTCCACTGCACTCGAGCAGGAACATGGTCGCTTCCACCACTTCGGCCATGGTGACCAGGCGCCCGAGGGGAGTGCGCTGGACGACGGCGTCCAGGGGTTTGCCTGACCAGTAGGGGCTGTCGCCCACGATCCCTGGGTGCAGGGCGTTGACCCGCACGGGTGCCAGCTCGCAAGCGAGGGTCTTCACCAGGCCGGACACGCCTCCGTTCACCGTGCTGACCGTGGTCGACCCCGGGTACGGGCGCTCCTTGGCCAGGCCGCCGAAAAGGACGATGGCAGCGCCTGGCACGAGCCGAGGGGCGAGGGTGTGCACGACTTCGGGGTACCCCACCAACTTCAAGGTGACGAGCCTCTGGGCGCGCTGGCGGTCGTAGTCCGCCACCTGGTTGGTGTCGCGCTCGATGGCCATGATGACCAAGTGCTTGACGCGTTCGATGCTGGACAGGGCACCTGAGATCTGCTCGGTTAGGGCCAAGTCGACGCCGATCCCGCGGGCGCCATGGCCCAGCTCCTCGGCTACCCGGGCGGCCCGGGCTGGGTCCCGGCCGGACAGGACCACCCTGTCACCCCTGAGGGCGCAGTGCCTTGCCAGCTCGAGGCCTATGCCCGATGTGCCTCCAATGATGACAGTACTGGCGGACGTCTCTGCCATTTAGGCTGTACCTTCCCTTGGTAGGCGCTTGTTCAGCTCTTGCCATTGTGCCGGCCAGCGGTACGAGTGCCGGCGGGGAGGCTGGGGAGCCTGGGTTTCCACCCAGCGCACCCGCCCGGAGCTGGTGTTGAAGAACCCGTGCAGCACCCCGACCCCGCAAAACAGCACGTCCCCCGCCGCCAGGGTCATGGGCTCGCCGTCCACCTCGGCTTCGATCTCGCCCTCGAGGAACAAGTAAGCCTCCTCGAAGGGGTGGTCGTGCACTTGGGCTGCCCCGCCCGGCTCGTAGTCGACCATGAACATGGTGAGCAGGTCGGCACCGAGGTTGGCGTCGACGAGCATCTTGACCGTGATGCCGCTGTAGGCCAAAAGGGCGGTGTCCATCCCGGCGGGCGCCCGGCCCCGAGCCGGCCCGCGCACCGCCAGCGCTTCGCTTTGAGAAGCCACGCCGCGGTAGTGGCCTACGTAAGGGGTAGTGGGGTCCCCCGGGTGGGGGCGCCTTGCGCTCCCCGCCCCCACCGGGGCCAAGAACACGGTGTCGGGCCAGCTGGCAGGGGACGTTTGCGGTTGGGGCGAGCTGAGCTCCAGCCACCTGGCCTCCTCGGCCCCCGGGTTGCGCCAGGCGTGCGGCTTGCCCACTGGGAACAAGACATAGTCACCCGCCTGCAGCTGCAACCAAATGTCGTCCAACTGGACTTCGGGAGCACCACTGAAGACGTAGGCGCACCTTTCGAAGGCGTGCACGTGCCTGTCCACCTGGCCACCCGGGCCGAGGCGGGCGAGGCCGAGGTCGGTGTGGGCCGCGCCGGTGTGGCGGCCTATGAGTACCCTGCGCCCGTAGCCGAGGGCGTGCCCGGCGTAACCCGTGACCTCGTCGCCTGCAAAGGACCAGTCCCACTTGGTTCTGAAGTACATCCGGCACTCCTGTTGATAGCGCCGTTCGGGCTGCATGCCCCGCTACCCCGCACCGTCGCTGTAAAGCAGCACACAACCGACTTGGTAAAGCATTACACTACACGACCGAGGGGGGGGATGTCTAGAGGGCCTAGCCTCCTCGGGCCTCCCAGAGCTACTACTGGAGCGTCGCCCACCCTGCCACCTGGGGGACGGGCTTCCTGGCGCGGCGGTGGGCGGCAGGCGGCGCGTGCTCTGTCACTGCACAGAAGGTACGGGTAACCCGAGGGGTGAGGCTTGACTCCCGTAGCGTAGTGCTTTACGATCGCGAGACACGACCGGTCGCGTCAACTTACGATAGGGAGCGACGCTGTACAGCCTTCCAGTAACGCCGGGGACCGCAGGGTTGGCGAAGGCCATCGGCCGGAAGTTCACCACGGGTGCCTCGGTCGCTTCCCGGTTCATCCCTGTCTGGGTGGCGACCGGAGCCCTGATGGTCGTGGCCGTGGTGGTTGCGCCGGCTGCCCTGCGGAGCACCTCATGGTCATTTGTCCTGCCCTTCACGACCGTGCTGGCCATCGCCTCGCTGGGCCAGATGCTGGTCGTCATGCAGGCCGGCATAGATCTGTCCACGCCGGGGGTCATCGCCCTGGGCGGGAACCTCATCGCCGGGCTCAGCGCCGGGTCCGACCACAAGCTGCCCGTTGCCATCATCGCCTGCCTTGGTTTTGGCGCCTTGGTTGGCCTGGTCAACGGCCTCTTCGTCGGGCTGCTCAGGTTGAACTCGCTGATCGTCACGCTGGCGGTGGGGCAAGTAGTGCTCGCCTGGACCAGCAAGTACTCCCGGGACGTGGTCACCAACCAGCCGAACGTCCCTGGGGCGCTGTCGTCGTGGGCTGCGGGCAGGTTCCTTGGCATCAGTGCCGTCTTCTGGGCCGGGGTGGTGATGACCCTGGTCGTCGCCCTTGCTCTCCGCTACAGCGTGGGCGGCCGGCGGTTCCAGGCTGTGGGCGCCAACTCGACCGCAGCCTGGGTGGCAGGGCTGCACGTCCGGGCGTATGCGGTCCTGGCCTACACGGCTGCCGGCCTGTTGTACGCGGTCGCGGCCGTGCTGCTGGCAGGGGTGAGCGTCAGCATCGACCCCTCGTTCGGATCTGCCTACCTCTTGGCTCCCATAGCGGCAGTGGTGATCGCCGGAGCTTCGCTGGCGGGCGGGCTGGCAAGTGCCGTGTCCACCTGGGTGGCGGCCTTGGCCCTCACCCTGCTTACTCAGATGTTGGTGATCATGGGCCTGTCCTCGGCCATGCAGTACGCCGTCTTCGGGGCCGCGATCATCGTCGGGATGCTGCTGTCGGGCGACCGGGTTGCATCCCTGCTCGGCCGGAGGCTGCGGCCCGCCCAAGGACCGCCAGCCCGCCAGACGAGCCCTCAATAGGAAACGCTCGAACCGATAATAGGGAGGTCCAGTGAACGGGACAATGCGCTTGGCCCAATTGAGAGGTGGGTCCCTCGTTCGCCGACGGAGGCGTTGCGCGTCAGTGCTCTTGGCGGCCGCGGCCGTCTTTTCGACAACGGCTTATGGCGCCCTGGGGGCCACCCCGTCTGCCGGAGCGCTGCCAGCCACAGTCGGGCCGTCGGGCTACATCGGTGGGGGGAGCTCCTTCATAGGTAGTGGGGGGGGCTATGGCGAAACCTACAAAGCACCGGTGGCGACTCTCGCCCACGCGCTGTTCAAGGCGACGCTCCTGCCCACCAACCCGATTTCCCGGGACATTGCCCTGGCCGCCTTCGGCCGGGCCGCGGTCAAGGTGAACTATGCCTTGGCCCTCAAGTGCTGGAAGGACAATGGCTGCAGCACGGGCACCGGGGGCAAGCTCACGGTCGCCTATGTGGAAGGTTTCGGGGAGAACGTCTACCGCCAGATGTCGAAGATGGAGTTCATCCTCCAGGCACTGACGTACCCCCAGATCGGCAAGATCATCTACATGAGCGCCCACTCGGACCTCACCCAGGCCTTGGCCGACTTCCGCTCTGTGATCGCCCAGCACGTCAGCGCCATCGTCACGTACCCTGATTTTGGCGACGCCATGATCCCCGTGTTCCAGGAGGCCACCAAGGCCGGCATCCCGGTGTCCACCTACGCTTGGGGCTACGTGACCGGCCCGGGGACGAACTACACCACGGTGGTCGGCGAGGACACCTGCAAGCTGGGGCAAGCCTGGGCGCAGGTGATGAACAAGTACGTCAAGTCAGGTGACATAGCGTTCCTTGGTGGCTTCCCTGGCAACCCGTTGTCGCTGGGCTGGCAGACCTGCGAGCGCCAGGCGCTCAACAAGTCGATCCATGTGGTGGCGACGGAGTGGACCAACTGGGACCCGTCGAAGGTCGAGGGAGTCGTCGCTGGCATCCTGGCCAAGTACCCCAAGATCAAGGGGTGGAGCTACGAGGACGGGATTTTCATGATGCAGGGCGGTTACGACGCTTACAAGGCTGCCGGCATACCGTTCAACGGGGTGATGACCTTCAGGACGGACGAGGCGGGAGCGGGCTGCATTGCTGACAGCCTCCATAACCCGAACCTCAAGATCTTCTATTACACTTCTGGCAACCCCCAGATCCGGGTTGCGCTGACCGCCGACATGATGAAGCTTGCCGGCGCCAAGATCCCGCCCGAGATAGTGTTCCCCATAGACCTGCAACAGCAGTCGCAGAGGGACATGTGCATCCCCGGCTACCCACAGGAGGCGTCCGCGACTTCTCTCATCCCGCTCAGCTTGCTCCACCAGATGTACCCCTGACAGTACCGCGGGTAGCTGTCGTCCGGTTGCTGCCAGCTGCGGTGAGCCCACCGGCGGGCCACGGCTGGCGCAACCGGGCGAAGCTCGTCGTCGGTGCTTTGGCAGTCCCGGCTCGCACTGCGGGCCACAAGCGGTAAGGGAAGGTCTAAGCCCAAGTGAGTGTTCTGATGTCGGGCCCGGGGGCGACGGGGGGCGTGGTGCTTCGCGTCCGGGGTGTCTCCAAAGCCTTTGGTGCAGTCCAGGCGCTACGGGACGTGAACGTCGATTGCTGCGCGGGCGAGGTCCACGCCCTGGTTGGCGAGAACGGCTCGGGCAAGTCGACGTTGCTCGGGGTCGCGAGCGGTGCGGTGGCCCCCGACCAGGGCACAGTGGAGATCGGGGGGTGCCAGCTGAGGCGCCACCTGCCGGCAGAGGCCAGAAGGCTCGGGCTGGGTATCGCATACCAGGACTTCTCCCACCTGCTGGAGCTGTCAGTCGCTGAGAACCTGTACCTTGCCGCGCCGAGCCAGTCCCGCCCGGCCTACGGGCGTATGGGCGCGTGGGCAAAGACCGTGCTGGGCCAGTTCAACCTGGACGACATAGCGGCCAGTGCGCCGGCAGGCTCGCTCAGCCTTGCCCAGCGCCAGTTGCTGGAGGTCGCCAAGGCGTTGCTCACCCGCCCCAAGGTGCTCTTGCTGGACGAGCCGACTACGGCCCTTGGCCCGGAAGCTGTCGAGCAGTTGCACGCTTTGGTGCTGGCCCAGGCCAGAGCGGGTGTGGGCGTCGTGTACGTGAGCCACCGTTTGCCCGAGGTGCTGGCAGTGGCCAACCGGGTGACCGTGCTGCGGGACGGCGTCAGCCAGGGCACTTTTGAAGCAGCTTCCGTGGCCGAAGAGCAACTGGTGGCGCTTATGATCGGGCGCTCGCTCCAACTGGCCTTCCCCGAGCGGGGCCTTCGAGGGAGCCAACAGGAGGTGCTGCTGGCCGTGAGCGGGTTGCGGGGAGAACGCTTCGGCCCGGTTGACATGTGCGTGCACAAGGGGGAGATCGTGGGTATCGCCGGCGCCGAGGGCAACGGGCAGCTACAGTTCCTGCGTGCCCTGGCCGGGTTGGAGCAGGCGGCTGGGAGCGTGACCTGTGCTGGCGCCAAGGTCGACACACGCTCGCCCTTCGGGGCCATGCGTGCCGGGGTGGTGCTGCTCAGTGGGGACCGCAAGCGGGAAGCCCTCTTCCCGGTGCTGAGCGTCCGAGCGAACACGACAGTGCAGGTGCTCCGCCAACTGGCTCGTTTCGGGGTGGTGGGGCGAGGGCGGGAGCTGAGGGCCATGGAGGAACTGGTGGGCCGGCTGCGGGTACGCATGGGCTCGGCTGAGCAGCCGGTCCAGTCGCTCTCCGGGGGCAACCAGCAAAAGGTGTCGTTAGCGAGGTCCCTGTTGCGGGGTGATGTGAAGGTGATCCTGGCTGAGGAGCCGACCCAGGGCGTGGACGTTGCGTCCCGTTTTGACATCTACCAGGTCCTGAGAGCAAAGGCGCAGGAGGGGCTTGGCGTTATCGTGAAGTCGAGCGACCCGCTGGAGCTGGCGGGCCTGTGCGACCGCGTCCTTGTCATGTCGCGGGGCAGGACCGTGCAGGAGATCCCTGCCCATGAGCTGGGCGAACGGCGCATCGTAGAAGCCATAGTGGGCTCACGGGCGGTAGGTACGGCGGCGGTGGGCGCAGCTCCAGGACGACCGGCATGAAACGGGGCTGGCTGCCTCCCGGGCTCATGGCAGTGCTCATAGTGGCACTGGGTGCTTACACTGCGGCCCGACAGCCTGCCTTCCTCAGCGCGGACAACCTCAACAGCCTCCTCCTGGAGGCGATGCCCCTGGCCCTTGTCTCGCTCGGGCAAGCCAGCGCCCTTTTGGTCGGTGGGTTCGATGTTTCGGTTGCCGCGCTGATGACGATGTGCGTCGTCACAGCTTCTTTCACCATGACACCCACGACCACAGGGCTAGCCTTGGTGCCCGGAGCCTTGGCCCTGGTCGGTGTCGGCCTGGCGACGGGAGCGTTCAATGCCACCCTGATCTGGGTGTTCCGCATGCCTTCCATCATCGCCACGTTGGGCGCCCTCAGCATCCTCCAAGGCGCGTCGCTGGTCTTTCGTGCCTACCCAGCTGGTCCTATCAACTCGGCTGTGGTGGGGGCGATGACGGCTGGTGCCGGTTTTGTCCCGGTCGCGTTCATCGGCACCGTCGTGCTTGCCATTGCTGCTGACCTGTGGTTGTACCGCACTCGGCCGGGACTAGCCTTGCGGGCGGTCGGCCTCGACGGCACCTCGTCCCGACGGCTCGGGATCTCCGCCGGCAGGGCCGTGTTCCTGGCCTTCATTGTCTGCTCGCTGATGGCTTCGATCGGCGGCTTTTACCTGGCCGCCGAGGTGCAGATCGGTTCACCGATCATCGGCAACCAGGCCCTGGAGAGCATAGCCGCAGCAGTCCTCGGCGGTGCCAGCCTGGCCGGCGGCAAGGGGTCCTTCATAGGGACGCTGTTGGCGGCGCTGTTCCTCACCGAGGTGGACAACGTGCTGCCTTTGTTCCAGCAGCCCACCGAGTACGCGGACATGACCATAGGCGTATTGATCCTGCTGGCGCTGGTCCTGTACCAGGCGCCAGAGCTCCTGGCTCGGTCCCGCGCGGCTTGGCAGGCCGCTCGTGCCAAGGCCACTTGGCGTGCGGCCCGGCCGGCTGGCCAAGACTAGGCCAAGCCGGACGTCGTCGGGCGCTGTGCTGCACCGGCACATGGGCGGTCAGCTCTTCGGCCAGCGCTAGCCCGCTGCAGACCTAAACGCAGTGGCAGGCAGCAGGCGCAGGTACCTCTCGGGCCGCCAGTGTGCGCTGCAAACCTACACGCGGGGCAGGCGGTTGGGCGGCCGCTTCACCTCGATAGTCTCGTGCGGCCAGCGCCGGGGCCCCGACCAAGGGGCGGGGACGGCATCGGTGCGCCACGCCAAGGCGTACGCCAACGCCTCGTAGTTGACCCGCCATCCCCGGAAGTGCGGCCAGGCCTCCTCGACGCTGCGTTCGACCGGGAAGCCAACGGCTACCAGCCGCTCCACCCCAGCCGCGAACTCATCGAAGCTCAAGTCGATCGGGCTGTTGGGGTCAGGGTCGTAGTCCACCGGTAGGCCCAGTGCACCGGCGACCTGGCGGAGGGCGGTGAACCCCATGCGCAAGGCCAGGCGGGGCTCGGTGCGCTCCCGCCCGGGGGCCAGGGCCAGCAGCAGCGCGGCGGAGTCCATGACGGCGAGCAACCCGACCAACCAGGAAAAAAGCGGCCTGGGCGAGCGGAACCGGACCAGCACCGGGTAGTTGGAGTGGGACTCGGCCACGTCCGCGGCCCAGCGCTCCCAGCGCATGTACAGTTCGGGCAGGTCGTCTTCGGTCCTGACGCCGTAGCGGGTGCGGGCGATCAGCTCCGGCCCCCACGGAGGCATGCCGGCCCGCACTTCGAGCAGCGTCACTTCCGCCTCACGGCGGTTGAAGGCGCTGTAGAGCGTGGGCAGGTAGGCGACCTGCAGGGCAATGACCACGAGGCCGCTCAGTGCGGCCAGCACGTCAACCACCGTTGGGCCGGCGGAGCGGGTAGAAGCGAAGCCAAGTGTGAAGAGCGAACTGGCCGCTTCCCGGGCCGCGCTGGCGAAGCCTCCGACGTAGGGCCACAGCATCAGCGACCATGCCAGGTCGTAGGCGGCCAGCCAGGCCACCAACTGGACAGCGAGGAAGGCAGGGGCCTGGGCAGCCAGCACCGTGTCCCTCGTCTTGTAGTCCTTGACCCTGGCCGTGAGGCCCCGGAACACGGTGTCGACCGCCCGGTCGATGGCAGCCGATGACCAGCTGCGCCCTGCCCGGGGCACTACCAAGATACGCAGCACATTGGCGGTCGTGGCCAGGACCAGGCCGGAAGCGGCGACCACGGCCATGACATGAAGAGCGCTCACCACCTGAGTCTGGCTCAACTGAGGGCCCCTGAGCCCTGAGCCAGCCGGCGGGCGTGCCCCAGGCTGGAGGCGGGGGCAGGCGGCCCAGCTCAGCCAGGGGCAGCGGTGAGCCGCCTGAGCTGCTGGGCGGCATCCTCGGGGTCGATGGGGTTGAACATCACGCCGGAGCCAAGTTCGCCGGCCGCCACGTAACGGGCGACGCCCTTGGCCCGGTGAGCCGGCGCGATGTGGAGGTGCAGGTGGGCGGTGGGCCACGGCCTCCCATCAGTGGGACGCTGGTGGCACCACAGCATGTAGGGCATGGGTTCCCCGAACAGCCGGTCGAGCGCGGCCAGGGCAGGCTGGAGCACCGCTGCCAGGCCGTCTCTAGTGCCTTCGGCCTCAACCAGGTCACCTACGTGGTCTTGGGGGCTGACCAGCAGCTCGAAAGGGTAGGCCGGGGCCCAGGCCGCCCAGGCTTGCCACCCACCGCCCGAAGCGACCGTGCGCGGGTGGTGGGAACGGCCGGCCGGGCCCTTGCCCTGGAGCTCTTGGCAGATGGCGCAGCTGTCGCCGGCCAGCTCCGCCAGGGGCACGGGAGGCACTTGCTCGAACGCGTAGATCTGCCCGTGGGGGTGGGGGATGGTGGCACCGACCTCGGCCCCTCGGTTCTCGAAGACGAGCACATAGCCGACATCGGGCCGGGCGCCGAGAACGGCAGTGCGCTCGGCCCACAGGGACGCCACCAGGCCGAGCTGATGGTGGCTCAGCGAGCCAAGGCTCTGGTCGTGCTCGGGGGAGAACAGGACCACCTCGCAACGGTCGTCGGGCAGGGCGGGCCAGCGGTTCTTGAACCACCGCACCTGGTAGGGCTCGGGAGCCTCGAGCCCGCCGGGGCAGAAGGGGCAGCCTGCGCTCGGGAGGTTGGGCCGGCCTTGGCGGCTGCGCACGATGACGGCGGGGATCTTGGTGAGGGGGTCGAACCTGGGCGCCTGGGTCATGGCCGCGGGGCCCAAGAGCGCCTGCTTGCTACCCCCTGGGGGGCGGTAGCTGGGGGTCGGCAGTCCGAGAACTGAGGCATGGAGGGAGGTTAGGCCGCCGCCGAGGTAGGGGCGGCCCCGTACGGGCCGCCTTGCGGGGACCTTATGGCAAAGACTTGGCCAACCCTCATGGTTCCTTCAGTTAGGCCGGCCATGATCAGGCCGGTGGAAGGTACAGCAACAGCAACGCGCAGCGGGCCGCCGACCTGGCCCGGCTCGCCCCCGGCTCACCCTGCTCCCCACTCCCCCCGGGCTCAGCTGGCAGGACCAGCTCAACGGGCAGGCCGGGCCCAGGCGCCCAGCCGGGCGCGGGGGCCCGCCCTGGGCCCGCAGTACCGGCCAGTGTGGCAGAAAGCGCCCCGTCCCCGGCGGCCGGCGCTGCGGTGGCTGAGCCAGCCGGCCCGGGAGGGCCTGGTGGCTTGCCTGGTGGCGCTGGGCGCCGCCGCGGTCGTTTATATGTGGTGGCATGACACTGCACCGGCCGACGTGCAGGGAGCAGGGGCCTGGCTGACCGCGGCGGGCAGGGTGACGGGCCTGGTTGGCACGTACCTGGTGGTGGTCGAGGTCCTCCTCATGGCTCGGGTGCCCTGGCTGGACCGGCTCATAGGCATGGACAGGCTGGCGGTCTGGCACCGGCGCAACGGCGAGTACGCCATATCCCTGCTGGTCGCTCACGCTTTGCTCATCATCTGGGGGTACGCCGTGACCGCCCACCAAGGCGTGGTGGGGGAGGCCAAGACGGTGGTCCTTTCTTACCCCGACATGCTGGCCGCCACCGTCGGCCTTGGCCTGTTGGTCCTGGTCGGGGTGCTGTCGGCCCGGGCGCTGCGCCGGCGGGTGGCCTACCACACCTGGTACTTCGTGCACCTGTACGTCTACATCGCGTTGGCGCTGTCGTTCGCCCACCAGTTCGCGACCGGCGTGGACTTCGCTACCCACCCCTTGAACCGGCTGCTCTGGGGCCTCATGTACGCGGTGGTGGCCGCGTTGCTCATCGGTTACCGGGTCGCGGCCCCGCTGGCCAAGATGGCCCGGCACCGCTTCGTGGTCGCCGCGACCGTGCCCGAAGGCCCTGGGGTCGTGTCCGTGTACGTCACTGGGCGAGACCTGGGCCGGCTACGAGCTGAAGCGGGGCAGTTCTTCATGTGGAGGTTCTTGACCCCTGACGGTTGGTGGCAGGCGCACCCCTTCAGCCTGTCGGCTGCCCCCAATGGCAACTGGTTGCGCCTGACCGCCAAGGCCCTCGGCGACCACAGCGCATCGCTGGCGCATGTCCGGCCCGGGACCAAGGTCATCTTGGAGGGGCCCTACGGTGCCTTTACCCGGCACCGGAGGCGCAAGCGCAAGGTCCTGATGGTCGGGGCCGGCATCGGCATAACCCCCTTGCGTTCGCTCATGGAGGCGCTGCCGGCCCGGCCCGGGGACCTGACCCTCATATACCGGGCGAGCGGTGCCTCCCAGGTCGCGCTGCGCGCCGAGCTGGACCAGCTGGCCGCCCGCAGGCAGGCCCAGGTCCACTACCTGCTCGGGCCCCGTTGGCAGCACCCCGAGTACCTCTCGCCCGGCCACCTGGCACGGCTCTGCCCGGACATCGCCAAACGGGACGTGTTCGTTTGCGGGCCGGCAGGCTTCACCCAGGCCGTGAGCGAGTCCCTGCGCCGGCTGAAGGTACCTGCCCGCCAAGTCCATACAGAGTCGTTCGAGCTGTGAGGTAGCTGGGGCCATGCGACGTGCTTTGATCGCCACCATGGGTACGGCCGCCGGCCTGGTGGCCCTGCTCGGCTACAAGTCCTCGGGCCCGGCCACCGCCCACCGGGTGGTGCTGGGCCCGGTGGGGACGACGTCTCCTGTCCCTGCTCAAGGTGGGCAGGCAGGCCCGGCCACTTCGGGCTCGGCGCCCACCGCTAAGGCCGGCCCGGCACCCACCAGGTCCGCCCCGGCGGCTTCGGCGCCAGCCGCAGCCGGAACCTCGGCACCCACCACGACCCCGGCTCGGCGCAGCTTCGTCGGCCAGCTGGTGCAGTACTTCTATGGCGACATCCAGGTGGAAGTGACTATGCAGGGCTCCCGGATCGTCAGCATCACCGTCCCCCAGAACGGTGCCGCCGACGCGCGCTCCCAGATGATCAACTCCTACGCGGTGCCCATCTTGGAACAAGAAGCCCTGGCGGCGCAGGGCCTCAACTTCAATGCCGTCACCGGGGCCACGTTCACCAGCGATGCCTTCGCCCAGTCCCTGCAGTCCGCGCTCCAGGCGGCGGGGAAGTGAGGCACGCTTCGCCCAGTCGCCAAGGAGGTGGGCAGCTGAGGCCCACGCCCGCCGTTCGCCAAGCCGGTCAGGGGGGCAGCAAGTGAACCCCGGGCCGGTGGTCCACCAAGAGGCCGTGATGGGCACGGTGGTGAGCTTCGCCGTCTACACCCGGGCGCCGGCGCTCGCCATCGAGGCCGCGCTGCGTGAAGCGGTGGAGTGGCTCCACTGGGTGGACGAGACCTTCAGCCCCTACAAGGCAGCCAGCGAGGTCAACCGCTTCGACCGGGGCGAGCTGAGCGCGGGCGACTGCAGCCCCGAGCTGGCCCACGTCCTGGCCTTGTGCAGCCGCCTCAGCCGGGCGACGGGCGGGTACTTCGACGCCTGGGCGAGCGGGCGCTTCGACCCGAGCGGGGTGGTAAAGGGCTGGTCGGTCGACCGGGCCTCCGACATCCTGGTCGACCACGGCCTGGCCGACCATGTCGTCGACGGGGGCGGGGACATCCGCCTGCGAGGGGCCCCGCCGGGCCAGCCGTGCTGGACGGTGGCCGTCCGTCACCCCCACGCCCGGCAGGCCTACAGCGCCGTGCTGTGCGTACCCGAGGGCGCGGTGGCCACCTCGGGCACCTACGAACGGGGCCAGCACGTGCTCGACCCCTTCACCGGCCAGCCGGCGGCTGACCTGGCAGCGGTGACGGTGGTCGGCCCCGACCTCACCTCTGCGGACGCCTATGCGACGGCGGCCCTGGCCATGGGGGCCAAGGCACCCGCATGGCTGGCAGGCCTGGCCGGCTACGAGTCCCAGGTCGTCACCCCGGAGGGCCGAGGGTGGTGGACGCCCGGGTTCGCCCGCCTGCAGGCGCCGGGGACCGGCGCAGGACCGGGCACCGGGGCAGCGCCGGCCGCGTAGGCGCTCGCGCCGCGGTTGGCAACGACCTCGGTGGGTGGTGCCCTGCGGAGGCCTGGGCCTACCTGGAGCACCAGGTCCGAGGCTTTTTTGCGCACGACGCAAGATAGCGTGAACTGCAACGCTACACTGGCTGCAGGAACTGACAGGCAGGT
Organism: Actinomycetota bacterium; assembly: GCA_021323695.1. Classification (GTDB taxonomy): domain Bacteria; phylum Actinomycetota; class Acidimicrobiia; order Acidimicrobiales; family Palsa-688; genus JAKAWM01. Next base: position 151,388 of record JAJPKN010000048.1, on the reverse strand, counting down.
GAGGGAGCTACAGGCAAGTGACGGCCCAACCATTGACGGCCCCGCGAGGTGGCAAGTGACTACTCAGGTACTGACCACCCAGGGGCTGGCCGGGCAGGGGCTGACCGGGCCCGCCGAGGGCCCCCTGTCGCTGCGGGAGCGCAAGAAGCTCGCTACCCGCCGGGCCCTGCAGAGGGTGGCGCTGGAACTGGTGGCCCGGCGCGGCTACGCCCATGTGACGGTCGAGGACATAGCCGAGGCGGCTCAAGTGTCGCCCCGGACCTTTTTCAATTACTTCCCCTCCAAGGAAGCGGCCCTCATGGGCGTGACCCCCGAGCGCACCGACGCCCTGCGCCGGCGGCTGGCGGAGCTGCCTGCGGGGCTGAGCCCCATCGAAGCGGTGCGCCAGGTGCTGGTCGAGGAACTGCGAGGCATGTCGGAGGAGCTGGGCCAGCTCGGAGGTGACCCGGGCGAGTGGCTGCGCTGCATGAAGGAGGCCCAGGTCGACCCCGACCTGGCCGCGGCCCGGGCAGCCCATATGGCTAGGGTCGAAAGGGCGCTCGCCGCCGGGCTGGCCGAACGCCTGGGCACCGGCCCGGCGAGCGACCCGTACCCGGTCCTGGTGGCCGGCACGACGATGGGTGTGCTCCGGGCGGTGGTGACCATGTGGGCACAGGCGGGAGGGACGGTGGAGCCGGACGTGCTGGCGGACATGGCCTTTCGCGCCCTGGCCCAGGGGCTGCCCCCCGGCTGCCTGCAGGGCCTGGCCCAGCCGGCTGCAGGGAGTGGTGCCAAGTGAGCCCGGCACCTGAGCAGGCAGCACCTGAGCAGGCAGCACCTGAGCAGGCAGCACCAGAGCAGGCAGCACCAGAGCAGGCAGTCGTCGGCCTCAGCCACCGCCGGGTGCTCGTCATCATCGGCGCCCTCATGCTGGGGATGCTGCTCGCTGCCCTGGACCAGACCATCGTGTCGACCGCCCTGCCCACCATCGTCGGGGACCTGGGGGGTGCCTCCCACATCACCTGGGTCATCACCGCCTACCTGTTGGCCTCGACGGTGTCCACACCACTTTGGGGCAAGCTGGGCGACCAGTACGGCCGGAAGGCCTTCTTCCAGGCGTCCATAGTGATCTTCCTGGTGGGCTCCGCCTTCTCGGGCCTCAGCAGTTCGATGGCCCAGTTGGTCGCCTTCCGGGCGCTTCAGGGCCTGGGCGCCGGAGGCCTCATGGTGGGTACCCAGGCCATCGTGGGCGACATCGTCTCGCCCCGGGAGAGGGGCCGCTACGTCGGCCTGTTCGGTGCCGTCTTCGGGGTGGCCAGCATCGTGGGCCCGCTCCTGGGCGGGGTGTTCGTGGACGACCTGTCGTGGCGCTGGATCTTCTACATCAACCTGCCCATTGGCGCCCTCGCCCTGGCGGTGGTCGCTGCCGAGGTCCCTGGCCACCTGCGCCGCGTGCACCACGTGATCGACTACCTGGGCGCGGCCGTGCTCACCCTGGCGACCAGCGGCCTGGTGCTGTTCACCAGCCTCGGTGGCACCACCTACCCCTGGGGGTCCAGGCCGGTCATCGCCATGGGGGCCGCCGGGGCGGTGCTGCTGGCGGTGTTCGTCTGGGTAGAACGGCGGGCGGCCGAACCGGTGCTGCCGCTGCACCTGTTCGCCAACCGGACCTTCAGCGTGACGAGCGCGATGGGGTTCATCGTGGGGTTCGCCATGTTCGGCGCCGTCACCTACCTGCCGGTGTACTTCCAGGTGGTAAAGGGGATGTCGCCCACCTCCTCGGGGGTGCAGCTGCTGCCCCTCATGGCTGGGCTGCTGGTCGTCTCCACCGCCTCTGGCCAGGTCATCGCCCGGACCGGCCGCTACCGAGCCTTCCCCATCGCCGGCTCGGCGGTCACGGCCCTGGGCCTGTACCTGCTGTCGCTGGTGTCAGTCACCACGTCGTCGTGGCGCGAGATCCTCTACATGGCTGTGCTGGGCATGGGCATCGGCGGGGTGATGCAGGTGCTGGTGATCGTCGTCCAAAATGCCGTGCCTCACAGCGAGCTGGGGGTGGCCACCTCGGGGGCCACGTTCTTCCGCTCCATTGGCGGGTCGTTCGGGACAGCGGTGTTCGGGGCCATCTTCTCCAATGTCCTGGTGGGCAACCTGGCCAAGGACCTGCACGGGGCCAAGCTGCCGCCCGGTTTCGCCAGTGCCAACCTGACGCCAGCCATGCTGGGCCACCTGGGCGCGGCCGTCCGCCATGGGCTCGAGCTGGGCTACTCCCAGTCCGTCGGGACGGTCTTTTTGGTGTCCGTGCCCATAGCGGCCCTGGCGTTCGTGGCCAGCTGGCTCATCCCTCACGTCGAGCTGAGGCGCTGGGCCGGGCCTGGGAGCCCGGCGCACGAACTGGCCGGCCACGAAGGCCACCAACGCCGAGGGGAGCCCGAGGAGCTGGCCCCGGCCGTGGCCGGGAACTGAACGGCCGGGAACTGGACGCCGGGCTCAGCCCTGGCCTCAGGCCGGCCAGGCGAGGACCGGGCCCCGGGCCACCACGGCCACCGTCTCGCCCACCTCGACCGGCGGCTGGCCCGGGCAGCGCACCCGCACCTGCTGGCTGGCCCCGTCCAAGTCGACCACCAGGGCACAGTCGTGGCCGTAGAACTCCCGGTGCGTGACCCGCCCCCGGGGGGCACCCGCGGGGCCCTGGCCGTTGCCGGCCGCCAGGAGGGAGAGCTGCTCGGGCCGGACGAGGGCCCGGCTGGGCCCTTTGAGCGGCCGACTGGTGCCTGCCAGCTCCAGGCGCCCCAGCACCGTCTCCACTGTCGAGCCGTCGGCCGTGCCGGCCACGATGTTCGCCTCGCCCAGGAACTGGGCCACCGTCAGGTCCACCGGCTGGCTGTAGAGGGACTCGGGGGTAGCGAACTGGCGGATGCGTCCCTCGCTGATGATGCCCACCAGGTCCGCCACTGACAGCGCCTCTTCCTGGTCGTGGGTCACCAGCACCGTGGTCGCCCGCCGGGCCCGCAGGATCCGGGCCACGTCGTAGCGCAGGGCCGCCCGTAGCCCGGCGTCCAAGGAGGAGAAGGGCTCGTCGAGCAGCACCACCCTCGGCTGGTGGGCCAGGGCGCGGGCCAAGGCCACCCGCTGTTGCTGGCCACCTGAGAGCTGGTGAGGGTACCTCTTGCCCAGGTCCCCGAGCCCTACCAGCTCTAGCAGTTCCTGCACCCGGGCTGAGGACCGCTGGGCGCGGGGCATCCCGAAGGCCACGTTCTTGGCCACGTCCAGGTGGGGGAAAAGGTTGCCCTCCTGGGTGACATAGCCGACCCGGCGCCTTTCGGGGGGGACGTAGCGACGGGGCGAGTCCACTACCTCCCCGGCTATCTCTATCGTCCCCTGGCCGGGGCGCTCGAAGCCGGCGATGAGCCGCAGCAGCGTGGTCTTGCCGCTGCCCGACTGGCCCAGCACGGTGACGACCGCCCCTTCGGGCACCTCCAGGTCGAGGCCGTCCAGGACGGCGGCCCCCCCGAACGACTTGGACACCCCCCGGCAGGAGATGGCGCTCACCCTGCTCCTCCCACCAGGGCAGCCCGAGCCTGGCCCCGGTCGTACCACCGGGCCAGGAGGTAGGCGGGCACGGCCGACATCAGGACCATGATGGCCCCGTAGGGGGCGGCCGCGCCGAACGAGGCCCCCTGTTCGGCATAGGCCCAGAACTGGGTGGCCAGGGTCTGCACCCCGGTCGGCACCAGCAGCAAGGTGGCGGTGAGCTCGGTGGCCGCCGAGAGGAACACGAAGCAAAAGGCGGCCGCCAGGCCCGGTGCCAGCAGAGGCAGGGTGACCCGTAGGCGCACGGCCAGGGGGCCGCAGCCGAGCGAACGCCCCACCTCTTCGAGCCGCACGCTGGCCCGGGCCACCGAGGGCCGGAGCGCCACCAGGCCGAGAGGGAAGAACATGGCCGCATATGCGGCCACCAGCAGCTCGGGGCTCTGGTAGGCAAAGCTGAGGTAATGGCTGGCCAGGTAGACCAGGGCCAGGGCCACCACCACGCCGGGGACGGCCTGGGCCACAAAGGTGGACCGTTCCAAGGCCACCGACCAGCGCTTTGGGTGACGGGTGGCCAGCAACGCCACTGGCAGCGCCAAGGCGGTGGCTACCGCTGCCCCCAGGGCACTGTACAGGGCGCTGTAGAGGGCGGCGGAGGCCAGGGGGACCGCAGCCGGAAGGCCAGCCGAGCCGCCCGCTACCATCCAGTAGGCCAGGGTGGCGACGGGGAAGCCGAGGGCCGCCAGCACCACGGCGCCCGCCCCCGCCAAGGCAGGCCCGCGGGCCTTGCCCAGGGGCAACAGGCGCTGGGCGCGCTGAGCGCCGGGGCCGGTGCGCTGCGAGCGCCCCCGTTCGCGGAAGGCGGCCTCGCCGAAGAGCACCAGGGCTGAGACCGCCACCAGCACCAGGGAGAGCGAGGAGGCCACGGCCGGGGCGAACTGGGTTTGCAGCTCGCCGAATATGGCGGTGGTGAAGGTCTGGTAGCGCAGGTCCTCGAACCCGCCGTAGTAGCCGAGCAGGGCCAGGGACACGAGCAGGCAACCGCCCAGGAGCGTGGGCCGGGCCTGGCGCACGCTGACCCGCAGCCAGGCCTGCCACTTGGACAACCCGAGGCTGCGGGCCGCCTCCTCCTGGCCTGGGTCGGCGGCCCGGAACGCCCCGGCCATGGGCAGGTAGACCAACGGGTAAAGGTGCAGGGTCATGACCAAGACCGCGCCCAGGTACCCGTGGACGGCGGGGAAGACCGACGACCAGGTCCAAGCCAGCACGAAGTCGGGCAGGACGATGGGCACGAGCAGCGCCACGGCCCATGCCCTGCGCCCGGGCAGGGCGGTGCGCTCGGTCAGCCAGGCCGCACCCGTGCCGATCACGGCGCAGAAGGCGGTCACGACCAGGGCCAGGCGCAGCGAGTTCCAAAGCAGCGTGGCCACGAAGCCCCGGTCGATGACCGGCCACACTTGGCCCCAGCCGGCCTGGGCCGCCTGGGCGATGACCAAGCCCAGGGGGCTGAGGGTGAAAGCCACCACGAGCCCGCTGGTAGTGGCCAAGAGCCAGGGGGGACGGTGGCGCCGGGCGAGGGCCGCCAGTGGCCGGGCGGCGCCGGTGGTAGCCGTGGTCGCCACTTAGGTGAGCCCCACTTGCTGGAGGAGCGAGGCCGCGGGCAGGTCGTCGCCCAGGCGTACCACGCTCAGCACTGCCGGCCTTAGGGCGGCCAGGGGGGGCAGGGCGGGGTTGGGGGCCACCCCCGGCCGGGCCGGGTACTCGAAGTCGTCGCTGGCGGCCAAGATGTGCTGGGCGGCGGCCGAGACCAAGAAGGCCACGAAGCGCTGTGCCTCCGCCCGGTGGTGGGACGACGCCAGCACGGCCGCCCCCGAGATGTTCTCGATGCCTCCGATGTCGCGTCCAGGGAAGTACCACAGGCGGCTGTGCGTGGCCGCCGGCCCGAGGTCCAGGCGCAGCCGGTACCAGTAGTACTGGTTGACCAGGCCGACGGCTTCTGTGCCCCGGTTGACCGCGGCCACCACGGACTCGTCGTCTGGGTACAAGGCCGCGTTCGCCTTGAGGCCCTCCAGCCAGCGGCGGGCCGTTGCCTGCCCGTAGCGGGCGATGACCGCCCCCACCAGGGGGACGAAGTCCGAGTCGGTTGGCGCGATCGCGACCTTGCCCCTCCAGGCCGGCTGGCCCAGCTGCAGGAGGTGGGCGGGGAGCGAGCGGCGGGCGACCCGGGACGGGTTGTAGGCGAGGGCGTCGACCCGCAGGGCAACCCCGACCCAGTTGGCGGTGGGCGAACTGTAACGGCGGGGGACCTGGCCCATGACCGACGCCGGCAGGCGTGCCAGCAGGTGGTGCTGGGACAGGAGCATGAGCTCGGGCGAGTTCTCCGTCAGGTAGGCGTCGGCTGGGGAGCGGGGCCCTTCTTGGAGGATCTCGTCGGCCAGCACGATGCCGTCGTCGCTGCGCACCTTGACCGGGATGCCGGTCTGGGCCTCGAATGCCTTGACCAGGGCTTGGGTGAGCTGGGGGTGCTGGCCGTTGTACAGCGTGATGGGAGCCTGCCCCCTTGTGCCTCCCGCGCCACAACCGCTGAGCGCGGCTGCCGCCACCACGACCGGCGCCAGCACCGCGACTATGCCGACACCAGCCCTCCTCGGCCCCTCTGAGCTGCTGTGGCCTGTATTAGGGTTACCTAATATTCTGCTCACCCCTAGAAGTTAGGCAGGTACTGGCTGACTGTCAAGGCCGGGGCCTCCGGCCCGGTGCCCTACGGTGCGGTTGCGCTGGGCGGTGGCCGGGCCGGCCGAGCAACATCCGCGTGGCAAGCCCCCGAGAGGATGGCAAGCCCCCGGCGAGCACGCCCTCGGCGAGCACGTCCCGGCGAGCAACCCCCGGCGGGAGCAACGCTGGCCCGCGAGCGCGCCCTTGCCAGGGACCTTGCACCCGGAGCACGCACGGCTATGGCCCACTTTAGGACAGCCTGAGGACGGGTGTGCGCCCTACCTGGGCTGGCCGCTCCGAGGGCGGCACGTACCCGCCCTAAGGGGCTGGCCCGGGCAGGCGGGGCGGTGGTTCACCATTTCGTAATGCTGGTGCCTGTAACGTCGGGAGGGTGGGGTACCAGCACAGCGTCTTGCCCGGTAGGTCGCGCCCGGCCCGGGCCCGCCCCGGCCCTCCCGGGGGCCCCAGGAGGCACGCTCTCGCAGCCGGCCAGCGGAGCGTCCTGGTGGGGGTGGCGGTGGTGTTGGCCGGGGCGGGCCTGGTGGCCGCCCTGGCCGTCCCGGGGGGCCAGGCCCGCGCCCGCGCACCCAAGGCCCTGCCGCCCCGGGCCGCCCAGGCCCGTGCTGCCGTGCGCCTGGCGCGCCCAGCCATCCCGGCGGTCGAAGCCGGGTTGTTCCCCTGGCAACTGCAGGCGCCGGTCAGCCGGGAGGTGGTGGTGGCGCTGGGCGGCCCGGGTTCCTTGCTCGTGGCCGGCGGGATGACGTCGAACGGTGCTTCGGCCTCGGGGACCTACCGGCTGGCCACCGCCAACGGGGCCTTGTCCCTGGTCGGGGCCCTGTCGTCGGGCTTGCACGACGCTGCGTACACCCAGGTGGGCGACCGGGCCTTTGTGTTCGGCGGGGGCAGTGCGGCGCCCACGTCGCAAGTCCAGGTCATATCCGCCCAGGGCAAGGCCCGGGCCTCGGGGCCATTGCCCGGCCCGCGGGCCGATGCCGCCGCCGTGAGCGTGGGGGACGTGGCCTACCTGGTGGGGGGCTACAACGGCCGGGCGCTGGTCCCCCAGGTGCTGGCCACTGTCGACGGTGTGCACTACCGGGCGGTGGCGACCTTGCCCGTGCCGGTGCGTTACCCGGCGGTGGCCGCCGTTGGCGGCCTCATCTACGTGTTCGGGGGCCAGACGGCAGATGGCCAGCCCACTGCCGCCGTCCAGGTCGTCGACCCCGCCCGGGGCACCGCCAAGGTCATCGGGCGCCTGGCGCTGGCGGTTTCGGGCGCGTCGGCTGGGGTGCTGGGGGGGACGGCCTACATTGCCGGCGGCCTGAGCGGGGCCGGGCGGCCTACCAACCGGGTGTACGCCTTTGACCCCGCCATGGGCCGGGCCTTGGTCGCCGGCACCCTGCCCTTGGCGGTGGCGCACGCCGGAGCGGCGACCAGCGGAGGGAAGCTCTACCTGGTGGGAGGGGAGGCCACCGGCGGGGTGCCGGTGGCGGGGGCCCAGTTCGTGCGGCCCGACCGGGCCTTTGGCACTGCGGGGACAGCCGGTGCCGGCTCGCCCTTTTACGGCGACAAGCTGCTGATAGCCGACCGCGGCAACGACCGCTTGCTGCTCTTGGACAGCTCGGGCCAGGTGACCTGGACGTACCCCTCGAAGGCGACGGCTGCGCCACCGGGCGGGTTTTATTTCCCCGACGACGCCTTTTTCGTCCGGCACGGGACGGCCATCATCTCCAACCAGGAAGAGAACGACACCATAGTCGAGATCGCCTACCCTTCTGGCCGGCTGGTGTTCTCCTATGGCCACCCCCGCGTGCCCGGTTCCGCCCCGGGCTACTTGGACAACCCTGACGACGCCTACCTTTTGCGCAACGGCGACATCACGGTGGCCGACCCGATGAACTGCCGGGTCCTTTTGATCGACCCGGCGACCAAGACGGTCGTTCACCAGATCGGGACCGTAGGCAGCTGCGCCCACAACCCTCCGACCGGGCTCGGGTCGCCCAACGGCGACACCCCGCTGCCCAACGGTGACATCTTGGTGTCAGAGATAAATGGCAGCTGGGTGGACGAGTACACCCTGAGCGGCCGCTTGGTCTGGGCGGCCCAGGTCCCCATCGGGTACCCATCGGACCCCCAGCAGATAGGCCCGGACCGTTACCTCATCGCCGACTACGTGAGCCCCGGGGCGATAGTCGAGTTCAACCGGGCGGGCCAGGTGCTATACCGTTACCAACCGTCCTCCGGCCCGGGGGAGCTCGACCACCCCTCATTGGTGGAGATGTTGCCCTCGGGGGTGTTCATGCTGAACGACGACTACAACGACCGGGTCCTGGCCATCGACCCGTCCACCGGCGCGACCGTCTGGCAGTACGGCCACACCGGTGCCCCCGGTACCGGTCCTGGGTTCCTCAACCAGCCAGACGGCTTCGACATCCTGGGGCCCGGCGGCACCACCCCCACCCATCCCTCTACCGGCTGAGCCCCTCGGCCAGCTGGGCACCCAGGCTGGCTGAGCCCAGGGCGGCTTTGGCCCCGGCCGGCGGGGCGGGGGCCGCTGGCCCGTCATGTGAGCTTCATGCCCAGGGTGTAGAGATGGTCCTGTGCGAGCGCTGGTGGCCGAGGACGACGCCGCGTTGAGGTCGGTCCTGGAGAGGGGCCTGGAAGAGCACGGTTACGTGGTCGACGCGGTGGCAGACGGGGAACAGGCCCTGGGCTTCCTGCGCGCCTACGAGTACGAGGTGGCGGTGGTCGACTGGCGCATGCCCAAGCTGTCCGGCCTGGACGTGGTCCGTGCCGTGCGGGCACGCCGCCTGGCTGTGCCGGTGCTCATGTTGACTGCTCGGGACGCGGCCTCGGACCGGATCCTGGGCTTGGACGAAGGGGCGGACGACTACCTGGTCAAGCCGTTCGACTTCGGTGAGCTGCTGGCCCGCCTGCGGGCGTTGCAGCGCCGCTCACCGGCCTTGCAGGCTCCTCGCCTGGCCGTGGGCGACATCGAGTACGACCCGGCGACGAGGGAGGTCAGGGTCGGCTCCGAGCTGTTGGTGCTCACGGCCACCGAGCAGTCCATCCTGGAGCTGCTCCTGCGGCGCTCGCCGGCCGTGGTGCAGCGCCGTAGCATTGCCCTGCATGTCTGGGACGAAGAGGCCGACGCGGTCGGCTCCAACACGATCGACGTCCACGTGGCCCGTATCCGGGCGAAGCTGGCCTCGGCCCATGCTCGCATAGAGACGGTGCGGGGCGTGGGTTACCGGGTGCTGCCGGCGTAGGGACGGTGCGGGCCGTGGGTTACCGGGTGCTGCCTGCGTGGCCCTGAGGCGGCTGCGGCCAGGCCCACGGCTGGGCCAAGCGGCGCGAGTGGCCACGCTGGCCGCCTTGCTGATTGCTGTCCTGTACGTGGCCGTGGTGGTGCCCTTCGACGTCGTGAAGGCCAGGCACCTCGTGGCTGAGGTCGATTCCCGCCTCTCCGCCAGCCTCCAGGAGATGGTGGCGCGCGGGGGAGGCGTGCCCGAGGAGGCGCCTCGGCGCCCGCCGGCCCGCGACCTCGATGACGCGCCGCTGGTCGTGTGGCTATCCGATGGCCGAACGTCCGCTGCCCCCCTCGGGGCCCCGGCCCCGGCACTGCCTGCTCGGGGTTGGTCGAGGTCCGGACGGCCGAGCACGTTGCTGCTGGGCCAGGACCGCTTCCGCCTGATGGCCGCAGCGGTGAAGGGCGGGTGGGTGGTCGTGGGCCAGAGCCTGGCGGCGACCAGCCACGACGAAGCCATCCTCGTGCAGGCCGAGCTCGTGGCCGGGCCGGTGCTGGTCCTGGCCATGTTCCTGGGAGCACTGGCTATCGGCCTCATGGCGTCCCGGCCGGTGGAGGCTGCCCGTCGCCGTCAGCTGGAGTTCACCGCCGATGCCTCCCACGAGCTGCGCACGCCGCTCACGGTCATAGAAGCCGAGGTGGACCTGGCCCTGGGGGCCGACCGGGACGCGCCCAGCTACAAGGCGGCCCTCGAACGGGTGCGCACCGAGGGCAAGAGGCTCCGGCGGATCGTCGAGGACCTGTTGTTCCTGGCCCGTTTCGACTCGCAACCTCCTTCGCCGAGCCGGGAGCTGGTCGACGTGGCGACGGTGGCAGAACGCTGTGCGGCCCGCTTCGCGGCGGTCGCCCAGTCCCGGGGCATCACCTTGTCGGTGGAGCGCCTGGGAGCAGATGTGATGCTGGTGGAAGCGCCGGCCAGCTGGGTGGACCGGCTCTGCGGGGTCTTGGTCGACAATGCCTGCCGGTACGCCGGGCAGGGTGGCTGGGCGCGGGTGGTCGTGTCGGCCCACGGGTCGAGCGTGAGCCTGGCCGTCGAGGACAGCGGGCCGGGCATCCCGCCCGAAGAGCGCCCGTTGCTGTTCGACCGCTTCCACCGGGGCAGCGACAGCGGCGATGGTGCTGGGCTCGGGCTGGCCATTGCCGACGCGGTGGTGCGTTCCACCGGTGGGCGGTGGAAGGTGGCGGAGGCTCCCGGCGGTGGTGCTCATATGGAAGTGGCCTGGCACCGGGCGGGCCCGGGGGCTGGCCCTCGTCCTCGAGGTGGGGAGGCCGGCGCCCGCGGCCCAAGGGCAAGGAAGGTACCGGCCCGCCAAGCTCAATGAAGGTGCGGGGCTTGGGCCAACCAAGGCCCGGCCCTGGACATGAGCAGCACCCCGAGCGGGGCACCGCAGGCCAGGCTGGCGGCTACGGCCAGCTTGCGGGCGCGGGCGCCGGCCTGTCCCCCCCTTGGCCCCGTCGCCCAGTCCCGCCGTGCCAGGCGGGCTGTCCCGGCCAGGTGCCCGAGGACATGGACGGTCATGGCCCCGAACCAGATGACGAAGCTGGCCTGGTGCAACGTGAGCAACGGGGCGCGCCAGGCCGGCCCAACCAAGACCAAGGCGATGCCGCTGCCCAACAGGGCCAAGGTGGTGGTGACCACGACCGGGCCGAGCACCCGCAGCAGGGGAGGAGGCGGGCCCCGGCGGCGGTAGGCGGGCGAGCCCAGGTAGTAGCGAGCGAAGCGGTAAGTGGTGCTCCCCACCTTGAGCAGCACGGGTGGCACGAGGGCCGTGCCTATGAGGACGTGGGCCGGCAGCAGGGACCGCACCCTCAAGATGGTGGCCCCTTCGGCAGCGAGGAGGGCGAGCAGAACCACGGCGGTCATCGCCGTCAGGCGGGCATTGGCCTCGGCTCCCCGTTCACCGGCCCTCAGGCGGGCAGCGGCGTCGGCTCGCCCGTGGCCTGCTCTCGGGGCGGCAGCCAGTTTGGCTCCTGGGTCGGTCACGTTGCAGCTCAGGGCGTCGGCTGGATGCCGGCTTGCATCACGCCGGGGGTGAGCACCTCGAAGAAGTCGCGTGCTTCCCAGACGGGTGGCAGGTAACGGTCGGCTGAGCGTTGCATTTGCGGGTAGAGCTTGGTGCCGGTCACGTCGGTGGGGCGGTTGGCGGGGTGGGAATAGAAGTTGAACGTGACCCATTCCGGGTTGATGTCGAGCGTCATCGCCCGCACCGCCCCGGCCCGCTGCAGCGACTCGGCCAGCGACTTGGCCGTCAGGGCCGGGCCGGCCACATAGACGAGCGCCCCGTCTGCCGTCACGCCCACGCCGCTACGAGGTACCACGAACCCTCCCCCCAGGGTGTAGCCCCAAATGGCGTTGTCTGTGTAGGTGGCCGAGGGGGCCAACTGGCCGTTGTCCACCAGGAGCACGACGTTTTGCAGGACAGCTTGGACTTCGGGGGTCAGCGACAGGCCGTCTCCCCATGTCCCGATGTCCACCCGCCCGTCTTTGTATATGACGAAGGAGGCCGCGCCGGGCCGGAGGGGTACCCCGACCTTGCCGTCGAGGTAGAAGCCCCCGCGGGCATCTTGGAACCGGAACCCCCCGTTGAAGGCCGCAGCCAGGTAGGGCAGCTCGGCCGGCATGACGTAGGGCGGGTGGGGCCAGGTGCCGCCTGGTTCAGTGGAGCCGGGCACCAGTTCCACCCGGAGCAGCTTGGTGTCCATCCACACGGCAGTGGTGATCTGGCTGGTGTAGATGTCGTCCGCCCTGAACTGGGCTACGTACATGACCGGCCGCCCGTGGACCAAAGGCCCGGTCGGTTGCCATTGCCCCTCACCCGGCAAAGCCGGGTGCACCACCAGGGGAACGGGGGGAGGTGGCGGCAGCCCGGGTGGCTCGGTCGTCGTTGTGGTGGGCAGCCCGGTGGTGGCGGGGAGGGTGGCCGGGGTGCCTGTGCCCGCCCCGCTGGTGCCTCCGGTGGGCCCCCCGAGCGGTTGGCGGCTGGCACCGGTGCCGGCGGGGCTGGCCGGCGGGGTTGCCGGCGCACCGGCGGCCAGGGTGCCGGGTACCTTGTTCAGCCCCTTGGGCTGGCCACCTTTGGGGGGGGCCTGGAGCGAATAGTAGATCTCCTCGAACTTCTGCGCGAGCAGGCCGGCATGGTGAGCCCGCAACCAGTCCGCCCACTTGGCCTCGAAGCTCTGGTTGCCGGGGGAAAGGGCGGCCCCCACGGCGGACACGCCGAACAAGCCGGCTCCAAGGACGGGGACTACCAGGAGGGTACGCCACCGGAGGAACCGACGGGCGCGCCGGTGGTGCCGGGGGGCGGTCTTCTTGGTTGTCACGGCTTCATATTGGCCCCGCCAGCCTTGCGCCTACATGAACGGCGGGCCTCTGGGCCCGCTGGCCCTGCCCGCGGCCCTGCCCCCTGGCCGCAGGGGTTCCTGACCAGGCTTCACGCTCGCGTCAGGTACGGCGGCGATGCTGGGAGAAGTGTTGGTCGTACCCAAGGCGCTGGGCGGTGAGGCGGTCACCCCGTCGCGGCTGGCCGTGGTCGGCCTAGCCGCGGTGGTGGGCATCGGCCTGGCTGTCCACGGCTATAGCCACGGCCTCAGCCTTGGCCGCCCGGGTGGGCTCCTCGGTGCCCCCGCCCCCACGACGGCCACCTCCAGGCCCACGCCGACGACCTCCAGGCCCACGCCGACGACGTCCAAGCCAACGACGGCCGCCTCGCACCCGAGGAGCTCCGGCCGGGCAAGCACCGGGCCTCAGCCCACCGCGGCTCAACAAAAGCTCGGCCCGCTGCTCTCGTCGACGCCGTACGCCCAGTTCGCGTACCAGGTCTACCCCGGCCCCCGCTCGGCCCAGGCACAGCTAGCCTTGGCCGGGTTCAATGTGGTGGTGAAGCGCAGCGGGGGCCACATCGTCCTCAGCGTCTCCGCCAGCGGTAGCTCTGGGCCGCCTCAGGTCAGCACCTACCCCGCTGGCGACCGTGTCTATTTCATCGAGGCCAGCTTCGGCGACGACTCCGGCAACGCCGAGTACAACTTCGGCGACGACGGCCTGCTCGTCACCAACTCCCAGGGACGGATCGTGCAGTGAGGCCGGCCCCCCGCAGCACGCTGAGCCCGCTGCGCCCGGGCCAAGGCCCGGCCCGCTCGCGCGCCGTGGCTGCGCACCCCAGCCGGTCGCGCCTGTGGGCCCGGAGCACCCCCCGGCCGGCAGGCCGCGCCTACCCGCGGGGCCAGTACCGCGCCCCGCGCTCTGTCCGCGAGGTGGCGGCCCTGGCCCAGGCCGGCGCACCGGTAGTGGCCCGGGCCCTGCTCGGCCTGGTGCTGGCCTGGTTCGGTTACCACGAGCTGGTGAGCCCGCGCTTGTGGACAGGGTACGTGCCGTTCTTCCCGGCCACGTCCACTGCCTCGGTGGTACTGGTCCTGGCCCACGGCTGGGCGCTGCTGGTGCTGGCGGCCGCCCTGGTGGCCGGTGCCGCCCCCCGGCTGGCCGCCTCGGTCACAGCAGTGCTGTTGGCGGAGATCGTCGTCTCCCTCACTGTTTCCCACGGCCTTTCCGACCTGGTGCTGCGAGACGTGGGCGTGCTGGGGCTGGCGGTGTCGGTGGCCAGCCACCCGGGCCGGGCGCGGCTGCGGGCCGCGAGCCAGCCCGAGCGGCCAGAAGGCCCCCGGGCCGGCTGAGCACGGGGCCCAGGCGGCAGCACCCGGGCCGCTGGTGCGTTAGCTGCCCCAGCGAAGGAGGGTGACCGAGGTCGTTACCTGGGCCAGCACCTCGGGCAGGGGGGCGGTGCCCAGCCCCGGGCCGGCAGGGACAGGCAGGTGGCCGTCAGGGCCGAGCACGAAGGGCTCGGTCAGGTCTTGGTGCCAGTACCGGCCGGACGCCGAGATGTCCCCCGGGAGGGTGAAGCCGGGTAGGGCGGCCAAGGCGAGGTTGGCCGCTCTGGCCAGGCCCGTTTCCAGCATCCCACCGCACCAGGCCGGTACCCCCAGGGCCGTGCAGGTGTCGTGCGCCCGGCGCGCTTCGAGGTAGCCTCCCATGCGGCCCGCCTTCAAGTTGACCACTCGGCAGGCGCCTCTGGAGATGGCGTCGGCGGCCGCCCGGGCCGAGGTGATGGGCTCGTCCAGGCAGATGGGGGTCTTCAACCTGCGAGCCAGTTCGGCGTGGCCGGCCAAGTCGTCCTCGGGTAGGGGCTGCTCGACCAGCAAGAGTTCGAAGGCGTCCAGCCGCGCCAGGTGGGCGGCATCGGCGAGGCTGTAAGAACCGTTGGCGTCGACTTGGAGGGGCAGGTCACCGAACCGCTCGCGTACGGCCCGGACCGGCTCGACGTCCCAGCCTGGTCGGATCTTCAGCTTGACCCGTAGGTAGCCCTCCTCCCGGTAGCGGGCCACGGTGTCCAGCAGTTCGGCCGTCGAGCCGGCGATCCCGACCGCGACACCGCTGGGGACCGAGGCCCGGGTTGCCCCCAGGTAGGAGGCGAGCGACTGGCCGCGGGCACGGAGCTCGGCGTCCAGGAGGGCCATCTCCAGTGCTGCCTTAGCCATCCGGTGGCCCTTCACCGGGGACAGGGCGGCGGCCACCTGGTCGGCCGTGGGCTCGGGGGCGTGGGCCGCCAGCCTCGGCACCAGGTGGTCCCGCACCACGGCGAGCGCACCGGCAACGTACTCGGGCGAGTACAGGGGCGAGCCGAGGGCCGAGCATTCCCCCCAGCCTTCGCTCTCGGGGCCGATGACGCGGACCACCAGGAGCTCTCGCTCGGTCTCGGCCCCCAGTGCCCCCCTGAAACTGGACACCAGGGGCATGGACAGCGTGCGCAGCTCTACGGCTTCGACTTTCATTGGCTAGATCCCGGTCTCATCGGCTAGATCCTGGGCCGGCTGCCGGGCTGTGCGCTCGGCACCAGGCTGGGAGGTGCCGGGCTGTGCGCTCGGCCCCAGGCTGGGCGCTCTCAGCTGGCCGGTGGGCGCGGTGGCTGCCGGCTCCAACCCGCGGCCTCGCCTCCCCCACCAGGACGCGCCAGCGAGCGCCAGCGCGCCCAGGGCGGCCAGCTCGGGGTACCACCGGTAGCCGTGGTAGCTGAACTGCACCCGGTGATGGCCAGCGCCCAGCTGCACTCCCATCACCGCCGGGGCCAGCATGTCCACTGGGGCGGGCCGCCCGTCGACCGTAGCTCGCCAGCCGGGGTCGAAGGCCACCGAAACGAGCAGGGCCCCGGGGCGGTGCATCACCACCTGGGCGGACAGCTGGCCGCGGGCCAGCTGGACATCCACCTGGCGGACGGCCCCGGGTGGCTGGCCGGTGGCCGCCGGGGGAGCGCTGGGCAAGGGGGCGGGGCCGCCAGGCCATCGGACGGCCCAGTCGACGTGAAGGGGAAGCGCGCCGCTGCTGAGCAGGGCTGCGCTCCGGGAGGCCACGTCGGCCCGGTCGGCCGAGATAGCCCCGGTGACCTCCACTGGGCTTACGTAGCCGCTACCCGGCACCACCCACAGCGCGTACGGCCCGCTGACCATTACCCGCCGCGACGCGACCGGGCTGGCCATGGACCGGGGCAGGAGGAGGTAGCGCACCCCGAACAGGGGGTAGTCGCGAGGGTCGTCTTGGTCGAAGTAGAACTCCGGGCCGAGCATGAGCGACGACGTGGGCACCACATAGGCCGTCTCGTCGATGTCCTGCGCCTCCAGGTACCGGTAAACCGGCACGTAGCCGACGGTGAAGTGGTAGCCCCAGTTGTCGACCAGCCCGGCATAGGCGCGGCCACCCCCGTGGTGGCGGATGTAGCCGATGAGGGGCGCGATCAACCGGCCCTGGTGGAGGTCGGCAGACGCTTGGGCGTTGACCAACGAGGCGTCAAGACGGTCGTTGCGGGCCACGTGGGAAAACGCCGGCCCCAGCAAGGCCAGGCCGCAGGCGCACCCCAGCACCAGCCCCCAGTCCTGGGCCAGGGCGGCGGCCAGGCGGTTGCCGGCGCGGCGCGGCGCGGCCCCGAGGGCTCTCCTGGCCCACCGGCCCAGGGCTGTGGCACCCATGCCCGCCAGGTACAGGCCGCTCAGTTGGGCCCCCATGAGGAACCGGCGGAAGTACAAGTCGCCGTGGGCAGGGACCAAGTCGGCGAGGGGTCCCCAGGTGGTGGGGCCGAACGACAAGGCAAGGCTGGCGCCGAACAAGGCGAGCAGGGCCCTGGCCAGCGGGTCGCGTCGCCAGCGGGCGGCGGCCCAGGCGGCGCCGGCCAGGACGGCGAGGCTGGTGGCCGGGACCAGGTGCCGGGCATCGAACACCTGGCCGGAGAACAGCCAGGCCAGGGTCTGCCTGGCCCCGTAACCTCTCACGTAGTACGTAGTAGCCAGGACGCTGTTCAACGCCGCCCAGCGGCTCATGGCCATCAGCGGCGCGACCACCCAGGCGGCGGCGGCCAGGGAGGTGGCGAACAGGGTCGCCCCCCGGGCCAGGCGGTGGCCCAGCCGGCCAGGGCCAGCCAGCGTGACGACCATGACACCCAGGAAGGCGAGGTACCCCGACTCGAAGTGCAGTGCGGTGGTCAACGCGACCAGGCCGGCGGCCACCCACACATAGCGCCGCTGCTGCAGGGCGCGCCAGGACGCGGCCCACGCGAACGGCAGTGCCCAACTGCCCCACAGCTGCGTCCACAGCTCGGCGCCCCCGCTCCAGAGGTAGGCGCCCTGCTCGAAGCCGACGCCGGTCCGGCTCGCCACCAAGGGGGACGCCACCGCGGCGGCTACCGCCGGTAGGCGAGGGATGCCAGCCAGGCGAGCCGAGCTGTACACGGCTACAGGCCACAGGGAAAGCAGGAGGTAGAGGGACCAGCGGAAGGCATTCCCCGGCCCGGCCACCGTGCCGGCCAGGCCGGTCAGCATTGCCGCCAGGCTTTGGTAGTGGAGGAACTGGGCTGACCCGAGGTCGATGTAGGGGAACCAGCTCGTCAGAGGGAGCCGGCCCCGCGAGATCGCGGCTGTCGCGTAGCGGGCCATTTGCAGGTGGACGGAAGCATCGAAGGGGTAGGAGACGGGCCGGGTGCTGGCGCGCAGGCTCCACAGCTGCCAGGCGCAAACAGCCCCGACGGCGGCCAACGGCGCCCGACGGGCGGCCCATGTCGGCCTCGGGGGGGCCGGTACCCCCCGGCCCCCCCCGAGCCGGGCGGCCGACGCGCCA
This sequence comes from Actinomycetota bacterium, assembly GCA_021323695.1. Taxonomy (GTDB): domain Bacteria; phylum Actinomycetota; class Acidimicrobiia; order Acidimicrobiales; family Palsa-688; genus JAKAWM01. The sequence goes on along the minus strand of JAJPKN010000048.1, from coordinate 133,710 downwards.
AAGCTGCCAGTGCCCGCCCCCCCAGCCGCACCAAGCGGGGCAATGGCCGGGACCAGTAGGTCTTCTCCCAGGCAAGCTATGGTAGCGGCGTGAGCGAGGGTGGCAACAACGAGGTTGTCGGGCGGACTGGGCACGTCACGACCGCGATCCCGGGCGGCAGCGAGCCAGGGGAGGTCCTGGTACGGGTCCGGGGGGGTACCGAGGCCTACATCGCCTATGCCTCGGAGCCGGTGGAGCGGGGCACCCTGGTCGTGGTGGTGGCTGACCGAGGGGCCCGTTCGCTCGACGTGGCGCCCCTTTGAGCTCCCATAAAGGAGGAGGTGCAAATGTTCGGTTGGCGAGTCCCCGCACCCAACCAAGCCATGCTGATCTCGGGTGGCAAGGGCCGTGGGGACGCCCCGTTCAAGATCGTGGTGGGGCATGGGGGTTTCGCCCTGCCCATACGCAACCGGGTGTCCTTCCTGACCTTGGCCATGCAGGAGTCCGAGGTTGCCGAGCCATGTGTCACCCAGCAGGGCATCACCCTTTTCGTGAAGGCCGTCATCGCCTTCAAGGTGGGTGACGACCCCGAGTCCATCGCCAACGCGGCCCGGCGGTTCCTCGACGACCAGAGCTCGATGCCGGCGCTCGTGGGCCGTATTTTCGCGGGGCACCTGCGCAGCATCGTGGGCTCCATGACGGTCGAGGACATAATCCGGGAACGCCAGAAGCTGGCTTCGGAAGTGCTGGACGCGTCCAAGCCGGAGATGGCCAAGCTGGGCCTGGTGGTGGACTCCTTCCAGATCGAGTCGATCGATGACGGCCAGGCTGGTTACATACGTGCCCTGTCCCAGCCGCACATCGCCTCGGTCAACCAGGCCGCCCAGATCGCCCAAGCCCAAGCCGACCAAGCCGCGGCCAAGGCACGCCAGGAATCGGAACGCAACCAGGCGCAGTACCAGCAGGAGACGGCCGTGGCCAAGGCTCAGTACCAGGCTCAGATCGACCAGGCCCAGCAGACGGCCGCCCAGGCTGGCCCCATGGCCCAGGCCAGGGCCCAGCAGGGGGTGCTGGCCGAGCAGGCCAAGGTGGCGGCTGCCACTGCGGAGCTGCGCCGCCAGCAGTTGGTGGCAGAGGTGCTACGGCCGGCGGAGGCGGAGGCAGAACAGGTCCGCACCCTGGCCAAGGCCCAGGCGGACGCCATACGCCTCCAGGCGGAGGCCACTGCCACCAGAGGCGGGGTCGTCCTCCAACGCATGCTGGTGGAGAAGATGCCCGAGATCCTGACCGCGGCCGCCAGCGAGCTGCGCCAGGCCAACGTCACCGTCCTCAATGGCTCCCAGGGGCTGGGCGACCTGGTGGCGGGGCTGGCGGCGCAGGCGAGCGCCATCCTCGATGCGGTGCGCAACACTACCGGGCCCAAGCAGCCTGGGCCTGAGGCTGTGGCCGGCCTGGGGGCAGCCGGCCAGGCTGACAGCCAGGGCTGAGCTGGGGGCCAACGCGGGCCAGGCGCCGCCCCTGGGCCGGGGCAAGCGCCGGGAGGCTCGGCGGGTGGCCTAGATGCCCAGGGCGCCGGCAGCGTCGTCGTAATCGCTCGGGGCCACCCACAAGATCATCCCGTAGCGGCCTTGCCCGGCACCCACCGCGCAGGCGGCGGTGATGTTTATGCCGGCACGGGCCAGGTCATTGGTGATGGTGGTGACGGCCCCGACCCGGTCCTCGCCCTGGACGAAAAACGCCCACTTCGTGTCGCTCAGGGCCAACTGTGCCTGCCTGGCTGCCTCTATGAGCGCCGTAGGGTCCTGAGGCACCAGGTCCAACTGCGACTTGCCGCCGCCGGCCGGGAAGGCCAGGAAGGCGAGCAGGTTGACCCCGGCGTCCTTCAGGACCGACATGACCCGGGCCCCCTCGCCCGGAGCGTCGTCCAGTACCACGTAGTAGTACTCGACCCGCTGCACATGCTCAGCCATTGTCCTCCTCCTTCAGCTCTGCCCTCCAGGGCCTTGCCGCCTTTGACGTATTGCCCGCAGCAACCGGGCTTGCCCGCAACCACAGGGGTAGGCCGGGTTGGGGGCCGGCTGGGTCACCCCGCCGGCCCAAGCCTCAGCCACCGGCGATAGCCCCCACCACGATGAACGGCTCCTTTCCGCTCACCACCGGGCCGGGCAGGGGCGAGCCAGGCGCTTGCCCGGACAGGTCTTGCTCACAGGCGAAAAAGCGGATGAACGGCCGGCGCAGGCCGCTCGCCGGTTCGCGTATGGTCCCTCTCAGCACCGGGTAGCGGGCTTCAAGGGCGTCGAGCAGCGAACGCTGTGTGGGTGCTCCCTCCACCTGTACCTCTACCACCCTGGCAGAGCGGGCCAGGGTGCTCAGCGGCGAGGGCAGGACCACCCTGATCGTCGTCCCGCTCACGGGAGGGTCTGGGCCTCCACCGACAGGACGGCAGGCAGGTCCCGGACCAGGGCTTGCCAGCTGTCGCCCCCGTCCGCGGATGCGTACACCTGCCCACCGGTGGTCCCGAAGTAGACGCCGCAGGGGTCGAGCTCGTCGGTCGACATGGCGTCCCTCAGCACGTTGACGAAGCAATTGGCCTGGGGCAGCCCCTTGGTCAGCGGTTCCCATTCGTGGCCTCCGGAGCGGCTGCGGTAAACGCGCAGCTGGCCGCCAGGCGGGTAATGCTCGGTGTCGCTCTTGATGGGCACGACATAGACGGTGCCCGGTTCGTGGGCATGCACCTCGATGGCGAAGCCGAAGTCCGTCGGCAGGTCCCCGCTGACCTCCTGCCAGGACTCACCCCCGTTGTCGCTGCGCAGCACGTCCCAGTGCTTTTGCATGAACAGGACCTCGGGACGGGCCTTGTTCATGGCCAGCCGGTGGACGCAGTGGCCCACCTCGGCATCGGGGTCGGGGAGCACCCCTTCGGAGCGCAGGCCCTTGTTGGCCGGCCGCCAGCTGGCGCCAGAATCGTCGCTCCGGAACACGCCTGCGGCAGAAATGGCCACGTACATGCGCCCGGCGTTGAGGGGGTCGAGGACGATCGTGTGCAGGCACATCCCGCCGGCCCCTGGTTGCCAGCTCGGCCCGGAACTGTGGTTGCGCAGGGCCGCCAGCTCTTGCCAGCTCTGGCCGCCGTCGGCCGAGTGGAAAAGGGCGGCGTCCTCGGTCCCCGCCCAAACACTGTCCGGGTCGGTGAGCGAGGGCTCGAAGTGCCACACCCGGGTGAACTCCCACGGCCGGTCGGAACCGTCGTACCTCTTGTGGGTGCCCACCGCGCCCTCGTAGCTGAAGTCCTTGCCGACCGGGGCCCAGGTACGGCCACCGTCGTCCGAGCGCTGCACAAGCTGGCCGAACCACCCGCTGGACTGGGAGGCATAGATCCGGTCGGGGTCGGCGGGGGAGCCTTTGACGTGGTAGACCTCCCAACCGCCGAAATAAGGGCCGTCGACCTGCCATTCGCGGCGGTTGCCGTCGGAAGTGAGGACGAACGCCCCCTTGCGGGTGCCCACCAGCAACCGGGCCCGGCTCATGGCGACCTCCAGGGTTGTTGGACCGGATCCCCGGATCGTAGCCGGGGGGACGGGCCAAGTCCATAGGTGCAGAGGCAAGAAGGGCGGCGCCTGTCGGCGCCGCCCTTCGGTCCTCGCGCCTGCGGGGCGCTAGTGCTGGGGCACGGGTTGGCCGTAGCCACCTCCTGCTGGTGCCACCGACCGCGACGGGCGCTCGCCGGGCAGGCCGGTCCACAGCGGGGCGCCGACCTTGAGCACCGGGTGCCCAGCCATGCTGTTCACCACTCCGGCGGCCGACGCGTACCAGGCGCAGGCGGCGGTGAGGACGCCCACGTAGCCGCTCACGTGGAGCAGGTCGGTCCCGACCGTAGTGTGGCCGGCCCCCAGCAGGAACTGGGCGATGAAGAAGATGACCTCGGTCGCCTCGAGGGTGAGGAACACGGCGAACACAGCCTTGTTGACACGCGAGCTCCACAGCCACATGTAGGTGTTGAAGATGGCAAAGCTGACGACGAACCAGCCCAGGGCGTTGTTGACGTTCAGCGAGGCGGGCAGCGCCTTCAGCAGGTCCATGATCACAAAGGTGGCCAAGCTCAGCCAGAACGCCCCGTACGAGGTGAACGCGGTCGAGCCGAAGGTGTTGCGGTTGCGGAACTCGTGCATGCCGGCCATGAACTGGGCCAGGCCTCCGTAGAACAGGGCCAAGCCGACCCAGACCAGGTCGGGCGCCCAGTTGGCGTTGTGCACGGAGAGTATGAAGGTGGTCAGGGCAAAGCCGGCCAGGCCCAGGGGGGCAGGGTCGGCTATGGCAGGTGCCGAGCTTTGTGCAGCCGGCTCGGTCTCGGACATGTACTCCTCCTTTTCGTCCAAGGAGCTACTCGGTGCGGCCAAAGGCCTTTATCTCTTCCAGCTCTTGTTCGGTGAGCGGCCGAGGAGCCTCGCCGCGCGCGCTTTTCTCTGCATAGACCTGGCGCCGGATCGCCTCCACGACCTCGGGGTTGGCCAGGGTGGTGATGTCACCCACATCGGTGAAGTTGGAGATGCCCGCGATGACCCGGCGCATTATCTTGCCCGAGCGGGTCTTGGGCATGTCGGGGACGACCCAGACGTTCCTCGGCCGGGCCACCTTGCCGATCTCGCGCTCGATGGCCGCCTTGGCTTTGTCCTCTATCTCCTGGCTGGGCGAGTACCCAGGCTTCAGCGAGACGTACATCTCCACCACGCGGCCCCGGGTCTCGTCCACGACCGGCACCGCGGCCGCCTCGGCCACCTCGGGGACGGTGAGCACCGCCGACTCCAGTTCCTTGGTGCCCAGCCGGTGACCGGCCACGTTGATCACGTCGTCGATGCGGCCGAGGATGCGGTAGTAGCCGTCGATGGCCTGCATGGCCCCGTCGCCGCAGAGGAAGGGCCAGTCGTGCCAGTCCTTGCTCTGGGTGTCGTGGCAGTACTTGGCGTAATAGGTCTGGACGAAACGTTCGGGCTGGCCCCAGATTGTCTGCAGCTGCCCGGGCCAAGGGTTGCGGATGCAGATGTTGCCGGCCCGGCCCGAACCAGCTTCGACCGGCTTGCCTTCTTCGTCGTAGATGGCCGGGTAGATGCCGAGCACGCCCGGGCCGCAGCTGCCGGGTTTCATGGGCTCGAGCGCCGGGAGGGTGGCGCCCATGAAGCCCCCGGTCTCGGTCATCCACCAGGTGTCCACGACCACAGCCTCCCGCTTGCCCACGGTCCCGTGGTACCAGCGCCAGACCTCGGGCTCGATGGGCTCGCCCACGGTGACCATCAACTTGAAGTGGTAGCCGTACTTTGCCGGCTCGTCCGGCCCCGCCTTGCGCAGCATGCGTATGGTCGTGGGGGCGGTGTGGAAGATGTTGACACCCAGCCGTTCGGCTATCCTCCAGGGCCGCCCGGGGTCGGGGTAGGCCGGGGCACCCTCGTACATGACGCTGGTCGTCCCCAGGGCAAGGGGGCCGTAGACGATGTAGGAGTGCCCGGTGATCCAGCCGATGTCGGCGAAGCACCAATAGGTGTCCTCCGGGTGGATGTCCAAGTAGAACTTGGAGGTCCCGGCGACGTAGGCCAGGTAGCCCCCGGTGGAGTGCTGGGCTCCCTTGGGCTTGCCTGTGGTGCCGCTGGTGTACATGAGGAAAAGGGGTGCCTCTGCGGGCATCGAGACCGGTTCGACGAGCTTGCCCCGGTAGCCGGCTATCACGTCGTCCACGAAGTAGTCGCGGCCTTCGGCCATGGGGGCCTTGGACATGTACTGGCCGGCGTGGCGCCGGAACACGAGCACCTTTTCTACTTCAGTGCCCTGGTCCTTGGCCACCGCCACGGCCTCGTCCGCTTTGGCCTTGTGGTCGAGGGCCTTGCCGTCCCGGTAGTAGCCGTCCATGGTCACCAGGACCCTGCTCCCGGAGTCAGCCATGCGCCCGCCGCAGGCGGTACCCGAAAAGCCGGCGAAGACTTCCGAGTGGACGGCGCCCAGCCGGGCGCAGGCCAGCATGGCTATTGGCAGCTCGGGGACCATGGGCAGGTGCAGCGTGACCCGGTCGCCGGCCTGGACGCCGGCGAAGTCCCGGAGCAAGGCGGCCAGCTCGTTCACCCGGCGGTACAGCTCCCGGTAGGTGATGCTCTGGGCCGGGTCGGCCTCCGGCTCCGGCACCCAGATGAACGCGGCCTGGTTGGCCCGGGTGGCCAGGTGGCGGTCCACGCAGTTGTAGCAGGCGTTGAGCCGGCCGCCCACGAACCAGTCCCAAAACGGCGGGTTCGAGGTGTCAAGCGTGGTGTGCCAGTAGGTGTCCCAATCGAGCAGGTCGGCGTACTCGCGGAAGCACTCAGGGAAGTGCTCTTCGCTGAAGCGTTCCCGGACTGCGGGGTCGGGGGCGTTGGCCTGGCCGATGAACCGTGGCGAGGGGTAGAGGTAATCCTCCTCCCGCCAGTGGACCGCTATCTGGGCCTCGGTGACCGAGGCCCCGGCCTCCTCGTAGATTGCCATGGACCACCTCCCTTTGGATGGTGAGGCCTTTGGATGATGGGCCTTCGGATGGTGAGGAGCTCCAGGGGGGATAGTACCCGGGCTGAAGGTACACCACCATGGGTATTTTAGGTACCACTAGCAACTAGTGCCTATGGTATACTTTCTGCCATGGGCACCGACGGGAGCACGGTTGCCGGCAGCGGCCTGGCCCCGGCTGGCTCGGGCACGCACCAGCTGGCCGGCCGGCTCCGGCTGGTCTTGGCCCGCCTGGCTCGCCAGCTACGGCGCCAGGACCCCACCCCGCTGAGCATCGCGCAATTGTCGGCCCTGGCCACCGTCGTGCGCTGCGGGCCGCTTGGGGTGGGCCAACTGGCTGAGGCGGAGCTGCTGCCGTCGCCCGCCGCCACCCGCCTGGCCGACAAGCTCGAAGAGGCCGGCCTCATCGAGCGGCGGGTCAACCCCTCCGACCGGCGCGGGGTGCTCCTGGTCGCAACTGCCGCCGGGGCCGAACTGGTGGCCCGGCGCAACCGAGCCGGCAACGCCTGGTTGGCCGGCCGGCTGGAGTCGCTGTCGGCACCAGACCGGGCGGCCGTCGAGCGGGCCGTCAGCCTCTTGGAGGCCCTGGTGGCGGACCACGCAGACAATGCAGAGCACGCAGGGCACGCAGGAAAGGAGTTGCCTGGATGAGCTGGGACGCGATGGGCGAAAGCGGGGCGAGCGGCCAGGCACCAGGGGAGCGGGGCGTCGACGGCCCCGGTGCCGGGCCCGGCACGGTCCCCAGTGGTGGGGGCCCAGGCCCGGTCCGGGTCGGCCCCCGTTACAAGTGGGTGGTCCTGTCCAACACGACGATCGGGGTGCTGCTGTCGTCGCTCAATGCCAGCAGCCTCATGATCGCCCTGCCGGTCATATTCCGCGGCATCCACCTCGACCCGCTGGCGCCTTCGAACTTCCCCTACCTGCTGTGGATGATGATGGGGTACATGCTGGTGACGGCCGCCTTGGTAGTAACCGTGGGCCGCATAGGGGACATCTTCGGCCGGGTCCGGGTGTACAACCTCGGCTTTGCCTGGTTCACGGTGGCGTCGGTCTTGCTGTCGGTGGTCTGGAGCAAGGGCTCGACCGGGGCCCTCGAGCTCGTCATCTTCCGCATGGTCCAGGGCGTGGGCGGTGCCCTGCTGTTCGCCAACTCGGCCGCCATCATCACTGACGCCTTCCCGGCCGAGCAGCTGGGCTTTGCCTTGGGCACCAACATGATGGCCTCGATAGTCGGGTCTTTTTTGGGGATCCTGGTCGGCGGGCTGCTGTCCCAGGCCGGTTGGCGGTGGGTGTTCCTGGCCAACGTGCCTATCGGGGTGTTCGGCACCGTGTGGGCCTACCTGCAGCTGAGGGAGATCGGCATCCGCACCAAGGCCCGCATCGACTGGGCCGGCAACGTCGCCTTTGCCGCCGGGCTGGCGATGTTGCTCACCGGCTTCACCTACGGCATCAAGCCCTACGGCCACTCGCTCACGGGTTGGGCTGACCCCTTCGTGCTGGAGATGATCTTCGGCGGCCTTGCCCTGCTGGTGGCCTTCGTCTGGGTGGAGATGAAGGTGAAAGAGCCGATGTTCCGGATGTCGCTGTTCCGCATCAAGGCCTTCACCGCCGGCAACCTGGCCGGGTTCCTCGGGTCAGTGGGCCGGGGGGGCTTCCAGTTCATGCTCATGATCTGGCTGCAGGGGATATGGCTGCCCCAGCACGGTTACAACTACGTGGACACGCCGCTGTGGGCCGGCATATACATGATCCCCTTCTCCGTGGGCTTCGTCGTGGCTGGCCCGGTGTCGGGCAAGCTGTCCGACCGCTACGGGGCGCGGCCGTTCGCCACTGCGGGCATGTTGCTCAACGCCGTCCTGTTCGCCCTGGTGGCGGCCTTCCCCGCCAACTTCTCCTACGCGCCTTTTGCCGTGGTCATGTTCGCTATGGGGGTAGCCGGGGGGCTGTTCGCCTCGCCCAATACCTCCTCCATCATGAACTCGGTCCCTGCCCGCCACCGGGGGGCAGCCTCAGGGATGCGGGTCACCTTCGTCAACGTCGGGCTGCCCCTGTCCATGGGGCTGTTCTTCACGCTCCTCGTGCTGGGGCTGAACGCCCGGGTCCCGAGCACCATGTACAGCGGGCTCGTGGCCCACGGGGTGCCCGCTCACCAGGCGGCTGCCTTGGGGCACCTGCCGCCCCTGGGCTACCTGTTCGCCGCCTTCTTGGGCCTCAACCCCTTGGGCAGCCTCCTGAAGGGCGTCCGCTCGCACCTGAGCGCCTCCCAGTGGGGCGTGCTGACCGGCCACAGTTTCTTCCCTCAGCTGGTCGGCCCCGCCTTCAAGCATGCTCTTTTGTACGTGCTGGTATTTGCCATCGCCATGAGCTTGGTGGCTGCCCTGGCCTCGGCCCTGCGGGGGGCCAAGTACATACACGAAGACGAGGAGTCCCGTGCCCAAAAGGCACGTTTGCACCACTGGGGCCACCCCCGGGCGGTGGTGCCAGTGGCCCCGGGGGCCGGGGCGCTCGGCGCCCAGCCCTCAGCTCCGCCGGCCCAGCCGTTGGCCCAGGGTGCCCCGGCCTGGGCCGAGGGGGTGCCCTCGGGCGGCCACAGCCAGGGCGCGGTCCCGGCCCCCGGGGCCAAGCGGCTGCACCGCCGGCCTCCCCCCGTGGGGTCGGGGGCTCGCTAGGGTGGAGCGAGTCGGGTAGGAGGCTGGCCAGGTTGGGCTTGAGCAGGGCTGGAGGCTCGCCAGGTTGGGCGTGAGCTGCATTGTCGTGGGCGTCGACGGGACCCCCCCGAGCCTGAGGGCGTTGGCCATGGCGGTAGGGGTGGCCAGCCGTGAGCGGGGCAGCGTCCATGCCTGTTTCGTGAGCCGCACCACCGTGCCAGCGGTCGGCTTGGCCGTGGGTGTCGTCCCCGTGGTGCCCGGCGACGAGGAGGAGGGGGGCAGCGAGGTGGGCCAGCTGGTGCGCGAGGAGCTCGACCGAGCCGGCGTGGCGGGGGACTTCACCCTCTGCAGCGGGGACGTCGGGCGGGAGATCGAGGCGCTGGCCGACGCCTACCACGCCGACCTGGTCGTCGTGGGCCGCTCCCGTCACCCGGCATTGCACCTGGGTGGGGTCCCGCGCCGGCTGCTGGGCTCGGGCCGCTGGCCGGTGTTGGTGGTGCCGTAGCCGCTTCCCGGGGCCTGGCACCTCGCGCCTTGGCGCAAATGCGCACAAATGGCGAAATGGGCTAAGGCGGCAAAGCCCCGGCGTCGATCCCCAGGGTGGCATATGATACAAGCCACGCGACCAACGCTGCCTCGTGAGCCGCGAACTGGCGCTGGTGCCTGCAGAAGTGAGGCCAGGGAGCTAGCTGCCCGTGCTCGGGGCCTGGCCTCATCAGAGGAGCGTGACGCCTGCTTGCGGGACATGGACATTTCGCTGCCCGGCGCGGGAGCGGTGGCCACGGTACCGACCTCGCACGTGCGGGCAGCTCAGGGCCACCGCCAGCTTGGCCGGGGGGTGCGTGCCGGCCGGCGCCCGGTGTGCCCGAGCGGCAAGTCGCCCACCCGGCATGGCTGCCGGCTGGGCGGGCGAGCACCGTCAGCGCCGGTGAGCTGTGCCTAGCCGCGGCCTCAAGACCCAAGCCGCGGCCGCCCTGATGCAGCGGGCCGAGGCAGCCAGGTCGTCCTCCGAGCGGGCGAGCTGCTTGAGGGAAATAGAACAGGCGATGGAGCGGGCCTTCGGCCCCCTGGAGCGGGCCGAGCTGTACCTGTGCCGGGCCCGGGTGCGCTCCAACCAGTGGCAGACGGCTGGGGTGCTCGACGACGCCCTGGCCGCCATGGCCCTTTTCGAAGAGGCCGGCGAGCTTGGCGGGGTCCTCAATGCGGCCAGCCTGGGAGCCGCCTTCGCTTCCCGCCTGGGCCGCCTTTCGCTGGCGACCGAGCTGGCGACCAAGGCCATCTTGGGCCTGGGCTCGCTGGACGATGACCGCTTGGTGGCCGAGGTCGCGAACCGGCTGGGGATTTTCTGTTACTCGTTCTTGGACTACGAGCGCGCTGCCGAACAGATGGAGGTGTCCCTGGCCGCGGCCGAGCGTTGTGGTGACTCTTACGTGGTGTACCGCCAGCTGCACAACATCGCTGATGCGCTCCTCCTCTCGGTGCGGGTCAACCGTAGGTTCTCGCTTGCGCCCTCAGAAGACCTGAGCGCGGCGGACCGCCAGCGCCTGGGACGCGCCGGGCAGGCGGTGGCCCGCCTGCTGGAGGAAGCGCCCGAAGAGGTGCTGGCCCGCTTCGGCAGCCGCCGCCTGCAGGCCGAGCTGCTACTGGAGAGCGGGCACCCCGAAGAGGCCTTGGAGGCGGTAAAGGACGCCAAGGCGCGCACGGCGGCGGTGGCCGATGCCCAAAGGGCTGCCCTGGCCTTGGTGGAGTCCCGGTGCCTGCGGGCAAATGGCCGGTACCGGGACGCCGTTGCCGCCGCCGAGCAAGCGGTGCGCCTGGCAGCCACCAGCAATGACGACCATGAGCTCATGCTCGCTTTGGAGGAGCGACTGGCCGCCAAGCAGGCAGTGGGGTACCTGGAGGGAGCGGTGGCCGACGCCTTGGACGTCAAGTGGCGGCTGTGGGCCATACACCAGCGCCAGACCGCCCAGCTCGTCGAGCAGGCCTGGGAACGAGCGGCGCTCGAGCAACAAAGGCGCCAGCTGGAAGCGACCGTGGCCGACGCGGTGCGCTCGGCCGAGGAAGATGCCCTCACGGGTATCGGCAACCGGCGGCGGCTCGAGCGCTTCTTGACGGCCGTGGCTTCCGCTGAGCCCCCCGTGGGCCTCTCGCTGGTTGTGGTTGACATCGACCACTTCAAAGAGGTCAATGACAGCTTCGGCCACGAGCTCGGTGACCTCGTCATGCGTTCGATGGGGGCGCTGCTGGGCGCCGAGGTGCGCGCAGGCCAGGTGGTCGGGCGCTATGGAGGGGACGAGTTCGTCTTCGTGATGCCGGGTGTGGAACTGGAGGCGGCGACGAGCTTTGCCGAACGGGCACGCCTGCGGGCGGAGTCCTACCCCTGGGGCCAGCTAGACGGGCGGCTGGCCGTCACTATCAGCTTGGGGGTAGGGTCTGGCCTGGCCCGTGACTGGCGGTCGGTCCTGGCTGCGGCAGACGAGGCGCTCTACGTGGCCAAGCGCCGGGGCCGCAACCGGGTCGAGTCGTCTGGCGTCGTGGCCAAGACGGCGGGTTGAGGCCAAGACGGCGGGTTGAGGGAGGCAACGGCCGAGGCCGGCGTAACCTGTGGCCATGCAAACCTGGGAGGCCATTGCCGCTCGCCGCAACGTAAGGGAGTTCTCGGCCCGCCCGGTCCTGCCGGCTGAGCTGGACCGCATCCTCGAAGCTGGGCGCAGGGCGCCGTCGGCCAACAACCGCCAGCACCGCGACTTCGTGCTGTGCACCGAGCGCGACCAGCTCCAAGCCCTGGCCCAGAACTGGCAGTGGGGCCGGCACGTGGCCGGTTCCGCCGCGACTGTTGTGGTCGTGGTGCCTGTCCCCGCCACCAGCAGGGATGCTGAACTGGACATGTTCGACGCAGGTCAAGCGGTCATGGCCATGATGCTTGCTGCCGCCGACCTCGGCATTGGCAGCGGCCATGCCTCGGTGGGCGACCAGGCCCAGCTGAGACGGCTCCTGGGGGTGCCCGAGAGCCACCAAGGGGTGTGCATGGTCGCCCTCGGGTACCCTGCCGGCCAGCCTCTGGCCCCGCTCAAGAAGGTGGACCGCCGGCCCTTCGCAGAGGTGGTGCACCGGGGCAAGTGGTGAGCGGGGCCCACCTGGCCGCCCGGCTTGCCCCCGGCCCCGGGCCCCGCCCGAGCCGCCCTGGTGGGGTGGCCCAACCGGCTGGTCCTAGTACCGGTAGGTCTCGGGCTTGTAGGGGCCTTCGACAGGCACGCCCAAGTACGCCGCCTGGCGCTCGGTCAGCGTGCTCAGCTTGGCCCCGAGCTTGCCCAGGTGGAGACGGGCGACCTTTTCGTCCAGGTGGCGAGGCAGCACGTGCACGCCAATGGGGTAGCGGTCGTGGTTCTGGAACAGCTCGATCTGGGCCAGGACCTGGTTGGTGAAGCTGGTGGACATCACGAAGCTGGGGTGCCCGGTGGCACACCCGAGGTTCACCAGGCGGCCCTCGGCCAGGACTATGACCGAGTGGCCGTCGGGGAACTCCCAAGCGTCCACCTGGGGCTTGATGGGGTGGCGGCTGATGCCCGGGTAGCGCGCCAGGCCGGCCATGTCGATCTCGTTGTTGAAATGGCCGATGTTGCACACGATGGCGTTGTGCTTCATTTGCGCGAGGTGCTCGGCCAGGACCACGTCGCGGTTGCCCGTGGCGGTGACGAAGATATCGGCTGACCCCACGACGTCTTCCAACGTGGCCACCTGGTAGCCCTCCATGGCTGCCTGCAGGGCACAGATGGGGTCCACCTCGGTGACGACCACGCGAGCCCCTTGGCCTCGCAGCGACTGGGCGCAGCCCTTGCCTACGTCGCCGTAGCCGCACACCACCGCCACCTTGCCTGCCACCATCACGTCTGTGGCCCGGAAGATGCCGTCTATGAGCGAATGGCGCACGCCGTAGAGGTTGTCGAACTTGCTCTTGGTGACCGAGTCGTTGACGTTCATGGCCGGGAAGAGCAAAGTGCCGGCTGCGGCCCGCTGGCGCAGGCGGTTCACGCCGGTCGTGGTCTCCTCACTGACGCCCCGTATGCCCTTGGCCATTGCCGTCCACATGCCCGGGTTGGAGCGCAGTGCCTTCTGCAGGGTGGCCGCGATTATGCCATGCTCCTCGCTGTCATCGGGGCCGAGGTCGGGCACCGCTCCTTCCCGTTCGGCCTGTACCCCCAGGTGGACGAGCAGCGTGGCGTCGCCCCCGTCATCGACGATCATGTTCGGGCCTTGGCCGTCGGGCCACCTGAGGGCCTGTTCTGTGCACCACCAGTACTCCTCCAGCGTCTCGCCCTTCCAGGCGAACACCGGGACGCCCCGGGAGGCGACAGCGGCTGCCGCGTGGTCCTGGGTGGAAAAGACGTTGCACGATGCCCAGCGCACTTGGGCCCCGAGCTCCACAAGGGTCTCGATCAGGACCGCGGTCTGCACGGTCATGTGCAGCGACCCCGTGACCCGGGCGCCCTCGAGGGGCCTCTGGTCCCGGTACTCCTGGCGCAGCGACATGAGCCCGGGCATCTCGACCTCGGCCAGGTCGATCTCCCGGCGCCCGAAGTCGGCCAGGCCAATGTCCGCCACCTTGTAGCCCACTTCTTGGCGGCCCTCGGTGGGTGAGGGCCCAGCAGGGGACGTTGCTCGTGACACCATGACCTCCGTGCGCGGCAGTGCGCGTCCCAGTCAGGAGCGCTTACAGGCATACCAGGCCGGGGCTGTCCAGCCCTGAGGCCCCCAATGGGCCAGCCTGGGGGTATCTTACCAAATGCCGGCCGGCTCTCTGAAGGCTGCGTACCCGGCGCCTAAACTCGTACCACCCTTGTCAGCGATGCAAAGCTGGCGGCACACCGGGTGACAGGCGCCCCGCAGGGGGCGGGAGAGGATGACCAGATGCCACCTACCGAGCACAAGGCGCTCCTCCACTGGGTAGAGGAAGTAGCCCGCTTGGCTCAGCCCGACCGAGTGCACTGGTGCGACGGCAGCGAGGCCGAACAGGCCCGGCTGTGCCAGGAGCTGGTCGACCGCGGGACGTTCACCGCCTTGTCGGCCGACCGGCGGCCCGGGAGCTTCCTGGCTCGTTCTGACCCCAGGGACGTGGCCCGCCTGGAAGGCCGGACGTTCATCTGCTGCGAGGAGGAGGCCGACGCCGGGCCCACCAACAACTGGCTGGCGCCTGCTGAGATGCGAGAGCGCCTGGTCAGGCTGTTCGCCGGCAGCATGAGGGGGAGGACGATGTACGTGGTGCCGTTCGCCATGGCCCCGGCTGGTTCTCCCCTGGAGACCTGGGGGGTGGAGCTCACCGATTCCCCCTACGTCGTGGTGAACATGGCCATCATGACGAGGATGGGCAAGGCCCCCCTGGCGGCAATGGGCACGGACGGGGACTTCGTGCGCTGCCTGCACTCGGTGGGGGCACCATTGCCCGAGGGGGCGGCCGACGTGCCTTGGCCGTGCAACCCCGGCAACGTCTATGTGGCCCATTTCCCCGAAAGCCGCGAGATCTGGTCGTACGGCTCGGGTTACGGGGGGAACGCCTTGTTGGGCAAAAAGTGCCTCGCCTTGCGGGTCGCGTCAGTCATCGGGCGCGACGAAGGGTGGTTGGCAGAGCACATGACGGTTGTGAAAGTGACTTCCCCGGCCGGCGACGTGCAGTACATGGCCGGGGCTTTCCCTTCTGCCTGCGGCAAGACCAACTTGGCCATGCTCGTGCCCACCCTTGCTGGTTGGAAAGCCGAGACAATAGGTGACGACATATGTTGGATGAGGCTGGGCCCGGACGGCCGGCTGTACGCGCTGAACCCGGAAGCCGGCTTCTTCGGGGTCGCCCCTGGCACCAGCCAGCTGACCAACCCCAACGCCCTCGCCACCGTGAGGCATGGGACGATATTCACCAACACAGCCTTGACTGACGACGGTGACGTGTGGTGGGAGGGCTTGACCAGCACACCCCCTGAGCACCTCATCGACTGGAAGGGTGAGGACTGGTGGCCGGGGCGGCCGGGGCCGGCGGCTCACCCCAACGCCCGCTTCACCGTGGCCGCCGCCCAATGCCCTTCGATGGCCCCGGAATGGTTGTCGCCCGAGGGTGTGCCCATTTCGGCCATCCTGTTCGGGGGCCGCCGCAGCACGACCGTGCCTCTCGTCCACGAGGCGTTCGACTGGGAGCACGGCGTTTACCTGGGTTCGTCGCTCGCCTCCGAGACGACGGCTGCCGCGGCCGGGGACGTCGGCGTGCTGAGGCGCGACCCCTTTGCCATGCTGCCGTTCTGCGGTTACAACATGGCCGACTATTGGGCCCACTGGCTCTCCCTGCCCGCTAGGGCAGAGCGGCCCAATTTGCCGAAGGTGTTCCTGGTCAACTGGTTCCGCAAAGGGGCGGGAGGGCGCTATTTGTGGCCCGGCTTCGGTGAGAACATCCGGGTCATTGCCTGGGTGTTCGCTCGTTGCGGCGGTCGCACGGGCGAGGCCGGCGAGCGCGTTGGTGGTGCCGTGCGCACGCCCATCGGCTGGGCCCCCAGCCCGGGTGCTATCCCGACGGACGGGCTTGAGCTGCCTGATGAGGACATGGAGGAGCTGCTGCGGGTGGACGTGGCGGAATGGCGCCAGGAAGTCAGCTCGATGCAGGAGCATTACCGCCGTTTCGGCGACCGCCTCCCCCAGCAGTTGGCTGGCCAGCTGGCGGCCCTGGCGGAGCGCCTCGAGCAGGCGGGCTAGAGCTGAAAGCCTGGGCTTGGCCGGCTCAGGCCGCTTGGCCGGGGCCGGCCGGGGGCGTGCAGTGGCCGGTCGGGCAGTCCAGCGGCCAGGGCCCGAGCGGGCCCAGCCAGAGGCGGGGCGCCGAGGCGCGCTGGCGCTCCAGGAGCAGGTCGCGCACCATGGAGACGAACCCGGGGTCGGTGCTGACGGTGGCCGCTCGTACATAGCGGGCGCCTCGTTGCGTTGCCGCGGCTGCCACTTCGACGTCGAGGTCGTGCACCACCTCCATGTGGTCGGAGACAAACCCGATGGGTACGACAACCACGGTGCTGGCTTGGGACTGCCTGACCGTAGCGGCCACGTCCGGCCCCAGCCAGGGGGTGCCGGGCCCCCCTGAGCGGCTCTGCCAGGTGACGCGCCACTGGCCGGGGCGCAACCCACAGCGCTCGGCCACGAGGCGTGCCGACTCGAGCACCTGGGCACGGTAGAGGTCGGCGCCGGGCATGGCCAGGGGCACACTATGGGCAGAGAAGAGCACCTCGGCCTGCTCGGGGCCGGCGGGGGCGGCGTCCTGGAGGGCGCGCCGGAGGCTGGTTGCCCAGGGCCCCACCCAGCCTGGGTGGTTGTAGTAGAGCCGGAGCTTGTCGATCACCGGGGCACGGGGCCCGGCTGCTGCCCGTGCCCGGGCAATGTCCTCCAGGTACTGGCGGCAGCTGCTGTAGCCGCCGTAGGCCGAGGTCACGAACGCTGCCGCCCGGCGTACGCCGTCGTCGCGCATCTGGGCCACGGTGTCGGCTAGGAAGGGGTGCCAGTTGCGGTTGCCCCAGTAGATCTCAAGGCCTGTCCCGGCCAGTTCGGCCCGCAGAGCCTGCAGCAGGGCCCGGCATTGGTCGTTGATCGGGCTCCTCCCGCCCGCGGCGTAGTAGTGCTCGGCTACTTCGGCCAGGCGCCGGTCGGGTACGGCGCGCCCCGCGGCCACCCGGCGCAAGAAAGGCATCACCTCCTCGGTGCGCTCGGGGCCACCGAAGGACACCAGGACCAGCGCGTCGTACAGTTCGGCGGGGGGCATCCGGGACGACCTTACCAACCTGGGCTTGCCAACCTGGGCTTGCCAACCTGGGCTTGCCAACCTGGGCTTGCCAACCTGGGCTTGCCAACCTGGGCTCGTTGGCCCGGGCTCGTTGGCCCGGGCTCGTTGGCCCGGGCTAGGGCAAGGCGTAGACGGCCCGGTCTTCTACCCCCCAGTTGGCGCACTGGTACCAGGTCGGCTCCCAGATGTCCAGGCGGTTGCCGATAATGGCCCCCCCGGTGTCGTCGGCCACGCGCACCCCCAGGCCGTCGATATAGATGTGGGCCCCCAGCGGTATGACCCGAGGGTCCACTGCCACTCCTTGTGGGCCGGCCAACGAGCCGCTGGCTGTCACCCCGGTGAGGTCGTAGCAGGTGACCGTGAAGACCCCGAGGAACCGCCCCGGTTGGGGCGCGGTGGGGGGTGGCTGGGGGGTTGGCGGGCGGGTGGCGATCACGTAACCTCGGCTGTCGGGGGTGGGGGCCAGAGCGCTGGCCTGCACCTGCAACCCCGTTGCAACTTGCCCGAACAGGTGGGCCGAGCCGAAGGCGTGGACGGTGCCATTGGGCGAGAGCAGCCAGTAGCCACCACCATCGGCGTCCGCCGCGATCGCGCTCACGCGGTAGGCTCCGTGCAGGCTGCCGTGCGGGCGGGCAGAACCGAAGCAAAATACACGCCCGTCCGCAGTCGCCAGCCAGTAGCCACGGCCATTGGGCGTGGCTGCGATGCCCACCACTGGGGCACCCAGGTGCGAGGCCCCCAAGGAGCCATGGAACTTGGCGTCCCCAAAGGAAAAGACGCCGCCTTGGGAAGTTGCCACCCAGTAGCCGCGGCCCGTGGGAGAGGCGGCTAGGCCCACGACGGCCCCATCGAGCTGGGAGGGCGAGGGCCGCCCGTAGAACTTGGCGTTGCCGAACGAGTAAATGCTGCCATTATTGGCTGCGAGCCAGTAACCACGGCCGTCGGGCAGGGCAGCTATTGCTTTTATGACCGCCTGGTGGCGTATAGTGCCCATCGAGCCCCAGAAGTGGGCATTGCCACAGGTGTAAACGCCACCGGTGCTGCTCGCTGCCCAGTAACCGGAGCCGTTCGAGCTGAAATCTGTGCTCACGATGCCGGCCCGGCGGTAGCCAAGGGCACAGGGACGGGGCGCGTCGCCAAAGCTGCCCACTGCCCCGGGGCCCAGCAGGCGCACCGTTCGTTGCGCGAAGGCCAGGCGGTGCCTTCGGGACAGCTGGTGGGAAGGGCTCGTGGGCGCGGGCAACCGCAGGCCACGCCCAACTGGTGGCTTGGGCATGCCGAGGGGTACCGGCATGGCCTGGACGCTGGGGGCTCCTGCCAAACTGAGCACCGAGAACGGGAAAGCCAGCAGTGCCAGGCGAGCGACCGGAGGCCGGTGCGCCGGAGCAGCCTGCCTACGGCCAGCGGTCAGGCGTTGCTGGCGCGCGTACTTTTCGCGTGCTGTCAAAACAACGTCTCCTTACGCGCACTGGTACGAGCCAGTACGACCAAGGCTGCGACGAGGCAAAAGGGGCCGGCACCCTCGGCAAGAGGCACCCACAAGGACGCGAAGGCTCAAGGGAACTTCAGCGCCGACCTACCCACTGCCCCTCTCGGCAGCAAGCACAGGCGTAACCTACGCACGCCCTTTGCGGACCATAATAGGCTCGTTGGGCAGGGAAGTCAAGCAGCCGTGTATTATTGCATTCTGACCTGCGATTTTGGGCAAATGCCGGCATGCGTACCTGAGGTAAATGCACTTGCGAGGCGCGCTCTGCGGTCATAGGGCCTTGGCCAGCCAGCCGCGACGGGACAAGATATTGGCAAGGGCTTTTTCGGTGCGCCTGACCAGGTGTTTTATGCGTACCGGGAGCGGTTGCCGGCCACTGGGTGCACTCTTGGGCACTGAGAGTGGTTGGACGCCAACGGACGGCGCCTTCGGTAGGGGGACGGGAGGGTAGGATCGTGGCCATGACCAAGGCCGACGGTGGAGGACGTGCTCGGCTGCAGGGCGATGGCCAGGGCGCCGAGCAGACAGGTCAGGATGGCGCCGCCCCCCAGGTGCCGGTGGGAGGCCAGCCAGCCAGCGTGGCCCGGGGCGAGCGCCCCGGCGGGGGAGCAGCCGGCCCGGTGGAGCTGGCCGAGAGGTGGCTTGCTGGCCTGGAGGGCAAGGTGACGGTGCCGGCCTCTGACGTCCAGGACCACCTGTTGGACCTCTGGGGTGCCCTCGAGGAGGGGCCGGCCCGGAGCGAGGTTGAAAGGTGGTTGACCGAGACCTTGCGGCGCAGCATGTACTCGGTGCCCGACATCAACGACCGGTTGGAGGCGTTGCTCCCGGCGCCGTAGGCACCCGGGCTCAGGCGCTTGTTGCACCCAGGTCGTAGTAGCGAGCTGGTGCTGCTATATTGGGCCCATGGCGATCCCCCAAGCCCCTGGGACGGGGCCGGACGCGTCCTGGTTGGCCAGGGTGAAAGGAGCCCTTTCGCCGGGCGAGTGGGCGAAGGTAGCTGCCATGGCGCTCGTGGTCCTCGGGCTCTACGGGGCCGGTTTCGCCATGCTCTTCGCCGCCTTGGGGCACCACTACCGGGCCTCCGGTGAGGTCTTCGGGCTGGGGACGGGCGTCTTGGCGCTCACGCTGGGCATGCGCCATGCCTTCGACGCCGACCACATCTCGGCCATAGACAACACCACCCGCAAGCTGATGACAGACGGGCAGCGTCCCCTCAGCATCGGGTTCTTCTTCTCGCTGGGGCACTCGACGATCGTGTTCAGCCTTGCCGTCCTGCTGAACTTCGGCATACGCGCCTTGGACGAGCAGGTAAAGAACGGCGGCTCGAAGCTCCACGAGGTGACGAACATCATCGGGACCGGGGTGTCGTCGTTCTTCCTCTACCTGATAGCGGTCCTGAACCTTGTCGTGCTGGTGTCCATCCTGCGCGTGTTCTTTGCCATGCGCCGGGGCCTGTACGACGACGACGAGCTCGAGGACCAGCTCAACAAGCGTGGGCTGATGAACCGCTTCTTCGGGCCCCTGGCCAGGGCTATCGACCGGCCTTGGAAGATCTACCCCATAGGGGTGCTGTTCGGGTTGGGCTTCGACACCGCGACCGAGGTGGCCCTGCTGGTGCTGGCCGGGTCGGCGGTGGTGAGCGGGCTGCCGTTCTACGCCATCATCTCTCTCCCGTTGCTCTTTGCGGCGGGCATGAGCACGTTCGACACGCTCGACGGGTGCTTCATGAACTTCGCTTACGGGTGGGCGTTCTCGCGTCCGTTGCGCAAGGTCTACTACAACATAACGATCACCGGCCTGTCGGTTTTCGTCGCCCTGTTCATCGGCACCGTGGAGGTGCTGGGCCTGGTCACTTCGGAGCTCGACTTGAAGGGCTGGTTCTGGCAGCTGATGGCGGGCTTCAACATCAATACAGCGGGGTTCTTCATCGTCGGCCTGTTCGCTGTCACCTGGGCGGTGGCGTTGGCGGTCTGGCGCCTGGGCCGTGTGGAGGACCGCTGGGAGCGTGCTGCTTGGGAGGCTCGGCAGGCAAACGGTGGCGGAGGCTCGGGGGAGCTGAGTGAAGCCGAGATGTAAAGGCGTGGCGTGGTGATGGCTGCGGGCGGGGCGGTGCCACAAAGCCCGGTGGCTGGTACCCCCGTGGCTGAGGGCGAGGCCGTGGTCGACAGCGTCGTGCGGGCCGTGAGGCAAGCCGGCGGGAGAGCGACGGTGGCACTGCGTTGCATCGTCGCCGCCCTGGCTGGGGCGCAGGCCCACCGAAGTGCCGAGGAGCTGGCCGCCGTGGTGCGTTCCCAGTACCCGGAGGTGAACGAGAGCACGGTGTACCGGGCCCTGGAGCGGCTCGAGGACCTGGGGGTGGCCTACCACGTGCACCTGGGCCATGGCCCGGCTCAGTGGCACCTGGTGGCCCAGCGCTCGCACCAGCACCTTGCCTGCCGCCGCTGCGGCCGGGTGGTGGAGGTGGACAGGGAGCTGTTCGAGCCGTTGGTGCGCCAACTGGCAGATAACTACGGCTTCCAGGCAGACATCGGCCACTTCGCAGTGACCGGGACATGCGCTGGGTGCGCGGGGCGGCCCGCGGCCGGCGGGGCCCGGTGGCGGCCCCCCACTAGTCAGCCCCCGCTAGCCAGGTAGCCGCCTGGCAGCTCCAACGCTCTCCGGCGCGGGACAGTTCGAGGGGCAGCCCGAAGCACTTGCTGATGGTGGCCGAAGACAGGGCCACTGGCAAAGGCCCGGCCTCCACCACTCGGCCCCTGCGGAGCAAGAGCACGTGGGTGAAGCCGGCCGGTACCTCTTCCACATGGTGGGTGACCATGACCATGGGCAGGTGGGGCGAGCTTTGGGCCAGCGAGGTGAGCCGGGCCAGCAGCCTTTCCCGCCCGGGTACGTCCAGGCCGGCGCAAGGCTCGTCCAACAAGAGCAGCTCGGGGTCGGCCATGAGGGTGCGGGCGAGCAGCACCTGCTGGCGCTCGCCCTCGGAGAGGACCTCGAAGGGCCGCTCCTGGATGTCCTCGTAGCCGGCGTCAGCGAGGAGGCAGGACGCCCTGGCCCGGTCGGCTTCCGTGTAGCTGTGCCACCAGGGCTCCAGTGCGCCGTGACGAGCGGAGACTACGACCTCCTTGGCCGTCAGGCGGGGGAGCAACATCCGGGCCACCGCCGCGGAGACGACCCCGATGCGCTGGCGCAGGGCGCGGACGTCTGCCCGGCCCAGGAGCTGCCCCAGTACCTCCACCGAGCCTCGGGTCGGGTGCAGGTAACCCGAAGCCAACTGCAACAAGGTGGTCTTGCCTGCCCCGTTGGGGCCGAGGACAGCCCAACGCTGCCCTGGGAGCACTTCCCAGTCGACGTCGCACAGCACCGGGGCACCGCCACGTTCAACGCTGGCGCGGCTCATGCGCAAGGCTGCTGGGTAGGACAAGATGGCGGGAGTATAGGCCAGGCTTGGCCGGTGGCCGCCGTCAAGGGAGCTGGCCGCAAGGGCAAGGGCGCTGCCGTCGCCCACCGGCGGTCGTCGGCGAGGCGGAGGCCGGCCATAGGATGAGCAGGTGCCTGGTTTGACCGCTATTGTCAACGCGCTGTTGGTGCCGGTGTTCGACCGGCTGCAGCCCGGGGCGTCGCCGGGGGTGCGGACTTCGGAGCGGGCTGACCTCCAGGTGGACGGGGCGCTGGCGCTGGCCCGGTCGCTGCACCGGGCGCCCCGCGAAGTGGCGGAGGAAATAGCCAGGCAGGCCTGGGCGGACGGCCTCGAGCAGGTGTGCCTCAGTGTTGAGGTGGCCGGGCCTGGGTTTTTGAACCTGACCCTTTCGGACCAGTTCGTGGCCCATGCCCTCGGGGCCATGGCCACCGACGACATGCTGGGCGCCGAACGGGCGGCGCGCCCGGTCAAGGTGGTGGTGGATTACGCCAGCCCCAACGCGGCCAAGCAGATGCACGTCGGCCACCTGCGCTCGACGATCATAGGCGACTGCCTGGTCCGGCTGCTCGGTTTCGTGGGCCACCAAGTGGTACGCGAGAACCACATCGGTGACTGGGGTACGCCGTTCGGGATGCTGATCGAGCACCTTGTCGACATCGGCGAGGACAAAGCTGCGCACGAACTGGCAGTCGGTGACCTGGAGCTGTTCTACCAACAGGCCCGCAGCGCCTACGACTCCGACCCGGCGTTTGCTGACCGGGCGCGGGCGCGAGTCGTCCTGTTGCAGTCCAAGGACCCCGAGACGCTGCGGCTGTGGAGGCTCCTGGTCGACCAGAGCGTGGCCTATTTCGACCGGGAGCTGCGGCGCCTGGGCACCTGCCTGACCCGTGACGACGTGGTCGGGGAGTCGTCCTACGAGCCCCTGTTGCCCAAGGTGGTGGAGGACCTGGAGGCTCTGGGGCTACTGGTGGAAAGCGAAGGTGCTCGTTGCGTGTTCCCGCCCGGTTACTCCAAGCGGGACGGCCAACCCCTCCCCCTCATCGTGCAGAAGTCGGACGGCGGGTACACCTACGCCGCCACTGACCTGGCTGCCCTGCGCGACCGGGTCGAGCGCCTGGGTGCCGGCTTGGTCGTCTACGTGGTGGGCTTGCCACAGGCACAGCACCTGGGAATGGTCTTTGCCGTTGCCCGCATGGCCGGGTGGCTGCCGGAGGGCACCGAGGCGGTGCACGTCGGCTTCGGGAACGTCTTGGGGCCGGACGGCAAGATGTTCCAGACCCGCCAGGGAGGCACCATAAAGCTGGCCGACCTCATAGACGAGGCCGTGGAGCGGGCGGCGGCGGTCATCGCCGGCCGTTCGCCCGGCCAGGAGCGGCTCGGGGCCGACGAGCTGGGCGAGGTAGCCCGAGCGGTCGGGATAGGTGCAGTGAAGTACGCCGACCTTTCTACCGACCGGTCCCGCGACTACCGCTTTGACTGGGGACGGATGCTGGCCTTCGACGGCAACACCGGTCCCTACATACAGTACGCCCACGCACGGGTGTGCAGCATCTTCCAGAGGGCAGGCCAGGAGATGGCTGGTGCACCGGTGGCTTTCGGGCCGCTGTCCGAGCCCGAAGAGCGGTTGCTGGCCAGGAGGCTGCTGGGTTTCGGGGACGCGGTGGCCGCCGCCGTGGACGCTTACGCCCCGCACAAGTTGTGCGGCTACCTGTTCGGTTTGGCCAGCGCCTTCACTGACTTCTACGAGCACTGCCCTGTCCTGCGGGCGCCGGACGAGGCCACCCGGGCCTCACGCTTGGCGTTGTCCGGCCTGTGCGGCCGTGTGCTGGCCAAAGGCCTCGACCTGCTCGGGATCGAGGCGCCCAGACGGATGTGAGCCGGTTGGCCAGGTGCCACCAGGCCCGGGCGTGCCCCCGGTGGGCGCCCTCAAGGAGGGCTGATGGCGTCCAGGCGCTCCAGCACCTGGCCCGTGAGCAAGGGCAGGACGTCGAGGGCGCCGAGGTTGGAGCGTAGCTGCTCGGCGCTCGACGCCCCCATTATCACGCTGGACACATGGGGGTTGTGCAGGCACCAGGCGATGGCCAACTGGGCCATGGTGCACCCGAGCTCATCGGCGACCTCTTTCAGCTGGCGTGCCTTTGCGTTGCGGGCCGGGTCGGTCAGGTTCGTCCTCAGCCAGTCGTAGTTGGGCAGCGCCGCCCGGCTGCCCTCGGGGATGCCGTCGAGGTACTTGCCACTGAGCAACCCGCCCGCCAGTGGGCTGAAGGTCGTGAGCCCGATGCCACAGTCCTCGTAGGTACGTTCGTACTCGCGTTCCACCCGCGCCCGGGTGAGCAGGTTGTACTGCGGTTGCTCGACGACGGGCTTGCGCAGGTGGTGGCGTTCGGCGACCTCCCAGGCGGCCCGGATGTCAGCTGCCGGCCACTCCGAGGTCCCCCAGTAGAGGGCCTTGCCCGAAGCGATGATGTCGCTCATCGCCCGCACTGTTTCCTCGATGGGGGTGGCCGGGTCAGGCCGGTGGCAGTACAGGATGTCGACGAAGTCCAGGCCCAGGCGCTCGAGGCTACCGTCGATGGCCTGCAGCAGGTACTTGCGGTTCAAGGTGTTGCGCATGTTGACCTCGTCGTACAAGCCCCAGAAAACCTTTGTCGAGACGACGAAGCTGTGCCTCGGCCACCCGAGCTCGGCGAAGGCCCTGCCCATGACCCGCTCCGATGCCCCGCCGGCGTAGGACTCGGCGTTGTCGAAGAAGTTGACCCCTGCTTCCCGGGCAGCAACAAGGCAGTCGGTGGCGGCTTTGTCCCCGATCTGCTCCCCGAAGGTGACCCACGAGCCAAACCCGAGGCAGCTGACCTGGAGCCCAGATGTACCAAGTCGACGGTAGTGCATGCAGGCAGCATAGGCAGGTGGCGCGCCGGGAGGGGCAAGGCCCCGGTGCGCCGCTGGGGCCCGGCTGGCTTGGCCCGTTCGCAAGCGGGGGTGGCTGCTTGGCGGGAGCGGGCGGCCGTGCTACCTTGGCGCACCGAGGGTGCAGCATCGGAGTTCGAGCAGTTCCCTCCCGGCTGCGGCCGGGGCCCCCGGGCAAGCAGTGAGGTGGCCCGGTGATTGGCCAAGAAAGGAGGGAGCTGCAGTATGGCAACCGGCACGGTGAAGTGGTTCAGCCCGGAAAAGGGCTATGGCTTCATCTCGCAAGAGGGAGGCCCAGACGTCTTCGTGCACTACAAGGCCATCCAAGGGCAGGGTTACCGCACCTTGGAGGAGAACGAGCCCGTGGAGTTCGAGGTCCAAGAGAGCGCCAAGGGCTTGCAAGCGGTGAACGTGGTGCGCATGGCGACGCGCACCGGCGAGTAGCGAGCACGAGCGAGCAACGCGCAGCTGGCGACTAGGGCTACTGGCGAGGCCGGGACCGGAGCGCCGGCACCCCCCTGCCGGCGGCGGCCCGGCCGCTCCGGGGCGGGCTGCCCTCAGCAACCTGCCGGCGGGAGAGCGGCCCGCAGGCGGTGGGCCAGGGAGGCCGCTGCCTCTTCGCTCGGGTAGCGGTGCCTCGGCCACAAGAAGCCCCGCAGGCCGTCGCCAAAGCGGCGGGGGACCACGTGGAGGTGCACGTGGGGGACGCTCTGGCTGACCACCTCGTTCAGGGCGAAGAAGGTGCCTTCGGCTCCGAGCACGGCTCGCTGGGCGGTGGCGACTCGCCGTCCGGCAGCCAGGAGGCCACCGAGCATGGGCTCAGGGAGGTCTGCCAGGCGTGGGTAGTGGGCCCGGGGGACGACGAGCACGTGGCCGTCGAACACCGGTCGATGGTCGAGGAAGCCGATGAAGGCGTCCTCCTCGAGCACCATGTGAGCTTGGACGGCCCCGGTGGCCACCTGGTCGAACACGCACGGCTCCGTGACGACGAGGTTACGCTCGAAGACCGTGGCCGGCCAACCCACAGGGCCCATCCCCAAGGGCCAGGACCCAGGTAGCTACGACCGCCTGCGGCGGCGGGTGCTGTGGCGCATGCCGTCCGGCATCTACCTGCTGGGCAGTGCCAGCGGCGGCCGCCGCAACCTCATGACCCACAGCTTGGCCATGCAGGTGTCGGTGCAGCCCAAGTTGGTGGCAGTTGCCGTGCGCAGGGACGCGCTGACCCACACGTTGGTGGACGAGGGTGGGGCCTTCAGCCTGTGCTTCTTGCGCCGGGAGGACAGGGCCTTGGCCCGGGCCTTCACCAAGCCGGCCCAGGAAGGGCCCGGCCCGGGGATGCTGGGCGGTGCCGAGGTGAGGACCGGTACCACCGGTGCCCCGCTGCTGTGCCGGGCCGCCGCCTGGCTCGAGTGCGAGGTCCGCCAGCGGGTGGCCGGGGGGGACCACACCTTGTTCATAGGAGAGGTGGTGGACTGCGCCGCGCCCGACGAGGATGCCCCGGTGCTGCGGATGGAAGACACGCGCCTCAACTACGGGGGCTGAGGGGGCACCATGCCGGCTGAGCCCCTGGTGATCGAGGACGACGGTGAGCTCCGCCAGCTCCTGGCCCGGTTGCGCGGCGTCCCCCGTTACGCCCTCGACACCGAGTTCCACCGAGAAAGGACGTACTGGCCGCGCGCCGCGCTGGTCCAGCTGGCCTGGGAGGAAGCTGGCCCGTCCGGCTCTTCGGCCGCCAGTGCCCAGGTGGCGCTGGTGGACCCTCTGGCAGTGGACTTGGCCCCTCTGGCCGAGCTGCTGGCCGGGCCAGGCACGATGGTGGCCCATGCTGCCCGCCAGGACCTGGAGGTGCTCGACCGCTACTGCCGCCAGCGGCCCCGACGGCTGCTGGACACGCAGGTGGCGGCTGGCTTCCTCGGGTTGGGGCCGGCTTCTCTGGCTTCTTTGGTCGAGCGCTTCTTGGGCCACCGGATGGCCAAAGCCGACCGGCTCACCGACTGGAACCGGAGGCCCCTGCGCCCCTCCCAGCTGTCCTACGCGGCTGAAGACGTAGCCCACCTGATGGCTCTGGCCGACGCCCTCTCCGCCGAGCTGTCGGCCCGCGCCCGGCTCACCTGGGCAGAGGAGGAGTGCGCGGCAGTCCTGGCCCAGCCCCTGGGCCCAGGCGAGGCGCGCCAAGCCTGGTGGAAGATCCGCGACAGCCGAGGGCTGCGGGGCGCTTCCCGGGGAGTGGCGCAGGAGCTGGCCGCCTGGCGCGAAGACAAAGCTCGGTCCTTGGACTTGCCGCCCCGCCAGGTCCTGCCTGACCTGGCCCTCCTGGCCATCGCCCACAGCCCCCCCGCCAGCCTGGGCGCCCTGCGCGAGACCAGGGGGCTCGACGCCAGGCACCTGCGCAATGGCGCGGACCGCGAGATCATGTCGGCTGTGGAGCGGGGCAGGGCGCTGCCTCCGGGCCTGTTGCAGTGCCCACCCGACGGTGAGGTGGCCAAGGAGCTGAGGCCGGCGGTGGCCTTGGCGGCGGCCTGGGTGGCCCAGCTGGCCCGGGACGAACGGGTGGACGCCGCGCTGTTGGCGACCCGGGCCGACATCGTCGAGTACCTGCAAGGTTCGCCTGGTGCCCGCCTCAGCCGAGGGTGGAGAGCCGAGCTGGTGGGCGTGCCCATAGATCGGCTGGCCCGGGGAGAGGCCTCCTTGGCCCTCGATGGCCGGGGGAGGCTCCTGCTGGAGGCGCGCTCAGGCCGGCCGCTGGCCCCCGGTGCCCAGTAGGGGGCCAACCTGGTCCTCGGGCTGGGCCGTCGGGCTGGGACGGGTTGCTAGCCGGCCACCGGCTCGGGGCTGGCCGTGCCCGTCCCGGCCGGGCGGCCGCCGGCGCCGGGCGGGCGCAGGTCGATGGTCAAGGTGAGCACCCCGTCTTCGAGCACGGCGCGGGCGTCACCGATCATCGCGTAGTCCATGTAGTCGGTGCGGGCTTGGTCGAGGAAGCGCTGGCGCTCGGCCCCCTCGACAGGGGGCAGGGCCCGCTGGCGCACCGCCTTGGCCCTTTCCCTGAAGCGGTTGAGCATGGCCTCAACGTCGAGCTCGGCTGCCATCGGCCCCATGCTATGGCCCCGGTCCCATGCCCCTACAGGCGGTGACCGTGCTTCGCCCGCAGTGGCGGGCGTGACGGCGGCCGAGGCTGGCGTAGGCGGCTGCTGTAAGCCGCGGCCGTTGCTGTAAGGTGGTCCCCGGACGGCGGTAAACTGCTGTTCGTACTCGCACGTGTCGACTCGGGAGTGATCGTGAAAAAGGGACGGCATCGGCGCTTTGAGGAGGCGCGCAACTTAAAGCGCGCGCTTGAGACAGTGGCGGAGCCTTGCCCGGAGTGTGGTGCTGAGCCTGGCAAGGACCATGCCTCATGGTGCCTGGCCATGGAAGACGATGAGTGGGAGGACGAGTACGACTCCACCGACAGCCGTAGCTCCTAGCTACAGCGGCTGACTTCCCCCGCCGCCGGCCCTGCCCGGCGAGCGCTCGGGCCCGGCTGGCCCGGGGGAGAGCGGCGCTCGTGCTCGGAGGGTGGGTCGCTTAGCATGAGTGCCATGCCTGCCTCTGAGGCCGATCGCACGCGCCAGCCTGAGCCCGGCGAGCCCGCGGGCCGGGAGCTCCCCTACCCCCAGGTGCCTGACAAGCCCGACTTCCCCGCGCTCGAGCAAGAGGTCCTCGGCTACTGGGCCCAAGACGGCACTTTTCAGGCCTCGGTTGAGTCCCGTCCCCGGGACGGTAACGAGTTCGTCTTCTACGATGGCCCTCCTTTTGCCAACGGGCTACCTCATTACGGTCACCTCCTCACTGGCTTTGTGAAAGACGCGGTACCCCGTTACCAGACCATGCGGGGCCGGCGGGTCGAACGGCGCTTCGGCTGGGACTGCCACGGGCTGCCGGCAGAGATGGAAGCGGTGAAGGAGCTGTCCCTGCCGGGGCGGGTGGACGTGGAACGCTACGGCGTGGGCAGGTTCAACGACTACTGCCGGACGTCGGTCATGCGCTACACCAACGAGTGGGAGCGCTACGTGGAGCGCCAGGCTCGCTGGGTCGACTTTGCCCACAGCTACAAGACGATGGACCTGGCCTACATGGAAAGCGTCATGTGGGCGTTCAAGCAGCTCCACCAGCGGGGCCTGCTGTACGAAGGCTACCGGGTGCTGCCCTATTGCTGGGAGTGCGAGACCCCCCTTTCCAATTTCGAGACCCGCCAAGACGACGCCTACCGGCCGCGCCAGGACCCGGCCGTGACCGTCGCCTTCGAGCTCGACCGCCAGGACGAGGGCAAGCCGTTGAAGGCGCTGGTGTGGACGACCACCCCGTGGACGTTGCCCTCCAACTTGGCGCTGGCGGTCGGCCCGGGCATCAGCTACGTCGTGGTCGAGCACGCCGGGGTGCGCTACTTGCTGGCCGAGGCCCGCTGGCCGGCGCTGGCCCACCTGCTGCCCGGTGCCCAGCCGGTACGGGTGCTCCCGGGCCGCGAGCTGGTCGGCTTGAGCTACCGGCCGCTGTTCGGCTTCTTTGCTGACCAGCCGGGTGCTTTCAAGGTACTGGGCGCCGACTTCGTGTCCACCGACGAGGGGACGGGCATCGTGCACCTGGCGCCCGGCTTCGGCGAGGACGACCAGCGGGCCTGCGAGGAGGCCGGGATCGCGGTGGTCTGCCCCGTGAGCTCCCAGGGCCGCTTCACCGCTGAGGTCCCTCGCTACGAGGGCCTGCAGGTCTTCGAGGCCAACCCCTCCGTGGTGGCCGACCTCAGGGAAATGGGTGCCCTGGTCCACTACGAGACCTACGAGCACTCCTACCCGCACTGCTGGCGGACAGACACCCCATTGATCTACCGGGCCGTCAGCTCCTGGTTCGTCAAGGTGACGGCGCTGAAGCAGCGCATGCTGGAGCTCAACCAACAGGTGCGTTGGGTGCCCGAGCACGTCCGCGACGGGGCCTTTGGCAAGTGGCTCGAAGGGGCGCGGGACTGGTCGATAACCCGTAACCGCTTTTGGGGCTCGCCCGTGCCCGTGTGGAAAAGTGACGACCCCCGTTACCCCCGCGTGGACGTCTATGGCAGCCTGGCCGAACTGGAGGCGGACTTCGGTGTGCGGCCTGAGGACCTGCACCGCCCGGCCATCGACGGCCTCGTGCGCCCCAACCCCGACGACCCGACCGGCCGGTCGATGATGCGGCGGGTCGAAGACGTGCTCGACTGCTGGTTCGAGTCCGGTTCGATGCCCTTTGCCCAGGTGCACTACCCCTTCGAGGGACAAGGGTGGTTCGAGGGGCATTTCCCGGCCGATTTCATCGTCGAGTACGTGGGCCAGACCAGGGGCTGGTTCTACACCTTGCACGTGCTGGCTACGGCGCTGTTCGACCGCCCGCCGTTCAAGACCTGCATCGCTCACGGGGTGCTGCTCGGGCGCGACAGGCAGAAGCTTTCCAAGCGGCTGCGCAACTACCCGGACCCCGACGAGATGTTCCGCCGTTACGGGGCGGACGCCATGCGCTGGTCCCTCCTGTCGTCGCCGGCCATGCGGGGCGGGGACATCGTGGTCGAGGAAAAGGCGATGGCTGAGGCCCTGAAGGGTGTGCTCATGCCCCTGTGGAACGCATGGAAGTTCTTTGCCCTCTACGCCAATGCCGACGGCCACCGGGCGAGGTGGCGGGCCGACGGGGCCGACGTACTGGACCGCTACGTCCTTTCCAAGACCCGCGTGCTGGTCGAAGGCGTCACCGCCGCCATGGACAGCTATGACCTCTACGGCGCCTGTGGCCATGTGAGCAGCTTCCTGGACGCGCTGAACAACTGGTACATCCGCCGCAGCCGGGACCGCTTTTGGAGCCCGGTAGGGGCCAGCCATGCCTCCGACGCCAGCAAAGCCGACGCCTACGACACCCTCTACACCGTGCTGCACACCCTCAGCCTGGTCCTGGCACCCCTCCTGCCCCTCTTGAGCGAGGTCATCTACCGCGGCCTGACCGGCGAGCGCAGCGTGCACCTGGCCGACTGGCCCGACCCCGCCCAACTGCCCTTGGACCTGGAGCTGAGCTCCGCCATGGACACCGTGCGGGAGGTTTGCTCGGCCGGCCACTCCATCCGCAAGGCCCAACAACTGCGTGCCCGCCTCCCATTGCGGGCGGCCACGGTGAGCGGCCCCCGGGCGGCCGAGCTCGGCCCGTACCTGGAGCTGGTCAAAGACGAGCTCAACGTGAAGCAGGTGGAGCTTTCGGACCAGGTGGGGCCGGTTGCCGACCTGGTGCTGCAGGTGAGGCCGGCGGTCCTCGGGCCGCGCGCCGGGGCCGAGACCCAACGGGTCATCCAAGCCGTGCGCCGGGGCCAATGGAGGCGGGCCCGGGACGGGTCGGTCGAGGTTGCCGGGCGGGCCTTGGCCGACGACGAGTACTCCCTGGCGCTGGTGCCCAGGGACAAGGACGCCAGCCGAGCCCTGCCCGGCAACGACATGGTGGTCACCCTCGACCTCGAGGTGACGCCCGAGCTGGAGCGAGAGGGCCTGGCCCGGGACGTGGTGCGGGCGGTGCAAGAAGCCCGCAAGTCGGCCGGCTTGGACGTGTCCGACCACATCCGTCTCACGGTCGATTTCGCCTCGTCTCCCGCCCTGCGGGCCGCCGCCCGGGCCCACCAGGAGATGATCGCGGGTGAGACCCTGGCCGATGAGGTGGTGTTCGGGCCGGTGCCGGGGGGCACCGTGGGGGTCGAGCGGGCTTAGGGCCCGAGCCGGGCCCGGCGTGACCCCGAGGCTCGAAGGGCGCGACGCCGAGCCGGCCCCGGGGCCTCGGCGGTGCCCAAGCGCGGGGAGGGTGCCCACCGGGTGGCGAGGATGCTCGCCCCGGGGGCCACCACGCGCGATCATGCACGCCATGTCCACTGTGAGCCCCTCATTGACAGCGCCTCCGATGGCAGGCACCGTCCCCTCGGGCGAGCCCGTGCCTGGCCTCGCCCACCCTCCTACCCACGGCTGGACCCGCCTCGGCCACCCGGTCCACGCCCGCACCATCGACCACCACCCCGCGGGCACCCCCTACGCCCGCTTCAACAAGAAGCTGGCCCTGGCCATAACCCAGAACGTGGGCACGATGACCTGCTTTTGGATCTTCTGCGTGATCTCGTTCTCGTCGCTGTTGGCTGTCTTGTACGCCGCCCACATCATCGGCCCGGTGGGCCTGCTGACTGCCAACGGGTTCATCCTCTGCGTGTCGTGGATCTCCCAGAACTTCATCCAGCTGGTGCTGCTGCCGGCCCTCATGGTGGGCCAGAACCTCCAGAACGAGGCGGCTGACGCCCGCGCGGCCAAGACCTTCGAGGACGTCGAGCGGATCATCAACCTGCTCGACGTGCATACCCAGGGAGGGCTGGGGGACCTCTTGGCCGCTATCGCGGAGCTGAAGGCGAGCCTGCCGGCGGCCGGGGCGCCACCGGCTGCGCCGAGGGGTTGACCAAGGCGACCGTGCCCACCACGGAAACCGCGATGCCTATGGCGAGCAGCACCGCCCAAGCGCCCGGCGGGGCCGTTTCGCTGTAGACGACGAAGCCGGCGGCGATCAGCCCGAGGGACGACACCGAGGTGTTGGCGGCCGAGACGGTAGCCGCGTTGGCCCGCCGGAAGGCCTGCTGGAGCAAGCTTTGCGACCACACGGCCATGGCCAGCATGAGCCACATGCCCGTGCTGGCCGCCAGCGCCTTGACCGCTCCGGCACCGTAGAGGGCGAAGCGGTCTCCGACCTCCTTGGTGAACACGCTGGTGCCCGCGAACAGTAGGCCCACCGAGACGCCCAAGGCAATGCCGGTGGCCTGGCTGGTCTTCGGCAGCCACTTGGGTGCCAGGCGGGGGAGGCTGGAGACGGCGGCGGCAGCACCCCCGAAAACGAGGGCGACCACCACTTCGGTCAGGTTGGCCAGGGGCTGCTTTTGCACCTGGGCGTGGGCGGTGGCAACGGCCGTGAGCGCCCCACCCAGGCTGGCCAGCACCACGCCGGCCACCTCGAGGCGGCTGAAGCGCTCGTCCAGCCAGCGCCCGCCACCGACCACGAGCAGGCCGCGGCCGGCATTGCGCAAGGTGGCCACCGCGGGGACGGGGGCGAGGGCGAAGGAGGCGGCTTCGGCCACCCAGGCCACCACGGACAGCCCGATCGCCGCCACCCACAAAGGACGGCGCGCCAGCGCGGCTAGCAGGCGCAGGCCCCCGTGGTGGCTCGCCAGGTGCATCCCTTGGTGCTTTTCGAGCCCGGCCGCGCCCGCGTTGGCGATGCCCGAGGCCAGCGCGAGTAGGCTACCTAGCAACAGCATGGCTCTGACAATGGCACAAGCACGTCACCGGGCCTGGGTGGCGGGGCGGAGGTAACCGGGCGGTGGGGACTGTCCTCGACGATGGCTCGCGCCCGGGCGAGGCGCGGGCCGGGGACCTGCCGAGACGCGTCCTTATCATCTCGGCCGAGATGGGGGAGGGCCACAACGCGGCGGCCAACGCCCTGACCGAGGCCATGCAGGAGGCTTGGCCAGGGTGCACCGTCGAACAGCTGGACACCATGGAGCTGCGAGGCCGGCGTTTTGCCCGGGCGGCCCGCTGGGCGTACAGCTTCCAGCTTTCGGTGCTGCCCTGGACCTACGACGTCTTCTACCACTGGCTTTCGCGTTCCGAGCGCTTCGCCGGTGCCGCCCGGGTGGCCGTCGGCCGCTTCTTCGGCCGGCGCCTGGCGCGCGCACTTTCAGCGAAAGCTCTGGAGGGCATCGAGCCCGACCTCATCATATCGACCTACCCGTTCGGCTCCGCCGCCCTCGACTGGCTCCGGGAGCACCAGGGCCTGTCGACCCTGGCGGTCACTTACATACCCGCGTTCCATGTCCACCGGCTTTGGGCCTACCCGGGCATAGACCTCCATTTCGTCATGTACGACACCGCTGCGCAGGACGCGGGCATGCCGGGGTTCGAACAGACCATGCGCCTTGGGGCCCCGCCTGTCCGGCAGGGCTTCGGGGCCATCAGCCGGGCCGAGGCCCGGGCGTCGCTAGGGTTGCCCCAAGGCGACTTCGTGGTGCTCATGACCGGTGGTGCCTGGGGGTTGGGGGACATAGCTGCCGGGGTGCAAGGCCTGGTGGACCTGGAGCCGCCGGTCCACGTGGTCGCCGTGTGCGGCAAGAACGCGGGGCTCCTAGCCGACCTGCGCCCGCTCGAGCGGACCGGCCGCCTGAGCGTCCATGGGTACGTGACCAACATGGCCGAGCTCATGGCCGCTTCCAATGTGGTGGTCACCAATGGTGCCGGCGTGACCGTCCTGGAGGCGCTCCGCACTCCTCGCCCGGTGGTCGCCTTCGCGCCCCTGGTCGGCCACGGCACCGCCTCGACCGCGGAAATGGTGCGCCGCGACCTGGCCCTGGAGGCGCGCGACGTCCCTCAACTGGTCGAGCAGATCCGTCGGCTGCGCACCCGCCCCGAGCTGCTGGAGAAGTTGGAGAAGGCTGGCCAGTCGTGGGTGGAGGGGCGCGACTTGCGCCGGAGCCTGGCCGAGATCGAGGCGGCTTACCGCCAGCGCCACGGTGGTGGGCCGGTCACCCCGGCTCTCGTCGGTGGCCCAGGCCGATGAGGCGGGCGTAGGGCCCGAAGTCCTCCGGGGTGAGCAGCCGGCCCAACTTGCGCATCTCCCGCTGGACCGCTTCGATGAGCAGTTCCATGGTCAAAGGGCTGCCGGCGTCGGCCGCCAGGAACCCGGCGGTCAGGGCCGCGTTGCGGATGGAACCGCCCGACAGCTTGAACAGCTTGGCCAGGAGGCCAAGGTCCAGGTCCTGGCGAGGGGCGCCGTCGGGCAGGCTTTGGCCCCATATGCGCTGGCGTTCAGCCTCTTCTGGCATGGGGAAGTCGACGCTGACGGTGATGCGGCGCAAGAAGGCCGGGTCTATGTTGGTGGCCAGGTTGGTCGCCATAATGACCAGGCCCTCGTAGCGCTCCAGGCGTTGGAGGAGGTAGGCCACCTCCACATTGGCGTAGCGGTCCTGGGCGTCGGAGACCTCCGAGCGCTTCCCGAAGATGGCGTCGGCTTCGTCGAAGAACAAGGCCACGTTGCTCGCTTCTGCCGCGGCGAACACGGCCTGGAGGTTCTTTTCGGTCTCGCCCACCCACTTGGACACCAGCGCCGCCAGGTCCACCTTGTAGAGGTCGAGCCCGAGCTCCCCGGCGATGATCTCCGCCGCCAAGGTCTTGCCCGTTCCCGACGGGCCCGAGAACAGCGCCACCACGCCGCTGGAGGGCAGGGGCGAGTACCCCCAGGCGCCGAAGACCGTGCGCCGGTGGCGGCAGCGGGCCACCACCTCGCGCAGCCGCTCGGTCCGTTCGGCGTCCAGCACCAGGTCGCCCCACGAGCGCGCCGGCCGGGTCCGGGGAGCCAGGGTGCTGATGTGGCCGGCGGCCAGGCGGCGGGCTGCGGCCAACGGCTCACCGCCCAGGCCGGGCGTCGCCCGCCGCACCAGCTCGAGCTGCTCGGCGTTCAAGCTGAGCCCTCGGGCCAGGAGGGGGCCAGCCTGGGCCTGGCCAAGAGCCTCTTGTACTTCGAGCTCGGACGCCGCTGCGGGAGCCACTTGCAGCTCGCGCCAGGCAAGGAGGGGCAGGCAGCCCAAAGGCAGCTCTTCGGTGCTGGCCAGCGCCCATGCCAAGTGACCGGCCTGCTCGATGCGGGCCCGGGCCTCGGCGGGCAGGGGGCCGGTGAGCTGCAGCATCACTGCCCGCTCGGCCAAGGTCGCCTGGCGCACCAGGGCGTCCCACTGGGCGGCCCCGTCGGGCAGCGGGGTTTCGAGCAGTGGCCCCAGGACGTCTTGGGCAGCTTGCCTACGCCTCACCCGGTCCCCCCCGGGCACCAAGAAGACCCTGACGCTGCCAGGCTCTCCTGGGCCACCTCCTGGGGCACCGGCGGTGGCCTCCGGAGCGGTCATCAGCGCGCCTGGCGGTAGCTCGGGGTCAGGGGCCCGGTCCCCCAGCAGCCACCACAGAAGGGTGGGGGAGGGGGTTATGGCCACCGAGCACAGGGGGCCAGGTTCGACTGGTGCCAGCAACGCCGCCCGGCGCAGGCCGCCGCCCGGCCCGGCCACCAGCGCCACCTGTGGGTGCTCGGGGAAGAGCAAGGCCAGGGTGAACAGGGTCAGGCGTCGTTGGCCCACGTCGTCGTTCAGGTACCCGACAACCCTCTGGCGGCGGGGGTCCAGTTCGACCGCGCAGGTGACGGCCAGGACCTCTGCCTCGAGCGGCGACAAGCGGGCAAAGCGGGCAACCCGGCCGAACAGGTCGGTACCGGGAGGCTGCGAACGGAAGTCCTCTCGCGCCGCTCGGACTGACGGCGCCGTCTCGGCGTGGATGGCGTCGACCACCTCCCGGTCGGCAACCGCCAAGCCGGGCAGCTCGGTCAGCAGCCGGCTCAGGTCGTCGTCGTCCACCTTCAGCCCCGCCAAAGGGTCAGGCCGGTGGTCGAGCGCAACCCGGGCCACCAGTGCCGCCCGGCGCAGGAGGACATCGGCCAGCACGGCCCAGGGGGCCGCCTGAGGGCCGGGCTGAGGGAGGAAGCTCACGTGCCCCAGTCAACCAAGAAAGATGCCCTCAGGTGGGGCCAGGCCCGAGCTAAAGTCAGCAAAAGTTCTGAGTTTCGGGTGGCCGAACCTTGCTCCAGTTCATCGACGAGGCGATCGAAGCCCTGTTCCGCCGGGAGGTGCCCCTGCCTGAGGCGACGGTGGACGTTTCTTTTGCCGCGCCCGACCGGACCTGGAGCGCGGGCGTGACCCGGCCTACGGTCAACGTGTTCCTCTGGGACGTGCGCCGCAACCAGTTGCTGTCCAGTACCGGGCTGGGCCAGCAGTTCTCCGAGGACCACCATGCCCTGCGGCGCCCGACCGACCCGGTCGTCGACCTGCGCTACTTGGTCACCGCGTGGGCCAGCGAACATCGCGACGAGCACCAACTGCTCGGGGCGGTGCTGCGTTGCGTCCTGGCCAACCCGTCGTTCCCCGAGCGCGTCGTGCCTGAGCCCCTGCGGGGCGCGCCCTTCGTCAAGCTCGGCTTGGCGGCCGAGGAGGCACGTGTGCCCAACGAGTTCTGGTCCTCGCTGGACGGCCGGCTCAAGCCTGGCCTCCAGGTGGTGGTGACCCTGCCGGTCGGCGTGTTCGACTGGGTGGCGGCCGGGCCACCGGCCACCTCCATCGCCGTTGGCGCCAAGCGCTTGAGCGCCACCGGGGCGGCCGGCCCCAAGGTGCCGGCAGGCCAAGACGGGGCTCCTTTGTTGCGGCGAAGGCGCAACTCAGGGGTGCTGACGATGGAGGGGAGGCTCCCGGAGGCCGGTGACCACCAGGGCCGGGGGCCGGCTTCAGCCGAGAGCTGACGAGGGGCGAGCAGAGGAGTTGCGCGCCAGCCTGGTCCCGGACCGAGCCTCGGTAGCGCCCGGGCAGGCGTTCGTCACCCGGGTCGAAGTGGCCAACACTTCCGCCGTCATCGACTCGGTGTCGGTGGCGGTCAACGGGTTGCCCGGCGCGGTGGTCGCCCCCACCCCGGCGTCCTTGGCGCTGTTCCCCGGGACCAGCGGCAGCGTGACCGTCCGCATCGAGCTGCCCAGGAGCTTCCCCGCTGGCGACCGTCGGGCCCGGGTGGTGGTGCGCTCGTCGGTCGACCCCAGAGACGTTGTGGTGCTGGGCCTGGCCCTGGAGGTGGCCGCCGCGCCCAAGGCGGCCCTGTCGGTGCGACCGTCGGTACAGCGCGGCCATGGCAAGGGCCGCTTCAGCGTGGTGTGCCGCAACGAGGGCAACACCGACCTCGAGGTGTCCCTGGCGGCGAGCGACCCGGAACGGGCACTTCGCCTTGGGTTCTCTCCCCAGAGCCTGTTGGTCAGCCGTGCCGGCTGGGCCGAGTCGGTGCTGAGCGTGCGGGCGCCGCGCCACGTCTTTGGCTCAGAGCGGGCCCGGCCGCTGAACGTGGTGGCCAATGCCCGCGTGCACGGCCCCGGCCCCGCCCCGGGTACGGCCCTCGGGCCGGTCGAGGCAACCGCCACCTACGTCCAGCGCCCCCGGGTACCTCGGGGAGTGGTCACGGCTCTGGCCCTGGCCGGGATCGTTGCCCTGTGGGCGGCCATTTTCACCCTCGGGCTGAGAGAGGTCCTGGCCCAGCAACCCCTCACCAAGTCCGCCCCGCTGTCGTTCTTTGCCCCGCTGGCCCGCTCCCGCCCCGCTCGGCTGGGCGGCTCCAGCACTGCCGCGCCGTCCGAGGCCCAGCCGAAGGACCTTGCCCCCTTGGGTGTGGGGGGGACGATCTCGGGGACGGTCACGGCCCCGGGTGAGCCCGGCGGGGCCGGGCAAGTCACGGTGCAGGCCTTCCTCCTGGGGGCGAGCGGTCCCCCGGTGTCGGCGGCCACCCAGTCCGACGGCACTTACCAGATAGCCGGCCTGTTCCCCGGTAGTTACAAGGTCGCCTTCTCTGGCCCTGGGTTCCGGACGCTGTGGTACCCCTCGGCGACCTCGGCTGCCCGAGCTTCGGTGGTGCAGGTCAGCGCCGAGGCCACGGTCAGCAACATCGACGCTGTCATCACCGGGCTGCCAGGCAGCATCGTAGGCCAGGTCCTGACCGGCGAGGCACCGTCCCCCCCGGTGCAGGTGAGCGTGCTCGCCCACGGTACCCCGGTGGGCGTGACGGCCGAGACCGGCCCCACCGGCCGCTACGACCTGGCCAACCTGCCGGCTCCTGCCAGCTACACGCTTAGGTTCAAGGCCCCCGGGTTCCTGCAGTCCGACCAGCGGGTGAGCGTGGGACCGGGCCAGCACGTCGTTGCCAACCTGGTCCAGCTCCAGGCGGGCCCGGGCCAGCTCAACGGGACCGTCACCGACGGCACCAGGCCCCTGGGCGGGGTCACCGTCACGGCCAGCGCCAACGGCAGCACCTACCTCAG
Source organism: Actinomycetota bacterium (assembly GCA_021323695.1). Taxonomy (GTDB): domain Bacteria; phylum Actinomycetota; class Acidimicrobiia; order Acidimicrobiales; family Palsa-688; genus JAKAWM01. The sequence goes on along the minus strand of JAJPKN010000048.1, from coordinate 95,014 downwards.
TGCCAGCGCGACGACCGGGCCGGCAGGGAGGTTCAGCTTCCCCCGCTTGCCCACACCGGCCACTTACCTGCTGGTCTTTTCCAAGGCCGGCTTCGGCGACCAGGACGTCGCCGTGGACCTGGGCCCAGGGCAGGTCGTGGACAACCTGAAAGTAGCCTTGGTGGGAGGTAGCGGCACCATCTCGGGTACGGTCAGGGGCCCCGACGGGGCACCGCTGGGCGGCGTGACGGTGACGGTAGGGGGGGTGAGGGCGCCGGTCACGACCCAGACCCTGACGGCAGGCAAGGTGGGCTCGTACACCATTTCGGGGCTGCCGACCCCAGGTACGTACGCCGTTAGCTTCACGCTGGCGGGCTACCTGAGCAAGACGGTCGGGGTGGTGCTGGGCCCCAATGGGCTGGCCACCGGCGTCGACGTCACGCTGGGGAAGTCCTTGGGGCAGCTGTCCGGCACGGTCACCGACGCCCGGACGGGTGCCCCCCTCATTGGCGTGACCGTCTCCGCCACTGATGGGGCCAGCTCCGAACAGACGGCCACGGGGCGGTCGCCGGCCGGCGGCTACGCCCTCACCCAACTGCCCGCGGGCACGTACTCAGTGACCTTCTCTTACGCCGGGTACGCGGCTGAGACCGCGTTGGTGCACCTGCAGCCAGGCCAGCGAGCCGTCCAGGACATCGCGCTGGAGCCGAGCCCATGAGGCAGGGCCGATGAGGGCAGAAGTGAGCCCCCGGCGTGCGCCGGTCACCCCCGGCCAGCCCGTCACCTTCACGGTGCGGGTCTTCAACACCGAGCCGCTCATAAGCGGCCACCGCCTAAGGGTGCTGGGTGCAGACTCCCGGTGGGCGAGCCTGGAGCGCGACCACCTGTCGCTCTTCCCGGGGGCGACCGGGGTGGTGCTGGTGACCCTGACGTTGCCCAAGGGGTGCCCGGCGGGCAGGAGACGGGTGAGCATCGAGGTGAACGAGCTCACCGAGCCAGCTTCGACCGAGGTGCTGGACCTGGACCTGGACGTGGTGGCCCAGCCGGCGTTGTCGTTGAAGCTGGGCCCGGTGAGCGTTACCGGCGGCCGGCGCGCCCAGCTTGCCGCCGTGGTGGCCAACATCGGCAACACGACAGAGGACGTCGCCCTGGTTGGGTCGGACGACGAGGGCCAAGCACGCTTCAGGTTCTCACCGCCGGTGGCCCACTTGGCACCGGGGGAGAGCGGCGTGGTCAGCGTGGCGGTCACGGCTCGGCGGCCCTGGCTCGGCAACCCCAAGGTGCGGCCGTTCACCGTGAAAGCCGCGGGCGGGGAGGCCGGTGGGGCGGCCGGCAGCGTCAGCGGTGGCACGGCTGTGCAGGCGTTCGGCTCGTTCATGCAAAGGCCGTGGGTCACGCGGGGGCAACTGGCCCTGGTGGGCCTGCTGGCCGCGGCCACTGTGTTCGCCACCGTCCTGACCGCCACCCTGTCCCAGCTGAACGCCACCTCGGCCAATGACTCCAACGCCGTCATGCAGGCCTTGGACGCCAGCCTGAACAGCCAGGCGGCCGCAGGGGGAGGGACAGGGGCGGGTTCCATAGCCGGGGTAGTGAGCCTGCAGTCCATGCCCACCCAGGGGGTCGGTGGGGTCACGGTCTACCTCTACAGCTCGGCCGACACCACGACGCCGCTGGCGTCCACGGCGACCAACCACAGCGGCAAGTACGCCTTTGCTGGCCTGGCTGCCGGTTCGTACAAGCTGCAGTTCCAAGGCGCTGGGTTTGCCCCCCTCTGGTACCCCTCTGCTGGTTCGCCTGGCGCGGCCCAGGCCCTGGTGCTGGGCCCGGCCCAAGCCCTGGCCGGTGTGGACGTCAGCCTGAAGGGGTTGCCGGCCAGCATCTCTGGTTCCGTCACCGGTCCTTCGCCCGGGGGGGCAACCGTGGACCTCCAGGTGGCCGGCTCCAGGCCCGGCTTGACCTCCGCGGTGGTGAGCTCCACCACCGCGGACGCCTCGGGAGGCTTCTTGCTGGCGGACGTGGCTTCCCCGGCGAGCTACGAGCTGGTCGTGTCCAAGCCCGGCTACTCCACTGTGGCCCAGCCCGTAAACCTGGCCAGCGGGCAGGACGACACGGGGGTGACCGTGCTGCTCGAGCCCGGCAACGGCAGCATCTCGGGCACGGTCTCGTCACCGCGCGGGCCCGTTGGCGGGGCGACGGTGTCGGCCACCGGGGGCGAGCCCGCCAACCAGGTCACCTGGTCTACTGTGTCGCTGACCCAGGGCAAGGTGGGCTTCTTCGTCCTCCGGGACCTGCCGACCCCGGGGACTTTTACGGTTGTCGTCTCGGCGCCCGGCTACAGCAGCCAGACCCTGACGGTCTCGTTGGCCCAGGGCCAGCAACTGAGGGGCGAGGACGTGAGCTTGGCCCAGGGGAGCGGGACCATAGCTGGGACAGTGAGGCTGGCCGACGGGGCCCCCGCCGGGGGGGTGAGCGTGACGGTCACCGACGGGGCGCTGTCGGTCACCACCGCCACCTTGAGCCAGGCCATGCAGGGCCAGGCCCGGGTAGGGGGCCCGGGGGGGCCGGCCAGAGGGGCGCCAGAGGGGCCGGTGCTGGGCGCCGGAGCTTACGAGATCTCAGGGTTGCCCGTACCGGGGACGTACGAGGTCAGCTTCTCGCGGCCCGACCTGCTCACCGAGGTTCGCCAGGTGGTGCTGGTGGCGCCAGGCTCGCCCGCGCCGGCCGTGCCCGGCGCGGTGGCTGACCCCAAGGCCCTGGACGTGACCATGCAGACAGCCACGGCCGCGATCTATGGCATGGTGACCGACCGGGCCGGGCAGCGCCTGGGCGAGGTGGCGGTCAGGTTGACTTCCGGGACGGCGACGTACTCGGTGACCTCGGCCAGCGTGCCGGCCCGGGGGGCCTACGAGGTGGACGGGGTTGCCCCCGGCACCTACACGGTGAGCTTCACCCGTACGGGGGCGCTCCCGACGTCGGCGGTGGTCACGCTGTCGGCCGGGGAGCGCCTGGAGTACAACCCGGTGCTGGCTCAAGCGGCTTCGCTCAGCGGTTCGGTAGACCAGGTGGCCAACTGCGCGTCCGCTCCGCTGCGGGGTGCGGCGGTGACCCTGTACGTTGCCGCCCAGTACCCCTCGGTCCCGTTGGCCAGCACCACGACCGACGCCCGTGGTTCTTACACCTTCGCCAACCTGGGCGCGCCTCAGCAGTACGTGGTCCAGTTCGCCTACCCCCGGGGGACGCCAGGGCAAAAGACGCAGGTCGTTACCGTCGAGCCGGGCCAAGCAGCTTACTTGCGGACAGTGCTGCTGAGCACCGGCACCCCCGGCGGCAGCTGCCGCCCGGCCACCACGACCACTACCGCACCACCGACCACCACCCAGGCCACCACGACCACCCAGGCCACCACGACCACCCAGGCCACCACCACTACCGCACCAACAACCACCACCACCCAGGCCACCACCACTACCGCACCAACAACCACCACCACCCAGGCCACCACCACAACCCCGGTCACCACCACAACCCCGGTCACCACCACCACCCCCCCGACAGCCACTACCACGACCCCGGCGACGACCACTACCGTGCCAACGACCACCTCCACGTTGGCCCCCGCGACGACCCAGGCCCCCACGACGACCACCACGACCATCCCGCCGCAGTGAAGGGAGCGAGATGAGCAACGGGCACAGCAGCTCCAGCAGCTTCGGCCAGCGCCCTCACGACGGGGGCACCGGGCGCGCGCCGGTCCTAGCCGTGGGGTGCCCGCCAGCCTTGGAGGCCGTCCCGGGGGAGCCGGTCGAGCTGCGAGTAGCTGTCCGCAACGACGGCTCGGTACCACTGGCCGCCCGCTTGGACGTGGCCGGCTTCGCCACCGGATGGGCCGGGCTCCCGGCGCCCCTCGGCCCACTGGTGCCTGGCCAGGTCCTCGGCATGAGCCTGAGGCTCCTCGTACCGCCTGGCCACCCGGCCAGTGAGCTGGCCGGCAGCGTGCGGGCACAGCCGCTCGACCCGGCCACCGGCGTGGTGGCCGGCCGGCCCGCCTCGGCCGGTTTCGTCCTGCGTGTAGCCGAAACCGGGCTGGTCGAGGTGTCCATGCCCGACCAGGTCCATGGTTCGCTCAACGGGCGCTTCGAGGTGCTGCTGCGCAACCGGGGCCAGGAGGCCCAGCTCGTGCGGCTTGCTGGTTCGAGCCCGGCCGGCGCCAAGGTGCGCTGTTCACAGACGGGCCTGAGGCTGGCCCCAGGTGCCAGTGCCAGGGTGGAAGCGGCCGTCGAGCACAAACGGGCGCTCATGGGCGAGCACAGGCGGGTGCCGTTCACGGTAACGGTAAAGGCCCGAGGGGTGCCGGTCACTGTGGGAGCGACCTTCGTCCAGGCCCCGTGGGCCCGGTCCTGGCTGGTGAAGGCCATGGCGATGGTGGCCACGGTCATAGCCTTTGCTGCCTTGGCCGTCTTCGCCGTGGTCAAGCTGAGCAGCCACTACGGGCCCAAGGTGACCCAGCCGTCCAGCACCCGGCCGCTCAAGGTGCGACCGCGTCCAGCCCAGGAGCTGGTGCCGCCCCTCGAGCTGACCTGAGGGCCACCGCCACAGGGCTTACGACCGGCACGACCTAGCTACTTCATCGTGAAAGCGGTCAACGTCGCCGGCAGCTCACTGCCCTCGAACGAGGGGGCCCATTGCCGGGCCCGCCAACGGGCTCACGCAGCTGGTGGCCTTCAGCCCTGAGCGGGGCCCTCGGCGCTGGTGGCCATGGCGGGGACCTGGTCGGGAAGGGGGCGGGAGCGTCGGCCACGAGCCTGGCGGGTGGCGGACAAGCCGGCCGCCAGGGCCATCACCACCATGGAGGCATAGAACGCAGAATGCAGCCCCGAAGTGAAGGCTCTGGCCACCTCGCCGCGCAGCCTGGCCGTGCCGACGAAGATGGCAAAAGCCAAGTGCCGTGATATAGAGCGCGACGCCACCAGGATGGCCATGGAAAAGGAGAACACCATGCCGATGTTGGCGAAGGTCCGTAGCATCCCCGAGGCTATGCCGAACACCTGGGGCTTCACCGCCCTCATCAGGGCAGCCGAGTTGGCCGGGAAGAACGCGCTGGCACCGGTGCCGTTCAGCACACTGGCGGCCACGACCACCCACAGCCCCGTCGACGGCGACAGGCGTGAGTACACGAACAGGGCGGCCACCTGTACGGCCAGCCCGGCGGTGGCTGGGAGCACCGGGCCGAAGCGGTCGGCCAGGCGGCCGGCGGTGGGGCCGATGGCGCTGCCGACCACGTAGCCGGGCACCAGCAGCAATGAGGCGTCGAAGGGCGACATGGCCCGTGGCCCTTGGAGGTACATGATCACCAGGAAAAGCACGGCGAAGTTGGCCAGGCCCTGGGCCAAGGCGGCCAGCAACGTCGGGGCGACGGTCGGCGCCCCCAGCAGGGAGAGGTCCAGCATGGGTTCGGGCCGGGCTCGTTCGATAAAGGCGAACGCACCCACCAAGGCCAGGCCACCCAGCAGGTACCCCGCTGTAGCGGTGCCGAACGGCGAGGTGGCCAGGCGGGTCATGGCCCAGAGCACACCGTAGAGGCCGAGCCCCAGGGTCAGCATGCCGGCCAGGTCCAGCTGGTGGCGGGCCCGGCGGTTGCTGTCCCGCAGCGCCCGCAGGGCCAAGCTGACGCCCACGGCCCCGATCGGGACGTTGATCCAGAAGATCCAGCGCCAAGAAGCGTAGGTCACGATCACGCCCCCCACCACGATGCCGAGGACGGCCCCGACGCTCCACCCCACGGCATTGAAGCCATAGGCCCGCCCCCGCTTGTCTGGCGGGAACAGGTCGGCGATGATGGCGCCGCTGTTGGCGGTCATGAGGGCGCCGCCGACACCTTGCAGGGCCCGGAAGGCGACGATGGAGGCTTGGTCCCAGGCCGAAGCGCACAGGGCACTGCCGGCGATGAACACGAGGAAACCCGCTTCGTACATCCGCACCCGGCCGAACATGTCCCCCAAGCGGCCGACTTGGGTGGCCAGGAGCGTGATCACCAGTAGGTAGCCGATCACGACCCAGATGACCGAACTGAGGGCCACATGGAGCCCTCGTTGTATCTCGGGCAGGGCCAAGACCACGATCGTCGTGTCGATGGCGGTGATGAGGACCCCGATCATGACCACGGCCAGGCCCAGCCCGGGGTGGGCCACCGAGGGTGGGGCAGGGGACGGCGAGGCCAGCGGCCTCGACGATGGCGTGCCGGTTGCGGCCAGGTCTACAGAGGCTGGTTGCTCGGGCGTCACTCGCCTCAGCCTATTGGCCAGCCACCGGTTGGCGGCTGTGGGCCGGCCGAGCACGTCTGCCCTTGGCTCAGGCCAGGTACTGGACCAGTGCCCAGGCCACCAGGCCCGCTAGGACGACCGCCGCAGCCACCGTAACCGGCCACCAGCGCCACCGTCGGCGGGCTGCCACGGGTCCAGGGGCCGGCGGCGGGGGCGGGGGAGGCAGCTGCCTCGCTGGTGGGCGCGGGTGCAGGTCGGCGCCACAGCGTACGCATAAGTCCTCGGTCTGGAGGTTGGGCTCGCTGCACTCGGGGCAGGTCAGCCTCTCGGCGATGGCCCAGCCTTCCGTGCCCGGCAGACGCCGCAGGCCCCAGCCCTCGGTCCTGCTTGCCACCGAGGCGGAGCGGGAGGGCTGGGCCCAAAACAGGGGGAAGTCGCAGGTCTGGCAGAAACTGGACGCATCGCGCTCGACCCCTTCCAGGCGGCTGACGGTGTTGCAGGTCGGGCAGACCACGTCAATTGGCATTTGGTTGCTCGCTTTCTTTTGGCCAGGCCCGGCGCTGGCCTATGAACAGCTCCAGGGTGGCGTTGGCCGGCACTTCGTCCCGCACCAGCTCTATGAAGTCGGCCTCGGTGAGCCAGCCGGTGCCCTCGACCGTCACGCGGACCTGAGCTGGGCGCAGGCCAGCCTCGCCCTGGCGGAAGACGCCGCCGCTGTCGGCCACCTCCACTTCGCCGCCGGTCAAAAAGCGCAGCAGCTCAGTAAGGCCCCGCCTGGTACCCCTCCAGGCGCGCCAACCGCGGGCCTCCTTCACGTAGCGGCGCTGGTAGGCCTCGTCCAGGCTGGGTGGCAGGGGCGGGAGGGCAAGCCAGCCGGCGAGGAACCGGACCATGGCCGGGGGGGCCACCGCGGGGTCGATGATGTGGGCCAGGTTGTCGACCACGTCGAGGAAGGTCGAGGCCTCCTCCTGGAAGATCGAAGCAAACCGGTAGAAGAAGTCGTCGTCCAGCATGCCCACTGGCAGCTGGCCGACCAGCCAGTCCGCTCGGCGGGGCTGGGGGCCCTCTGGCCCCCGTCCCAGGGGAGCCAGTACCGGGGGGGCTGGCGCGCCGTCTGCCACCTGGCTTGGGCCAGGGTCGAGGACCTGGCTGGGGCCAGGGTGGCTGGGCGACGGGCCGGCCGCCGGGGGCAGGCCAGGGCCATCGGTGCTGTTCATTTGCTCACGACCACGCTGTGGCTGGGGGAGGCCTGCTGTTGGGAGCCAGGTTCTTCCCCGAGGACGGGCAGGGGCTGGGGGGCCGAGAGGAACAGGGACCGCTCGTCCAGGTGGAGCACCTCCTTGGCCGGGCCGTAGCGGCGGCCGGTGCGCAGGTCGCACTCGAACAAGAGGACCTCGTCGACCCGGTCCACGCCTGCCACCTGGCTCAGGCGCTCGGCTACGGGCGCGGCGTTGAGGTCGGTGTCCCAGGGCCAGCCTCGGCCGTCGGGCCCGCCGCTCAGGGGGTTGGCCCAGGCGTAGAGGATCTCCAGCGCGTCCGAACGGATGCGGGCCAGGACCTCGTCGCTGGCCGTGGGCAGGGCACGCAGGCGAGCAGCCACGGTGACCCCTTGGTAATAGGGCGTGGATATCTCGACCGTCATGCCCAGCACCCGGCGGGGCTCGAGGTACTGGGACAACCGGGACACCAGGCCGTCGGTGAGGGCGAAATCGTCTATCGTTTGGGCCTCTGGGCGGCGGCGGACCTTGGGCACGACGAGCAGGCGCACGGGCCCGCCCGGGGCAGCGGGGGCAAGGCAGCGGGCCCGGGCCACTTCTACGGACGCCTCTTGGGCGAGCCGCTCGAAGTCGTGGGGCGTCACTGCTCGTTGGCTGGTCCGCAGGCTGAACGGCCCCCGCTTCTTCGCCTCGCTCAGTGCTTCGGCGTCCGCCCCGCCGGCCGCTGGCTCCAAGTTGGCCACCCGGTCGACGAAGGCCACAGTGCTGCGCAGGCTGCTCAGGACGCCGGCACCGACGTTGCCCTCGGCGCCACCGCCTTGGCGGTAGGAGGGCATCATGACTTCTGCTCCGGCGGGAGGCACGGCACCGTGCTGGCGCCAGGTGCCGTCCGGGTAGCGCACCCTTGGCCCGAAGCGCACTGTCCCCGAGCCGCTCTCCAGCACGTAGTGGCGGTCGTCTGGGCCCGAGGCGCTGAAGTCCTCCACCTCCTGCCATGTCTGCACGACGTTGCCGTAGGCCACTTGCAGGGCCTCACCGTCCCGGCGGTCGAGGACCGGAGGGTGCTGGAGCCGGAAGACCTGGCCGGGCAGGCCGTTGGAGCGCCCGAGCGTCTCTGGCCCTTGCCGGACTGAGTGCTCGGCCACCACCGTCCCGCCCAGGGCTTCGGCCACCAGGGACCGCACCTCGGGTGATGCCTGGTAAGTGGGCTCGTTCGGTGCCGTCGGGGTCATGACCACCCGGGCCCAGTAGGCGCGGGTGTTGTCGAGGGCCAAAGCCTCGTGGGCAGAGGGGAAGAGCAGCACGACCTCGCCATCGCGGTTGAGGCCCCCGGTGGTGTCGGTGTGGACCGGGACGGTGGCCCACGCTTCCCCGGACCAGGCCTCCCAGGTGAGGGGGGGACGTGAGGGGTAGATGCCGATGCCGGCGGGGTTGGTGGCAACCACCCGCAGGCGCAGGACGGTCCGGGCCAGGCTGGCGGCGAAGCCGAGGTAGAGGGCGTCGCCGGGCACCGGCCGGGGGCTGGAGGTGAAGCAGCGCAGCACCGACCCGTTGAAGCGGAGGTCGTCCCACACGTCGACCAGGGCCGAAGTGCCTGTCCCCCCACGCCCGGTGCGGGCGGCGATGAGCTCGGGTGGCGATATGACGAGGTCCTCGACTGTCTCGAAGGTGATGGCGGGGCCGAGGCCGGGTGCGCCGACCCGGGTGCCGCGCGGCACCGTGACCGGGTGGCCGAGCACGGTGGACAGCCAGAAGGTGATGTTGGCCCGGGCCGCGGTGGGGGGGTAGGGCTCTATCCCCATGAGCTCCAAGAACTTGGTGTAGAAGCGGTCGGGGACCTGGTTGACCCGGTAGAGCAGGGCATCGCTCATCCAGGCGAAAAGCTCTATCAGGGCAATGCCCGGGTCGGACAGGTTGTGGTTGGTCCATTCCGGGCAGTACTTGGGGATGAGGAGCTTGGTCTCGTCGACGATGTCCTGGAAGCGGCGGTCGTCGAGGTTGGGGGCTTGGAGCGACAATTACGGTTCCTCTCGTGGTATCACGTAAAAGGGGTAGACAAGGTTGCGGCGGTCGTTGGTCGAGCGCACTTTGTACGAGATTTGCACGTGCACCAGGTAGGGGTCTCGTGCGTCGGGCTCGCAGTGCACGTCGGTGACCTCGGCACGCGGTTCCCACTGGGCCAACGCGTCCCGGACCGCCTGCTCCATCAGACCGAGCGTGTTGAAGTTGACCGGCTCGAAGACGAGCTCCCATATACGGCAGCCGAACTGTGGCCGCATGAGCCGTTCTCCCGGGGCGGTCGACAGGATCACCCGGATAGACGTGTCCATGTCTTCGGCCCCGCGGGTCAGCCGTATGCTCCCGTCCCGGTCGACTCCCATGGGGAAGGCGAACCCGCGCCCGACAAACGACGCCACCTGGCCTGTGCCTGGTCCCGGGTGCGCCGGCAGGGCCGTCCCGCTCCCACCGTTTTGCATTGGCATCATCTGTTCCCCACCTCGTAGCGGCCGGTAGTCAGTTGATCTGGACGATGGCACCCTTCAGAGAAGCCTGGCCCTCGCCTTCCAGCTCGAGCATGGCGCCTTTGAGGCTGGCTTGGCCCTGGCCCTGCATCTGGAGCTGGGCCTGGGCGGACACGTTGACCTGGAGGCCTTCGATCTTCACGTTCTGCTGTGCCTGGATATTGATGTTGTTGCCTTTGATGGTGACGTCGCCGCTGGTGGACAGCTCCACCTGGGTGGTGCCGGCTTTGACCGTGAGCGCCTGGCCGCTCGGGATCTCCAAGGTCGTCTCCTGCTTGGAGATCTTCATGGTGTGCTCCTTGCCCGCCAGCTGGACCATGAAGTACTGGTCGGCACTGCTGTCCCCGTCGGAGAGCTCCAGTACGTGGCCCAGGCGGGAGGTGAACAGCCGGGAAGTGACCTTGCCCTCCTGCACCGGCCATTTGGGGATGGTGGACTTGGCCCCGTAGAGGCCGCCGAGCACGACCGGCTGGCGGGGGTCACCGTGCTCGAAGCCGACCAGCACCTCGTCGCCCACCTCGGGAAGCACCACCATCCCCATGTCCTTGCCGGCGCCGGGCTGCAGGACACGCGCCCAGGCGCTTTCTTGTTGCTCGTCGAGCCCGGGGTAGCGCACTTTGACCCGGCCGGCCCTCTTGTCGCTGTCGTTGACGTTGGTGACCTGCCCCACCACGAGGCCCGGGTGGTAGGTGGTCGGGCCCTGTAGGGGCGGGTAGCGCCCGGCGCCGTCGGGCTGGCCCTGGCCTCCCGACCAGAAGCGGGTGAGGAACCCCCGCCCGGGACGGTAGGTGTGCTCTACCCTGCTCACGGGGTAGCTCCCCGAAAGCGGCCCGGCGTCAGTGACCTTCACCGAGGCACCCAGCTTGATGCCGGCCTCCACCTCGGCCAGCCCCACTGCCCTCAGGGTGGTGGCGTTGGCCCAGTCCATGAGCGCCTGGCTCAGGGCCTGGACCTCATCGGCATTGTGGCCGGCCAAGCCGGCAGTGACCAGCTTGGCTGTGCCGAAGGCGCGGTCGGGTGAGGAGACCTTGTCGGCCAGTTCCGAGCGGGCGCTCAGCGTGGTGCGAGAGGCGGTGCCGGTAAGTTTCTGCTGGTTGTCGCGGTCCCAGCCGTAGACCTCGGTGCTCCCGGGGGCGTGCCCCGAAGCCAGGACGGAAAAGCTCCGGAGCTGGCCACCCAGCTTCAGTTCCACCGTGGCGCCGGCCGCCGGCTTTTTGAAGTGGAGCGTGCGGCCGGCCGCCCACCAGTAAAAACCTGCCCGGCTGGCCAGGTCGTTCAAGAAGGTGAGGTCTGAGCTCACCTGCATCACGTACTCCATGGTCCCCTCGGTGGGGTCGGTGGAAGCCGAAAGCCCGTGGCTGGCCGCCAGCTGCGAGACGATGTCCGAGTAGGTGACGTTCAGGTACGTAGCGACCTTGGAGCCCCGGCCCAGCCGGTGCGCCTTGTCCATGGCGGTCACCACCAGCTCGGGGCCCTCACCCGGGCACTGTTCCACCCCGATGGCCGTGACCTCGGCATTGACCAACGTGCCCGCTTGCGGCACTCCTACGTCGACCTCCGTGGCCAGGGCCAGGGTGGGGTCCTGGGTCAGGCCATAGCCAGGGTCGCTGAAGCGCAGGGTCACCTGCCCGGGGGCGTTGTACTCCAAGTCGACCTTGCACTCGAGCAGGGCGTCCTGCCACTTGGTGGCCAGAGGTTGGCCGCCAACGGTGATGGTTGGGGCGAGGGTGAGGGCAGCGGGCATGGTCTTGGGGCAGTTCCTTCGGTGGTCGGTGAGCGGTCTGTGGGGTGGCAGCCCGCCAGGCCCCGAGGTTGGCCTCGGGCCGGGAGGGCCCGGTAGGTGTCAGGTGACCTCGGGGATGGCGAGGACCCGGCCCGGCTTGAGCGCTATGGGGTCCTCTATACCGTTGAGCTCGGCGATGGCTCGCCAGTTGTTGGGCGTCCCGTAGTGGGCGGCGGCGATGCGGTCCAGTGTCTCTCCTGGCTGGACCCGGTGGGACCGGTGAGGATGGGGGGTGCCCGAGGTGGGGTTTTGGGGCCCGAACACCTTGCCGTCTTCGTACTGGGTGAGGGTCAAGTCGACGGTCGCCCGGAACGGGTCCCCGGCACTGGAGAAATAGGTGAAGCTGACCGTGGCCGAGGTGATCACGGCCTTGAACGAGTGCATGCTGCCCCAGTGGAACTGCACCCACGGCGGCCTGGCGTTGTTGTTGTTCTCGTTGGTGCCCGGCAGGGACGGGTCCACCTCCATGAGGGCCAGGAGCTTGTCCGTGTAGGTGGTGACCGCCGTGCCTGTGGCCGTCGTGTCGAAAAAGAGCCTGAGGCTCATCGAGCCCGACTGCGCCCCGGTGTAGTTCAACGTGGGCACTCCCTTGCCCGGCATCTCGGGGGCGGACCAGGAGTTGCTGCGGCTGAAGCTCAAGTCCGTGGGGTTGAACAGGCAAGGGATCTTGTCGCCTTTTTCTGTTTGGAGGAAGGCCTTTTGCCCGGTGGTGGGGGCCATTTCAGAACACCTCCGGTTGTAGCAGGCCCCGCCGCCGGAGCTGGGCCAGGCGGTGAGCGGCCAGGGCTTCGCTGGTTTGGTCGAGCGCTTCGGACAGCTCCGGGCCCCGTGGCAGGGCAGGCCCCGGCCTCGGGCCGGGCCCGTTGGCGGTGGGCCACGTCGCCACCATCCCCGGTCCCGTGCTCGGGTGGTAGGTGCTCGTGGCGCGGTGGGTACTGATGGCTGGCCCTGCGCCCACCGGCCCCGGTCCAGGGGTAACGGGCCTGGGCCCGGCAGCGCTCCATCGGTCCAGTTCGACGTGCCTTTCGGCGGTCGCCATGGTGCTTGCTCCTTCCTGGGGCCGAGCCAGGGCCCTTTCCAGCCGGTCGGGTGAAGGCCTTGGGCTGGGCTGGCCGGGCCTGCCTGGTGGTACGGCGCTGGCAGCTGAGAGGTGTTGGCCGCCCGGGCTGGCCAGCGGGGGCCCCCCAGGCCCGGGGTGCTGGCCGTCTGGCCTGGGCCGCTCGGCTGCTGCCCAGCGTGAGCGGTACTGGCGTTGCACTGCGAGCGCGGGCGTGGCTCCGCCCCCGGCTACGGGCAAGCCAGCGGTGCCGAAGGCAAGGAGGGGGCCAGTGTGGCCGCCCGGCACAGCCGTCCCTGGCGTGCTGAGCCGGGCCGGGGCCATCCCGGCGGCGAGCACTGGGCCTTCGGCCACCGGGCCTCCGGGCCGGGGCCGGCTCGGGGCCAGTGCCGCCCCCGGGCCTACCGGCGCCGCAGCTGTTGATGGTGTGGGCTTGCCCACGGGCGAAGACGGGGCCGGGCGGGCGGGCGGGCCCGATGGCGCCCGGGCTGCCAGGGGGGTGGCCGGCTGAGGCCGGGCGGGCACGGCCCGGGCGAGGGAAGGCTCATGAAGGGCCGGTGGCCACTTGCCTGCCTGGGCTCTGGCGGTCTCCTGTGCACCGTGGGCCGCGGGTGGAGGGCCGGGCAGCCCGGGTTGGCCGGGGGAGGGGGAGGTGGCCGAGCGGGGCAGGGCAGCCAGCCCAGGGGGGCGGGCACCGGCCGTCGTGGCACCAGGTCCCCCGGGCCGGGGCGAGGCCAGCGCGGCCCGGTGGCGAGCAGAGCGAGCGGGCAGGAGCGCCGGGTGACTGGCCAGGGGGGCGAGGACTTCTGGCACGGCCACAGCAACGACGAGGGCCGCCCTGGCCGGGCTTCTACCGTCGTGTCCAAGACCTGGCTGGGAGCTGGCCATGCCCGGTTTGGGGCCGACCTGGGGACGGGCCAGGTAGGCCAGGGCGGGCCGACTGGTGCCGTAGCGGGCCAGTGCGGGGCCCCCGGTGGCGGCGCGGCGGAGAACCGTTGCCGTGGGGCGGGGAGAGGGCGGGCCCTGGCCAGGACGCGGCACACGAAGCCTGGCCCCAGCCGGCTGCCACCGGGGTGGGTGCCCGGGCTGCCGGGGCGCGGGGCCCGAGCCGTGTGTGCGCCGGCTTGGGCTGGGAGGCGTCGGCCAAGGCGCGCCAGGCACCCGGCCCAAGGGTGGGCGGCTGGGCCTGGGCCGGCGACCAGTGAGATATGTGGGCCAGGCCCCGGCACGTACCTGGCCCGGGCTGCTGCTCCGGACGGGCGGAGAGGCCAAGTGGCTCGGGGGCGAGCTTGGCAGCCGCCGGTCCCAGCCATAGCCGGCAGTAGGAGCGGCCATGCCCGGAGCGGCCATGCCCGGAGCGGCCATGCCCGGAGCAGCCAAGGGCGGTCTCGGCGCCAGGGGGGATCTCGGCGCCAGGGGGGATCTCGGCGCCAGGGGGGATCTCGGCGCCGGCTCGGGTACCGGGCTCTGTGGCCTCCCCAATGCCGTGGGGCTGCCGGCCGGAGCCGCGGGGAAGAGGGCAGCAACGCGCGCCGAGGCCATCCTGGCCGGGGCAGCGTAAGGGGGGGCGAAAGCCCTGGCCACAACCCCGGCAGCCTTGGATACAGCCCTGGGTGCTGCTGGCCTGGCCACAGCGCCGGCTGCCACCGCGGTGGTTGCGGAGCGGTCAGCGAAAAGGAGCTGGGCCGTGGCTGGCCGCCGAAGCCGACCAGCCGAGCGGGGCCCAGGAAGTGGAAGGTGGTGTGGCGGTGCCCCGGGGGCGCCAGTGGCCTGGCCCGCGATGCCCCCGGAGGAGGGTGATGGCCTGGGGCTGGCCAGGGCCGGTCGTTGGGCTGGCCCTAATGCTCGGGTGGAGGATGGCCGGGTAGGCCGAGCTTGCCCCGGGTGGAGCGTTGGTGCCGGAGCCAGGCCGTGTACAGGTGGGCTCGGTGCTGGCGGGGTGGCTGGGGCCGGCACCTGGCGTGGGTGGGGGCCAAGGGGCGTTGTGGGCCTGGCCATCTCGGCCCCGAGAGCAGCCATAGGCCGGGCTGGAGGCTCGTCGATAGGTGAGCTGCCCGGGCACCGCGGCCCTCCCGGCAGTGCCGCCCGAAGAAGGAAGCGTCCGGCGGGAACGTGCCGCGGACGGCGTGAGAAGGGCGGTGGTGCTTGGCCCGGGACCGGGCGGGGAGCGCTCCCGACAGCGGCCTTGCGGCTCGATGACGTCCCTTGGCCCGGGGCCGGGCGGGGAGCGCCTCGGCGCCTCTGGGGAGAGCCACGAAGCAACCGGCCGGCGGTGGCGCCAACGGCCGTGGGCACCGGCCAGGCCGGGCCGACCGTAGCGTGAGGTGCTCCCAAGCGGGCTTGAAGCTGGGCATGTGGAGGGTGGGCGAGCGGGCTCTTGGCTGGCACTGCGGCTCGGTCGTGACCTGTCAGCACCCGGCCGGCCCCGCTGACTTCCCGGGGGTTGGAGACGAAGACGGGCTGGCTGGCCATGCGCTGGGGCGCCCCAGCAGGACCGGTCTGGCGGCCGACGCGCGACTGGGTGGCCCGGGAGCTGGCCCGAGGCAACCCCAAAGGCACCCGCGGAGCTGGCCGCTCGGCCCGCACCGGCGGAGCTAGGCCCCTCAGGCGCTCCTCCACCTGCCAGTAGGAACGGGCCCGGCGCTCTGCTGCCGACATCGAAACCACCGGCTGCCGACGCTCGGCAGCTAGAGGGAGGTACTCAGGCGGTGGGCGCACCGGCAACCCCTCCATGGCCCCGACGGGCCACAGCACGCGCTGGCCGACCAAGTGGCGGCTGGCCAGGGAGCGCCCGACGACGGCCACGAAGCGAGCGGTGCTGCTGGCCAGCGCCCCAACCCTCAGGCGCCTTCCTGGGAGGCGGTAGCGGCGGTGCCCCCAGTCGGCGAAGCTGTAGCGCCGGCTGGCTTCCTGGCCGAGGGGGTGCCGGGGCACGGGCCAGGGGCCTCCTTCACCCGCGGGGCCGGGGCCGCCAGGGCTCGCCTCCCCGACTGGCCCGCTGGGTGGCAACCCGCCTTGGGGTGGGGCCGGCCTGGTCGTCACCGTTGCTCCGCTAGGGTCATGTCCCGCTGAAGGTGTGGGACTTGAAGCCGTGGTGGGCTATTTCGAGCTCTTCCTGCAAGGGCTCGTTCGAACCGGCGCTGAAGCGGGGGCCGGTCCAACGGACCGGGAAGGCGTCCGCTATCTCCCACGAGCGCAGGCGCTTGCCGTCGGTGCCGATCGCGGTTATGGCCCCGGTGCAGCGAGTGAGCTTGTTGCCAGCCGCCGCGAAGCCGTCGCCGGACGACTTGCTCACCCATTGGAAAAGGGCGTCGCTGTTGGTCACGCCGGACTTCATGACGATGTGGGGCCAGGTGATCCGGCCGGGGAACTTGTGCACGTAGCCGTTCTGCCCGCCTTCTTGGTACTCCTCGACGCCTACCTGCAGCTCCAAGCCCGAGACCTCGCCGAAGACCCCGATCTGGACGCCGTCGACCTCGAAGATGAACTGGTTGCTGACGGGCACTATGCCCTTGAAGTCGTCAGCTTGCTGGCTCACTGGCTACGCACCGCCTCCCAGGCTCGGGCGTTCAGGGCAGCCACGCCGTGCACGAGGCGTGCCCGGTCGGCGTGCTCGAGATCCAACAGGTCGTCAAGGGACCAGTGCAGGTGGTAGGCGAGGTACACGATCTCCTGCCAGAGCGCCTCGGTCGGGTACTGCATCATTTCTGGGTGGTCGGTACCTCCTCTATGGCCGCCCGGCGGCCCGTCGGGGCGGCGGTGGCCGCGAGCGCGGGTTGCTCGTCCGGGCTTGGCTTGCTGGCTCCGGCACCCGCCGGGCCCTTGGCGGCTGCCGGGGTTTCAGCCAAAGGGGCAGTGGAGCGCGCCGAGGCCCCCTCGGGTTGGGCGGCCAGTGGACGGCTGGCGCGCTCCATCTCCTGTTGAGATTGCAACAGGGCTTCGATGTCCGCCGGGGTGCCGAAGTTGATGACCCCGTAGAAGTCCTGCAGGTAGGCGAGGTCGGCCGCGAACAGACCCTCGATCTCGTGAGCGGTGACCTGGTCCAGGGTGCCAAGGGTGCGCACCACCCGGGCCAGCACCAAGATGGTGAGGCGGGGGTCGTCGGCCGAGGTTATGGTGGGGTCACGCAGTGGTTCGAGCTCGTCGCGGGCCGTCGCCAAGCGCATGGTGCCCCGCTTGTGGAGCGTGCCACTGGCGTCCAGGTACCCCTTGGGGAGCACGAACTCGTACTCGGTGCGCAGACCGCTCACCACCGACTCACTTCACCCGGTCGAGCTTTTCGTGCTGGATGGTGATGGTCTCGAAAATGGGCTCGTTGCCCGACACGGTGACGGCGTCCTGGGAGATCTTGGAGGGCCAGCCGTTGGTGAAGTTCCAGCGGGAGATCTCCTTCATGCTCGAGTCGTAGATGACCACTGAGCCGTTCTTGCGTTGGGCGTTGAGCGCGCTTACCGACATCCCCTTGTTGCGGATGTCCTCGAACCACTTCCACAGGGGGTCCTTGGTGGCGTCCAGGGGAGCCAGGCGTTTCACCGAGATCTCGCCTGTCCACTTGGGCTTGGCAAAGGTCTTGCGCTGGGAGTACTGGCCGTTGGGGAGCTGCTGGGCGAACTCGGAGACTTCCAGTTCGACGTCCAAGCCGCTCACCTCGGACAGCTGGCTGATCACCTCCCCGTCGATCTCCAAGAAGAAGTGGTTGACTACCAGTGGGTCTTCTTTGACGATGTTGCTTACCGGCATCTACTTGCTCCTGTTGTGACTAGGCCGTCTGCTTTTGTTGGCTGATGCGGAAGATGACGAACTCAGCTGGCTTGACCGGCGCGATGCCCACTTCGACCACCAGCTTGCCCTGGTCGATGGACTCGGGCGGGTTGGTCTCCTCGTCGCATTTCACATAGAAGGCTTGGTCCGGTGAGGTGCCGAAGAGGGCGCCGTCCCGCCACAGGCCGGTCAGGAAGGCGTTGAGGGTCCTCTTCACGCCTCCCACAGCTTCACGTCGTTGGGCTCGAACACGGCCCACTGGGTCCCGTCGAGGATAGTGGTCTCGACCATGTTGAAAAGCCGGCGGACGTTTATGTAGCGCCAGTCGGTGTCCGAGGACAATGTCCGGCCACCCCATATGCGGATGCCGCGAGTGCCGAACGGGCGGACGCAGTTGATGCCGACGGGGTTGAGCAGGGACTGCTCGGCCTTGGTGACCGGGTACTCGACGTCCAGGCAGCCGGCGATGGTCTCGTTGGCAGGGGCCTTCCAGACCCCCCGGGTCTCGTCGACCCGTGCCCACACGCCCGCTATGTGCCCGGAGGGCGGGACCAGGATCTCGGCGTCGGCCCCGTTGGTGGCCAAGGGGTTCTCGACCTTGATCCAGGGGTAGTAGAGGGCGGCGAAGGCGCTGTCGTACATCGCCACGTCCGAGCGCCACTCCTTCACCTGTTGGGGTGTCATGCCCGGGGGTGCGTCCAAGATGGCCACCCGGTTGCCGTGCGACTCGCAGTGGGTGATGAGCGTGGTCTGGACCGCCTTCCACAGGCCGAGGTCAATGCTCTTGTCCGGCTTGGTGGCCGCGGTCACCAAGTCCGGGACGATGACCATGGTCACGTCTTCGGCTATGGCCAAGCCGTTGATGCCGCTGCGGGAGGACTCCGAGCCGGCGAAGCGCCTCCCGGTGACGGGCACGGGCTTGGCCGGGGCGGGCTGCAGGGTGAAGGTGCCCGGCTTCATGACGTCGAGCATGGAGCTCAAGTCGACCTTGGGGCCCAGGTTGACCTTGACCTTGACCTTGGTGGAGGCGGCATTGACCACCTTCTCGGCGTTGCGGTCACCGGGCGTTAGCGTCAGGTTCTCGAAGCTCTCGACGGTCTTGCCGCCTTCCACGACCGAGAGGTTGAACGGCGTGGGCCCGTCGCTGGCGTTGGGTGCTGCATCAGCGCTCTCTATCACCACCGACAGCTGGGCGTCGGGCGCGATGCTGGTGACCTGGAGCGGGGACCCGAGGGCCCGGTCGGCGGCCGGCAGTGCCAGCTGGGAGGGCTGGCCCGAAGGAGCGGTGTTGGGTATACGGACGATGTAGGCGATGGACCCGCCGTTGTCGAAGTAGCCCCGTACTGCTATGGGCAGCATGCAACCCTCGGCATAGCCGCCGTAGAGGTTCTCGAACTGGGACCAACTGGTTACCAGGCGGGGTTTCACGCCCTCTGGGTCGGAAGGGTCGTCGTCGGGGGCCCGGCCGGTGAAGCCCACGAACGCCGCGATAGCCGTCGCCGCGGCCGTGAGGACCTTTTGGGACGAGGGGACCTCCTCGACGTACACGCCGGGTGCTGCATATGTTGGCATTGGCCTCCCTTTGTGAGGAGCACGTCGTACGGTTGGCGATGGCGGCTGTAAGGACGCACATCACAAGGGCACTAGGCAGCCCTTACCCAAGAAGATAGAACAGCCGCGCCTGCCAAGCACGTCTTGTCGATCCCTTGGCTCGCTTTTGCGGCCTCGCCCCACCAAGAAAACGGACAAAACGGACAGGTACGAGATGGGCGCAACACCGGCCGGCTGGCCGGCCTCAGTTGACGACCGTGCGCACCGAACCGGCGAAGGTCACGCTGATGACCCCGCCCCAGGCGCAGTTGCACATAGCGCCCTGAGCCAGCGCCGGTACCCCTCCGATCAAGGTCGTTGGGCTCCCAGGCGACCACGGCCCCACCGGTACGGGCACGCAGGGCATGGGGGTGAGGGCCCCTAAGGCCGCGGCCGTGGCACTGGCGACCGTCGGGTTGGACAAACTGGTGCACATCCCAAAGGGCGGGAGGTTGACCATGGGCACCGTGTCCTCGATGGTCGCGGCCGGCTTGCCCTCGACCAGGGCCCGGCGCACGGGCAGGACGTCCATTGTGGCCGGGGCCATGCCGAAGGAGCACACCACTGATGCGGTGGCCGTGACCTGGGGTGGCACTTGGCCTCCTTCCTGCCCGCTACAGGTGCGAGCCTCGAGCGGAGCGGGTGAGGGGGGCACCGGTGGTGACAAGGACGCAGGCCACCGCCCGGTCCCGCCGGGCCGCGTCGTCCCAGCTGCGAGGGGAGGGGTACAGGTAGCTGTAGTACAACGACGAGTCCTTGTACGGGGTGCCTACATAGGGTTGGAACTCGTCCAAGCATATTGCGTTGGCGAACATCTCCAGGGCCTTGTCACCGGGGTACCCCTCCCCGAGCAGGCCGGTCAGCCGGGGGGGTTTGGCCGGGCACTTGGGGGCCCCCTGGGGTGGGGCCGGGCTGTAGGGCAGGACGCAGTAGACCTCTTCGGTGTGGGCCTCGGTGCAGGGGACCACGGTGACGCTGGAGACCTGGAGGTTCGGGTTGGCCTTGGGCGGGACGAGGCAGTCGCCGGGCCGTAGGTTGAACACCGAGGTAGCCCGGGAGCCCGGAGCGGCGTTGTTGGCTCCTCCGCAGGCGGCCAGCGCCAGTGCCCCCACGCCGGCCAGGGCCAGGCTCGCCCCGCTGGCCCAGCGCCTGGTCCTTGGCCAGTGAGCTGCCCTCAACCCGCGGTCCTTTGGCGCATGAGGCCCGATAATGCCCCTTGGCCAAAGAACCTGCAACGCACCCGGCAGGGCTTGCCGGCACGGCCCCTGGCGGTGAGCTCACAACTTGGAGACGGCTTTGCGCAGGCGGGACCAGGCTGACGGCCAGGCGGCCCGCAGCTCGCTCTGACTGGCCCGGGAGCGGGCGATGAGCTGGCCGGCGGCGACTGCCAGGCCCGCCCGGCTGGGTGCCGCGGCGGCTGCCTCACGCAGCCAGGCTTCGGCCAGTGCGGCATCGTGGAGCTGTCCCAGCACGTCCTGGAGGCGGGTGGCGGCGGCGGCCGCCCGGTGCGCACGCTTGCCGGCCAGGAGCTCCAGTGTGTAGCGAAGGTGCTTGGCCCTCACCCGCGCCCGGTGCAGGGCGTCGTCCGTGGCCTGGTCGCCGCTGTGGCCCACAGCTCGGCTGAGCGACCGCCAGTTGCGCTGCACCACTGCCCCCAGTGCCACAGCTGGCGCCTCGGCCGGGCCGGGGGCGGTGGCAGGGCTGAAGTCCTCCAGCGACCTCAACAGGGCCAGGTAGCGCTGGGAGCGCAGTGCCGCGAGCAACTGGGCACGGGCACGGCGTTGGTCGCCCCTGGCCCGCTCCAGCAGGGCCCGGGCGCCGTCGGCGTCGGCTGGAGGGAGCTCGTCACAGCTTGCCCGCAGGAGCTCAGCCCGTACATCGGCGTCGCGCGCCCGGCCCAAGCGCTGGGCGAGCCAACTGAGCTCATGGCGCAGGCGTGCCAGCTGCTCGTCGGCGCCAGATCGGTTCGCTGGCCCCAGCAGGCTGAGCGTACGGCGGACAGCCACTCTGGCCCGGTGGACGTGCTCGGGGTCGGGGCGGGCCAGGCGGATGGCGGGGCCGTGGGCCAGGAGCTCTTCCAGGCAGGCTCCTACCTGGGCCGGCAAGACGGCAGCCACGCTGGCACCGGGCTGGGCAGAGCCGGGGCCGGGCCGGGCGGGCTGCCAGCTGCTTGCCTCCGGCCCTAGCACCTCCAGCAGCTTGCTGGCACGGCCAGACGGCGCGGCGCCGGCCGCCTGGAGCCGGGCGGCGGCGGCCTGGAGCACCTCCGCCGAGCTGCCGGGGGCCAGTTCCACCTCGACCTCGCGGAAGTGAGTGGAGCGGCGGTGCCCAACCAAGCGGTAGCCCGCTACCGAGTCGTAGTCCACTTCCGCCAGAGGGCGACCATCCGAGGCCCGCAGCTGCAGGCGCTGGCGGTCAGCCTCCAAGCGGGCCACCGGGCGTAGGGGCAGGCCCAGGCAGACGTCCCTCACCAAGTTGGCCGCGGCCTTGGGTACTGCGGGCAGCCGTGGACGGGCCGGCGCCGCCGCCCCCTCGACCGGTCCCGTGGTCCCGGCGCCGGCCCCAGGGGCGCGAGGCCGGCTGCGTCTTGCTGGCCAGGTGACCTCGGTGCGAGCCAGGCCGGCCCCGGCGCTGGCCGGGAGCTTCACGGTCCATTCCTCCTTCTGGCGGGCACGGCCCCGTGGCTTGCCCGGCTCGGCCATCACGTGGCGGTGGCGCAGGGTCACCCCGTGGTGCGCCAGGCGCAGGTCGGCGGTGTCGAAATAGGTGGTGACGAGCCGCAGGGCTGGCAGTGGCGCCGCCTGGACGCCGGGCAGCACCCCGCTGAGGTCGGGGAGCGCCCAGCTGCGGGGCACGTCGAACTTGAGCTCCTGTTCCAGCTGTTGCACGGCCACTCCTAACCCGTGGGTGCCGCAGCACCGCCAGGACTCTAGCCGGCCCTGGGGGCGAGGGGGGCACCTTGGGCAGGCAGCGGTTAGGCTCTCGGGCGGCAAGTACGCAGCGAGAGGCCATGGCCACAGCTACAGGCGCGAAGGCGACCACAGGCGGCACAGGGGGGAAGGTGCCCCACAGAGACGACGTGGCCGGGCTGGCGCTATGCCCCGGTTGAGCACGCCGTCGCCGGGCCGCGTACGGCTCTCCGAGCACACCACTTTGAGAGTGGGCGGGCCGGCCCGTGCCTTCGTCCAGGTAGACAGCGTGGAGGCTCTGGCCCGTGCCCTGGAGCGGGCTGAAGCCGACCACCAGCCGGTGCTTGTCCTGGGGGGAGGGAGCAACGTGGTCGTTTGCGACGAGGGGTTCCCAGGGACGGTGGTGCGCATCGCCCTGAGGGGTGCCCGGCTGAGCACCGAGGGGGGAGGCGAGGTGCTCCTCAGTGCCGCCGCCGGCGAACCGTGGAGCGAGCTGGTCGAGCGCTGCGTGGCG
This sequence comes from Actinomycetota bacterium, assembly GCA_021323695.1. Classification (GTDB taxonomy): domain Bacteria; phylum Actinomycetota; class Acidimicrobiia; order Acidimicrobiales; family Palsa-688; genus JAKAWM01. The sequence continues at coordinate 72,422 of JAJPKN010000048.1, read as the reverse complement.
GAGGGGCTTTCGGGCATCGAGTGCCTGGCCGGCATACCCGGCCTGGTGGGTGCCACGCCCGTGCAGAACGTAGGCGCCTACGGCCAGGAGGTCTCTGACACCATCTGGAAGCTGACGGTCTGGGACCGCTCCCGTCGGTGCCTGCGCGAACTGTCCCCCGGCGAAGTTGGCTTTGCCTACCGGGACAGCCTCCTCAAGAGGTCGTCGCGCTTTGTGGTGACTGAGGTGACCTTCCAGCTGGAACGGTCGCGCTTGTCCCGCCCTGTCCGCTACGGGGAACTGGCCAGGCACCTGGGTGCCCGGGTGGGGAGCCGGGCCCCTCTGGCGGAAGTCGCAGGAGCGGTGCTGGAGCTGCGCCGGGCCAAGGGCATGGTGCTGGACCCCGCAGGGCCGGTTGTTGGCACGGCGGGCTCCTTTTTCACTAACCCGGTCCTGGAGGAGGGGCACTGGGAGCGGTTGCAGGAAGTCGCCCCCGGTGTGCCGGGGTTCCCCACCGGCAAAGGGGTCAAGGTGCCTGCCGCTTGGCTCGTGGAGCGAGCCGGCTTTGCCCGCGGGTACCGGATGGGCGGTGCTGCCATCTCCAGCCGCCATGCCCTGGCCCTCACGGTCTTGGAGGGCGGTACTGCGGCAGACCTGCTGGCCCTGGCCCGGGCGGTGCGCGACGGGGTACGGGCCCGCTTTGGCATTACCCTGGAGCCGGAGCCCGTACTGGTCGGCCTGGACCTCTGACGTGGGCCCTGGTCGCTGGCCAGTGCCCTGGTAGCCAGTGCCCTGGTAGCCAGTGCCCTGGTAGGTGGTTGAGGAGGCTGCTATGCTGGGGGCGTCCATACGGCTCTCCCTGCCAGTTGGACTAGCTCGGGGCGGTCCCCCCCTTCCGCCCCTTGAGCGATGACCGAAGGACCGGCATCCCCCGCCGGTCCTTCTGTCGTCATGGCCAGCGGTCGTGCCCGGCTGCGGCCTATTTCTCTTGGAGGGTGAGCCCGAGAGAGCGCAGTTGTTCGGCCGGGCGGTGGTAGCCGCGCTCCAAGTGGCGGACGCCGTGCAGGAGAGTGGGGCCGCTGGCCGTTGCCGCGGCGATGACGCTGGAGAACCCGGCCCGCACGTCGGGCACTTCGACCTCGGTGCCTTGCAGTTTCGACGGCCCCCGGACCACTGCCGAGTGCAGGTAGCTCGTGTCGTGGAACCGGCAGGCAGGGCCGCCCAGGCAGGTGGCGAACAGCTCTATCTCGCCCCCCATGGCCTGCAAGGCGGGCACGTAGACAAAACGCTCCTCGAACACTGTCTCGTGCAGCACCGACATCCCCTCGGCCTGGGTGAACAATACCATGAGAGGTGGCTGCCAATCGGTTATGAAACCGGGGTGCACATCGGTCTGGACGGCGGCGGCGTGGAGCCCGTCGGGGGCGAAGGCGGCGATGCCGTGCTCGTCGATGCTGACCTGGGCGCCCATTCGCAACAAGGTCGTGATGGCGGTGACCAGCCGGTCCTGGGCGCAGCCGATCACCCGGACGGTGCCCCGTGTCGCCAGCCCGGCCACCAGGTAGCTGAAGGCTTCGATACGGTCGCCGGCCAGGCGGGTGCGGGCCCCTCGCAGCTTGGGCACGCCCTCTATGACCACGCGCCTGTCCGGTGCCAGTTCGATCCGGGCTCCCATCCTCTGCAGGAAAAGGGCCAGCTCCAAGACCTCAGGCTCGGTCGCCGCGTTGCGGACCACGGTCTTGCCCTGAGCCAGGGAGGCAGACAAAAGTGCCGACTCGGTAGCCCCCACGCTCGGGTAAGGCAGCTCTATGATGGCGCCCCGCAACCGCCGGCAACGTGCCCGGATCCCGTCGTCGGTCACTTCCACCTCTGCCCCCAGGGCGCGCAGGGCCTTGACGTGGAAGTCGACCGGGCGCCCCCCGATCCGGTCGCCACCTACCCGGGGCACGAACGCCTCGCCGGTCAGGTGGAGGAGCGGGCCGAGCAGGAGCACGGGTATGCGGTTGAGCCCACTGAAGCTGAGCGGGACCTCAGCCTTGGCCTCCTCGGGTGGTGTGACCTCCACCGCACCGGCGGAACGTTCCACGCCCGCTCCGACGGCACGCAGGATCTCGGCGGTGATCTCGACATCGCCGACTTCGGGGACGTTGGTGATCGTGCTGGGGCCCTGGCCCATGATCGCGGCCACCATGTGCTTGGTCACCGCGTTCTTGGACCCGTGGACCCGGACGTCACCTACCAGGGGCCCGCTCGGCTGGATGAGCCATGCTTCTGCCACAGCACGATCTTCGCAGAAGCCGGCCGGGGCTGCCTGCTGCGGTGTTGGGCAGGGCTACCCAGGGCTACCCCGGGCGGCCGGGCCTGGCCGTCAGTGGCCGGCTATGGGGTGGGGCCGGTAGGGGGACTCGAGCTGCTCGACCTCTTCAGGGCTGAGCTCGACCTCCAGTGCCCCCAGGGCGTCGTCGAGGTGCTCCAACTTGGTCACGCCCACTATCGGGGCGGTGACGACCGGCTTGGACAACAGCCAGGCCAGTGCCACCTGGGCCCGGCTCCGCCCTCTGGCTTGGGCCACCTGGGCCACGGCCTCCACGATGGAGCGGTCCTCGGCCAGGTAGAGGCGTTTGCCGAACTCGTCGGTCCGGCTCCGTTCCGTGGCCTCGTCCCAGTCCCGGGCCAGCCGTCCCCGGGCGAGGGGGCTCCAGGGGATGACGCCGACCCCCTCGGCCGCGCACAACGGGAGCATCTCGCGCTCTTCTTCCCTGTACAAGAGGTTGTAGTGGTCCTGCATGCTGACGAAGCTCGACCAGCCCCGGTGACGGGCGGTGTACAGCATCTGGGCGAACTGCCAGGCGTACATCGACGAGGCGCCTACGTAGCGTGCCTTGCCTGACTTGACCACGTCGTGGAGGGCTTCCAGCGTCTCGTCGATGGGGGTGGTGGGGTCGAAACGGTGGACCTGGTACAGGTCCACGTAATCAGTCTTTAGCCGGCGCAGGCTGTTGTCGACCTCGGCCAGGACCGCCTTGCGGGACAGGCCAGCTCCATTGGGGCCTGGGTGCATGCGGCTGTAGACCTTGGTGGCCAGCACGACCTCTTCGCGCCGGGCGTGGCTGGCCAGGACCTTGCCGACGATCTCCTCGCTGGTGCCATCGGAGTACACGTTGGCGGTGTCGAAGAAGTTGATGCCGGCGTCCAGGGCACGGCGGATGACCGGGGTTGCGTCCGCTTCGGCCAAGCTCCATGGGTGGTTGCCCCGCTGGGGGTCGCCAAAGCTCATACAACCGAGGCAGAGGCGGGACACTTCGAGGCCGCTACGGCCGAGCTTCACGTACTGCACGGCCTCAGGCTAGCCAACCGGCTGGCGCGCAGCCGAGCCTGCCCCGGGCGTCGTGGAGGTCGTGGGGACCGGGGGGCCTGAGGTGCTGGTGGAGGTCTCTGCGGTGGGTGCCGTTGTGGTGCTGCTGGCCCCGCCCGAGGTAGGCCCGGCCGTCGTGGAGGTGGCAGGGCCCAGGGTGCTGGCAGGGGACGTCGTGGATGTTGTCGTCGTAGATGATGTTGTCGTAGACGTGGTGGACGAGCTCGTGGCGGTGACGGGCCCGGAGGACGCGCTCGCCGTCCACGAACCCAGGACGGCAGTGACCGTGTAGGTGTACGTGCCGCTGGCCACGTCGGTGTCCTTGCAGGCGTACTCGTGGCCAGGGCCCGCCGGGACCAGGTGGGCCAGGGACGTAGAACAGGCAGCTTGCGTCGTCACACCATCTGTCTTGGTCACATAAAAACCCTCCGGGAGCTGCTCGGAGGGGCCGGTGGTAGTGGCCCAGCTGATGGTCAGCTCGTGGGCGCCCGCTGGGCTGTACGCGGCTACGTCCGCGGGCGGGTCGAGCGCACCTACGAGGACAGCGCCCGTGCCCGAACCAGGGGCGGTGAGGTACGCGGACGCCGTTCCCGGTCCCCAGTAAGCAGCTGCCAGTGGCCCCCAGTAGCTGAGCGCGCTGAGGCCGGCGACGCACAACCCTATGGTGAAGAGCTTCTGCCCGGCTGGTGGCAACGCTGTCACCTCCGCTGCGCACGCCATCGCCCCGGGCTCAGCCGGGCGGCTCCAGAGCGGGCTGCTCGGCTGAGCCTGAGGGCCGTGGGCACCACAGTTCCCGGCTAGCTGCCGGCCCTTTAGCTAGCTGTGAACTCTAAGCCTATAGTTGCTCCCTCACAAGCGTCCTGGTTGCCCCCATTGTCGGTCATGGAGATGGTCCCCGTGCCCGTTGTCGACTGGTGGGGGCCCAACGTCACCCCTGTGTAGGTGGCCCCGGTTGTCTGGAACCAAGAGGCGTAGCACCCACTGACATCAGTGGAGGTGTCACCGGGGATGGACTCGACGTAGCCGTTACCAGGGTCGGAGGCAACTGACAAGGTGACAGCGTCGAGCGCTTGGGGCACCGACCCGGGGTTGGTGACGCTGAAGTTCACAGTTTGAGCGGGGCCGTTGGGGTACAGGTTACCTGTGCCCGCGTCATTTATCTCGATGGCGGGGATGTCGTCACCGGCGCTGCTGCCATAGGCACCGTAATTGTCGGCTGGGGTGTCACCGCACCACACATTGGACATGGAGAACTCATTGGGCGTCGAGTTCACGCAGGTGCCCGCGTCAGAAGCAAAGCCAGCCAGGCTGCTGGTCGCGTCGACGAAGACGTTGCCGGGGTAGGGGTCTGAGCCGACCGTTATCTGCGAGCCGGAGCTCGACAGGGCGATGTTCAAAGCCGGCGCCGAGCTGGGGTCGAAGGAGATCCCGTAGACGACGGTCTTGGGGAGGGCCACGAAATCCCCGTTGAAGTTGAACGTGATGTTGAACGGGGTAGGCGCTCCCGAAGCCTGTGCAGCTGGGATATAGAACTTTTGGGTGTCGGTAGTGATGACCGAGCCCGGAGGGGCACCGTCAGACGCGGTCCCTGGGTTGTAGAACGTCAACGTGATGGGCAGAGATTCGATGGCAGCACCCCAGTTCCTCATGGACACGACAACCGTGCTTAGCAACTGGGAGCTCGAAGCAGACGCCAGTGTCACCTCGTTGCCGAACTCGGTGAGCGACGCACATGCGAGGCACTGGTCTTGGAAGTAGCTGCTCAGAGCGATGGTGCTGTTATATACGGTCACACCTGTCTCGTTAACGACCAACGGCGTCGTCTTCCCCACCTCGGTCGCGCCGGTGCCTCCGCCACTGGTGGTGAAGTAGGCGTAGGCAGCGCCAGCCGCAAAGACGGCGGCTATCGCGGCGATGGCAGGGATGACGTAGCGCCTTTTGAGGAAATGCCCCTTAGGAGCAAAGTGCATGGAGCCTCCTTGGTCGTGACCGAACTTCCATGGGACGAGGCGCGCAGGGCCGTGTACCGGCTCCTCACCAGTCGAAGCGGCCAACTACAGCGGCCCGGGTGGCGCCTCGGGCACGAATGTACTGCGGCCCTGGGCTGCCCCCCTGTGCCGAGCACGGGCTTTGGCACAAATGGTACATATACGTACAAAGGCGCGCGCTTCAGGTGGCCATTACGCTACAGCTTGCGCGCCATGGTGCCGGAAAGGGCTGTCATATAGGGCAGCCATATGGCCAAAGTTCGTTCGTCCGTCCGCGAACGCCTTTGCCGGCTGGCCCACGCGCCGGCCCTGGGGCGGTGGGGAGCACCGGGGGCGGTAGGCAGGCTGGCTACTCGACGACGGCCTCGACGTCCAGGGCCGTGCCCGCGGGGGCGAGGGGGACCAGGTTGCCCTCCACGCAGCGGCCGCCGACCTGCAGCCGCCGGGCCCGGCCGCTGGTGCCGGGCGCCTTGCGCACCCGGATCCGGTAGGTGGCCCCCCGGAACCGGCGCGTGGCGGTGAAGCCTTCCCAGTCCCGAGGCAGGACCGGGTCCACTCGCAGGCCCGCATGCTCGGGGCGGATGCCCAGGACCCACTGGGTGATGGCGACGTAGTTCCAGGCCGCGGCGCCCGTGAGCCAGGAGTTCTTGGCCTCACCGTAACTGGGGGCGTCAGGCCCGGCGATGGTCTGGGCGTAGACGTAGGGCTCGGCCCGGTGGACTTCGCTGATGGCCTCACGCGCCGACGGGTTGATGCGCTGGTAGTAGCCGAAGGCGGCGTCGCCGTCGCCCAGCACCGCCTCGGCGATCATCACCCAGGGGTTGGTGTGGCAGAACACGCTGGCATTTTCCTTGTAGCCGGGCGGGTAGGAGGTTATCTCACCCAGTTCCAGGTGGTAGCGGGTGTAAGCCGGCTGGAGCAACACGATGCCGTGGGGAGTGGCGAGGCGGTCCCGTACGGTGTCGAGGGCCTGGCGGGCGCGGCCGTCGGCCAGGCCCACCCCGGCCATCGCGCAGACGCCTTGAGGCTCGATGAACACCTGGCCCTCCTCGTTGGCGCCCGAGCCCACCGGGTTGCCGAAGTAGTCGTAAGCCCGGCGGAACCAAGAGCCGTCCCAGCCGTGGGCGGCGATGGCAGACTCCATGCACGCGGCGGCTTGGCGGTAGCTGGCGGCCTCGCCCGGGCTGGCCCACCCCGCCGCCACCCCCCAGGCGTCCACCATGTCGGCCATTTCCTTGGCCACGAGCACGAAGAGCCCGGCGATGAAGACCGACTCGGCCACCCCTCCGGAGCGGTTCTCGGTCGTCTGGAAGCTTTCGCCCGGGGTGGCCGAGAAACAGTTGAGGTTGAGGCAGTCGTTCCAGTCCGCCCGGCCGATGAGGGGCAGGCCGTGGGGGCCGAGGCGCTCGGTGGTGTACTGCAGGCTGCGGCGGAGGTGGTCGTATATGGGGGCCTCGGTGCCCGGAGCGTTGTCGTAGGGCGCCGGCTCCTGGAGGACGGTTGCGTCCCCGGTCTCCTTCAGGTAGGCAGCCACCGCCAGCACCAGCCAGAGGGGGTCGTCGTTGAAGCCCGAGCCGATGGCGTCGTTGCCCCGTTTGGTCAGCGGTTGGTACTGGTGGTAGGCGCCGCCGCTGGGCAGTTGGGTGGACGCGATGTCGATTATGCGTTGGCGGGCGCGTTGGGGGACCATGTGCACGAACCCGAGGAGGTCCTGGGTGGAGTCGCGAAAGCCCATGCCCCGCCCTATGCCTGACTCGTAGAAGGACGCCGACCGGCTCATGTTGAAGGTCACCATGCACTGGTAGGCGTTCCAGATGTTGACCATGCGGTCGGTGTGGGCATCGGGCGTGGAGACGCTCAACTGGCCGAGCAGCCCGTCCCAGTAGTCGCGCAGGCGGGCCAGGCCGGCCTCCACGACGCAGGGCTGCAGCCAGTGCTCGATCACCGGGCGGACGCCTTGCTTGTTGATAACCGGGCTGCCGGGTGGGTCGAACTTGCTGTCCCGTGGGTTCTCCCAGTAGCCGAGCAGGAAGACGACCTCCTTGGACTGGCCCGGGGCCAGGCTGAGGCGGACGTGGTGGCTGCCGTGGGGCGCCCAGCCGTGGGCTACCGAGCCGCTGGCCCGGCCCGCCTCGACGGCCAGGGGACGGTCGAAGCCACGGTAGGGGCCCAAGAACGCGTCGCGCTGGGTGTCGAAGCCGTCCAGAGGCTCGGAGCAGGCGAAGTAAGCGAAGTGGTCGCGCCTTTCCCGGTACTCGGTCTTGTGGTATATCACGCTGCCCTCGACCTCCACCTCGCCCGTATTGAAATTGCGCTGGAAATTGGTGGCGTCGTCCTGGGCGTCCCAAAGGCAGAACTCCACCGAGGAAAAAACCGAGAGCGACAGCTGTTGGTCGCGGTGGTTGGCGAGGCGCAGGCGCCAGACCTCCAAGTTGGCCCCCAGGGGCACGAAGTACAGGACCTCGGCCGCCGCTCCCCGGTAGGTGGACGAGATGACCGTGTAGGACAGGCCGTGGCGGCACTGGTAGTTGTCCAAGGGCCGCTGGACGGGCGCCCACGTGGGGGACCAGTAGTCGCCCGAGGCGTCGTCGCGCAGGTAGATGTACCTCCCGCCGACGTCGAAGGGCGCGTTGTTGTAGCGGTACCTGGTCAACCGGCGCAGCCGGGCGTCCCGGTAGAACGAGTAGCCACCGGCGGTGTTGGAGATGATCCCGAAGTAGTCTTCGGTCCCCAGGTAGTTCACCCAGGGCAGCGGCGTGGCTGGCTGGTCGATGACGTACTCTCGCCTGGAGTCGTCGAAGTGGCCGTACCTCAATGCTCGCTCCTTGTTCGCTTGCCGGCGGGCCCTGTCGGGAAGCGCTTACAAGGACAGGGGCACCCCAGCCGGGCACCGGGGCCAAGGTTAACCGCTATGGACCGGGCCGGGGGGCGTGGGCCAAGGAGGGCCTACCAAGAGGGGGCCGCCGGGGCCGCTGCGGGCCAGTCACCAGCGGGGGCCGGCTTACCGTAGAGGGGCCCCTGGGCGCAGTCGCAGCCGGTCAAGCGGAGCAGTTCGGCCTGGCGCGGGTGGCGCACCCCAGAGGCCGTCACTTCCAAGCCGAGAGCATGGGCAAGCTCGACGAGGGCGCCCAGCACCCTGGTCTCGGCCTCGTCGGTGCCCAAGGCAGCCACGAGGGAACCGTCCAGCTTCAGGGCATCGACGGGGTACCGGCGGAGCTGGAGGAGGCCGGAGCGCCCCGTGCCGAAGTCGGCCAAGGTGACCCCGACGCCGAGGGCCCTTAGGTCCTCGAGAGCGCGGTTGGCCAGGGCGCCGGCATCCACCAGGGCCGTCTCGGCCAGCTCCAGGCGGAGGCGGTGGGCCTCGAGACAGCTGTCAGCCAGCGCCTGGGCCACCGAGGGCACCAGGGAGCGGTCGGCCAGCTGGCGGGGGGAAAGCCGGACGCACACGTAGCGGGGGCCGGTCCCCGAGGAAGCCCACGAGGCCTGCTGGGCACAGGCCCGTCCCACCAGGGCGGTACCGAACGGCACGACCAGGCCGGATGCCGCGGCCACCTCCATGAACTGGTCGGGGGCCAGCAGTTCGCCGTTGGCGCCGCGCACCCGGGCTACTGCTTCGCTCCCCACCGCCTGGCCGGTGGCCAGCTTGACCACCGGCTCGTACAGCACGACCAGGCTGCCCTCGGCGACGGTGGTGCGCAACAGCTCTTCCATATCAGCCCGGCGTTGCAGCTGCGCCTGCATGCCGGCCTGGTAGATCTCGCAGCGGTCCCGGCCGGCCGCTTTGGCCCGGTAAAGGGCGGCGTCGGCCTGCTGGAGGAGGTGCGCGGTGCCCTGCCCCCGGGACATGGCGATACCGATGGAGCAGCCGACTTGGACCTGGGCGGGGCCAAGGTCTACCGGCTGGCGGACTGCGGCCCGCAGGCGGTCGGCGATCTCGGCCGCCTCGGCCGGGGGCACCCCGCGGGCGAAGGCCACGAACTCGTCGCCGCCGAAGCGGGCCACCAGGTCTTCCGGGCGGAGCGAGGCGCTGACCCGCTTGGCGATCACCCCGAGCAGCTCGTCCCCGGCGTCGTGGCCCAGGGTGTCGTTCACGTTCTTGAAGTTGTCCAGGTCGACGAACAGCAAAGCCCCCCGCTCGTGCATGCCCGCGGGCTGGGCCGCCTCGAGGCTCTCCAAGAACAGCCACCGGTTGGGCAAGCCGGTCAGGCTGTCGTACAGCGCTCGCTGGCGCAGCCGCTCTTCCAGCTCCCGCCGGCGGGTTATGTCGGTCAGGCTTCCCACCACCCTTCGGGCGGGGTGCCCCCCGCCGGGTACGGCCAGGGCCCGGCAGTGGGCCCAGAGGTACGAGCCCGAGGCGGCCAGCAGGCGGTGCTCCACTTCCATGGTGGCCGTTGCCCCCCGCTCCAGGGCGCGGATGGCGGCTTCCAACGTCGGCCGGTCGTCAGGGTGGGCGCGGCCCAGCCACTCGCCCAGGGTGCTGCCCACCTCGTCGTCGCGATAACCGAGGACCTGCTTCCAGCGGGACGAGTAATAGACGGTGCCGGTCGCCACGTCGTAGTCCCACAACCCGTCGCTGGCCGCCCTGGCCGCCAGCGAGTAGCGCTCCTCGCTGCGGCGTAGGTCGCCCACCAGCTCGTGCTGACGTTGGACGGCCTGGGCCAGCTCTTCGGCCTGGGCCTTCAGCGAGGCCAGCATCTCGTCGCGGTCCAAGGCCGCCGCCAGCAGCCCGGTCCACTGGTAGAACACGTCCATCCCGGTCGTGCCCGTCGCCTCCACCGGGCTGGTGAGGGCGAGCGCGCCCCAAGCCTTGCCGTTGCCCCGCACGGGCAGCACATGGGTGACCTGGCCGGCGGCATCGGCCGCGTCCAGCAGCTGGAGGGGCGGGAAGGCTGGCTCGTCCAGGTCGGTCGCGGTCAGCGCCAGGTGCTCGCTGCGCCCGAAGGTGCCAACCACCTGGAGCCGGTTGGGGCTCTGCGACCACAAGCCCAGGCAGGCGGCGCTCACCGCGGTGGGCTCCAGCCAGCGCAGGGCCCTTGGGTCCTGCCCGTTCTCCCTGAGCAGCGCCACCGTCAAGCGGTACTCGTTGTACATGGTGGCCTGCAGCCGGCGGTTGATGGCGGACTGGGCGACCGCCGGCAGGTGGGCCAGGACCTGGGTGATGGTGGCCCACTGCTGGTCGAGGCGGTCGGTGGGGAGCCCCTCGCGCACCAGGTCGTCCCGGTAGCGCTGGAGGCAGGTGATGGTCGACCAGACCGTCTGTACCCGCGGCCGGGCCTCGTACAGCTCGCTCAGGGCGCGCCGGAGCGCCTCAGCCCCGGCCGGGCCTTCTGACGGCGGGCCTGCCTCCAGGCAGGCAGCCAGGGCGCTGGCTGCTTGCCCTACCTGTCGCTCGGCTTGCTCCCCTGACCCCGGCGCGGCCAGCTCCGAACTGAGGTCGGCCACCAGGCGCTGGGCGGGGGACAGCTGGCCGCGCTCGCCGGCGCCGGCCGGCGCCTGCCGGGTCTGTGGCGGGGCGGGCACCGCCCAGCAGCCGCACGACTCCCTGCACACGAGCTCGGTGGGGACCACATGGCGCAGCGCCGGTACCTCTTCGCCCCGCAGCTGACGAGCGACGAGCTCGGCGGCCAGCCTGCCCATCTCCTCCAGCGGCTGGCGGACGCTGGTCAGGGAGGGCACGGTGTGGGGGGCACTGGCCAGGTCGTCGAAGCCGACCACGGCCTGCTGGCGGGGCAGGGAGTAGCCCTCCGCCTTGAGCTGTTCCATCACCCCGATGGCGTTGTAGTCGCAGCCCGCGACGACAGCGGTCGAGGGCAGGCCGGCGGAGGTCATGGCCCGGGCCGCCCGCCTCCCGCTTGGCTCCATGTTGCTGTCGGTGGGGTAGAGGAGGCTCGGGTCGGCCTCGATGCCGCAATCCGCCAGGGCGTCCAGGTACCCCGCGTAGCGCTGGCGGATGTCTTCTTGTTCCATGAGGCCCACGAACGCGATGCGGCGGTGGCCATGGCCGACCAGGTGCCGCACGGCGTTGTAGGTGCCCAGGCGGTTGTCCGGCGCGATGGACGGCCCGGGGACCGAGGGCTCGGTCGGGCTGATGAACACGACCGGCTTGCCCGCCTGCTTGATGGCCTCGCAGTAGGCCAGGTCCACCCCGTGGACCACGACCACGAAGCCGTCCACGTAGTCCCAGGCGAGCCGGCTCCGGTAGTCAGACGGCCGGTAGTCGTCCTCGTGGAGGCCGGTGTCCCGGGTCTGGAAGCCGATCACTCGGCCACCCTCAGCCCGCGCCCCGGCCACGGCTCCCTGCAGCAGCGACCCGAAATAGGCCCCCGCCAGCAGCTGGGAGAGCACGCCCACCGTGAACGGGCGGGCGCGGCCGCTAGTCCCCGGTAGCTGCGGCCCGGCCACGGTCGCCTCCTGGCCCTCCGTGGTCTCCCAGGCAGGCGTCACTGGGCCGGGCGGCTGGGCGCCGCGGCCATTGCCTTGCCGCCGAGCTCATCGGACAACCACGCTGAGTGGGCACCGCAGGCTAGATCGGCAGGCCTGTCAGCGGCCTTGAGTAAGCGGTTGCAAAGGCGCAAACGCTGCAAGCCCGGGGTGGCCCGGGGCTGGCGACGACCCAGGCCGAGCTCATGGCCGGCTTGGCTTGTCTGCTGCTTCCCATGACCGCACCAGGGCGACCAGCTCCGCCGGCGACTGGGGGCTGGCCTGGCCCAGCACGCGGCCGGGGGGCCCCAGAGGCACCTCGCCCTCTGGGCCGGCTGCGACCAGGGCGAACGACGGGGCCCTGGCGATGCCGTAGGCGAACCAGGTCCCCGAGGCCATGTGGGCCCGTAGCCCCGGTGGTGTGAGCCGCTGCACGGCCCGCCTGTTTTCCATGGAAGCGCTGGGCGTCACCACCACCACCTCGGTGCCGAGGGCTGCCCGGGCGGCGCCGTCGGCCAGCATTTGCCAAAATGCCTGGCAGGGGGCGCAAGACGTGGTGAGGAAGGCGAGCAGCACCGTCGGCTGCTGCGCTTGGCCCACGCCCGCCGACACTACCATTGGGCCTGCTCATTGGCGCCCTGGGGCCGTGGCGTGCAAGTGTCGGTGCGTGCGTATCGGTGTGCTGGGAGGGACCGGCCCGGCCGGGTCGGCGCTGGCGTCGAGGTTGGGGTCGGTCGGCGTGGAGGTCGTGGTCGGTTCGCGCCTGCAGGAGCGGGCGGACGAGACGGTGCGGGGCATCCTGGGACGCTGGCCGGGGCGCCACCTGGCGCTCACGGCCGGCACCAACCAGGTGGCAGCCGGTTGCCCGGTCGTCGTCGTGGCCACTCCCTGGGAGGGGGCGCTGCCCACGGTGAAGGCCCTGTCGGGCGAGCTGGCGGGCAAGACGGTGGTGAGCATGGTCAACGCGATGGCCCGGTGGGGCGAGCGGTTCGTCCCCCTGTTGCCGCCCACTGGTTCGGTGGCCGCGGCGTTGGCCACGGCCTTGCCGGCCAGCCGGGTGGTGGGGGCGTTCCACCACTTGCCCGCGGGGCCCCTGGGGGACCTGGACCAGGAGCTGTCGGCAGACGTGATGGTCTTCTCCGACCACCGGGCGGCTACCGAGGAGGTGGTCGGCTTGGTCGAGCGGGTGCCGGGGCTGCGAGGGGTGGACGTAGGCGGCCTCGGGTCCGCGTTGGCGGTGGAGGCCTTGACCGCGGCGCTGGTGGAGGTCAACCGGCGCTACAAGGCCCACGCCTCGGTCAAGGTGACGGGCATCGGCTGAGGGGCTGTGGCCTGCCTGCCCCGGCGGGCGGGAAGAGTTCGGGGGCCAGATGGGTTCAGATGGTGAGTGGGTGAGCCAGTGGGCGACGTAGCTGCGCCAGGTGCTGGCGCGCCCATGCAGCTGTACGACACGGCCAGCCAGCAGGTGCGGGCGTTCGAGCCGACCCGGGAGCCGGGCCGGGTAGTCACCATGTACACCTGCGGGATCACGCCCTATGACGCCGCCCACATCGGCCACGCGGCGACCTATATCGCCTACGACGTCCTCCAGAGACGGCTCCGTGACCGAGGCCACGAGACCAAGCTCGTGCGCAACGTCACCGATGTCGACGACGACATCCTGCGCAAGGCGCGTGAGCTGGGAGTCCACTACCTGGACCTGGCAGCCGAAGAGATGGCGCGCTTTTCCGCCGACATGGAGGCGCTCGGGCTGCTGGCCCCTGCGGCCGAGCCGCGAGCCACCTCCGCCATCCCGGACATCCTCGCGTTCATTGGGCGCCTGCTGGGCTCAGGGCACGCTTACCAGTCGGGTGGGGGCGTCTATTTCGACGTCTCCACCTGTCCTTCGTTCGGCTCTGTCAGCCATTACAGCCGCACCGAGATGCTGCGGCTGGCCGCCGAACGAGGCGGCAACCCCTCCGACCCCAACAAGGCGGACCCCTTGGACTTCGTGCTGTGGCAGCCCTCCGCCCCCGGCGAGCCCGCCTGGGGCTCGCGCTGGGGCAAGGGGCGGCCCGGCTGGCACATCGAGTGCTCGGCCCTGGCGGTGCGTGAGCTGGGCGAGACCGTCGACCTGCACGGAGGAGGGTCCGACTTGGTCTTCCCCCACCACGAGTGCGAGGCGGCCCAGTCCCAGGCGGTGACCGGGCGGCCGTTCGTCCGCCACTGGGCCCACACCGGCATGGTGCACTACGCAGGGGCCAAGATGTCCAAGTCGCTGGGCAACTTGGTGTTCGTGCACGACCTGCTCAAGCACTGGGAGCCGGCCGCGGTGCGCCTGGCCGTCCTCGCCCATCACTACCGCTCCGAGTGGGAGTGGCACGAGGGGCTCCTGGTGGAGGCGACCGCCAGGCTCAGTTGTTGGCGCGAAGCGGCCCGCCGGCAAACGGCTGCCGTCCGGCCCACCGGTGCAGGGCGACGTGGGGGCCCGGGGGCGGGGGCGCAGGCGGGCCAGCCACCGAGGCGGCCAGAGCAGGCCGGTGCGAGCTTGTTGGCCGAGGTGAGGGCGGCCCTCGACCACGACCTGGACACCCCCAGGGCACTTCGGGCCATCGACCGGGCAGCGAGCAGCTATGGGGTGAGTACCGGCGGTCCCGGGCGGGGCGGCGGCCCGGCCGGGGCGGGGCAGGGAGATGGCGGGCCGCTGGCCGGGGGCATTGCCGAGGCGGCTGAGCTGCTGGGGGTGCGCCTGTAGACCGTGGGCCGGCTGGCGTAGGCGAGGCGGGTGCCGCCCGCCAGGCGGGCCACCTTCACCGAGGCCTCCGGCTCCTCGGCCAGGTGCCGCGACCGCAGCCTACGCGGGCCGCAGCCTGGTCTGGAGCAGCCCGCGCTGTCGCGTCCTCACAGGCCGGGGCTTTGGTCAACGATCCAGCGGCGCAGGAACGGGTCCGCCACATGCCATTCCCGTCCCCGTCTCGCCACCAGCTCCTTGCCGTCGAGGGCCCGTAGTGCCGTCGTTACTGCGTTGGCGTTGGCGACCTGCACCGAGTCGAGGAACTCCTTGGCGTAGACACGGGAAGTCGGGTTGCGGGCGAGGGCCCGGAGCACCCTCTGCTGGGTGGGAGCGGCGGCCAAGTCCTCGTACTGCTGCGCGAACCCGGCCGACTGGCGCTCGACTACGGCCGCGAAGCCCTGCTCGACGTGGTCGAGGCTGACCTCACGGCTCTCGCTGGCAGCCTCAATGGTTGCTTGGGCGAGCTGCTGCACCGAGTTCGGGATAGCATCCGCCAGCCGATAGATGCGTTCCGCGGCGAGCGTCGTCATCGTCTTGCCTTGCGTCCCGGCTCGTCTCCTCAGATATGGGACCATCGCTTCTTCGGGGACCACATCGAGAAGGAGCCGCTCCCCCATGCCGTGAAGCGGGGCGCCGCGGCCCTTCGTCAGGCCCTCCATCAGGGTCAGGTGGGAACCGCAAAAGACCAAGCACGTGCGCCGAGCCGCATCTGCCAGCGCCTTGAACGCGCCGCCTACCCCCTGGCGCCCGATGCCGGCGACCACTTGGAACTCGTCGAGGATGAGCACTCCTGCTCGCTGCTCCGAGGCTCGCTCGAGCAGCGCCAGGGCGTCGCCCATGACCTCCACCCACGCCCCGCCGACGGTCTTCGGGTCGAGCCCGACCGTGACCGTCCCGTCAGGCCCGAACGACACCCTCGGAGCCACGTGCAGGTGCCGGAGGGCCTCTTCGAGACCGTGGCGCCTGCGACGCAACGGACCGAGGACGCTCCTCGCCACGGCCTGCACGACGACGGCGGCCAGTTCCGCCTCGTTGGTAGCCACGAGCAGGTTGGCGTAGGCGGTGTGCACCCCCTCCCGGCCGACTTGCTCGGCGGCACGCAGCACCAGCGAGGTCTTGCCGTACCGGCGAGGCGAGAGGACCATTACATGGATGCCCGACCGCATCCGGTTGGCAACCGCCTTCAGCTCCTCGGCGCGGTCGCAGAACCAGGGTGCCTCGACCGGGGAGCCGAAGCGATAGGCAACGGTTCGTTCCACTAATCGCTATTATAGTAGCCGCTGTAACGCCAAACGGGGCTATGCCGGCCTCTTGGTGGGGCTGGGGCCTGGGAGCCGGCCCGTTGCGTCCATGGTCGCCGAGCTCAGCTACGTCGTCTAGGTCATGTCCAGGCCGGAGACGTGTTGTCACCCAGAGGCGGCTTTAGCCGACGTACCAGGTGACGAAGTCGCCATGGGCCCAGCCAGCGTCCGGAGAGTAGTAGAGGTACTTCACGCCCACGCCGGATGGCACCCTCCAGTGGACGCAACCGCTGGCCGAGGCTCCCGGCTTGAGGTCGATCTGGCCAGAGGCACCATTGGCCCAGAAGTCCGTACAGCCGGCAGCCTTGAAGTCCGTGTCGGGCCAGTAAAGCTTCCCATCGGTGCCAATGATCGCAGTGGACCCGTCCGAACTGGCGACGTACTCCGACGACCTCACGTCGGTCACCTCGAGCTTGGCCGTGTCGAACTGCTGACCGGCTGGAGGGGTGTCGTACACCGTGGCCGGCGCGACATTGTCGGAGACGGAAAGGAGCTTCACTGTGACCCCGTCGAGGGTGGCAGGACTTCCAATGCTCCCGCCCGGAGGAGCCGTCCTGGTGGAAGTGGGCGGACGGCTCGTGGTTGTCGTCGTGCCACCCGCCCGCGGCGTGGCCTCGCGAGGCTCAGCCACGCTGAAAACGGGGGAGAACCGGTTCCCATGCAAGCGCAGGACGATCGCCTCACGGGCGCTTACCCCGACCTCATAACTCGCTGGCACCGGTGAGGGCCCGGGCATCAGCACCACAGCGAGGGCAGCCCGGCCCTGAGGGTCACGGCCAGCGGCGAGCACCAGCGATGTGCCAGCTACCCGGAGCTCCCGGCCCAAGCTGAGGGTGACGATACCGGAGGCATGCCCAGCCGGCGGGTGCGAGACGCCCGCGAACGGTGGCTGAGAGCGGCTGAACAAGTAGCGCGCCGCCTCGGTGTTCCCGCCAGAGCGTCCGACAGCCACCCCTCGGTCGGTCGCGACGAAGAAATAGGGGGCCGCGTACCTTGAGCCGCTGGGAACGTCATAGCCGAAGACCGCAATGCCCTGGTTGGTACTTCTGACGACCGCCCACAACCCGGTCCCGCCTACGTGCACGTCTTGGCCCGGTTTTACGGCTACCCGGGCGACCCGGCTGGCTATGGCCGGTGCTGCAGGCACGGAAAGACCAAGGGTTGTGGTCGCCAAGCAGGCGATGCCGACCCGGCACCGCCGCCACATTGACGTCCTGGGGGTGTGCTTGGGGCCGTCGACCTTCAGGGTGGACCTGCCGCTGGGGCAGGCCGCTGCCCACACGCCGCCGATGATGGCGAGGACCAATGCGGAGCACGCCAGGCCAGATGCGTTCACCGTTGACGCGGACGCAGAGCCTGCGGGGATGGGACCGGTAGTCAGTATGACTTCCTCCTGGCCATGGCCCTCTTACCGGCCCGGAGCGCTCCCGACGACGGCCGCTGCTGCGTGGAGTGCTTGCGCGTAGGCGGCGTGAGCCTGGGAGTAGCCAGGCCAGGTCGGGTCGTCGGCGACGAGCCACTCGTTCGGGTACAGCTCGAATATCTGGGCATGCTCGGACAGGGCGAAGCGGAGCAGCGGTGGGAGGGTGCCCTCGGGGCCGGCGCCGGTCGGGTCGGTCTTCTCGTAGGTCTGGACCTCGAGCGGCACCCGGCCCGTGTACCGGTTGAACGGCGCGCACCAGTTAGCGTAGCACGGCTGGCCCCGCTTGGTCTGGCTGATGGCTGAGGCGGCCAGGCCCTGGGTGCCAAAGCCGAACCTGTGGGCCACCGCCGTTGCGGCCTCCTGGTCCGGGAAGCCGTCTCCGCCACGGAACGTGTTGATCCCCACCATGATCTGCTTGGGCGAGTGCAGTGAGGCCTCGAAGGCGAGCATCTCGGTGGCATAAGCGGGGAAGTCGCGCTGGTAGCCGTGGGAGTCCCACCGGGCGAGGCAGGCACCCTTCAGGTCGTTCTCGACGTAGCTCTCCCCGCCAGTGCCGATCCCAAAGCGCAGGTAGCCGATATGGGGGTCCCCCGCCACGTGGTCGACGACCGCGGTGACGAACGCCTTCCAGTTGTCCTCGTAGCCTGGCTCCCAGTAGACCGGCGTTGGCGGGGTGTTCTGGCTGCAGCGGATCGTGTCTACCCGGGCCAGCACGTAGGCGGGGGTGGCGGGCACCGGGGTCTGGCGAGGTTGTTCGTCGACACCCCAGACGATGAGGTTCACCTCCTTAGCGGCCGCCTCCCAGGGCCTGGTCCACTGGTTGAGCTGGGCCCAGTCGTAACGGGGGGTCGCACCGGGCCCCTTGTCGATCGCGCTCCATGGCACTACGATGTCCGCCCCACAGACGCTCGGGTCCGCCAGCAGATAGTGGAGGATGACCCGTTGCTGGGCTGGGCTGGCCAAATTGACCGCGTTGGCAAACAGCCCATGCGGGGCGGCGGGGTCGGCGACCCTGGGATCGGTCGACGTGCAGGGAACTCCTGCCCCGGTAAGTAGCGAGGACGCGGGTGAGGTCGCGGTCGCGCTGGTTGGTGTCGAGACCTCTGACTTCAGAGGGGCCCGCGGGCCTGTGGGGTCGTGGGTGGCAGTGCAGCCAGCCAGCAGAGTCACTGCCGTGGCAAAGACCAGCCCGGAGTGCAGCCGGCGGTACCTCCACGGTCGGGGCCCGGTCGGCCTGGCCATGTCGAGATCATAGCAACTCCGAACCGGAGTCGCTATGATAACCGGGGTGAGCTCCGAGACGGTGACCGACGACTGGAGTAGGCGCTCCGCCGCAACCCCGGCGCCGACGCAGCAGGGCCAAGGTCATCGACACCGCGAGATCAGCGTCCGGACGACCCTCGAAGGCACCGCCGCGTCGGCGACCAGCTTGCTCCTCGTGCGGATCATGGCTCGCGACGAGACCCCCGAGCAGAGCGCCGAGTTAGCTACCTCGCTCGTTCTCGACGGCCCGTTCGCCTGGATACGGCCGACATGAGCCGGCGGTCCCCCGCACCAAGGGCGGCGTCTCACTGTCGCGGTGGCTTCGGCAGAACGGTGCTCCTGATGACCGTCACGGTGCTCGTGGTCGGCGGGTGCGGCAACGGTCTCGCCACCTTGCCAGCAGCGGGGTGTACGACCCCGTCGACTTCCTCCCGACCGGCTGGCAGCTTCTCGCTCAGCTTCTACGACGGCGTCGCCGACGTGCCCTGCCCGGCGGGTAGCCCGGCCGGCGCGATGTGCTTCCTGCTCTCGGGTCACGGTGTGGCAAGGGGCTTCGGCGCGGTGACGGTCGGCCCCGCACTTGATGTTGAGGTGCCGGCGACGAGCTCGCTCTGCGCCAAGCCGGAGAGCTTCCGCGAGCGGCTCACCCTTGCCAAGGGAGAGGTGACCGTTCAGGTGAGTAGGCCGCGGCTGTGCATCGGCGCGACCGGGCCGGTAAGGGGGGCCTTCGTCGTCGTCAGCGGTCGCGGCGCACTCGCCGAGGCTAAAGGTCGCGGGACGGTGACGATCAACGTCCTCGCGTCAGGTGCCGAGGAAACCTGGACGGGTCGGATAACCGTGCCGGCTACCACTCCGGGTCGTGGGGCGAGGCGAACGGTTCGGCGCCACCAACCGTTACGCCTTCACCAGCGCCGTTGACCAGTTCCGGAGCGCCTCGCACTACCACCCAACACCCAGGTCACCCGGTGCAGCCCTTCGGCTGTCGCCCCCGCCACACCGGGATCATAGTACCTCTGACACGGAGTCGCTATGATAACTTGTGTGAGCTCGGAGACGGTGACCGACGACTGGCGGGCCCGTTCTGCCGCGACCCGCCGCGGACGCAGCCAGGCCAAGATTATCCACGCGGCCCGGGCGCTGTTCGAAGCCCGGGGCTACGACGACACGACCATCGACGCCATCGCAGCGCGCGCCGGTGTCGGCCCGGCCACGATCTACGAGCACTACGGCACCAAGGACGCCCTGACGGCTGCCGTCTTCGCCGGCGAGCTCGGCGACCTCGACGGCCCGGCTGCCGAGGACGCGATCGCGCTGCCCGTGCGCGAGGCCGTGTACCGCCATCTTCTACGGGTAGCGACAGCGGTGCACGAGCACCGGGTGCTCGCCACGGCGCTGCTAAGCGCCGTACACCGGACCGAGGGGCCGCCGACCGATGAGCGCGACCCGCGTCTGGTCCTGCCGCTGCCCAGGCCGCTTGCCGCCATCCTTACCGTGGCGGCAGGTCGCGGAGAGATCAGCGTTCCCACCACCCCCGAGGACACCGCCGCGTCGGTGACGAGCTTGCTCCTCGTGCGGATCAAGGCTCGCGACGAGGCCCCCGAGCAGAGCGCCGAGTTCGTCACCGCCCTCGTCCTCGACGGGCTGCTCGCCCGGTCGCCAAGGCCGTGAAGGCCCGAGCCCCGGCCCGGTGGCCACCACCTCGCCACCAGATGGCAGCGCTCGTGCTCGTCGGTCTCACCATCGGCGCGTGCGCCGGTCCGAGGTCCGATCCCAATGGGAACAGGAACAGGCGGTCGACGCCAACCACGGCCACAACCGTGGCGTCGCCTGCGAGGCCAACGACCCGGGCGACGGCTGGCGGGCCCCCCATGGCGGGTTTCGGTCTCGGCGTGGACGTCGCGCCCATCAACCTCCTTCCCGGTCAGAGCCTCCAACCGACCGGCCCGGCGCTGGTCGACCTGCTGGCCCGGGACCACCTCACCCTGGTCCGCCTGCTCGACTCGCCCCCTGCTCCCGACATCGCCCAGGCCCAGGCGCTCGCCGCAGGCGGGTGGAAGACGGTCTTCGGGGAGCTCCACCACGCCGGCATGCGGGCGGTGCTGCTGGTCTCGGGCGCTTACCGTGCCGACGGCACGCCAGCCGGCGGCACGTGGGCCCCCGAAGGCCTGCCCGGTGCAAGGGACGGCTCGGCGGGCGCCATGCCCACTTCTACCTGGATCGCCGACGAGAAGGCCGTCCTCACCCAGGTCCGCACCCAGAACGGAGGGTCATTCCCGCCGGCCCTCGTGGGGATCGAGGTGGCCAACGAACCCACCGTCGACCCCTCGACGGTCCCCGACCTCGCCCAGGCGATCGCCGCGGTGCACGCCGAGGCGCCGGGGATCCCGGTCACCATCGGCGGATGGCGGGCGCCCAATCCCGCCGGCCGCGGCTTTCTCTACAACGATCCCTCGACTGCCCCGGCCGTAGTCCCCCTCGTCGACTTCGTCTCCGCCCACCTCTACCCCGACAACGCGGTGCCGTCGCGCCAGCACCCTGACCGCAGCTCCACCGACCCTTCCGCCTACGCCGCTTATGCCCGCTCGTTCCTCCAAGCGCTCGTCGCCGACGCGAAGGGCAAACCCGTGTTCGTCGGCGAGTTCGGCGGGCGCTCCGGCCTCGGGGGCGGGACCGCGTCCTCCCAAGGCGGGTCGCCGGCACATCAGCGGGCTGTCGTCCAGGCTGTTGGCGACGTCTTGGTCTCCGAAGCGCACCATGGTGTGACCGGCGGCACCGCCTGGTGGCTCGAACCCGCCCTCGGTACGCCAGTGCGCTGTGACACCTTCGCGCTCATCTGCTTCGATGCCAACGGCACGCAGCCGGCGCTCAGCACACTTGCCCTGATAGCAAGGTCGGCTCCGTCGACGTGACTCACCAGCCACCACGGGCGCAACCGTTGTCTCGGCCCGTTCCTCTCCGGCCCTCCGTACACCCGCTGAACTGACTATGCCGAGGAGCAGCTTCAGCGTGCGAGCCACCGGTGCAGTCACAGCTCCCCTCGCCCAGCTCACCGTTGGCTCCGCTGGCCTCGAGCTCACGGTGCGCAGGCTCGTCGGTCCGAACAAGACCACCACAATCCCGGCGGCCGCCATTTGCTCCGTCAGCCCAATCGTCGACGGTGCGTGGACGGCAGTCGAGTACCGCGGCTCCTCGGGGCAGGTCCAGACGCTCAACCTCAGAGCCGTCGCGCGAGGCCCCGGTGTGCACAGAGCCAGCGCCGAACTTCACCAGGCGCTCGTCGCGCTTGCCCCAGGGCCAACGGGGTGACCGTCCACTTCGGCGACCTCCCCTGGCTGATGCTAATCGGGCCGCAGTCCCAGACGACGCCGGCGTGGTCGAGTTCGCTCACATTCTCCTAACCTACCGCTCACAGTTTCTCCGAGATGGAGTCCCTATGATTCGGGCTGGGACGAAGGAACACCCAATGAGAGGAGGGGTCCGCTTAGATGCGCCAGGCAACAGAAAGGTCAAAAGAAGGGCCAACAGAAAGGAAGGTGCTGCAGGGAGCCGGGGGCTTTGTGGCTCGCCTGCGACAGCATCTTCGCCCGGCCCCCACATCGCTTTGCGTACTGATCGGGTTGTTTGCGCTGGGGAGCTCGTCGATGGAAGTCATTGGGGCCGCAGCGCCAAGCGCAGCGACCCCGGTCGCCCATGTGGCGCCCCGCAGCTTGGCTCTCTCCGCCCCTGTCCTCCCGAGCCCCGGTAGCTGCAACTCCGGGCCGACGTGCTGTCCCCCGTCGGGAAGTGGCGTCGACTACTACGGGAACCTGCTCTACGGGTACGACAGCCAGCTCGGCGAGGACCTGTACCTCGACGCCTACCTGCCCGAAGGCGCCTCCGGCCCTGTCCCCGGTGTCGTCGTAGTCCATGGTGGAGACTTCGTCAGCGGGACCAAGTGCAGCAACGGACCTGAAGCGACGTACATGGCCCAGCAAGGGTTGGCAGTGTTCGCCATCGATTACCCCCTGGCGTCCGGCTCCCAGCACCCCTTCCGGCAGGCGCCCGCCGACACCGCGCTCGCCGTGCAATGGGTGCGGGCGAACGCTGCCAAACTGCAGACGAACCCCGCCGAGCTCGCCTTGTGGGGCACCTCCGCTGGGGCACCCATCGCCTTCGACGCGTCGTACGAGGCGGCCAGGTCAAACCCCTCGGGCGCCGTACAAGCCGTGGTCGGCTGGTCGGGAGCCTATGACTGGGTGACCGATTACTACGCCGATGCCAGCGCGCACCCCTCGGACTTCCAGGGCGCCGTCGACTACCTCGGTTGCAGCGACTTCACCGACTCGGGGTGCTTCGGAAAGCTTCTCAGCGCCTCGCCAATCACCCACGTAGAACGCGCTGATCCTCCGTCTCTGCTCGTCACCAGCACGGATGCGGGGACCAAGCCCGGACAATGTGAGGTCGTCAACCCGCAGAACACCGTCGAGATGGCGACTGCGCTCCAAGCTCACGGCGTCCCGGTCACCGTCCAGACGACGAGCGCTTGTGCGCATTCGATCGGGTACGCGAACGACCCGATCGACCCCCCGGGCACCGGCACGATGATCGAGAACACGACGTCGTGGCTGCTTCAAACGCTCGCCAGCCCACCCTCGCCCACCGTGCCATCTCCGTTGCCGCCGCCGATCACTGGGCCCTCTGTGGCCACGAAAACCTCGACCTGCCCACCTCCTAGCGGTTCGAAGGTGAACTACACGGCGAACCTCGTGTACGGACGAGACTTCAACAACCCCGTCTACCTCGATGCCTACCTACCCCAGGCGGTCTCTGGTGGCGTTCCTGCGGTGGTCATCGTGCACGGTGGTGGCCACGTGTCCGGCGACAAGTGCGACGTGTCGAGCGAAGCTATCGCTCTGGCCCAGAACGGCATCGCCGCTTTCGCTGTCAACTACCCACTCGCTACCGTCGCCCAGCCGACCTTCCCGAACCCGGTGTACGACGTCATGAACGCCGTGGCATGGGTGCGCGCCCACGCCACGACCTATGGCGTCGCCCCGAACGAGATCGGCCTCTGGGGTGGTTCCGCTGGCGGGAACCTGGCGCTGTCCGCCGCGCTCGCCGCACCACTGGTTCAACCTTCGGCAGCCGTGGACACCGTGGTGAGCTGGTCGGGCACCGCGGATACCTTCGAACTGATCGGCGAGTACCAACAGACATCGTCTGGGATATCGTCGGGCTTCGACCTGGCCAACACGAGCTGGGCCAAGTACCTCGGCTGCAGCGACCCATGGAGCCAAACCTGGGACCCGACGGCGAACACGTGCCTCATTCGCTACGAGCAAGCGTCGCCCGCGCAGCTCATCGACGCGGCACCGCCGGGATCCACCGCGGCACCTGCCATCCTCGTCGCCTCGTCGACAGACTTCACGGGCAACGGCACCTGCGAGATCGTTCCTCCACGCCAGCAGGAAGAGGTCGACAACCGGGCGCAGGCAGACGGCTTGACAGTGCAAATGGACCTGAACTCCCTGTGTGCCCACGCCTTCGCCTACGGCTCGACCGAGTTCCCCGCCACCCTTGCATTTCTCCAGGCTCACCTGGTCTCAGTCGGTGCCGTAGAGCACTCGGTGATGGCGAACATCGCAAACGACGGCTGGAACCCGAAGGCCAATGGTGGCCGTGGGGGGCTCTGGGTCGACTGGCGCTACGGGACGGTGCCACTCCAAACGAACGGCGGCACGGGCTCGAACGCCCACGATCCCCTTACGGACCTGAGGTACCTCCACAACCTGTGGTCCTACCTGGGACAGGGCGGCAACAGCGCGACTACGAGGAGCGAGATCGCTCGGTACACCGCGGTCGTGAAGGGCGAGTTCAACGACGGCGCGAATGCAGCCACCAACGGGGTTGGGTGGGTCTACCACGAATGGGTCGACCTCTACGAGCTCTCTGGGGACCCGTGGTACCTGGCCGCAGCGCGCAACGTCGCTGAGCAGTACTACGAGCGCTACTACCAGCCGGCATGGGGTGCGTTCTTCACGGTGTCACCGAGCTGCCCCACCGGCTGTTACAACGTCGACGACGCGCTCGGGATGGCCGCCGCGCTCGTCGACGCGGGGCGGCGGTTCCACGATCCCGCTTGGGAGGCAGCGGGAGCAAGCGGGCTCAGGTTCGTGCAGGCCCACGCGTGGCTTCCTGCGTACCATGTGTACCTGCACCTCATGACCAACGTGCTCGTCGGGAGCCCCCCGTCACTCAACCCCGACGAGAACATCTGGGTCAGCCACGCCCATACCCGTACTGACGACGGTCACGTGGTCACCGCGGCCGCGATCGGCATGGACGCTCAGGCGTTGCTGCGCGCTTGGCGTGCGGCCGGCAACCGGGCCTGGCTCGAAGACGCCGAAACCCTCCTCGGTGCGGTGAACCCAGCATCGAACCTACTCGGCCTCTGGGACCGGAAGGACGGGGGCTACTTCTACGGTGTCGTGTTCAAGGGCGCTACGTACGACACAGCCCATGACCCGACAGTTCGGGACAGGACAAAGGAGGCGGGTCGCCAGCAGCAGGTGCTCCTCGCCGCCCGGCTCGCGGACCTGGCGACGGGCGGTGCCTATTCCTCGCTCGTCTCGGAGCTCGCTCAGGTGGCGACGGAGCGCGCCTACTACGCAGCAGGCCACGGCTTCCTCTACCAAGAGCAGTCGGACTGGCAGCCGGTTGTGCGCAAGGGCGAGGTCAAGAACTTCGTCACGACCGAGGCGATGGGTATCGCCATTGAGGCGCTGTTCGCCCTCGGCACGCCAAGCCCGTGGTAAATGACGGAGCATGGAGCCTCTTGCGTGGAGCCGGCAACCCCCGCGAGACGGGCTGACCATCTACCACCGAGGACAGGGGCCTCGCCATCGTTGCGGTGATCGCAGCCACTCAACGAAAGAGGCCCCTGACGGTGAGCGACGGTACCGGGCTGAGGGAGAAGCTGCTGGGACTGCCGGGCCTCGTCGTGCTCGGCCCGGAGGAGGGCATCGGCGAGGTCGTGGTGTACCTCGAGCCGACCAAGCGATGTGCCTACTGTCCGTTATGCCGCTGGCGGGTACAGGCTGGGGCTTGAAGGGCCGAACTGTCCGGTCACCGGCTTGACCAAGACAGACCTGCGCGGCCAGCCTCGCCCGCCGTGCCCCTCAGTTTCATCTACCGCCTGGTCGGCCGGGCCCTCGAGACGGCGCGAAGGAAAAGTGCCGAGCGGGCGGTTGCTCAGGTCAGGTCAGGCGAAGCGAGGCAGCTCCCGCAGGCGGCGGCACATGAGTTGCGGCGACCTGCTGGCACCGGGTGCTGCCGGTAGCCGGTGCCCGGGCGCGGGTTGCCCTGCTCGTCAGGTGTGCAAGAGGAAAGTGGCGATGGCGAGCCCGATCAATATGCCGAGCGCCGCCGCTGCAACTGTGGGCAGGAGCCACCGGGCCAGGGGGGCGCCCCAAGGCCTCCCACGCTTGGGCGGGGAGGCACCATCTCCTGCCGGCAGGGACGGCCAGCCCGGCGCGGCCCAGTCCCGTGGGCCGGGGAGGGCGCCGCCCCAGGTGGATGGCTCCGCCATCGGCTGCGGCCCCACCCGTGGTCGCGTGGCCCCAGCCTCGGGGCGGGCGAAGAACTCCTGTGGCCCGGGCGACATGTCGTAGGAGGAGGCCGCCGCGTAGGTGCCCCGGCCCGGGGGCGGCGGCTGCGGCCCAGGTGGGCCCGGCGCCGGGGTGGGGGGGCGAGGGGCGGGTGGCACCACGTTGCGCCTGGCGGTGGGCGGGGCCACTACCGATCGTGGCGGTAGAGCTGCAGGGCCTGGCCGCGGCGGCGCTGCCGGGGCGCTTGGCGCTGCCGGGGCGCTGGGCGGCGCCGGGGCCCTGGGTGGTACCGGGGCGGGCTGCTCCGGCGCGCTGGGCAGTGCGGGGATGGGCCGGGCGTGAGCCTGGGGTACTGGGACATGCACCGGGGTGCCCGCCGCCGGAGGCTCCCCGTGGCCCTCGGGGCCGGAGGGCGCTGCACTGGGCCCGGCAGCGGCCCCCGCACGAGCTGGCCCCGCATGAGCTGGCCCTGCGTCAGCGGCCCCAGCATCGGTGCCCCAGACCACATAAGGAGTGACAGGCCAGCCCGCGGCTGCCTGGACCTCTCGCAAGGCCTCGGCAAAGTCCACCGCGCTCTGGGGCCGCCGCCCGGGGTCCTTGGCCAAGGCCTCTTCGAGCAGGTCGGCCAGCGCCACCGGCACAGTGGTGGCCGGCGCCCGGGGGGCGGGGTCGCGCAGGATGCGCAGGATGACCGAGGCAGGTGCTTCGCCGTCGAAAGCGGCGAAGGGGCCGCGGCCGACCAGGAGCTGGTACATGGACGACGCCAGGCCGTAGATGTCGGACGAAGGGGAAAGCGGTTGGCCCTCCAGGGCTTCGGGGGGAGCGTGCAGGGTTGTGAAGCCGAAGATGCCCTCGGTGGACTGGGCCGCCACCTGCAAGGTGGCGACGCCGAAATCGGCCAGGACGGGCTCGTCGAACTGGGAGACCAAGATGTTCTGGGGCTTCATGTCCCGGTGCAGGAGCCCCGAGCGGTGGGCGGTCGCCAGCGCCCCGGCGATCTTGACCCCCACCTCTACTACCTCGGCCGGGGGCAGGGGGCCGTCGTGGCGGGCGCGTTGGGCCAGGGAGCCCTTGCACAGCTCGAGCACGAGCACGGGCCGGCCCTCGGGTGTGAGGAACGTGCGGTACAGGGTGGTCACGTTGGGGTGGTGGCTCAGCCGGGACAGTGCCCCCAGTTCCTGGTTGAAGACCTCGA
Organism: Actinomycetota bacterium; assembly: GCA_021323695.1. Taxonomy (GTDB): domain Bacteria; phylum Actinomycetota; class Acidimicrobiia; order Acidimicrobiales; family Palsa-688; genus JAKAWM01. The sequence continues at coordinate 45,139 of JAJPKN010000048.1, read as the reverse complement.
CCATGTGCCGTGAGGTGTCGGCCACCTTCAGCACCTTGAGGGCGACGGGGCGGCCGGTGCCGAGCTCGGTGGCCCGGTAGACAGTGGCGAAGGTACCGGTGGCGATCTCCGAGACGTTGGCGTACCCGGGCAACGAGGCGGGCAGGCCGCCCGGGGCCGGGCCGCCATGGCCTGGCTTGCGGCTGCCCAGGGCCCCTTGTTCCTTGGGCAGGCGGGCAAGCGGGCCTCGGCCGCTCCTCCAGGGCAACTCAGCGCCGCCCTTCGCCCGGTCGTGGCCGGTGGGCGCTTGGCCGGTCGTAGGCGCTGGGCCGGTAGGCGCTCAGCCGGTCCCCGGGGCCCGGCAGCTGGGCGCCGGGGGAGCCGCCGCCTCTCGCCTTGCGGCCCGTCGGGCGGGCGGTGCCGGGGTGGGGTGCCGCCGTGCCTACCAGCACAAGGGAACGCAGCCGGCGCCGGCGGCCCACCGACTGGCGCAGGTCGCGGCAGAGGCGTTGCTGGGTGCTCCAGCCGAGCCGGGCCCAGTGCTCGTCGAGCGGCCAGCGGGTGCAGTACAGCGCTTGGTCGGCGACGCTGGCCACGAACCTGGCCGGTGGGGCCGCTGCCTCCCCGAAGTGGCTGGCCACCTGGGACACCACCTCGCTGCTGGTGGCCGACGGTGGCAAGGCCAACCCCAGGCGCCCGAGCCCGTCCAACAGCTCCAGCCAGGCCCCGGCCGCCAGCCACGCCGGGTCGTCCGGGCGGTAGCGGGCCAGGCGGCGCAGCCGCCGCCGAGCAGCCGGGAGGCCGAACAGGCCAGCCAGGGCCGCCAGCACGGCTGCCACCGGTAGGCCGGCGCCCAGCCACACGGCCCAGTCCATGGTTGCTCGCCTGTGGTTTGGCAGCCCTACGCGGGGGGCCAAGGCGTGGGCCGCCTGAGCGCTGGGCTGGGCGGTGGCTTGGTTGGGCTTGGACGGTGTGGCCGCCCGCACCGGCTCAGCCGGCGCGGAGACGTTGGAGGTGGTGGCCAGGGGGGTGGGGTCGGCCACGACCCAGCCGTAGCCCGCCACCGGGATCTCGTCCCAGGTCCAGGCGTCGGTGTTGGTGAGGTTGTAGGTACCGGCGCCAAGGGGGGCTGCCCGCCGGGCGGCAGCCGGGACGCGCAGGCCCGTGACCAGGCGGACCGGCACCCCCAGGTACCGGGCTACCGCAGCAAAGAAGGTGGCGAACTGTTCCGGGGTGGCGGCCTGGTACACCGTGACGGCGTTGATCACTTGGGCGAGCGAGGTGCCCGTCAGCGGTGGCGGGGCGCTTGGCTGGCGGGCAGGGCTCTTTGGCACCGAGCGGGGCTGGGCAGGCGACAGGCTGAGCCGCCGCTCTCGGTCCCGCAGGGCCCCAGCCAGGTCTTGGAGGAAGGTGAGCGACGCGGTTGGCGGGGCACCGGTCAGGTTGACGGCGAAGCGCACCGCTGCCGCTATGTCTTTGGCCGACCCCAGCGGCAGCGACGTGTACGCCGGTTGTTGGCCACCAGGGACAGAACTGCCCGTGGCCAGCTCCGCTCCCGACGGGAGCTCGGGGAGGGTGAGCTCGGGGGCCTGGGACAAGACGCTGTAGGCGAGAGGTGCACGATCCTGGGCGGCCAGCATCCCGGTGGTGGCGTCCACCTCCAGCGCCGGCCCCCCCACCTGAGCGGGCCGGTCGACCTGAGGTAGGAAGGGGAGGCCGATCGGGTGCTCCAGCACGTAGCGCTGGCTGAGGAGGCTGGTCCCGGGTGGGGCGGGCCCGGCTGCGCCCGGCCCGGGCGGCACGCGTCCCCCGGTGGGGCGGAAGGTCGAGGTGAACGACCAGCTCCCACCGTCGTAGTCGTCCAAGATGGCGACGGCGACGTAGCCGCTCCAGGGACGGTTGGTACTGACAGACAGGACATCGAACGGCTTGCCTTTCACCCGGGCCTGGCTGAGGGCAGCCATGGCGCTGACCGGGTCCACCACCGTCCCGGACAGGAGCTGGCTCGGGCGGGCCAGGACCGCCGGCCGGGAGGCGAGGGCCGGCACTGCGGGGACCACGTAGGCCAGGGCAGCGGCCAACCCGGCGGCGCCCAGGGTGGCCACGGCGGGCCTCCAGGGGAGCCGGTGCCGCCCCGGCTGGGAGGCGCGGGGAGTGGCGCTGGGGGCGCTGAAGGCCTGAGCGCGGGCGAGGCCATGGCTGAGCACCGCCTGGCGGGCCAGGGCGCTGAGGGCGGTGGCACCCAGCAGGGCCGCCGATGCTGGGATCTCTTCGCCCTGGGGGGCTGAAGTGGTGGCGGCGAAGGCGAAGAGGAAAGACCCCAGGGGGACAGCCAGCCCCACTGCTGCCGGTCGCAGCGGGCGCAGCAGCACCTCGGCCGAGGCCGCGGACGCCACCCAGGTCACGACCATGGGGGCGACCAGCAGGTACGGCCCGCCCCCAAGGGGCAGGATCTCGGTGAGCAGCTCGGCCGGCACCCGGATGGCACCCACCCACAGGCTGTGGAGGTCAAAGGAGCTGGCGCAGGCCAGCAGCGTAGCCAGGGCGATGGCCGACACCCCGTAGGAGGAAAGGGGGCGGAAGCGCAGCCAGCCGGTCGTGACCGCGGCGACCGGGACGGGGAGGCCGGCCGCCAGGGCCAGGAGCAGGGGTGCATGGGCCACGTCGTAGGCCCGCAGCCAGGGTGTGGCCGCCAAGGAGGCGGCCAGGGCGTCGGCGAGCACCAGGGGGGCCCAGACGAGCCAGGCGACCCGGCCCGGCGAGGCCCCACCCCCGGCCAAGGCACCGGGCAGGGCTGCGGGCGGGGTGGCCCTGGTCACGGCCGTCCTTGGCCAACTGCGGCCGGGCACTCGCCCCCGGCCCGGGCCAGGTGGTGGTCCCAGGCCATGGCCAGCTCGGCGGCGGTGGCGGCGACCAGCACGCTCACTCCCGGGTAGGTGGGCGCGGGGGTGGGCCTGGGCACCAACGAGGCAACCAAGACGTGGTCGAACCGCCGGGCCAGGCCGGCCATTGCGGGCAGGTCCGCCAGGTCCAAGGCCCCGGTGACGACGACCAGCGCGCTGCCACCCCGGTCGTGGCGCAGGGCCAGGAGCTGGGCCGTGAGGTCGCCGCCAGCATCGGGAGCCAGGTCGGTGAGGTAGTCGACCAGTGCTGCCGGGCCCTGGCTGGCGCGCCCCCCGACCCGGGCCGAAGCGGTGGTGCGGATCTCTACCGGGGCCCGGTTGGCGGACATCGAGGTCACCACCGAGGCGGCGACGTCCATCGCCTCTTCGAATGTCTCCGGGGAGTACACGGCCGGCCGCAGGTCGACCAGGACGACCGTGCTGGGCTGGGCGGTGTCGACGTACTGGCGGACCACCAGCTTGCCCACCCGGGCAGTTGAGGGCCAGTGCACGTTGCGCAGGTCGTCGCCCACCACGTACTCCCGGAGGCGGTGGAACGTCACGGTCCCGAGGGGCGACATGTCGCTCGACGGCCCTTCGAGGTTGCGCGACACGCCTGAAGGCAACGGGCGCAGGGGCAGTGACCTCGGGTGCACGGAAATGACCTGCGGGTCGCCCAGCGCCCGCACCCGGCGGCACAGCCCGAAGGGGTCTGCCCTGGGGAACTCCACCGGGCCGACTTGGTAGGTGCCCCGCCGGGAAGTTGGCAACCGGTAGGTCCGCAGGCAAGCCTCCCCGGGGCGCAGCCTGGGCAGCTCGGCTCGGTAGACGAGGTCTCCCAGGCGCTGCTCCATCACCACACCCGACAAGGTGTGCCACGAGCCGTTCGTTGCCCGGATGACGGCAATGGCCGGCTGGCCCTTTTCCACCCGCGCCGGTTCCACGGAACGCTCCAGGCTCACCCGGCTGGGGCGGGCCACGTACAACCGCGCGCCCGCGGCCAGCAGGACCAGCCCAATCCCCAGGACGCAAAGCGGGGCCCAGCGGAGGCCGGCGCCGGCCACGGCCATGGCTACCCCAACGGCGCTAGCTCCCCAGCCCAGAGGGGTCACGGTTGGGGGCCTCGCAGGCGCACTACCACGGCAGCCCCTTCGCTAGCGGAGGACCGCTCGGGGTACGGGCACCGACTGCACCGCCCGGGTGACGACCTCGGCGGCCGTCCGGCCCTGCACCTCGGCGTCGGGGCGCAGGACGACCCTGTGGGCGAGGGTGGCGACGGCCACCGCTTGGACGTCGTCAGGGGTCACGAACGGCCGCCCGGTGGCGGCCGCCACCACTCGCGCCGCCCGCAGGAGGGCGAGGGCGCCCCGAGGGGAGACGCCCAGGCGGACTTCGGCCATGCCGCGGGTGTGGGCGCAGATGGCAACGATGTAGTGCTCGATGGGCAGGGACACCTCGACCGAGCGCTTCACCAGTTCGATCATCCAGAGCAGGTCGTCGCGGCCCATGACCGGGCTCAGCTCGTCGACGCTGGGGGAGTCCCGCTCGGTGCGCAGCACCTCGGCTTCTGCTTCGGGCGGCGGGTACCCGATGGACAAGCGCATCAAGAAGCGGTCGAGCTGGGCCTCGGGTAGCACGTAGGTCCCTTCCAGGTCGATCGGGTTCTGGGTGGCGATCACGATGAAGGGCCGGGGGACCGGGTAGACGGTGGCGTCGGTGGACACGGTCTGTTCCTGCATGACTTCGAGCAGGGCCGACTGGGTCTTGGGGGAGGCCCGGTTGATCTCGTCGCCCAAGACGACGTTGGCGAACACGGGGCCGGGGCGGAAGCTGAAGGTGGACGTGGCCTGGTCGAACACGGTGACCCCCGTGATGTCGCTGGGCAGGAGGTCGGGGGTGAACTGCACCCGGTTCCAGGTGAGGTTGACGGACTTGCAGATGGCCCGGGCCAGGGTTGTCTTGCCGACGCCGGGGACGTCTTCGATCAGCAGGTGGCCTTCAGCCAGGATGCAGGCCAGGGCCGAGCGGACCACCGTTTCCTTGCCGTGGAGCACCTTGGTGACGTTGGCCACCAGGCTTTCGAACATCTGTACGAACCTGGCCATCTCCGGGCCCCCGGGGAGGAGCGCAGCCCCAGGTTGGGGCTGGTCGCCGGCGTAGGCACCGGTCAGGGGCGAGCTCGCGGTCACGTCGCTGCCTCCCGTGCAAGGTGGGCTTGAGCCCCGGCGCCGCTAGGGGGCCACAGCTTGGCGGTGGGACGGCCTGGGCGCGAAGGGGCTGGGTGGGGACGAGCCCCCAGGGCCCGGCGCCCAAGCCCGGCTACCAGCCGGGCCAGGCCAACCAGGCCCGCCAGCCCGGCCAGGCCTACCAGCAGCCCTGGCCAGGGCTGCTCCCGCCTCCCTTGGCCGGTGGCCCCTACGCCGGGGCCCCCCGGTCCCTGGCCAGTGCCCGGCCGGGCCACCAGGGCTGCGCCCACCGCCCCGGAGGTGCCGGGGGAAGACGGAGCGGTGGTCGTGGTGGTCGAGGAGGTCGTGGTGGTCGGGGCGGCAGTGGTCGTGGTGGTCGAGGCGGAAGTAGTGGTGGTGGTCGCCCCGGTGGTCGTGGTGGTGGTCGCCCCGGTGGTCGTGGTGGTCGAGGCGGAAGTAGTGGTGGTGGTCGCCCCGGTGGTCGTGGTGGTCGGGGAGGTGGTGGTGGTCGGGGCGGCAGTGGTGGTGGTCGAGGCGGAAGTAGTGGTGGTGGTCGCCCCGGTGGTCGTGGTGGTCGAGGCGGCGGTGGTCGTCGTTGGCCCGGTAGCCGTGGTGGTGGTGGTTGTGGTGCCCGTGGCCCCGGTGGTGGTCGGTGCCGTGGTCGGCGGGGCCGTGGTCACCGGTGCGGTCGCGGCCGTGGTGGTGGCTTGGGTGGGGGCCCGGGTGGTCGAGGGCGACGGGGAGGGAGGTGGTGCAGCGGGCACGCTTGTGGGCGGGGCGGGGGCCGGGGTTGAGGTCGTGGTGGGCGGGACGAAGGCGGCCAGGGAGGCGTCGGCCGACCACGCCTGGCCGAGGTACAGCCACGAGACCGTGACCAGGGGGGCGGGGCAGGACAAGGGCCAGGCCAGGCTGACCGGGAACTGTGCGACCGGGTGGGTGCCGGAGGTGGCGGAGCACGACGGCCCGGGTGCCGCGGCGGTGACGTCCCAGTCCGTGCCCGCCGGTTGGCCGCTGCCCGAGTAGCTCACGTAGAGCTCCAGGTGGCGGCATGAGGTGCAGGGGCTGGCGGCCAGGGCGCTGAACGAGTAGGCCGGGGGGCTGCCGATGCTGAACGGGGCCACCAGCACAGGTGAAGGCAGGCCATAGGGGTCGGGGGACAAGGCGCTGTCCAGGCGCAAGGACAGGCGGCATGGCCCGCCCATCTGGTCGAGGTCGATAGTGGCCGTGAACTGGCCGTGGGTGACCGGCCCGTGCACCGGGGCCACCACCGAGGCGCAAGTGACGTCACCGGTAGCTTCGAACGAGCCCGGAGGCAGGCCCGGGAAGCTGGCGACGGCGGTGCCTGTGCTGGCGTTGGCCCCGGCCAGGGCGCTGACCTCCATGCGCAGCTGCCGAGGCCAGGGCAGCGTCTGGGTGAACGGGGGGCTGGTCAGGCTGACTGCGGCTTGGGGGTGGCCGAGGGGGGACAGTGAGACCGTGGCCTGGTAGGTCTTGGCTGGCTGCAGGCCTGTCACCTCCACCTGTGGCGACGTGGTCGGGCCCAGCGCTTTTCCAGCCACCTCAAAAGTGTATTCAACCTGGTCGCCGCCCAAGGCGATGGCCTGGGGCACCCCGGGGGCCACGGCCACGCTCAGCTCCGCGCTGACCGTCCCTCCGGCGGGGAGCCCGGCAGCCAAAAGGCGCAGGTCGGCCGGGTCGGGGGGTTGCCAGGCTTGCGAACAGCGACCGGCCGAGGTGGGGGCACCGACCAGGCCGGCGCTGCTCACGCCCTGCACGCTGAAGGTGAGGGAGCTGCCCAGCAGGCCCAGGTCGTTGCCCTGGTTGACGGTGACCGAGCTCTGGCCACCGCCCACGTCGAGCACCGGGGGCTGGCCTACGTAGCTGCCCCCGCAGGCCGTGCCCACCACTCGCCAGCGGGCGGCAGGGACGTTGCACCTGGTGCCCTGGCATGGCTCCCATGACACCAGCCAGCCACCGCGGCCGTCGGCCAGCTCGGTGACCCGGGAGGGCGGCCCCGGGCCGAGCGCGGTGGTCCGGAACATGTAGGGGGCAGACGAGGTGGACTGCTTGGCGATGTAGGCAGTCACTACTGCCTGGTACTCGGTACCGGGCCGCAGCCCGGTCACGAGCAGCTGCTGCTGGCCGTTGACAACTTGGGTGGGCACCGCTGGCTGGGGCGCGCCGCCCAGGGCGCTGACGGTGACCGCCCACGTGCTGGGCAGGCAGTCCTGCTCGGAGAGCAGGTGGTAGCTCCACGACACGAGCGCTGACTGGTCCGACGGGGCGACCGAGGTCACCTGGGGCTGGTAGGGCTTCTCGGTTGTGGTCGCGCAGGAGATCTGCTGGCTGATGGGCTGCACGGCTGGCTGGGCCGGCAGCGGGGCCAGCCGCGGCGGGACGGTGGCCGGGACGGTGGAACTAGTGGTGGTGGCGGGGCTGCCCTTGGGGCTGCTGCGGTGCCGGGCCGGTGGCCGGGGCCGGTGGGCCCCGGGGCGGTGGTGCTTGGGGCCCTTGGCCTTGACGTTGACGTCACCCGGCCCGGCGGCGCTCACCACCACCGCGTCCGACTTGTCGATGACGACCGGGGCGTGGCTCCCGTCGGTGAAGACGACTACGGCCAAGAGGCTGCCCGGGTTGTTGAAGATGACCCGAGGGCCGTCCACCAGCACCTCGGCTCCCTGGAAGCTCGCCTTTTCGGTGACGCTCTTGGCGGGGTAGGAAGGGGCGCCGGCCAGTGGCCTCATGGCCCCGGTCGCCGGGTCGATGGTCCACAAGGTCGGCTGGCCGGGCTGGGCCTGGTCGAGGGTGTACAGCCGGCCGCCGGACAGGGCGGGGACGGTGGGCCGCGAGGCCGGGCCGAAGGCCGCCAGAGGCGACGGGCCCACGGCCCTACGGTCGCCGGCGGTCCCGAAGACCGTCCAGCCAGAAGGGCCCCGGGCCAGGAACCAAGCCTCGCGGCCGGCTCCCTTCACGGGCAGGAAGGCAGTGGCGGCCTGGGTGCCGGGCACCATCGTCACCTGAAGCCTGCCACTGCCGCCGAACAGCTCTACCCTGCCCGGCAGGGCGAGGGCCGTGCCGGCCGTGGTCGTTTCGAGCGACGCCCTCGCGCAACGTAGGGGCAGCCGGGCAACCGTGGTGGCAGATAGGCCGAGGGGCGCTCGGGGAGAGGGGGCCAGCCGTACCAGCAGGCAGCCCGGGCTTCCCACCTCCAACAGCCACAGGGCCCCGGACCGGGTGGCCGCCGTGCCGGGGCCAGGGTAGGCCGGTCCTGCCAGCTTGGCGAACCCAAGTGGGGGCACGGCCAGGTGCGAGCCGCGGGCCACGGCGCCGGCCGCGGCCTCCGCCGTCGCCGGCCCCACCAGGGAGACGGTGCTGTGGGGCCCGTAGCGGACGATGTAGCTGGTGGCACCGTTGGCCAAGCCAACGGCGGCGCGGAGCCCGGCCAGGGGCCCCAGGGAGATCCCCCCGACCGGGGGGCCAAGCACGTAGTTGTCCTTGCCCAGCAGGTTGAACGTGCCCGTCAGGCGGTTGACCAGGACCGTGCCCTGGGTGGTGGGGACGGCTTGCACCTGCGAGTAGGTGCTGGCGCCGACCTGGGCGTAGACGCCCACCAGCTGGACCGTGACCGAACCGGTGGCCAGGTTGACCACGGTGAGGGGCCGGTAGTCGTCCAGCACCAGGGAGCCGCCGAAGATCCGGGGCCTCTCGGAGGCGGGGGCGAGGCCGGTGACGGCGGACCACACCAGGCCGCCCACCAGCGCCGCTACCGCGGCCAACCCGCCCACCAGGCCCCACCAACCGAAGTTGGCCGCCTGGGGGGCGCCGGTGCTGGGCAGGCCGAACGTTGGCACCCCCGGCAGGCGTCGGGGCCCGTTCGGCGAGCTGGCGCGGGGCGTCCTCATCTCTGGCACGGCGTCTCTGGCACGGCCGCGACGTCCGGCAGCATCTTAGCCCCACGCCGACAGCGCACAGCGGCGGTACTTAGCCTCTGAGTGGTGCCGAGCGCGCCGGCCGTCAGCTCGGGGGCCCCCGGCGCGGTCTCTATCATTGGTTGGATGGCTGCCACCGATGCTCAAGCAGACGCGCCCGGGCCAACCGTTGTCGTGAGGTTGCCCGACGGGGCCCTCAAGCACCTGCCCACCGGCTCGACCGGCGCCGACCTGGCGGCCGCCCTGGGGCCGGGCCTGGCCCAGGAGGCGGTGGCCGTGGTGGTGGACGGCCAGGTGCAGGACTTGGGCGCGCCCCTGCCGACCGGTGCGTCAGCCAGCGTGGTCACGGCCGGCACTCCCGAGGGCCGCGCCATTTTGAGGCACTCCACCGCCCACGTGATGGCCCAGGCCGTGACCAGGCTGTGGCCGGGGGCCAAGTACGCCATCGGCCCCGCCATCGAGGACGGGTTCTACTACGACTTCGAGCTGCCCGGAGGGGACCACTTCAACGAGGCCGACCTGGCCCGCATCGAGGCCAAGATGCGCGAGATCATCGCCGAGGACCAGCCCTTCGTACGGGAGGAGCACGGCGCCCACGAGGGGTTGGCGCTCTTTGCCGACCAGCCCTACAAGCGCGAGATCATAGAGGGCGTCGACGCCAGCGAAGGCGCCGGTGGCGGGGTGGTGAGCGTCTACCGCAACGGGGACAGCTTCGTCGACCTCTGCCGGGGCCCGCACGTGCCTTCGACGGGGAGGCTCGGCCATTTCCGGCTGACCAAGCTGGCGGCCGCCTACTGGCGAGGCGACGAACGCCGCCCGCAGCTGCAGCGGGTGTACGGGACAGCCTGGGAGTCGGAGGCCGCCCTCCGGAGCTACCTGGCCCGCCTGGCCGAAGCCGAGCGGCGCGACCACCGCCGGCTCGGGCTCGAGCTCGACCTCTTCCATTTCCCACCTGAGATAGGCAGTGGGCTGCCGGTCTTCCACCCCAAGGGGGGGATGGTGCGCAAGTTGATGGAGGACTATTCCCGCCGCGAGCACGAGCGCGCCGGCTACCAGTTCGTTTTCACCCCCCACCTCACCAAGTCGACGCTGCTGGAGACCTCAGGGCACCTGGAGTGGTACGCCGAGAACATGTACCCGCCCATGGAGATGGAGGGCGCCACCTACTACCCCAAGCCCATGAACTGCCCCATGCACATCCTCATCTACAAGAGCCGCCAGCGCTCTTACCGGGAGCTGCCGATGCGGTTGTTCGAGCTGGGGACCGTCTACCGTTTCGAGCGTTCCGGGGTGCTAAACGGGCTCTTGCGGGTGCGCGGCCTGACCCAGGACGACAGCCACATCTTCTGTGCCCGGGACCAGCTGGACGACGAGCTGGCCAGCCTGCTGCAGTTCGTGCTCCGGGTCCTGCGGCGGTTCGGGCTGGACGAGCTCGAAGCCGAGCTTTCTACCCGCCCGGACAAGTTCATCGGCTCGGTCGAGGAATGGGACAGGGCGACCGAGTCGCTGCGCGCTGCCCTGGCTGCCTCGGGGATCGGCTACACCGTGGCCGAAGGGGAGGGAGCCTTCTACGCCCCCAAGATAGACGTGCACGTCCGCGACGCCATCGGCCGGCGCTGGCAGGTCTCCACCATCCAAGTCGACTTCCAAGAACCGCAGCGCTTTGGCATGGAGTACGTCGGGCCCGACAACGCCCGGCACCAGCCCTACATGGTCCACCGGGCACTTTTCGGCTCGGTCGAGCGCTTTTTCGCCATACTGCTGGAGCACTACGCCGGGGCGTTGCCCACCTGGTTGGCGCCCCTGCAGGTGCGGGTGCTGCCGGTGCGCGACGACCACGTCGCCTATGCACGGTCGGTTGCCGGGCGCTTTGAGGCCGCCGGGTTCCGGGCGGAGGCCGGGGCGGCTGACGAGCCTCTCGGTGCTCGGGTGCGCCGGGCCAAGTTGGAGAAGATCCCTTATGTCCTGGTCGTCGGGGACGACGATGTGGCTGCCGGCACCGTCGGCGCCAACCTGCGGGGCCAGGAGCGGCCTGAGCGCGGGGCCCGGGTGGAAGAGGTGCTGGCCCGCCTGGCGGCCGAGGTGGCGGAGCCAGGCGGCCGGGGCCCGGGCGGGCCAGGTGGGGCCGGCCCGGGAGGGGCCGAGGGCGCGCCGTGAGCCGCCTGGACCACCTATGGGCGGGCTGGCGGTCGGACTTCATCAGCGGCGCCACCCAGGAGCGCCCCGAGGCCACTGGCAGCCGCCCGCTGCCGTGCGTGTTCTGCGGGCTGCTGTCCAGTGGCCGGCCGGACGAGGAGCTCCACATCGTTTGGCGCCACGGCGGCGGGAGGGTGGTGGCGCTGCTCAACGCCTATCCCTATACCAGCGGGCACCTCATGGTCATGCCCGTCCGCCACGTCCCCGACCTGGAGGCCTTGTCCCCGGGCGAGGAGCGCGACCTGTGGGAGGGCGTGCGCCTGGCCGTGGTGGCGGTGAAGGCCGCCTATGTCCCCGAGGGGGTCAACTTGGGCGCCAACCTGGGCCGTGCTGCCGGCGCCGGGGTCCCTGGCCACCTCCATGTGCACGTGGTGCCTCGTTGGGCCGGTGACACCAACTTCATGACCGTGGTCGCCGATGCCCGGGTGCTGCCCGAGCCGTTGTCCCAGAGCGCCGAGAAGCTGCGCCAGGCCTGGCCGGCGGCCTGAGCGCTAGGGCCGAGCGGCCAGGCCGAGCGGCCAGATGTACGCTCCGGTGCCTCCAGCAGCTATGATCGGTGGTGGGTACGTGCCAGGTGGGCCAACGTCGTCCCGTTTGGGCCGGAAGTACCAAGGACCATTGGGAGGACGCATGGGTGGGCAACCTGGTGACGCGGGCCGAGGCCTGTACCGTCCCGAGCTCGAGCACGACGCCTGCGGCGTGGCCTTCGTGGCCGACATCCACGGCCGGCCGAGCCACGACATCGTCAGCACCGGTGTTTCCGCCCTCCTGCGGCTGGAGCACCGCGGGGCTCGGGGTGCCGACCCGGCCACCGGGGACGGGGCGGGGGTCCTGGTCCAGGTCCCCGACCGGTTCTTGCGCCGGGCCCTGGGCCCGGGCCTGCCCCCCCGGGGTTCGTACGCGACCGGCCTGGCGTTCCTCCCCCGGGACCGCCAGGACGAGGCCCGGCAGCGCTTTGCCGACATAGCCGGCCAAGAAGGGCTCGTGGTGCTGGCCTGGCGGGACGTGCCCGTGGACGAGAGCGTGCCCGGGGCGGGGGCCCGGGAAGTCATGCCTGCCTTCAGCCAGGTGGTCGTGGCGGCCGAGGGCGGCCAGTCGGGCATGGAGCTGGAACGGCTGGCGTTCGTGGTGCGCAAGCGGGCCGAGCATGACGTGGCTGGCCTGTACTTCCCATCGCTTTCCAGCCGGACCATGGTGTACAAGGGGATGCTGACTGCCCCTCAGCTGCCCGAGTTCTTCGCCGACCTCTCCGAGCCCGACTTCGAGTCCGCCTTGGTGCTGGCCCACGCCCGCTTTTCCACCAACACGTTCCCGAGCTGGCCGCTGGCTCACCCTTACCGCTACGTGGCCCACAACGGCGAGTTCAACACCGTCCAGGGCAACCGCAACTGGATGCGCACCCGCGAGGCGATGCTCGCCAGCCCGCTGCTGCCGGGCGACATCTCCCGGCTGTTCCCCATCGTCACCCCCGGGGGGAGCGACTCCATGAGCTTCGACGAGGTGCTCGAGCTCTTGCACCTGGCTGGCCGGTCGCTGCCGCACGCGGTGTTGATGATGGTGCCCGAAGCCTGGGAGAACAAAGAAGGCCTCTCCCCCGAGCGCCGGGCCTTCTACCAGTTCCACTCCTGCCTGATGGAACCCTGGGACGGCCCTGCCGCCCTCGTGTTCAGCGACGGGACGCTGGTCGGTGCCCAGCTCGACCGCAACGGGTTCCGGCCGCTGCGCTACTGGGTCACCGACGACGACCTGGTGGTCCTGGCCTCGGAGGTGGGCGTGCTGGACGTGCCCGCCAGCAAGGTGGTCCTCCGGGGCCGGGTACAGCCCGGCCGCATGTTCCTGGTGGACACCCAAGCGGGGCGCATAGTGGACGACGACGAGGTCAAAGACGACCTGGCCCGCCAGCACCCTTACGGCGACTGGCTGCGCTCCCGCCAGGTCGACCTCGACGACCTGCCCCTCCGCCGGGCGCTCACGCCCCAGTACTCCCGCCTGGTCAGCTTCCAGCGCCAGTTCGGCTATACCGAAGAGGAGGTCCGCCTGGTCCTCGAGCCCATGGTGCGCGACGGCCAAGAGCCGATCGGCGCCATGGGTGACGACGCCCCCCTGGCGGTGCTGTCCCGCCGCCCCCGGCTCCTCTACGACTATTTCCGCCAGCTCTTCGCCCAGGTGACCAACCCGCCCCTCGATGCCATCCGGGAGGAACTGGTCACCTCGCTGGCGTCGTCGGTCGGGCCGGAGGGCAACCTGCTGGAGCCCGGCCCCGACAGCTGCCACCAGATCACGCTGCCCGGGCCGGTACTGACCAACGACCAGCTGGCCACGCTCCTTTACATCGACGAGGACGGCCTGGTGCCGGGCTGGCACACCTTCGCGGTGGACGGGCTGTTCCCGGCCCGGGGCGAGCTCCCCGCGGGCGAGAGGCTGCGCCAGGCCCTCGACGACATCTGCGCCCGGGTCGAGGAGGCGGTGCGGGGGGGCGCCAGCGTGGTAGTGCTCTCGGACCGCCATGCCAACGCCGAGCTGGTGCCGGTCCCCTCGCTGCTGCTGGTGTCGGCTGTGCACCACTACCTGGTGGGCAAGAAGCTGCGCACCAAGGTGGGGCTGGTGATCGAGACCGGCGAGGCGCGCTCGGTGCACCACATGGCCTGCCTCATCAGCTACGGGGCAGCCGCCATCAACCCCTACCTTGCCTTTGACACCGTCACCGACCTGGTGCGCCGGGGAGCGCTCAGCGGCATGTCGGCCCGCAAGGCCCTCCACAACTACGCCAAGGCGGCGGCCAAGGGCGTGCTCAAGACCATGTCCAAGATGGGCATCTCGACGGTGGCGTCCTATACCGGCGCCCAGGTCTTCGAAGCCGTGGGGCTGTCCCAGGAGGTGGTCGACCGCTACTTCACCGGGACGGTGACCCAGGTCGAGGGCATCGGGCTGGAAGAGATCGCCCAAGAGGCGCTGGCCCGCCACCGCAGCGCCTGGCCCGAGCGGGCCACGTTGCTCGCCCATCGCGACCTGGAGCCCGGAGGGGACTGGCAGTGGCGCCGGGAGGGCGAGTACCACCTGTTCAACCCCGAGGTGGTCTACAAGCTGCAGCACGCCACCCGTTCTCGGCGCTTCGACATCTTCAAGCAGTACACCCAGGCGGTCGACGACCAGTCCCGCCACCTGGCCACCCTGCGGGGGCTGCTGCGGCTGCGGCCGGCCTCGGAGACCGGCCGTGCCCCAGTGCCCCTGGAGGAAGTGGAGCCGGTCTCCCAGATCGTCAAGCGGTTCTCCACCGGGGCCATGTCGTACGGGGCCATCTCCAAAGAGGCGCACGAGACCTTGGCCATTGCCATGAACCGGCTGGGGGCGCGCAGCAACAGCGGCGAAGGCGGCGAGGACGCCGAACGCAACGTGCCCGACGCCAACGGCGACAGCCGTCGCAGCGCCATCCGCCAGGTGGCGGCCGGCCGTTTCGGGGTGACCAGCGAGTACCTGGTCAACGCTGACGACATCCAGATCAAGATGGCCCAGGGGGCCAAGCCCGGCGAAGGCGGCCAGTTGCCGGGGAAAAAGGTGTACCCCTGGATCGCCAAGACCCGCCATTCGACCCCGGGCGTGGGCCTCATCTCGCCCCCGCCCCACCACGACATCTACTCGATCGAGGACCTGGCCCAGCTGATCTACGACCTCAAGTGCGCCAACCCCAGGGCGCGGGTGCACGTGAAGCTGGTGGCCGAGACCGGGGTGGGCACGGTGGCCGCCGGTGTGGCCAAAGCCCATGCCGACGTGGTGCTCATTTCCGGCCACGATGGCGGGACGGGCGCGTCCCCCATGAGCTCGACCAAGCACGCGGGCGGGCCCTGGGAGCTGGGGCTGGCCGAGGCCCAGCAGGTGCTCCTGCGCAACGGCCTGCGGGACCGGGTGGTGCTGCAGGTGGACGGCTCCATGAAGACGGGCCGGGACGTGGTGGTCGCCGCCCTGCTCGGGGCAGAGGAGTACGGCTTTGCCACTGCGCCGCTCGTGGTGGAGGGCTGCATCATGATGCGCGTCTGCCACCTCGACACCTGCCCGGTGGGGGTCGCCACCCAGAACCCCGAGCTGCGCAAGCGGTTCACCGGCACGCCCGAGCTGGTGGTCACTTTCTTCGAGTACGTGGCCCAGGAAGTGCGCGAGCTGCTGGCCCAGCTCGGGTTCCGGTCCCTGGAGGAGGCGGTCGGCCACGTCGAGGTGCTGGAGGCGGCACCGCCCGCCGACCACCCCAAGGCCCGCTTGCTCGACCTCTCCCCGGTCCTGGTGCCTCCTCCGCCCGGCGCGGCCCTCAGCTGCCGGCGCCCCCAGGACCACGGGCTCGGCCGCTCGCTCGACAACCAGCTCATCGAGGCCTGCCGGCCCGCCCTGGAGGCAGGTGAGCCGGTGCGAGGGTCCTGGCCAGTGGACAACTCCCAGCGGGCGGTGGGCACGATGCTCGGCTCCGAGCTGACCCGCCGCTACGGGGGCAGGGGGCTGCCGGACGGCACCATAGAGCTGGAGCTGACCGGTTCCGCCGGCCAGAGCTTCGGGGCCTTCCTGCCTGCCGGCATCACCCTGCGGCTCTTCGGCGATGCCAACGACTACCTGGCCAAGGGCCTCTCCGGCGGCCGGGTGGTGGTCCGCCCGCCCCTCGATGCCCCCGCTGGCTACGTCGCCGAGGAGAACATCATCGCCGGCAACGTGATCGGCTACGGCGCCACGGCCGGCGAGATCTTCGTGCGGGGCGTGGTGGGCGAGCGCTTCTGCGTCCGCAACTCAGGCGCCCTGGCCGTGGTCGAGGGAGTGGGCGACCACGGGTGCGAGTACATGACCGGGGGCCGGGTGGTCGTCCTCGGCCCCACCGGGCGCAACTTCGCGGCCGGCATGTCGGGGGGCTACGCCTATGTCTACGACCCCCATGGGCATTTTGCCTGCCGGGTCAACCTCCAGATGGTGGAGCTCGAGGGCCTCTCCGACGACGACTCCTGGCTGGCCGCCCTGCTCCAGCGCTACGCCCAAGAGACCGGCTCGGAGGTGGCGGGAGCCCTCTTGGCGGCCTGGCCCAGGCCGGCCGCCTCGTTCGTGAAGGTCGTGCCCACCGACTACCGCCGGGCCCTGCAGGCGGCCCAGCAGGCTGGCCAGGCACCCGAGGCAGTCACGTCGGTGCTGATGGCGGGTGCCCATGGCTAGGAGGAGCGATGGCTGACCCCCAGGGCTTCATGAAGCACCCGAGGCGGGACGCCCCCCATCGGCCCGTGCACGTGCGGGTCCGGGACTGGCAGGAGCTCTACGAGCCCGTCGGCGAAGCCGAGCTGCGGGCCCAGGCCTCGCGCTGCATGGACTGCGGGGTACCGTTCTGCACCAGCCTGGACGGCTGCCCCCTCGGCAACCTCATACCCGACTGGAACGACCTCGTCTACCGGGGCCGCTGGCGGGACGCCATCGACCGGCTGCATGCCACCAACAACTTCCCCGAGTTCACCGGCCGGATGTGCCCCGCCCCCTGCGAGACCGCCTGCGTGCTGGCCATAAACGACGACGCGGTGACCATCCGGCAGATCGAAAAGGAGATCATCGACTACGCCTGGGCGCACGGTTGGGTGACCCCGGTGCGGCCCAGTGCGCGCACGGGCAAGCGGGTGGCGGTAGTCGGGTCGGGCCCGGCGGGCATGGCCGCTGCCCAGCAGCTGACCCGGGCTGGCCACGACGTGGTGGTCTACGAGCGCGACGACCGCCCGGGCGGCCTTGTCCGCTACGGCATACCTGACTTCAAGATGGACAAGGCGCTGTTGGACCGCCGGGTAGGCCAGATGGAGGCCGAGGGCACGGTGTTCGAGTGCGGGGTGGAGGTTGGCACCGACCTGTCGGTGAAGGACCTGCGCGCCAGCCACGACGCGGTCATCCTGGCCGTGGGCGCCCTGTGGCAGCGGGACCTGGAGATCCCCGGCCGGCACCTGGAAGGGGTCCACTTGGCCATGGACTACCTGGTCGGCTCCAACCGGGTGCAGGCCGGCCTGCTGGCCACCCCGCCCATCGACGCCGCTGGCAAGAAGGTCATCATCATAGGCGGGGGGGACACGGGGGCTGACTGCCTGGGGACCGCCCACCGCCAGGGCGCGGCGTCGGTCCACCAGTTCGACATCCACGAGCGCCCGCCCGACGAGCGCCCCGAGAGCACCCCGTGGCCCCTGCGGCCGCTCATATTGCGCGAGTCCCTGGCCCACGAAGAAGGCGGCCAGCGGGTCTTCGCCGTGCACACCGACGCCTTCGTCGGCGACGCCGACGGGGGGGCCGGCGGCCGGGTCCGGGCGCTGCGGGCGCACCGGGTGAGGGAGGTGTCCCGGGGCCACTACGAGCACGTGCCGGGGAGCGACCTCGAGCTCGAGGCGGACCTCGTCCTGCTCGCCATCGGCTTCCGGGGCCCGGAGCGCCAGCTGCTGGACAAGCTGGGGGTGGCGGTCAACGGGCGGGGCGCGGTGGCCCACGACGGGTCTTGGGCCACCAATGTCCCCGGCGTGTGGGCCTGCGGGGACGCCACCCGGGGGGCCAGCATCATTGTCTGGGCCATAGCCGAGGGCCGGGCCGCGGCCGCCGCCGTGGACCGCTACCTGGTAGGCGACTCGTTGCTGCCCGCTGCCCTCTGAGGCGGCCGGTGCCGGGGCGGGTGACCGGTGTCGTCGGCGAAGGGGTGGCTCTCCAGGTACTGCAAGAGGCTGCTCAGGCTGGCCTCGGCCACGCACACGACGCTGTCGGCCCCTCCGTAGTAGAGGTGCAAGGTGTCGCCGTCGTCCCTCAGCACCCACCCGCAGGGGAAGACCACGCCGTCGACGTCACCGTGGCGCTCGTAGGGCTCCTGGGGGCCGAAGACCCACTCGTTGCCCCGGGCCAGGACGACGGTGGGGTCGTCCCGGTCGAGCAGGGCCAGGCCCAGGCGGTACAGCGAGCCCGAGGCGGTGGTGCGCACGCCGTGGTAGCAGATGAGCCAGCCGTCCCGGGTGAGCAGGGGGGGTGGCCCGAGGCCCACCTTGTTGGCGTCCCACCACCCGCCGCGCCGGGCGGGCAGCAGCACCTGGGAGTCGCCCCAGTGGCGTAGGTCGGGGCTGAAGGAGATCCAGATGTGGGCGCCCAGGCCGGCCATGGCCGGTGCCGGGCGGTGCACGAGGGCCCAACGGCCGCCAAAGCGCACCGGGAACAGCGCCGCGTCCTTGTCCTCGGGAGGCTGCAGCACGCCCCGCCGCTGCCAGGACCAAAAGTCGGCGGTCTCGGCCAGGCAGACCAAGGGGCCGGCGGTCGAGTAGCCCACGTAGACGACCAGGTACTTGTCGTCGACCTGGGTGATGCGGGGGTCTTCGATGCCCCAGTGCTCCTCGAAGCCCGGTACCGGTTCGAGGCCCCTGTGGCAGTCGATGTCCCAGCCGCTCAGGCCGTCGGCGCTGATGGCCGTGCACAGCGACGACAGCCCGGTACGGTGCTCCACCCGCAGCAGCAGGAGGGTCTGGCCGTCCACCAAGGTGGCGCCGGGGTTGAAGACGGCATTGACCATGCGAGGGAAATTGGCCGCCGTGATGATAGGGTTGGTGGGTAAGCGGCGGAAAAGCTCACGAGGGTCCGCGTCTGAGCTCAATGCTGCACCTATCCTTGCTGTCCGATACCGTTCAATAGCTACCAAGGGTTGCCGACTACAAACAGTATGTTGACCTCGACTACGAGCAGCAGCGGCCGGGGGGCGCAGGGCGTGCTGGCGGGGCCCGTACAGCGGCTTGCTCACCAGCCGGTGGCCGAGGCTTCTCTGGTGCCGGGCTACGGTGCGATGTTCAACCCCGGCCTGGTCTACCACAACGGTGTCTACCACCTCTTTGCCCGAGCGGTCCGCTCCGGCTACCAGCGCAACCCAGGCCCGGGGGACCGGTTCGTCAACTACCTGTCCGACATCGTCGTGCTCACCTCGACCGACGGGCTGGACTACCGCTTCGGCTACGTGCTGGCCAGCGCCGGGACCGACGGGGCCGCCTGCTTCGAGGACCCTCGGGTCCAGTGGGTGAGCTCGGCCAGCGGCGAGCACCTGATCATGACCTACACCTGGTTGCCACCAGCGGGCAGCGGGCGGCCGTGGCGCATCGGGGCGCACCTTTTGGTGTGGCAGCACGGGCGGTTCTGGCTGCAAGAAGGCAGCGGGCGGTTGCTCGGGCCCCACGGGGTCCCCAACAAGGACGCAGTGGTCTTCTCGCTGGCCGACGGCCGGGTTGCCCTCGTGCACCGGATCCACCCCAACATGCAGCTGGCCGTGTTCGACGACGTCGAGCACCTCTGGGACCCGGGCGAGGGCTACTGGGACGCCTACATGGCCGACCTGGCGTCCCACGTGCTCATCACCCCGGGCCCCGGCGCCCTGGGGGTGGGGGCGGGCGCCCCGCCGGTGCCCACCGAGGCGGGGTTGCTGTTCTTCTACCACGAGAGGCGGGCCGACGGCACTTACACAATGAACCTGGCCCTGTTGGACCGGGCTACCGGCCGGGTGCTGAGCCGCCTGCCGGCGGCGGTGCTCGAGCCCGAGCTGGAGTGGGAGCGCCACGGTGACGTGGACGGCGTGGTCTTCGTGCAGGGGGCCCACCGCCAGGGGGACACGATTTACCTGGCCTACGGGGCGGCTGACCGCTACGTGGGTGCCGCTACCGCCTCGGTCCCCGAACTGCTCAAGGCCCTGGCTGCCTACGCCTGAGCCGCCTCGGCCGCCAGCGGCCGAGCGTCCCTGAGCTGGGCTTCCAGGGCCATGGTGGCCAGGAAGGCGATGGTGGACTCGGCGCCCTGGTTGAGGTTCGCCCCCCGGGGCCCGAGGCCGTCGTAGCCGCCGCCAGTGGCCGGGTCCCACACCGCCACGCCGGTGTCGTTGTGCCCCAACCACCAGCCGGCCGCCGCCTGCCGGGCCACCTTCCAGCGCGCTTGGCCGCTCAGCCGGTAGGCCAGGGCGCTGGCGTGGGCCATGGCGGCGGCTTCGATCGGTTGTTGGTCCCAGGCCGGCCGCCTGTCCCCGGGCCCCCGGCCCCCCACGGGGGTGAAGCTGAAATGGTCGCCCCAGGTCTCCTCTCCTACCAGCCAGGCCAACAGGCCCAAGGCCCGCTCGGCCAGCTCGGGCCGCTCCAGCGCCCGGGCCACCGCCAGGGCCGCCCCAGGCAGCAGGGCGTTGGCGTAAGCCAGGCGGGCCTCGGGCCAGGCCCAGCGCCCGTCGCCGGTGCTGCCCAGGGGCCCGGCGCCCTCACCCAGAGGCAGGGCAACGGCGGCGTGCTCCGCCACCTGCCTGGCCGCCTGGCACTGGGCCCCGTCCGCCCCCGGGCCGGCCAGCACCGCGGCCGCGCCCAGGGCCAGGTAGGCGGTGGCCCGGGGGTAAGGGGAACGGAAGGCGCAGGCCCCGAGGAACAACGCGCCGGCCTGCTCGCGCAGCGCGTCCCAGGGTGCGGTGGCGGCGGCCACGCCGAGGCCGAAGATGGCCCGGCCGTTGGCGTCGTCGCTCGGAGCGTCGCCGGTCCAGGTGCCGTCGGGGCCGAGACGGAGGCGGAAGCGGCCCTCCGACAGATGGGCGCGTTCCAAGAAGCCCAGCGTGAGCTGGGCCAGCTCCTCGGCGCCCGGGTCCTGGCTCATCCGGCAGGCCAGCGCCAGCGCCCGCCCGGCGTCGTCGGTGCAATAGCCGCACTCGGGCCGAGGCCTCTCCAGCAGGGCGTGCTCGAACAGGCCGTGGGGCCCGCACAGCTGGCGTAGGTGGCCTAAGCCGGGGGCCGGTGGTGGGCCCAGGGCAGGCGGCGGGGCGGCCGGCCAGCGCGCGGGCGGGCCGTCGGGCCAGGTCAAAGGACGGCTCTTTGGCTTTCCCGTTCCAGGGCGGACTCGATGAGCCGGCGGTAGGAAGCGCCCACGGCCGGCCACAGCAACGGCTGGGCCTCCCGGCGGGCGGCGGCGGCCATCTCGGCGGCCACGCCCGGCTCGAACAGCACCCGGGCCAGCGCCTCGGCCATGGCCTCGGGGTCACGGTGGGGCACGGTGATGCCCGCACCGTGCGACAACAGCTCCTGGGCGTGGGGGAAGCGGGTCGCGACCACCGGCTTGGCCGAGGCGACCGCCTCCACCAGCACCCCGCTGCTCACCTGGTCGGTCGAGTCGTAGGGCAGCAGGACCACGTCCGCCGAGCGCACCAAGGCCCGCAGGTCCTCCCAGCCCCGGTAGCCGTCGTCGAAGCTCACCAGGTCGGCCACTCCCAGGTGGGCGGCCAGGTCCTGGAGGCTGTTGCGGTAGCTCTCCCCTGAGACGGCTTGGACCTTGGGGTGGGTCTGGCCGGCCACCACGTAAGCCACTTCCCGGCCCTGGCGGCGCAGGGAGGCTACCGCCCGGATGGCATGCTCGATGCCCTTGCCCGGCCCGAGCAGGCCCCAGGTGAGGACGCGGGGGGTGCCGGTGGGGGGTAGGTAGGGGGCGAAGTTTGCCGCTGCCCCATGGGGCACCACCGAGATCTTCGAGCCGTCCGCCCCGTGCACCGCCACCAGGCGGTCTTTTGCTGCGTGGCTCTGGACGACGACCGTCATCGCCGCCTTCATCACGTGGTCCAAGATCTTGCGCTCGTGGGCGCTCGGCTGTAGCAGCACGGTGTGCAGGACGGCCACCAGCGGGACCTCGAGGGCGTAGGCGAGGCTCAGGACCTCTTCACCGTCGGGCCCGCCAAAAAGGCCGTACTCGTGCTGGAGGACGACCACGTCATAGCGGGCCATGGTGCCGAGGCAGCGGCTCAAGGTGGACAGGTCGCCCGCCACCCACTCGTCCACCACTTCGCCACCGGTGCCCGCCGGCCGGTCCACTAGCCGTACCACGTCGGCCACCCAGCCCTCCTCGGGGCACTCGATGGCGGCGCGCAGGTTGGCGGTAAAGGTCGCCAGCCCGCAGGCAGTCGGCGGGTAGGTGCCGATGAGGACCACCTTGCGCCCCGGGCGGTCGGCCCGGGCTGCCGGCAGGACCAGTTCGCTGCCTGTCGCGGCGGAGGGCCGCGCTGTCGCGATGGCCTCCTCCAGCTCCAGTTCGTCGAAGACCATGTCACCTCCGTCTCGTTCCGGGGGAACGCGCCTGGGTGGTCCGGGCACGCTCCCTGTCCCATGGGGGCCGCCTCATGGCGGCCGCCGCGGCCTACAACAAGCCAAAGCTGCCGCTCTCGTCCCGCCCCATCGCTGCAGCCGGGGGCACAAGCCCTCGCACCTCTCCAGCGGCGCGGTCCCGAACGGCAGACTGCCACCAATCATACGGCTTCGCGGCCCGCGACAGGCCGGAGATGATGCCCAAGCGGCCAGGAGGTGCCTTGCTAGGGCTGCCTGCCGGCCCCCCTACTTGTCGGCGCTGGCCCGCTCGCGGCGCACCTTGTCCCAGAGGTTCTGGGGCATGACTTCGTAGTGGTCGTGGCGGGCCTTGAAGCGGCCGCGGCCCCCGGTGAGGCTGCGCAGGTCGATGGCGTAGCGGACCAGCTCGGCCGTGGGCACCAAGGCGATGACCACCGACTCGCCCGGGCCCGCCGTCTCGGTCCGCTGGACCCGTCCCCTCCGGCTGTTCAGGTCCCCCATGACGTCGCCCTGGTAGGCGTTGGGCACGGTCACCTCGAGCAGCGACAGGGGCTCGAGGACCACCGGCCCCGCCTTGGCCAGCGCCTCGCGCACCGCCAGCGCACCGGCCATCTTGAACGACAGCTCCGAGGAGTCGACCGGGTGGTGCTTGCCGTCGAAGCAGGTGACCCGCACGTCCACCACCGGCCAACCGTAGACGCCCCCCTCGGCCATGGCCTCCTCAGCCCCCTTTTGCACCGCCGGTATGTACTGACGGGGGATGACGCCGCCCACGATGTTGTCGACGAACTCGAAGCCGGCACCTCTTTCCATGGGCTCGACCCGCAACGACGCCACCCCGAACTGGCCGTGGCCACCGGTCTGCTTTTTGTACTTGCCCTCCGCCTCGGCGGTGGCGGTGACGGTCTCCCGGTAGGGGATGACCAGGTCCTCTTGTTCCACGGCCACGCCGAACTTGCGGGCCAGGCGTTCCATGGCGATGGCCAGGTGGGTCTCACCCGCTCCGGACAGCACCGTCTGGTGGGTCTCGTCGTTGCGGGCCACGGCCAGGGTGGGGTCCTCCTCTTGCAGGCGGTGCAGGGCCGTCATCAACTTGTCCTCGTCGGCTTTGCTCTTGGGCCGGATGGCCACGGAAAGCACCGGGGCCGTGGCTTCGGCCAGGGCCTCCCAGCCGGCCGGGGGCAGCACGCTGACCGGCGTGGTCTTGGGCGCAAGGGTGTCCCCGGTGCCGGTGGCTGCCAGCTTGGCGACGGCCCCGATGTCGCCGGCCGGCACCTCGGGCACCTGCAGCTGCTCCTTGCCCCGCAGGCTGAACAAAGCATGGAGGCGCTCGTCCACCTTGGACCTCGGGTTGAACAGCACCAGGTCGGGCCGCACCGTGCCCGACAGGACCTTGAACAGCGAGATTTTCCCTACGTAGGGGTCGGCGACGGTCTTCCACACCCGGGCCAGCGGCTGGCCCGCCGGGTCGCAGGCCACCTCCACCGGCTCACCCGCCCCGTCGTCGGTCGGCGCCCGCACCACCGCCGGTGGGCGGTCGAGGGGGGACGGCCCCACGTCGCAGATGAAGTCCAGCAGGCGGTCGATGCCGACCAGCTTGGTGGCCGAACCGCACACGACCGGGAAGACCTGCGAAGAAGTGACCCCCCGGGCCAGGGTCTTGGACAGCTCTTCGGTGGGGACCGCCTCGCCCTCCAGGTAGCGGCCCATCAGGTCGTCGTCGGCGACGACGATGCCTTCGACCAGCGAGTCGCGCACGGCGTGCTCCCGGTCGGCGATGGCCTCGGGGACAGGCCCCGGGCGGCCCTGGGCCTGGCCTGGCTCATAGCTGAAGGCGGTGCCCGAGAGCAGGTCGGCGACCCCGTGCAAGTCCTGTTCCTCGCCGATGGGCAGCTCCAAGGGGGCCACCCCGGCGCCGAAGGTCGACCGCAGCTGGTCCAGGGCACGGGAAAAGTCGGCCCTCTCCCGGTCCAGTTTGTTCACGAACACCAGCCGGGGCAGGCCCAGTTGGCTGGCTGCCTTCCACATGGCCTCGGTCTGGACCTCCACCCCGTCCACCGCGCTCAGCACCACCACCACCAGGTCCGCTACGCTGAGCGCCCCGAGCGCCTCGGCCACGAAGTCGGCGTAGCCTGGGCAGTCGATGACGTTCACCTTGTGGCCCCGCCATTCCAAGGCGACCAGGGCGGCGGAGGTGGACATGTGGTGGGAGTGCTCTTCGGGCTCGAAATCGGAGAGGGTGGAGCCGTCTTCGACCCTCCCCGCTCGGCTGATGGCGCCCGCGCACAGGGCCAGGGCCTCGCACAAGGTCGTCTTGCCGGCCCCACCGTGCCCCACGAGCGCCACGTTGCGGACTTTTGCTGGCGGGTACGCCTTCATCCGAGGGTCTCTCCTTGACTCGTCGAAGCTGATGTGGTGGGTCTGGGCCAGGCTATACCGCGGCTGGGACAGGAGCCTCCCGACGGCGGCCGGCCAGGCTGGACGGGCCCGGAGCAGGCTGGGCGGGCCCGGAGCAGGCTGGACGAGTCATGTACGCTGGCCCCAAGCCCTTCGAGCACGGAGGCTGACCCAGGGAGCACGGGTTGTTCGACGCACGGTTCCGCAGCGCAGTTGACCGGGTAGCCAGCCCGGTCGGGCGCGCCCTGCGGCGCACTGGGCTGTCACCCGACCACCTGACGGCAACGGGGATCGTGCTGTCGCTGCCCGCCGCCTGGGCCATCGGCACCGGCCGCCTGGTGCTGGGCCTGCTGCTGCTGGTGGCGTCGGCCCTGCCTGACCTGTTCGATGGCAGCCTGGCCAAGGCGACGGGGAGGGCCAGCGCCCGCGGGGCTTTTTTTGACTCGGTCGGCGACCGGGTCAGCGACTCGGTGGTGCTGGGCGGCTTTGCCTGGTACGCGCAGTCGCGTTTCCACGGGCACGCGGCCTTGGTGCCCCTGGCGGTCCTCGGTGCCTCCCAGCTGGTCTCCTACGTGCGGGCCAAGGCTGAAGCCCTTGGCATAGACGCCAAGAACGGCCTCATGGAACGAGGAGAGCGGGTGCTGGTGCTGTGCTTTGCCCTCCAGTTCTCCGCTGACATGCTGCAACTGCTGTGGCTGGTGTTCGCCTTGTCGCTTGTCACCGCCGGCCAGCGCTTCGTGCGGGTCTGGCGCCTGGCCGACCGGCCGCCCAAGCCCGAGCCGGCCGCCGTGGTCGTCCGTTGGCGGGCCTGGAAGCAGGAGCGGGCCGCTGGGCGGCAAGCCCACGCGGGCCGCGAAGCAGGGGCCGGGTGGTGGGCCCGGGCACCGCGCGGCCCGGAGGCAGCTCGCTGGGAGGGGTTGCTGGGCCGTCCCGGCACGGGTCGCGCCGAAGCCGGTACCGGGCGGCTGGGGGCCTACCGGAGGGCGGGGGCGGGCGCTCGCCCTGGCGCCCGGTGGCATGAGCGGCGTTGGCAGCGGCGCCAAGCGCGGTCCCTGGGGACAAGGCCAGAGGCCGGTCCCGACGACGAGGCCCAGGACACGGGCGCGCTACGGGGCCGGGAAGGCTCGCGCCCCCGCCGGCACCCCCTGGCGGATTGAGGCCGGGCCGGTACTCAGGCCGCCCGTGAGCCGCCAGCTGGCCATGTACCGGGCGGGAGAACGCGTCGCCTCGTGGCTGCCCACCCAGGCTGCCCTGTGGCTTGGCCAGAGCCTGGGCGCGGCCATCGGCCGCCTGCCGGACTGGGACGGCCGCCGGGCTGTGGTCGCTAGCCACTTGCGCCGCCTGCTGGGCGACCAAGCCAGCCCCCGGGCGACCAGGCGCCTGGTAGCCGAGGTCTTCGGTTACTACGGCCGTTACTGGGCCGAGAGCCTGAGGCTCCCGTCCATCGACCTGGCCGAGGTGGCTGCCGGCGTCCGCATGACCGGCTTCGACCACGTGGAGCAGTGCCTGGCCGGGGGCAAAGGCTTGCTCATCGCTGCCCCCCACCTCGGGGGCTGGGAATGGGGGGCCATGTACTTGGCCAGCGGCCGGGGCCTGCCCATGACCGTGGCCGTGGAGCCCCTGGACCCGCCGGAGCTGTTCGAATGGTTTGCCCGTTTCCGCCAACGGCTCGGCATGAACGTCGTCCCCGTGGGGCCTGGGGCAGCCCGGGAGATCATGCGGGCCCTTCGTCAGGGCCACGTGGTGTGCCTGCTCTCCGACCGGCTGGTCAAGGGCACCACCGGCGTGGAGGTGGAGTTCTTCGGCTCGCCGACCAGCCTCCCGGCTGGGCCGGTGACCCTGGCCCTGCGGTCTGAGGCGCCCCTCCTGGCTGCAGCCATCTATTACGGCCCGGAGGCGGGCGACCACCACATAGTCTTCCGGCCCCGGCTCTGCCTGCCCCGCTCGGGCAGCTTCCGTTCCGACGTGCAAGCAGGCACCCAGGCGCTCGCCCGCGAGCTGGAGGCCCTGGTCCAGGCAGCTCCCACCCAGTGGCACCTGCTCCAGCCCAACTGGCCCGGGGACCCGGCCCTACGGTGCGCGTAGGGCTCGTGTGCCCCTACAGCCTGAGCATCCCGGGCGGGGTGCAGGGCCAGGTGCTAGGGCTGGCCAAGGCGCTGCGGGACGAGGGGGTGGAAGCCAGGGTCCTGGCTCCTTGTGACGGGCCACCTCCCGACCCTTGCGTCTGCCCCCTGGGGGCGTCGGTCCCCACGGCCGCCAACGGGTCGGTCGCGCCCATAGCCCCCGACCCCGCGGCCGCCCTGCGGACCATCAGGGCGCTGCGGGACGAGGACTTCGACGTCGTCCACGTGCACGAGCCGCTGGTGCCCGGCCCCAGCTTGACCGCTCTCCTGTCGGCGGACGGCCCCCTGGTCGGGACCTTCCACCGGTCCGGGCCCATCGCCTGGTACCGCTACGTACGTCCCCTGGCCCGCTGGGCCGCACGGCGCCTGGCCCTGCGCTGCGCCGTGTCCGAGCTGGCCCTGGCCACGGCCAAAGAGGCCCTCGGCGGCGACTACGAGCTGCTTTGGAACGGCGTGGACGTCGAGCTCATCTCAGCCGCGGCCCCCTGGCCGGCCCGGGGGCCCACGGTGCTGTTCGTCGGCCGCCACGAGCCCAGGAAGGGCCTGGACGTGCTGGTCGAGGCCGTCGTGCACCACGGCGTGGACGCCCATGTGTGGGTGGCCGGCAACGGCCCCCAGACCCGGTCCCTCCAGGAGCGGGCGCTGGGCGACCCCCGCTTCGAGTGGCTGGGCGTGATCAGCGAGGAGGAAAAGCTGAGCCGGATGCGGGGGGCCCACGTGCTGGCGGCGCCCAGCCTGCACGGGGAGAGCTTCGGGGTCGTGCTGCTCGAGGCTATGGCCGCCGGGGCGGCGGTCGTGGCCAGCGACCTGCCCGGCTACCGGAGCGTGGCCCGTCCCGGCCGGGACGCCCTTTTGGTGCCACCGGGTGACCCAGCTTCTTTAGCGGGGGCCTTGCGCCAGGCCCTGGCCGGCGGGGAGGAGGTCGAGGCCATGCGCCGGTCAGCCTACGAGCGGGCCGCAGAGCTGTCGCTCAAGGCCCTGGCCCGTCGCTACCTCGCCCTCTACCACCGGGTGACGGCGGCTGACTGAGGACCGTCTAGCCCCGTCCCACGGCCTGCCCCACGGCCCGGGCCACTAGGCGATAGCCAACTGAGCTGCTCTCGGGGTTGTTTTTGAAACTGGCCCCGGTCGCGGGCCGGTAATAGGGCAGTCGGGACGCAACGAGGGAGCTATGAGCAGTCTTAGGGGCCCAGCAGCGTTGTTGGCCGGCCCATCCGGTGCTGGCCTCCTCACGCCCCGCCTCCTCGCGCCCCGTCTCCTCACGCCCCGTCTCCTCACGCCCGGCCTTCTCACGCCCCGCCCTCTCACACCCGGCCGGCTGCTGCCAGCTGGCCTCGGGCGCGTGGCGGCCGTTGGCTCAGCTGGCCCGGCTGGCCACCCCTCGGAGGTCGTGCTGTGGGCAGGCGCGGCCGTCACCTGGGCGGCTGGGCTGTGCTGGCTGAGCTGGCAGGACTGGCGGGGATTGGCGGTCCGGACGAGCTCGGTCAGGCTGGTCGGGCTGGCCAGCGGGGCCTGGTTCGTGGCCGGGAGCGCTCTCAGCCGTGACTGGCGCATGGCTGTACTGGGCACGGTCTGTGCCCTGCTGGTGGGCGGCGCGCTGGCAGCCTGGTCGTTGTCGCGCCCGGGCCAGCTCGGGTTCGGCGATGTACGGGTGGCCACCCTCATGGCTTTCGGCGCCGGGGCTGTCTCGCCCTCGGCCTGCCTGGTGGCCGCGCCCGTCGCCTGCCTGGTGGCCGCCCTCAGCGCCAAGGCCCGCAAGGCCCGGAGCAGGGGCGGAGGAGGCCAGGCAGCTCCTCTGGTGCCGTTCTTGGCCCTGGCCGGCTTGGTGGTGGTCGCCAGTGCTGCGTGAGCCAGTGGCCTATGAGGAGGTGTGCCGTGCGTAAGGAGGCTGGCCGCTCCGACTTGGGCCGCTCCGACTTGGGCACCGGTGGCCCCGGCCCGGCTTTGGCGGTGCTGCCTGCACCGGCCAGGAGGCGCCCGCCGCGCCTCAGCGCCGGCAGCGTGGTCCCAGTGGTGCTGGCCGTGCTGGCGGCGGCCTTCGGTTACGAGGCGCTCCAAGACCGCTCCGCCACGGTCGAGGTCCCCGTGGCCCGGGTGGCCATACCGGCCGGCGCCCCGGTGGATGCCGCCGACACCCGCCTGGTGCAGGTGCACGCTGCCGACCAGGCCCTGACCGCCGGTTTGCTCCCTACCGGCCAGCTCGGCCAGGGCTGGGCTGCCGCTGTCCGCATCGGGGCCGGCCAGCCGATCACCCTGAGCGAGCTCACCCGGCCCTTTGAGGAGCGCCTGGGAGCGATGAGCATCGAGGTGCCGGTGGAACACGCGGCCGGGGGCACGATAGGCCCCGGCGACCTGGT
Organism: Actinomycetota bacterium; assembly: GCA_021323695.1. Taxonomy (GTDB): domain Bacteria; phylum Actinomycetota; class Acidimicrobiia; order Acidimicrobiales; family Palsa-688; genus JAKAWM01. The sequence continues at coordinate 16,012 of JAJPKN010000048.1, read as the reverse complement.
CGACGTGGTCTTGGCGAACGGCTCAGGGGGAGCCCGTTATGTGGCCCAGGGGCTGAGGGTGCTGTCAGTGGCCCCCAACCCCTCGGCCGCCGGGGTGCTCGGGGGTAGCAGCAGCAACTACTTCATTGTGGTGGCCGTCAACAAGCTGACGGCTCTGCGGCTCAGCGCGGCCATCGGGACAGCTGGCCTCGGAGGCAACGGGGGCTCGATCGAGGTGGTCCGTTCCACCGGCGAGGCCCCGGCCCGGGCCGTGGCCTACCAGATGGGGGGCGGGGGAGGCCAGTCGTGACGGCCATCTACCTAGGGGTCTCGGCGACAAGGGCGCCGTGGAGCGCGGCCCTCCGTAGCTACGTGCGGGACCACACCCAAGGCATCGCGCTGGAGGTGGTGATGGACCGGGCGGGTCTGGCCCGTTTGGCCCCAAGGTTGGACGTGCTCGTCGTGGACGACATAATGCGCCTGTTCTCCCGGGCCGACCTCGCCGCCGCCCAATCCCGCGGGGCCCATGTCATCGGCCTGTTCGATGGGGCGGCGGGCATGGGCCAGAGGTACCTGGCCGACCTGGGGGCAGACCAGCTGCTGCCGGCCAGCACCCCTCCGCCCGAGCTGGCCGCAGCCATCCTGCGGGTGGGCCCTCGGTCGGTTGTCCCCGCCGGTGCCAAGGAGGCGCCTCCGTCCTCCTGCCGTGCCCACACCCCGGTCAAGCGGGGCTGGTTGTCGGTGTGGGCCAAAGCCAGCGGCGGTGCGGGCTTGTCGGAGCTAGTCGTGGCCGCGGCCGAGATGTTGGCCAGCAGGCAGCGAGCTCTCCTGATCGAAGCAGACGACCTGGCTCCAGTGCTCGCGTCCCGCTTGTTGCGCTCGGCTGAGACCGGCCTCAACTGGGCGCTGTCCCGGGCCAGCCAGGGGTTGCCGGCGCTCCCCGAAGCCCTGTCCACCGGGAGAGGGGACGGTTCGCGACCGCTGGGGCGCTTCGACGCCGTCTGCGCGTTGCCAGGGCCGGCTCAGGCCGTCAACCCCGCCTTGGTCGCCCGGTTGGCCGAAGAAGCCGTTGTCCCCTATGACCACGTGATGGTCGAGGCCGGCTGGCTGGTGGACCGTTCGGTCCCCGGGCCGCGCCTGCCCGCCGCCCCTGTCGTGCGCCGCGCCGACTACGTGGTGGTCGTGGGCGCGGCGGACCCCGAGGGGGCCGCCCGGCTGGTCGAGTGGAGGGCGGCGGCGGTGGCCGCTGGGGTCACCGCTCCTTGCTGGGCGGTCTTCGGCCGGTCACCCGCCAGCCGCTACGAGCGGGACCACCTGCGCAGCCTGGTCGAGGCCAACACCGGTCGTTCCCCCTTCGCGGGTGTGGCTTTCTTGCCCGATGACCCCGTCGTAGCCCGGGCCCGATGGAACGCGGAGCTGGTCTGGAAAGGGCCCTGGCGCAAGGCGGTCAGGGCGCTGGTAGAGGCCGTGCACCAGGCGGCTGCCGGAGCCGTGGCGGCTGGCCCAGCTCCCGCGGCCCTGCCCCGTCAGGAGGCACTGGCGACAAGGCCCCGGCGCATGGCAGGGGTGCTCAGTTGAGGGCCACCGCCTTCGACGAGCTGCGGGCCCGGGTGCACGCCGTGATCGCCGCCCGGGACATGGACGTCACCGCGGCCAACGACGCCCTCCGGCGGCTGGTCGAAGAGGAGGCCGAACGCTTCCAGCGCGAGCTGATGCGGGGCACCAATGGCTACCAGCCTTTCGCCGACCCCCTGGACGTGGTCACGCGGATGCTGGCCGAGCTCAACGGCATCGGCCCCCAGCTCGAGGCATTGGTGTCCGACCCTGAGGTCGAGGAGGTCTTCGGCGTCGACGGCGAGGTGACGGCGCGCCTGGTCTCGGGCGAGACGCGTGCCCTCGACTGCCCTACCCAGCCTGAGGCAGTCCTGGCGGTAGTCCAGCGGCTGGTGGCCAGTGCCGGCGAGAACCTGGACGCTTCGCACCCCAAGGTGGACGGTGCTCGTGTCCACCTGCCCGGTGGCCGTCAGGCCCGCTTGTCGGCCGCCGTCCCGCCCCGTACCGACGGCAGCATCTCCTTTACGTTACGGGTGCCCAAAAAGCGCAACACCACCCTGGCCGACATGGTCTCGTGGGGGGCGATATGCCCCCCTGGTGCGGCCTTTTTGGAACTGCTGATGAGGATCCGCCGGGCGCGGGTGCTTGTGGCCGGCCCTCCGGGGGCAGGGAAAACGACGCTCATCGAAGCATTGCTGAGGGCGGTACCGCCGCGGCGGCGGGTGATAAGCGTCGAAGAGCAAAGGGAGCTGAACGCCCCGTTGCTGAACGGCGAGTACTGGCAGACCTCGAAGGTAGAGAACCTGGCTGACCTGGTCCGCTCGGCCCGGGTCGCATCCCCCGACCTGGTGGTCCTGGGCGAGCTCAAAGGACCAGAGGCATGGGAGCTGTTGATGGCCGGCACCTTGGGCATCGGGGTGCTGGCTGCCGTCCATGCCGAGGACACCGCGGGAGCCTTCGAGGCGCTGGCCGTCTGCGCCACCAAGGCTGTCCCGGCCACTCCCTTCGCCGAGGTCGAGGCCCGCTTCGCGGCCATGTTCGACGTGGTCGTGTACTGCGACCTGGACGACACCGGTGACCGGGTGCGCCGTCAGGTGACCGAGATCGCAGTAGTGCCGCCCCAGCTGTGCACGGCCACCGGCGGGGTCGCCGTGACACCCATCTTCGCCCGGGACGACATCGGGGAGCCCATGGAGCTGCGGACCGCGGCGGTGGGCGAGAGGCTGGAGAAGCGGTGCCGACGAGTGCTCAGCCAGTACGGGCTGTCGCTGGCCGAGCTGCTGGCTGGTGCTGAGGTGCTGTGGTGAACTTGACGGGCTCATCGACGGCGGCGGAGGCCCAGGCTCGGGTGCCGGGGCAGGCCTGGCTGGGAGGGTTGGGGTGAGCCTGGTCGCGTCGGTGTTGGTTGGGGCCCTCGTGTGGGCCGTAGCCCGGCGGGCTGGGCGTCGGGTCCTTCCCGGCTCGGGCAGCGAGCTGCTGGGGTGGCGGGCGCAGGCCCGAGCAGCCAAGGGCTCGGCCCGAGGCCCGGGGCGCCCCAGCTTCCAAGCCTGGCTGCTCCAGGTCGGTGCTGCAGTCAGCCCCGGGCAGTTCTTGGCTGTGTCGGCTGGGGTGGGGCTGTGCACCTTCGTGACCCTGCTGGCCGTGTCGCGCACGTTGGTGGTGGCGGCTCTGCCGGCCACGGCCAGCGCCGCCGCTCCCTATGCTTACTGGTCGGCGGAGCGGCGCAAGCGGGCCGCGGCGCGCAGTGCTGCCTGGCCGGACGCGCTGCGCTACTTGGTCGGTGCCCTCGGTGCGGGTATAGCAACCCTGCACGACGGTCTTGAACAGCTGGCATCCTCCGGCCCGGCGCCGCTCAGGGCACCGATGGCCCGCTATAGCCGTTTGGCCGGGCGCTTGGGCGACCGCCAAGCTCTGGAGACGGTCCGGGCGGAGCTGGCTGACCCCATCTCTGACCCAGTACTGCTGGCCATTGAAGGCGCAGTGGACGAGGGCACCGACACGGTCCTTCGTGTGCTCTCCGACCTGGGCGCACAGATAACCGCCGACTTGCAGCTGGCGGAGAAGATCCGCACGTTGCAGACCCAGTCGCGGGTGGCGACCTGGGGGTGCCTGGTCCTGCCCTACGCGCTGCTGGTCTTCCTGTGCGCCACCAACACCTCCTACCGCCATTTCTTTTCTGAGCCCATAGGGCTGGCGCTCGTGCTGGCCGGGGCGGCCATGTCGGCCGCAGGCACAGTGGTGGCCCGGCGGTTGGCCCGGCCGATAGCCACTACTGAGCGGGTGTTCGCCGGGGCGGGAGCGCGATGAGCACCACTGCTGCCTTGGCTGCGGCCTGCGGTGCTGGGGCGCTGGCATCGGCCGCCCTGCGCGCCACCCACCCTCGTCGCTCGCCCCAGCGCAGGATGGAGCTGCCCCTCGAGGCGGCGCGGGTGCAGCTGGGCGGGAGCCCGGCCCCGGCTCAGGGCGCCCTGGTAGCCGGCGAGGCTCTGCGCCGGGTGCTGGGGCCGCTCACCGGAGGGGTGCTCGCCTTCCTCAACCGGTGGCTTGGGGCCGGCAGTTCGGCCAACCTCGAGCTGAAGCTTCGCCAAGCTGGCATGGCCATGACGGCCGAGGGCTACCGGCGGGCTTACCTGCGCTGGCTGGCGGGGACGCCGCTTGCCCTGGGCGCACTCGGTGCTACTGCCGGGAAGGCCGGCTACGTAGTTGCGTTCTTCCTGGCTGGCCTGGTGGCTGGCGCCCGGCGCCTTCCGGAGCAGGTGAAGGCGAGGACCAAGCGCCGGCGCGAGCGCATGCGTAGCGACCTGCCGGCCGTCGCCGCCGTCCTCGCGCTCAAGATCGAGAACAACAAGAGCCTGGTTGTGGCGGTCTCTGACCTAGTTGCCCAGGGCTCCGGCCCGGTGGTGGACGAGCTGCAGCGAGCCCTGCACCTGGTCAACGCCGGCTACGGCGAGGCGCCGGCGTTCGAGCTGATCGCTCAGGAAACCCCCGAGCCCTCGGCAGCGCGCTTTTACCGGTTCCTCGCGGCGGCGACGAGCGGGGGGTTGGACCTGGCCAGGGCGCTATTGGACCAGGCCAACGAGCTGCGCGCCCAGCGGCGCGAAGAAGTCGAGCGCAGCGCCGCCCGTCGCCAGATGTCGCTCGTGGTGCCCAACCTCGTGTTCATGGCCCCAGTCATGTTCGTCTTCCTGCTTGCCCCCCTTCCCCAGCTCCTGTTCGGGAACTGACACACAATGAAAGGAGAAATTGATGCCCGCCGTGGCAACCAACCTGTACCTGGAAGAACTACGACCGGAGGGCCGCGCCCCTTGCCGGCTGGCCTGGCGTGCAGCCGCTTGCCGGCTGGCCCGGAGCGCCAGGCGGGCGCGAGCTCGCCTGAGGGCCGCCTTGGCCGACCAAAGGGGCAGCCAGATAACGGACAACCTGGGCCTCATAGTGATCGGGGTCGTCGCCATAGTGGCCATTGGCGGGTTGATCTCGGGTTTGGACACAACCGTGTTCAACTGGGTGACCAAGCAGCTTGGCCTGGGCGGCTGAAGGCAGATGGGAGCCAGACGACCCAGCGTGGCTCCGCGGTGCTGACGGGAGTCGCTGCTATCGGCTTCTTGCTGTTGCTTTTCGCCGGTGCGCTCAATTTGGCCTTGGACGAGTATGCCAAAGGTGCCCTCCACGCCGCTGTGGACGAGGGCGCACAAGCCGGGGCAGCAGCGGGTGGGTCGCTGGCCGCCTGCCAGGCTGAGGCCGCCCAAGTGCAAGCCGGCCTCCTCCACGGGGCCTTTGGCTCGGGGGTCACCATAACGTGCACTGTCCAGGGCAACCTTGTCGTGGCTTCGGCCAGTGGGTCGTTGCCCAGCCTGCTCCCGGTGGTGCCCAGGGTGGAGGTGGCGGCGACCGGCGTGTCGGTCATAGAGCAGGGGCCGCTCCAGTGACAAGGGCCAGAGGACCGGCAGCAACCAGAGGCAAAGGGCGCCGCCAGTGGGCTGACGACCAGGGGACCGCCTCCGCTTTGTCCCTCGTGCTCGGCACGGGGCTCATCGTGCTGCCCGTCCTGGTCCTCGTGCTCAGCGTCCCGGCATGGGAACAGCGGGCCGTCGACGCCCAGGACGCGGCCCGGGCAGCCGCCCGGGCACTGGCTACTGCCAGTACGTGGGACCAAGGTGTGTCGTCTGCGGACCAGTCGGTGGCCGAAGTCGAAACGGGCGACGGGCTGGCACCCTCGGACGTGGCAGTTGACTACGCCGGCACACTGTCGCCGGGTGCGTCCGTGACGGCCACGGTGACCGTGGCCATCCCGGTGGGCGACCTGCCCGGCCTCGGCTTCATTGGCACGCTGCATTACTCGGCCACCTCGACCGAGCACGTGGACAGCTATCGGAGCTATGGGAGCGGGGGGTAGGGGTGCGCCGGCCCAAGACGGTTCTCGGCTGCTGCCAATGGCCCCGCTGTGCGGCAGCCAAGAGGGATGAACGCGGCGACGCCATAGTCGTCTGGTGCCTGCTGCTCGCCGTCATGCTGCTGCCGCTGGGCGGGCTGAGCACCGACCTGTGGCACGGCATCGCGGTACAGCGCCAGTTGGAGGCCGCGGCGGAGGACGCGGCCGCCGCGGGCGCGTCTGGTATTGACACCGCCGTTTACCGTTCCACTGGTTGCATACTGCTCGACCCGGCCAGGGCTGTAGCCCTGGCCCAGCAAAACCTGTTCGCCCAGGCCGGCCTTGGCCCACTGTCCTCCACTTCCGTCACAGTTAGCCCTGACGGCACCGCGGTAACCGTCTCCCTGAGCGAGGACGTGCACTTGACGCTCCTCGGGTGGGTAGAGGGTAACCGTGGCATGGTCGTAGCCGCAACGGCTACCAGCCAGGCCAGGGGTTCCCTTGGACAGAAGGAGGGGTGCTGAATGAACGTGGGGTTGCCCGGCGATCGGAGGACGGGGACAGGCAAGGGTCGGTGCCAGCACCGTGGCGCTGGCCCTGGTCATAGGTGGCCCGGGTGGGCCCCGTCGGCCCTGGTGCCAGGGCTGATAGCGGCTTTGGCAGCCTTGGGCGTGGCTCTTGGCGCCTGTGGGGGGCCGGGCCAGGCCGTCCCGGTCACCTCGGCCAGACATGGGGCAGCAGCTCCAGCTCGGGCCGTGGCCCGAACTGGGGCATCAGCGCTGGGCACCCGGCCCACTGCTAGAGCAGCGGTCACGACCAGCACGGTCCCTGTCGGTGCCGCCAACACGCGTACCTCGGTTGGGACCGGCAGGGCCCCGAGGTCCACCGCAAGCTCTCTTCCACGGGCCACACCCGCTCATGGGACCACGAGCAGCACGGTCATGGGTGGGGGCAACCCCTCCACCTGGCCCGCGGCCAAGCCGTACCCGCCCAGCCTCGCAGGTGCCTATAGCACGAACCTAAAGAAGGCGTTGATCTCACTATTGAATTACATGGACTGGGTGTTTGCCCATCCGAACCCTGTTCTTGTGAAAAATGCTGTTGTTCCAACCGCGAATATCTACCGGTATTGGGTTGACATTGTGGAGGCTCTTGTCAGACGCGGTTGGCATGAATACCCTAACCCAACAGAGGTCAACTTCCTGAAGGTTATACAGCCGCCCGTGAAGGCAAGTGGTTTCTTGGGCGGAACGGTTGATGTGGTCATTGACGCACGCAGAGACCCGTATCTTAACAACGCCAACCAAACAGTTGGATATCAAGTGGGTGGGGGACGGTATGCGGCCTCAATTATCTTGGGAAGGGCAACAACCGCTCAGCACTTCCGCATTGCTAGGTGGTACGTGTTACATCCTGGTGGAGGACTCGAACAGTGGGAGCGCGAACTACAGAGGTGATGATGCGAAGGTTTACTGGCGCAGTTGTGCTGGCAGCGCTGGCCCTGTGCTCCACCCACGGTCTTGCGTTGGCGGATGCGGGTGACGGCTCGGGTTGCCAGGGGTCGGGGAGCTTGGGTGCGGGCGGGGTTTCGACTGGTATCGGGTGCCCTGGTGGCAACCCGACCCCGGGTGGGCCAGTGGGGGGCGGTCCGGCCAGTTCGTACTACTGGATAGTGCTGGGGACTTGGCCGCTCGGGTGCCGCAACGCACAGGGGCAGTGGACGGCGTACATTGAACTGCAGCTTGTGAGCCCGAGCGGGGTATGGACGGGTGACCCCATCCGGGTCTGCCCCGGTGGCCCGGGACCTCAGGCCCCGCCCTCTCCGGCGCAGGTCTGGCAGTACGTGCCGTTGCCGGTCCCCGTGGTGGGCATAAACCCCTCGCTAGCGGGGTTGACCCAGCTGCCGACGTGGTTCTGGGCGAGAAATGAAGCCGGGCCGGTGTCCGCGTCGGCCAACCTCGATGGCTGGGTGGTGACCGCGTCTGCAGTTCCGGTCTCCTACGACTGGGACTTCGGCGACGGGACTACGGCCCAGAGCACGTCGGCAGGCGACGAGAGCCACCCATCTGTGACCCACACCTACCTGGACAAGGGGACTTACGACGTCACCCTGACGGTACGGTACGCGGGCTCGTACACCTTCTCCGGTTATGGCGTGACGGTGAGCACGTCTTTGGGCGACTACGACCAGGCTGAAGTCATGCAAACCTATACCGTTCAGGAAGCCCGCTCCGTACTGGTGCCGCCGGGCACTGGCGGCCCGGGTGGCACCCAGGGGGACGCTTAGGGTGCGCCGTGAGCGGGGCCCTGCCGTTGCCAGCTCTCCGGGCAGGCGCGGGGCGAAGGAGCGGGCCAGGGTGCGAGCTCAGCGGAGCGTGGGCATTTGGCGGCTTTCGGGCGTCGAGGCCAACGCGTTCTCTCGCGGCAGCCGGCCTAGTTGGTACGCGCGGCTTTCGCTCCGGGCTGGGATGCTCCTGGCGTTGCTGGTCTTCGAGAAGAGGGCTCATGGTTCTGGCTGTGCTGTTTGCCTGCTCGGGGCCAGGCGCCTTCGCATTGCCTGTGCGGTCGCCTTGCTTGTCGTGGCAGTGATGGCCCTGGGGGCACTGGCGCCGTGGGTGGCAGCGGGGGCGCTCTGCATAGTCGCCATCATGTTCGGGGAGCAGGCGCTCGGTGCCCTGAGGTCACTGCCGGCACAGTGCCGCCTGCGGCGTGGGCGGCCTCCACGTCCCTACCGCTACGTCCATTCCCTGGCGAGCACCCGCCAAGGGGCTGGGGCGGAGCTGCTAGTAGCCCTCGAGGCGGAAGCCGATGACAAGGGCTGGTGGCTGGTGACCGAGGCCAGCAACGAGAAGCTGGCCCACTATTACGAGGGGTTGGGTTTCGCCCGGCTCGGCCCCAGTGTGGTCATGCACGATGGGTCGCCCCATGTGCGCATGGGTCGGCCACCACTGAAGGAGGGCTGAGTGCGCAAGGCTCGCTGGCGCGGTTGCGTGGACGCTTCGCTGGTACTTGCCGGTGAAACAGCGCTTTTCTTGTTCTTCGCCCGGTCTGGGCCCTGGCTCGGCAGCGTAGATTTCTCCCACCCGCAAAGGTGGCTGGCGACCGTCAGCCCCCAAGGCGCACTGACAGCCTTGGTGCGCCTGCTCGGCCTGGCCGTCTCGGGTTGGCTCCTCACTACGACGGTGGCTTACGCCCTGGCTGTGTGGAGCGGGAGGCGCTCGTTGTTGAGAGGCGCGCGCCCGTTCACCTTGCCGGCCCTCCGGCGGGTGCTGGACGCGGCCGCCACTGCGTCGATGGTCGCGGCTTCGTTCGGGACGAGTGCCAGCGCCGCATCGGCCTTGCCCGTCCCGCCACCGGTCGCAATCGTGCAGCCTCTGCACCCCTGGAGAGTGATGGAGACCGTGCCCGGGCCGCCACCTGCCTTTCCTCCCGCGCGAGTGAGCTCGAGCGCCATCGGCCGTCATTTTCCCCATCCAGGGGTGATCGCCCACGTGCCGCCGGCAGCCGGCGCGGTTGCCGAGCGGAAGGGCACCGGCGAGGTACCGAGCCAGGCCAACGGTTTTGCCGGCCTTGAACCCGGCACCAAGGTGGTGGTCGTGCAGCCGGGCGATTGCCTTTCGGTGCTAGCCGAGCGCCACCTGGGCGACTGGCGGCTCGATACGGAGATCGAGGCCCTCAACTGGGGACGGCTGCAGCCTGACGGACGCGCCCTGGTGGACGACCACTGGATCTACCCGGGGTGGGTGCTCATCATGCCACCCCAGGCCACCGGGACGATCGTGGTGGGCGAGGCCGGGCCCGGCGAGGCCAGCCGGCACCGCCTCGCTCACACTGCCCGCAGGGCCGGGCCAGAGCTGGCTCCTGGGGGCCCCAGGGCGGGGGCGGCTGGGGAGGCCTCTTCCCCTCGTGGTGGCTCAAGGCCCAGTCCTCCTGGTGGCTCAGAGGCCAGGCGGCCGGCCACCGCCGGGCCCCCGGCCGAGACCGGGGCCACGGCTGTGCCGCCGGGGCCACCGTCCACGGTGGGGGCCCGAGGTGCGACGGATCCGGGCAAGGTCAAGGTGCCCGAGGCAGCAGCCGGCTCGCGGCCAGCCACGACGGCAGGTACTTCAGGCCCGCCGCAGCGACCGGTGACGTCGTCCGACAGCAACGGCCGACCGCACCACGGCAGTGCCCGCCACCACGGCAACCCCGGGCTGGCGGCCATAGTGGGAGCGGGAGCCGTCGCTGCGGCCGGCATTATCTGGCGCCTGGACCGGCACCGCCGGGAACAAATGTATGCCCGGCGCAAAGGAGCGCCGATTGCTCGCAACCGACCGGAGGTGGAGGCAGCCGAGCGCCGTGCCCGGGCCATCGCCAGCCCCGAGGCTCTCCGTTGGGTGGACCTGGGCATGCGCTACCTGAGCGGTCTGGTGGGCCAGGCCTTCCGGGAAGGGGCTGCAGCGGCGTCGCCGGTGCTCACCATAGCCGGAGAGGGAGGGCTGGAAGTTGTGGTGGGGGGCGAAGAGCTGCCCGCCCTGGGGTGGTTCCGGCCTCTGGCGGGCGGTGGCTCGCTCGTGCTCGACCCCGACATCAGCCTGGAGGACTTGGAGGTGCTGGCAGGGGACCACTGGTCGGCTTGGCCGGCCTTGGTCAACTTGGGGCAGGCGTCGACCGGTACCGTGCTGTTGAACCTGGAGCAGGCCGGCTCTCTTTCGGTCGAGGGGAGCACCGAAGACGTCCAGGACGTGCTGGCGGCCATTGCCCTCCAACTGGCTAGCCAGCCGTGGTCGGACGAGATGCTGGCCGGCTTGTACGCACTGGGCCGTTGCCCCCTGGACGAGCGCCTGGGCGGGCTCGAACGGGTGGCCGACCACCAGGCGGCTGACCTGGCAGCCCGCCTGGGGTTGGTGTCGGTTGCCCACCGCCAGCAGGCCGGGGCCGCCGACCTCGGCGTCTTGCGGGCCAGCACCTGCGAGGCACTTCCCAATGTGGTGGTCGCTTTTGCCGCCAGCCCGGGGCCTGCGGTGGCTTCGTTGGTACAGGCGGCTGAGCCAGCCAGCAGCGGCGTGGCGGTCGTGGCTAAAGGGCCTTGCGCGGGTACACGTTGGCGGCTTACCCTCACTGACGAGGGAAAAGGACTGCTGCAAGGGGAGGTGGGCTCGCGGTCAATTTCTCTAGCGCTCAGGCTCGACTACGGCCAAAAGGAGGTTGTGTTGCTGTCGGAGGCTATGGGGGCGACGGCCGAGCGGGAAGCCGGCCATGGAGATGGCAGGGAGGACGGCAATGGCGCCGTAGGTCGCGCCGCTGTGGGGGAGGGCAGCGGGCCCGGTGGCAGGGGTGGTGAGGAGGTGGCGAGCGCCGGGGCCGGCGCGGTAATTGACATCCGGGACGGCGCTGGGTACCCAGGGCCGGTAGGTCCCGCCCCAGGTGTGCCAGGTCCCGCCCCAAGTGTGCCGCGAGGAGCGGTGGAGGTCAGGGTCCTGGGCCCGGTGGACCTGGTGGGCTCCGGCACCGGTTCGCTTGAGCCGTCCCGGAGAGCCCCGGCGCTGGCCGCTCTCGCCTACCTGGCCACCCGCGAGCGGCCGGTGGCCGCCGACGAACTGGGTGGCGCTCTGTGGCCTCTCGACCTCACCAAGGACGACCTGAGCGGCCCGCAGCGCAAGACGATCATGAACGTGGTCTCCAGGGCCCGGGCAGTGCTCGGTTACGGAGAGGGTGGAGAGGAACGTTTGGCTCACGGCCCTCAGGGCTACTACTTGGCCCCCGATGTCACTTGCGACTGGGCCCGCTTTTGCCGGCTGGAACGCCTGGCCCGCCGGCAGGGGCCGGCCGAGTCAATGGCAACCATGCACCAGGCGCTGGAACTGGTACGGGGTGAACCCTTTGCCGGTTCAGTTACGAGCCACTTTTTCGAATGGGTGTCGAGCGAGCACCTGGACCTCATCATCTGCGCCAAGGTGGCGGACGCCGCCCAGGACCTGGGGCAAGCCGCCCTGGCGGCCGGGGACTATGCAGAGGCGACCTGGGCGGTGGAAAAGGGCTTGCAAATGGACCCCGCCCGGGAGGAACTGTTCCAGATCTGGATGCACGCCCTGGGGCGGTGCGGCCAGGCCGGCGCCGTGGACCGGGTGTACCGGCGGCTGCGGTTGGTCCTCCAGCGCCGGATCAACCCGCTGCACGAGCCCAGGGAAGAAAGCCGCGCCATTTGGCGCCTGTACACCGCCAACGACCTGGCTGACGTCTGAGCCCAGGCCATGCCGGTGCCCGGGACCTGGTGCCTAGGGCGGGCAGGCTCATGGCTACGCTGGTCCCCAGTGCGCGCCGGAGACTGGCTGAGCCCATGCGAGCCAAGGTTGCCAAGCTCGTAGCGCTCGTGGCGCTCGTGGCCGCTTTGGCCTTGCCCGGCGTGGCTGTGCCCGGTAGGGCGTCAGCCGGCCAGGTGGCTGCGGTCACCGGCGGGGTCACCGGCCCGGCGGACGGCTCTGCTACCGGCCGGCTGTCACCGGCCCTGGTGCCAGCCGGCGCCGCTTTCCGGGGGAGAGGTGCCCCCGTAGCGCCGAAGGTGCCCCAGGGGATGTTGTCGGGGGTGTCGTGCCCCTCGCCGGCGTCCTGCATGGCGGTCGGGGACCAGGCGCTGGCGATGTGGTGGGACGGCAGCACCTGGGCGGTGCACGCTGCACGCAGTTACGGCCCCTACCCGCCATCGTTCGCATCGGTCTCCTGCCCGACGGCAACGTTCTGCATGGCAGTGGGCAGCTATACCGGGGGAAGCCCGGGTCATTTCCTCCCGGCCCGCCCGGTGGCAGAGCTGTGGGACGGGCACGCCTGGGGCATCGAGCCTGTGCCCCTGCCCAAGGGGCGCGCCTATGGGGTGCTCACTTCGGTGTCCTGCCGGTCACCGAGCTGGTGCATGGCCGTGGGCAGCTCGGGTGCCGTACCGCTGGCCGAGCGCTGGGACGGCAAGTCTTGGGCCGGCACACCGGTCGCCAGCGTGGAAGGGGCGAACGGGGCCACGTTGTCCGTGTCGTGCCCCGGCACCGGGACCTGCCTGGCTGCGGGTTACTACAACCGTGGCCTAGGCAGCGCCGCCGCCGTGCTGCCGCTGGCCGAGCGCTGGGACGGGGCCGGTTGGCACGTCCTGGCCACCCCGGCGCTGGGGGGCTCGTCGTGGAGCGGCTTTAACTCCGTGTCGTGCACTGGCCCCCAAAGCTGTATGGCGGCCGGGTACTACGTGTGCCGCGGGTGTGCAGCCCGCAACGCCACGATGGCGGCGAGCTGGGCCGGGGCTAAGTGGGCGTACCTCACGGTCCCTACCCACGTCGGCGCGAACAGTTACCTGAACGGCGTCTCTTGTGCTTCCCGGGCCAGCTGCGCAGCCGTGGGCAACTGGGGTGACGGTGGCGTCATGGCCGAGCTCTGGGACGGCCGGTCCTGGAGCCAGGTGCCGGTGGCGCTACCCCCGGACCCGGGTGCCAACGGTGCACTGGACGCTGTCTCCTGCCCGGTGGCGGGCTTCTGCATGGCCGTGGGTTACTACAGCGGCTCAGGGGCGCCCAACCAGGCCCTGGCTGAGCGCTGGGACGGGCACCGCTGGTCGTGGGCAATGTAGGCGCCAGGTGCGGCGGGTTGTGCGTTCCCAAGGCCTCGGGTCGGTCCCGCCCGGTTGGGGCCGGCAGCCTTGGACGGTGACGGCCTCGCTCAACTAAGGTGCTGGCCGCGCTCAAGTAGGTGGCTGGAAGAGCCGATCACGGGCAGGTGGAGCGGCGCGGGTAGGGGCAGGTGGAGCGGTGCGGGCCGGTTGGGGCCAGCCTTCGCTGGTGAGTCGGGGAGCCTGTGCGTTCGGGCTCCGGTTGAAGCTGGCAGCGGCCTTGGTGGTCGGGGCCACCATGCTGGCTGCCTCCATGGCCAGTGCCGTGGCAGTTCCCCCGGCCGGGGCACAGGCTGGCCCCCTGGCCAACCCCGCGGGCAACCTCGGGCCACCGGCCCTGAGCACGAGCACCGGGGCCTGCCAGCCGGCGGCGGTCTCGACGGCCTCCGGCTCGCCCATGTCCTGGGACTGCGCCTCTCCGTGCTTCCCGCACTGGGTGCTGGGCTACAACGATTCCCCCGGGTGCCTGTCGCTGCTCCTGGCCGCGCTCAACGCCGCCCAACGTTCCGAGCACGTCCGTACCCTGGCGCTGCCGTCTGACTTCCGCTCGCTCAGCGTCCCCGAGCAGCTGTTCGTGCTGGTCAACCTGGAGCGGTTGTCACGCGGCGTCCCTCCGCTCGTCGGCTTGTCCCCCTACCTGGACGCGGCTGCCGCGGCTGCCGCCCAAGCCGGCCAAGATCCCCCCTTCCGGGCTGCCTACGGCCCCGTGCGGGTGTGGTGGCCGCAGGACGGGGGGCTGTACGGCTACGGTGCCACCTGGGCGGGCAATGTCGTGGACGCGACTGCCGCTGTGTTCGGCTGGATGTACTCCGACGGCTGGGGAGGGAGCGCGCAGAGGACTACCAACCTCGCTTGCACAGGGCCGGGCGCCCCCGGCTGCTGGGGCCACCGCGACTTGCTCCTGGGCGAAGGCACCGGTACCGCTTGCACCGACTGCATCGCTGGCGCAGGTTTCTCGCTCAGCGCCAAGGGCGGCTGGGCCGAGTCGTACACCTTTTTGCTGGTGCGGCCCGTTGTGCCGGTGAGCCAGCTGTCGTTCAGCTGGGCGCGCGACGTGGTGCCTCACCTGCCAGCGGCATGGGAACGAGCCGCTCTTTGACGACCGGCACCTGCCACCCCGGCGCCGGCCTGGGTGCCCGCTACCGGCCCGGCCACGGTGCCAGGCGTCAAAGGGCGGCGACCTCAGGTACCAGGCGCTCCCCGAGGAGCTCCAGCGGGCGGATGGAGGCCACCTCGGGCACTGACCCGTGGTAGTGAGAGACCCCTAGGCTGGCCAGTTCGCGCATCGAGGCGACCAGGCCGGCGAGCTTCTCTCCCTGAGGGCCAGGGTCGAGCGGGCCCATGACCGTCTTGGTGACCTCGTCGTAGTCGCGCCCGACTTCGTCGCAATGGCGCCGCAGGACGTCGAGCTTGTGCCGCAAGTCAGGCCCGACGAAGAGGTTGCAGGCCTGGGCGTACTTGGCGACGAGGCGAAGGGTTTTGGTCTCCCCCCCGCCGCCGATCATGACGGGCGGGTGCGGCTTGCTGAGAGGCTGAGGTGAGCTGAGCGTCCTTTCCAGGCTGTAGTGGCGCCCGCGGTAAGGGCCGTCGTCTCCGGACCACATCTGGAGGCAGATCTGCAATGCCTCTTCGAGGCGTTCGAAGCGCTCGGCTACGGGTGCGAAGCCGAGCCCGAGGCCTTTGGCCTCGTCCTCGTACCAGCCAGCCCCGATCCCAAGCCAGGCCCGTCCGCCGGAGAGGATGTCGAGGGAGGTGACCGCCTTGGCTAGCAGGCCCGGCGCGCGGTACACGGCGGAGGTCACCCAGGCCAACAGGCCCACCCGTTGTGTGTTGGCGGCGAGGAAGCCGAGGGTGGTGTAGGCCTCCAGCATCTCTTGGTCGGGCGGGCCGATCATTGGGATCTGCCATAAGTGGTCCATCACGCTCAGCTTGGAGAACCCGAGGGCATCGACGGCCTGGGCGACCTGGGCCAGGTCGCGGCGGAGGTTGGCCGGGCCGGCGGGCCAGGTGAAACTGGGAAGGTGCACTCCTACTTGCATGGGCCAACGCTACTGGGCCCTGTTTGCCGCCTTGCTCGGCACCGGCACCGCCCCGCTCAGCACCGGCAGTTACAGGGCCGAGATCCACACACCGAGAGGGGCTCCCCAGCTCGGTTTTTGGAGCTGGTGCCGGGCGACTGGCCGAGGCCAGCCCCGCTGGGCGCCTGGCGGGGGGCCTGGCCGGGGGGCCGCAAGGCTGTTAGTGGCGTTCTTTGCCCGGGTTTGGTGTTCTCTGTCCGCAAAGGGAGTGCTCGCTGCCTTTTTCAGGACAGAGAAGCTGGTAACAGGGCAAAGAACGCCGCCTTAGGTGCGGCGGCAAGGCAAAGAAGGCCCGCGCGGGGGCCAAGGACCCCGGCTCGGGTGCGCAACAGCGCCACCAACACCACCAGACTGGCCCGCCAGGCCAGCCCTACCAACTCGGCCAGCGCCCCGGCGCCGCCAGCC
>JAJPKN010000002.1 GCA_021323695.1 Actinomycetota bacterium | reverse complement strand
TCCTCCGGTGTCGGCACTCGGACGCGCTCGCCCGAGGGGAGCTCGACGTCGGTGACCTCAAGAGGTACCTTGCGGATGAGCTGGCGGACCCCGGTCTCAATCCCGCCAAGCTCCCCGAGGATGAGCTTGCCTGGGGTTACGCGGTTGGTGACCCAGCCGTCCGTAGCCTCAACCGCTTCAAGGACGGCATCGAAGCGCTCTTCGAGGTCAACCAGGACGTGGTCGTGGTCGAGCGAGCCTCGATGGTTGGCCCATAACGCCGCTGCGGGCTCGCCGACGAGCACCGCGTCCGGCACCACCTGTTGGAGCTTTGCGGCCGAGCGAAGCACCCGCCGGAGCAGCGGACGGTTGGCACCCGGTGGCGCCGAGCCTTCCTCAAGGTGCAGGCCGGCAGCTTCCGGCCTGTGCATGGGAGCGAACTGCCCGCCGGTCGGCGTGCCCTTCGGCCTACGATTGACCACGCAGGTAGCGTACCAGATCCGATAACCACCGCGACCCACGACCCGTGCAAGCTCCCCCTTGCTCGCCACAGGTTGGTGATCGACCTAGCCGAGGGGCACGCCCCAAGCAAGCCCATAGCTGCGCCACACGCCGGGGTCGCCAGCGGGCCAGGCATCGAGGCGCCGCCCCGGGTGCCAAGCGGTCGGCTGGCACCGGCCCCCCCACATATCGGGCATGGCTATTCCCATGCCCGCTACGGCACAGCCGGTCGGTGCCGCGTGCTACCGCTTCAGCAGCTTCCTCGACTACCTCGAGGAACGCTCCATGTCGCTTGGTGACGCTCGGAGCGCTGGCTGCCAGCACCTACGCGTAGCAGCTCGTTCCGGGACGGTGCCTGTCGAGCTCGCCAGAGCGTGGGCGGCCGCCCTCGGCGCGACCATGGATGAGGTCTGGCCGGAAGGCCTCGGAGCTGTCTCGCCCCGTCTCAGCCTGGTCCCGCCCATGCCAGCCCGGCCACCAGCAGCCCCCTCCGAGCCCAAGGCCAAACAGGGGCGAGCACCACGGTACCCGCTGAGCGTGGACAGGCCTGTCCCCTTGCCGGTCGTCTTGGATGCGGTGGCCCGGACCTTCGGCGTGAGCGTCGACGACCTGCTCGAGCCTAGCCGCCAACGGCGGTTCACCCAAGCTCGCAACGTCGCCTACTGGCTGGCCAGGGAGCTGACCGGGCTGAGCTATCCTGCTTTGGGTCGGGCCTTCGGTCGCCACCACACCAGCGTCCTCTCGGGCTACCGGCGCGTCGCTCACGACCCGGTCGCTCAGGCTCGGGCACGCCGTGCCAAGGCGCTGATCGAAGGACACGCCGAGGTCGCCGCCGAGGCTAGCCTGCCCCAGCTATGCGCCGTGCCTGCCAGTCATCCTGAGCTTGTCGCCTTGCCGGTCGTCTTGGACGCGGTGGCCCGGACCTTCGGCGTGAGCGTCGACGACCTGCTGGGGCCTAGCCGCCAACGGCGGTTCACCCAAGCTCGCAACATCGCCTACTGGCTGGCCAGGGAGCTGACCGGGCTGAGCTTCACCGCCCTGGGCACAGAGCTCTGCCGGGATCCGACGTCGGTCCTCTCGGGCTACCGGCGCGTCGCCCAGGACCCGGCCGCTCAGGTTCAGGCACGCCGTGCCAGGGCGTTGATCGAAGGACAAGCCGAGGTCGCCGCCGCAGCGACCACGGCGGCCCGCCCGTCCCAGCTATTTGCCATGCCTACGAGCCCCACTCGGCCCGCTCTCCTGTCTGCTGTCGTGCGGGCGGTGGCCCGGACCTTCGGCGTGAGCGTCGACGACCTGCTGGGCTGCTCCCGTCAGCACCGGTGCACCCAGGCTCGCAACGTCGCCTACTGGCTGGCCAGGGAGCTGACCGGGCTTAGCTTCCCCGATCTGGGCCAGGTCTTTGGTCGGCACCACACCAGCGTCCTCTCGGGCTACCGGCGCGTTGCCCAGGACCCGACCGCTCAGGCATGGGCACTTCGTGCCAAGGCGCTGATCGAAGGCGGCGAGGAAGGCTGCGAGCCGCTGACGATCTGGTTGCCGACGCACCTGCACCGCCAACTGATGGTCGTTACCACCAAGCGCCATCAGCACCTGAGCCGTGTGGTGGAACAAGCCTTGGCGAGCTTCCTTCGCGACCGCGCCCACCCCCACATTTAGGGCATGAGCGCGCTCAGTACCCTGCCTGAGTTGCGGCCCGGTACCGTGTGCCGCGGTTACGCCTGGGGCTGCGAGCCGCCAGCTCGCATGGTCACAGTTCAGGTGCAGGTTGTCCTCAGCCAAGCCGACCTCGGCTGGGAGGTGATGGGCCGACAGCCCGGGCTTCGTTCCTTGTGGCCGTGGCACCACGGCCACTACTTCGTCCCGGTACAGCATTAATGGCCCACCAGTCTGCCAAGGTCGTCTCCGTGGTCCGTGAGGCCGACCTACAAGCCGCAGTGATAAGCCTTGCCCACTCATTTGGCTACCGAGTCACGCACTTTCGTCCGGCTCGTACTATCGACGGCGGCTGGCGCACAGCCCTCCAAGGCGACGAAGGCTTCCCTGATTGTTTCTTGGCCAAGCCTGGGCGTGCCATTGCTGCCGAGCTCAAGTCGGAGCGGGGCCAGCTACGCCCCGCCCAAGCAGCATGGCTCAAGACACTAGCCGCAGCTGGCATCGAAGTGTACGTGTGGCGCCCGACAGACTGGCAGTCGGGTGCCATCGAGGCGGCGCTAGCTGGGACGGGATCCCGGTGAGCGAGATCCTGCAAGTCGTGCCGCTCGACATCGGCGACGGCGCCTACGACCCGCGCTCAACCTATGTTGAGCAGTACTGGCTGCCGGTGCTCGGGCCCACCGCGACCTGGTTGTTGCGGCGCATCGCCGACAACTTCGACCGCGCGCCCAGCGGTTTCGAGCTCGACCTGGCCGAGACGGCAAAGGCACTGGGCCTCGCTCAACGAGGCAAGGTCCAAGGTGCCTGCCAACGCCTCGTCGTGTTCTCGATCGCTCGGCAGCAGGACCTGGTCCTGGCCGTCCGGCGAGCCGTGCCGGCCTTGCCTCGCCGCTACGCCCATCGCTTGCCGACCAAGCTGGCAGTAGCGCATCTGTCGAGAAAGGACGCTGATGGATAAGCCGACTGTCTTGCTTGTCGGTTGCCCGGACCTTGCCGGCCCGTTGCGTGCCGCCAACGTGGCGGTGCTCTCCGACGGCCGCGAGGACCAGGGTGTCGTCGCCCAGCGGGCCGACGAGGCCCGCCGGGCCGGCCACGACTACGCTGTGGTGATGGCCCGGCCGTCCCCGGTCCTGGTGGCCTGGGCCCAGGCCCAGGCCACCCAGGGGCACCGAGTCGTCATCCTGGCCGAGCCTGGTCAACAGGCAGCCAGTTTGCCCTCGGCCACTGTGCTCAGTCTGCCGACCTATATCGACGACCTGCTTGGCGCGCTGGGCACCAAGGCCGTTGGTGGAGTCGTGGGCTCGGCTGAGATCTCGGTCGACTTGTCCGTACAGCCCACGCAGCACCGGCCCGGTCTCGGGCTGGGCCCGGTGGCCTACCAGCCCGAGCCGGAGGCCGGGGCCGAGCCGGAGGACTGGGGCGGCCCGGTGGCCTACCAGCCCGAGCCGGAGGCCGGGGCCGAGCCGGAGGA
>JAJPKN010000059.1 GCA_021323695.1 Actinomycetota bacterium | reverse complement strand
TGCTGGGAGCAGCTCAGCGACGCCTACGGCAACCCCAGCACAGGCTGGGGGCGACGCAACGTCGTGCAAGGCTGGAATCCCGGCCCTTCAGGGCCGGGAGGATGTCACCTCCATCCGCAGTAGCTGGCGGCGCTGGTCAAGCGAGCACCGGGCCCACGTCTCGGCCCACGGAGTCTCGCCGGGCCCGAGGGCCAACCCGAGCTGGAATGGGGGCGCCCCGACGGCCTTG
This sequence comes from Actinomycetota bacterium, assembly GCA_021323695.1. Classification (GTDB taxonomy): domain Bacteria; phylum Actinomycetota; class Acidimicrobiia; order Acidimicrobiales; family Palsa-688; genus JAKAWM01. The sequence goes on along the minus strand of JAJPKN010000059.1, from coordinate 14,133 downwards.
CCGTGGTACAGGTTCATGGCGAGCCGGCGCGCCTGCTCGACGGCAGCCTGGCGGTTCTTCTTCTCCCAGCGGGTCGTCTCCCGCAGCACCTTGCGGTCCGCGACGGGGGCACCGGGCCCGTCGGTTGGGCCGCCGCCATGGCCTGCTGCACCCCCGGCGGGGCGTACTTGGTCCGCGCCATCAGAGGCTCATGCCGGGCTCGTGCACGCGTGCGACCTCGGCCTCGCGCTCGGCCTGGCCGATCCTCCGGCAACCTTCCGCGCGCTCGCGCTCGGCCTCGAAGGCTGCCTCGGTCCTGAGCCATGGGTAAGCGTCCTCGATGGCTGTGTCGACGCGGTCGCGCAGGACCCAGTAGCCGTCTTCGCCGGTGCTGCCTCGGTTGGTGAGCTGCCACAACGCCTCGTAATTCGTGCAACAGTGCCGCACACAATTGAGGGCGGCCCTGTAGGACCAGGTCCACGGTCCTGGGTCGCCCATGTAGTTGCCTCCGTGCGTTGCAGCCGACAGCTCCTTTACGCGCTGGTATGGGAGCACGACCACTTTGACCTCGGCCTGCCGGCAGACGTCGGCAATATTCCTGGCTCGTGTCTCTGCACCCTTTAGGCCCCTCTCGCGGTTCTTTTTGGCTTTTAGCAAGGCCTCTTGGACCTCTTGCGAGGAGCTGACTGCCGCCACGCGCTCAGCCCGCCACAGCCGCATGGGCGCCCCGGCCCTCGAATAGAAGGGGTTTGGCCGGGTCGCATCTGGGCCGCCCAGGAACGTGCGGATCAACCGCTCCGTCCACCCTGCTTCCTTCAGCTCCGAGGTGGTCACGAAGGCCTCCTTCTCCGCGTGCCCGCCATGTCGCCTCCTTAGGGTCATCGTCTCTCCTTCCCGGTCCTCAGAGGCTCATCCCCATGTCGATGCCGGGCTCGTGCATGCGTACAATATCGGCTTCGCCCTCGGCCTGGCTGAGCCGCCGGCAGGCGTCCAAGGCCCTCTTCACCCGTCCCCACTCCGTGCGCTGTTCGAGCGTCCGGCAGTCCTCGACGGGATGGAGCGCCATGCGCGCCGGCCCTCCCCAGCGCTCCCGGTAGGCGGCCACGGTGCGGGCCTTGCGCTCCCAGGCAAGCCGGGCGGCGGGACTGGCCGGCACCTCTCCGAGGCTCGCAACCCAGCGTTCCCGCTTCGCCAGGGCCTCGGCCAGCCTGGCCTCCGCACGGGCCTCCGTGGCCCCGTCCCGCTCGGCCAGGGTCCGTGCAATGTCGGGGTCGGGGACGGCCATGCGGGGCAGCAAGCCGGCGATCAGGCCGGCATCGGTCGTCCTGTCGGCGCGCACCTGGGCGTCGATGAGCTTGGTAACCCGCGCCTCAATCCCGGCTGCCGGGTCGCGCAAGCCTGCGAGGTTCGAGCACAACCGAGGCAGCTCGGCTTCTATGTCGATGCCGTGGGCCTGCGCGAGGGCCATGTGCAAGGGCCCCATGGCCTCCGAGGCCCGCACCTCCTCCCACTCTGCCAGCCCCAGGTTGCGCTCCAAAAGCTCGTTCCAGCGGCGGGACTAGGCGGCCTGGCCGATGTTGACATCCTCCCGGCCCTGAAGGGCCGGGATTCCAGCCTTGCACGACGTTGTGTCGCCCCCAGCCTGTGCTGGGGTTTGCCGTAGGCGTCGCTGAGCTGCTCCCAGCATGGTGCGAGCGCCTCATCAGAGGCTCCCATGTGCGAGCACGTCCACCCAATCGACGAACTCTGCCCAGTCATGGACCATCCAGTCGGGCCGAACGCCGGCCTGGTCGTCACGTCCGGTGGCGAACAAGAACGCAGCGCAGTCGACCTGTCGGAGGGCCAGTACATTGTGCGGCATGTCGTCGATGAAGGCGTCGGTGCGCACGACGGTCTTGTCTGCCGCGTAGGTGATGCTGTCGTAGGGGACCTGGTGCTCTGCCAGCCAAGCCTCAGTGTTGGCCTGCGAGCACCGACCGACGGAACGGTCGGTCACAATATGCAGGCTGTGGCCACGTGCCCTCAAGGCCCAGAGGGCGTCTAGGGCCCCCGGCAATGGGTGCCCCTCCCGAAAGATGAACCCAGCGTCGATTCCGTCGGCAAACAGGCGCAAAAAGTCGTCTGAGGTATAGCCCCAGTGGGTGTAGAACGCCCAACGGTTCGGGACGACGAGTTCGTCGAGAGGGCGGCCAGTCGCCTTGTGCAGGTAAGCGGCAACCACCTCGGCAAATGGGTACACTACCTGGTCTAAGTCGATGCCTACGCGCACGCCCATATGTGGGGGGGGATGGTGCTACTGGGCGAAGCGGTCGGCGGAGCACGAGCCGCCGCTTGCGTCGGTTGTGGGCGCGCCATCCCCACATACAGGCATGCTCGGACGAGACCATGCTCTGACCGGTGCCGCCGGCACCCTAGCCCTGGCTCCCGGCTTGGCCACCATCACTGGCTCGCACCTCGGCCCCACCCAGATGGCAGTAGCCGGCCTGGTGGGCGCTGGCTTTGCCATGTTGCCAGACCTGGACGAGCCTGGCTCGACCGTCGCACGACGCTTCGGCCTGGCTGGGGAGGCCACTTCGCACGTGGTACGTGCTGCTGCTGGTGGCCATCGTCAGGCCACTCACAGCCTATGTTTCATTGCTTTGGTCGCGGCTGGGATGTGGTGGGCCGACCGATGGGCGTGGACTGGGCCGGTAGTAGTCGTCTGCTGCCTGGTCGTCGCGGGTCGTTGCATCCTGCCGCTGCGTCTGGGCCGTGGCATGCTTGGTGCCTTGGTCCTACCGGTGGCTGCTGGCTGGTGGGCTTGGCACGCCGAAACCGATAGATGGGCCCTGTCCGGCCGTGTGGCGGCTCATTCGTGGCCGTGGCTGGCAGCAATGGCCACGGCCGGTGTGGTGTGGCACATAGTTGGCGACGCCTTGACTGTTGGCGGCGTGCCGCTACTGTGGCCATTGCGCCAGCGAGTGGCCTTACCGTTGCTCGGCCACACCGCTTCGGCGCGTGAGTCTTTAGTGGGCGGGGCCCTAGTGCTGGCAACAGCTGGCTTGGTGTGGTTGCGGGTGCTCGGCCCGGCACTTGCTCATCATGTGTGGCGATGAAGATGGACGACCCCTGGGCGGTACTCGGCTTGCAGCCAGGTGCCACCAAAGACCAGGTCCGCTCGGCCTGGCATGCTGTGGCCAACCGGGAACACCCAGATCGTGGCGGCGACCCCGAGCGTTTCCGGTTGGCCAAGGCCGCCTTCGATTTCCTGAGCCAGGTCGCACCGGAGGAGCCCGCGCCTCAAGCGACAGGCCCGGTTGGGCCCACTTCACCGGGGCCGGTACCACCTAGGCAGACGCCCTCCCCGCTCCCTCGCATCCCGTTGCGGGAGCCGACCTGGCTCGAGCGCCTGGCACCTTTCGGGCTGGCGGCCACCGCGTTGCGAGCAGCGTGCTTCCCGGCGCGTTGCGTGTCGTTCTTCGCGGCCACGATTGGGGGCGGCCTCGTACCGAGGAAGTCCCGCTCTGCGCTGCGAGCCGTGCCCCTAGGGCTCATGCTGTGGCCGTTGTCGGCATGCGTCACGTTGTTGTTCTGGCTGGCGGCAGCTATGGCTGCCAACATGGTCGACCCGTCCGGGACCGTGGCGTTCGCCTTGGCCCTGTTGGCGGCGTGCTGGTGGCTGTCGTTGACCCGGCACTTCGTAGTCGCCGTGGTGCGCCGGGTACGAGCGGCCTGGGTGGGTTACTGGGGCCTCGAAGGTCGTGAGGCTCGGCAGGCAAGGCGGGACGCGACCGAGATGTACTGCCGCTGGACGTACTGGGACATGGACCCGTACCACTAGGTTGCGCCCCTTCGTTGGCCTCGGGGCTGAGGGCAGCCTTGGCGTAGCGTTCCCGGCCCAAGAACCCGCCAACCTCGGCTTCCAGGGCGCTTTGTAGCAGCAGGCGGGCACCGATGCGGGCGACCTGCTCGATCGCCCCGGACAGGTCACCGCTGCCGGCGAACACCTCGTCGATGAGGCCCCGCCGTGGCGCGTCCTTGGCGACGGATGGGCGACTATGTGGAACGCGCGCCATGCATAGCGCGATGCGCGCAATGGGCGCGCAAAGTGTGCCGTCCTTTGGTGGGGACAGGTGCCCTGGTTACCGTCCTGGACAAGCCCGGCCTGACCGGGGCCGGCTGAGAAAGGAAGACAACAGTGACAGCAAGCTGGGCCCAAAGCCCGTCGGAAGCTGCCACCACGGACCGCAGCCGGCACCGGTGGCCTCGTCGGGAGCAGGGCTTCACTCTCATTGAGCTCATGGTGGTGCTGCTCATCATCGGCATCCTCATGGCTATCGCGATACCCACCTACTTGTCGGAACGGAACAATGCTCAGAACACGGCAGCACAGTCCACGGTGGCCAACGCACTTCTGGCGGTGAAGGCCAACTACGCCGAGTTGAACGAGTACGGGATCCCAGCGTCCAGCAGCGCTTCAGACTACGCCGCCTACATGCAGACCCAGGAACCGGCGCTCTCTTGGTCCGACACCTCTGGAGTGGATAAGATCAATGCTGTGTCTGTGGCCACCTTCGACGGTGGCCAGTCTGTCGTGCTGTCGGCCTGGAGCCCGAATGGCAAGTGCTGGTCGGCGGCCGACATCGAGACCGACACGTCGTCGTCGACTTTGGGCCAGGGCACTTGGTACAACGAGTCGGATGCTGGGAGCAGCGGCTGTACCGCCACCGCCCCGACCTCGAGCACTGGCTGGTACAACACCTGGACCGACCGCCAGGTGAGCCCGTAACCAACGGCCCGTACCAGTGACGACCGTTACCGTTGCCGAGCAGCTGATCGGGGGGACCGACCCGGGGGCCGATGCCGAGGGTGCTGCCACCTTGGCAGCTTTCATGTTCGCGCCCGGCCGTGGCTATCGACGGGACGAGGTCGACGACTGGCGCCGTCGGGCGCTAAACACGGTCACCCACTTGGAGGCAGAGCGGGAGGCGCTACTGCTCCAGGTGGGTGACCTGCGCCGGCGCCTGGATGCCGAGCTGGGCCCGACCGGCTTGTCCCGAGGGCTGGCTTGGTTGGCGTTGGAAGTACGAGGGATGCTGGCTGGTCGCCCAGCTGAGCGGGCTTGGGCCGGCCAGGAACTGGCCGCCATCGTCTCGGCCGAGGCCGATGAACTAGCAGCAGAGCTGGCAGCAGCGTTCCCCGAAAGGATGGAGACGCTCATGCGCGGTGCCGAAGTGGCCGCGCACCCCGCATCGTGGCTCGTGCAGGCGATTTTCGGCGAGGAGCGTCCCTGAGGTGCGGGTCCTCGGCAAGTCCCAGGCCGCCGAGGCAGTTGCCAGCGCCCTCGGTATGGACCTGGACGCCGAGGCCCGCCCAGACGAGCGGTATGTTGTCGTGCTTGAGGGCGACGACGCGCTTGAGTCCTATGAGGCCCTGGCCCGCTCAGAGATAATGCCCCTTGCGCTGGTTGCTTGGTGTGTGCCCTCGGCCGTGCTCACCCGGTTAGCACCTGGCAGTCCTCCACTGGTAGTGGGTTGCCCTAGTTCGTGGTGGCAACTACAAGCGGCCCTGGACCGTGGCAACGACACCGAGCTCATCGCCCACCTGGAGCGCATGGCCCGCCTCGAGGCCCGCCTGGCCGGGGAGGCAGTGGCATGAGCGGTGGGCGCATGGCCGGCTTCGTGCATGGAGCCCGAGCCGTGCTCGGGGCCAAGGAGGCAGGCAAGGACCGTCCAGTGCCCAGCAATGGCGACGGGCTGGTCGCGATCGACGACTTGTGGCAGCCCAAAGGAGCCCCGAGGCACCGTCAGGCTCGTGGGCCTACCACAGAACAGGTGCTGGTCTCTGGTACCGGAGTGGTGCTAGACGGTACCGTGGTCCACCGGGCCAAGGTTGAGGCTGGCCAGGTGGTGTCATATGAGGCCTTCAGCGCGGCCAGCCCAGCGGACGCGCTGTCCCAGGCCCTGTCTGGTACCAAAGGGGCGCAGGTTGTAGTGACCGATGGTGGTGTGTTGTTCGCACCATCGGTGCCCCTGATGGGCGACGTGGATCTGGGCCCGGCAGTGCTGGCAGAGCTAGCGGGTCGGACGTGGCCGGCCTCGTCACTGGCGGCCGTGGCCGGCTTGGCCGGTGCTCGTCGTTCAGTGGCGCTCGCTGGCTGGGAGGAACCCGCTGCGCCCTGGGCGCAGTTGCGCAAAGCCCGTGCCCGGCTGGTGGCGTTGCCGTTCGTGTTCCCGGCTGGCGCGTGGTTGGCTGTGGGCCAGCGCTCCTCGTGGTTCGTCGTGGTTGAGGGTAATCGGCCCGTTGTGTGCCGGGAGCTAAAGGCTGGCCTTGGCGATGTCCAGCAGGTGGCTGCCTTGGCGAGCGCCGAAGTTGCCCGCCTGGCCAAGGCGGGCCAGGCACCCGACGAGGTCCGAGTACTGGGCCTACGCCTGTCCCCGACTGTCACTGCCGATCTGGCGCGCGTGGGCGTGCGGGCCACTGGACCAGCAATAGGGGGTGTTACGCGTTGGGGGGTGCCGTGGGCAGACCAGGGGCCGGCTGGCTTGGCCGTTCTGGTCGCGTTGGCTCGTCCTCCCGCGTCGGCCGTATGGTTGTCGCCCGAGGAGCTGGCTCACATAGCGGAGGCCCCAGCCCGGCGTCGACGCTTGGTCCTGATCGGGGCAGGCGGTGCGCTGGCCCTGGGCGTGGCGATGACCGGGTTGGTCCCCATGCTCTCGGCCAGGTCGACGTTGTCGGCTGCCCGTACCTCGCTCCACCAGGCCCAGGTCAATGAGGCCTCGGTGAGCCACTGGCTGGTTTTGCGGGACCAGGTGCAGCAGTTGTCGGCTGAAGCGGCCCGGGCCCGGCAACCGGACGGCGTGTACGTGCCGGCCTTGACCGAGCTAGTTGCGACTGCCCCAGTCGGTACGCAGGTGACCATGGTAGATGCTCAGGCACGAGGTGCCGTCACCCTGACCGTGACAGCACAGGTACCAGGGCAGTCATTCCTGGCCGTGGCGGCCTGGCAGCGTCGACTCGAGGCCAGAGGAGCACAGGCGACTGTCTCGGGTGAGTCCGTGGACAAGGGCCAAGTCTCGCTGAACATGACCGTTGTCGTGCCGCCGAAGCCTCAGCCTCGGGCCAGGTTTGTGCCGAAGGCCCAGGCCAGGAACGGGAGGCGCTGATGGCTGGGCAGGGCCAGCGAGGCTGGTTGAGGCGCGAGGCGCGGCTAGTAGCCCTGCTAGCGGCTGTGGTGGTGTTGATGGCCATAGGGGCCCGGATAGCTGCCGACCGGGCCAGCGCGTGGCGGGCGGCCGCGGTCAAGGACGACAGCCTGGCTCTGGCTGACGACGCCGCGTGGCAGAGCGGCCAGGCAGTCAAGGCGGCACAGGGCAGGTGGCTACGCCAGCTCCAGGTGGCCGAGGCGGCCCTGCCCGCTCAGGAGGACCAGGTGGGCTTCACCGGCCAGGTGTCGGCTCTGGCCAATAGTTGCCACGCCAGTTGGTCCTCGTCCTCATGGGCGCCGACGTCCTCGGTCGGTGGGCCCAGCGGGGCCCAGTCGTGGCAGATCCAGCTCACTTTCGCTGGTCAGCAGTCTGAGGTGTTCTGCGCCTTAGCCGGCCTAGGGGGGTTGGCTCGGGCGATAGCGGTTAGCAGCGAGAGCCTGACGTGGCAGTCGGGCCAGGTCCAGGCGGGCCAGGTCCAGGCGGTTGTGGTGCTCGATGCTTTCAGCCGGGCAGGCGGGCCCGGTCAAGGCTGAGGGACGGTTCGCGCGTGGCAATCATGGAAAGGGCCCCGAGCCGGTTCGTCGCCTCACAGGCAGAAGCGCTGCTGGCCGCCCTGGGCGAGGTCTACCCAGAGTCGGCTGAGTTGCACGCCAATGCCATGGAGGCTGGGATTGCCCGTGGTTATACGCCTGTGCAAGCCATGGCCGATCTCGGCCTGCTGCCGGCGGTCGAACGGGCAGTTTGGGCCCGCCTAGGCATGGAGGCGATTGAGCCCAGTTACGACGACGTGGACCTCGCCATGCTCGCCCGTCTACCACTCGACCAGGCCAAAGCCCATAGGGCGCTACCCCTGATTGGCGCCCGGCTGGTTGCTGCCGACCCATTGGACCCCGACGTGCTGGCTCTAGCCCGTGCCTACCTCGGCCCGTCCTGGCGTCTAGCAGCCGTTAGCGACGTTGAGGCACTGGCCGAGGTGCTGGCCTGGGCCATTGACCAGTTGGCGGCCCGAGAACTGACCGAGGCGGCCCAGGCTGCGGCCGTCACTTCAGTTGCCGTGGTGGCGCCCGCCATCGACGAGGAGGCGGCGTCCAGCTCCGAGGTGGCCACCCTGGTGGACGACATCCTGCGGCGAGCTATTGAACGAAGGGCCTCGGACGTGCATTTTGAGGTTCGCCGGGACCGCGTTGAGGTCCGCTACCGGGTGGACGGCTTGTTGGACGGGGAAGGCTTGCCGCGTGAACTGGGGGCGGCTATCGTCAGTCGGCTCAAGGTCATGGCCCGGGTGGACATAGCACAGTCCCGCCGACCGGCCGACGGGCGCTTTAGCTTCGCAGCTGGCACGACGACCGTCGACTGCCGCCTGGTCACCTTGCCGTCGATCTGGGGGGAATCGGCGACAGTGCGCTTGTTGGACACCACGGCATCGGCCCTGGCGTTGGGAGCTCTCGGCTTTTCCGAGGCTACTGTGGCGTCTCTACGGCACCTGGTCGAGTCGTCGGCCGGCGCGCTCATGGTCACTGGCCCTACAGGCTCAGGCAAGACGACGACTCTCTACGCGTTGCTGGCCGAGTCGGCTCGGCCGGAACGCAAGATACTGACCATAGAGGACCCAGTGGAGTACCGCATCGACGGTGTTGCCCAGCACCAGGTCGACCCTGCGGTCAATTTCAGTTTTGCCAACGCCCTCCGCAGCTTTCTCCGGGCCGACCCCGACGTGATCATGGTGGGGGAGGTCCGCGACGCTGAGACTGCCGAGATGGCAGTGTCGGCCGCTTACACCGGCCACCTGGTGCTGAGCAGCTTCCACGCGTCCTCGGCCGCGCTGGCACCGATGCGGCTAGTCGAGATGGGCATTGCCCCGGCCCTGGTGGGAGCGGGCGTGTCGGCCATCTTGGCCCAGCGGCTCGTCCGCCGCCTATGCCCCACCTGTCGCCAGCCCGACGAACCACCTAGCGGCGTGGATTGGCCAGGAGACCCCCCGGGGCGGGTCTGGTCCGCCAATCCCAAGGGCTGCCCGCACTGTGCCACCAGAGGTAAAGGTGGTTACCGGGGGCGGGTAGCCATAGGCGAGTTGCTTGTCATGGACGACCGGGCACGTCGGGTGGTGGCGACCGGGGCTGAGCCGGATGCCCTACGGGCCGTCATGCGCGAACAGCGGGCGGCGTCGGTGTGGGAGGACGGCCTGGCCAAGGTGGCCGCTGGTGTGACCAGCTTGGCCGAGCTGGCGCGAGTGGCCAATGCGGACGGCCAATCAATCACCCCGCCCTTACGAGCGGGGCTTCCGCATTAGAGGAGGCTTTGTGAGCGTCGCGACCCTGGAGCGGCCAGAGGCCCGGACCATTTGGGGCAAAGAGCTGCGCCTACGCCGGCGGGTGCGCCTAGCCGACCAGGCCTGGTTGGCTCGCCAAATGGCGGTGCTGGCCAAGGCCGGCCTCGGGCTGCCTGAGTCGTTGGGCCTTTTGGCCCGTCAGCGGGCGGGCAAGGTTGTCGGGGACTTGGCTGAGGCGATGCGCGAAGAACTGCTGGCTGGTCGTTCACCGACGACTGTGGTCAAGGCTCATGAGGCCGAACTGGGTGCTTTGTTCAGTGCCCTGGTTGGCGCGGGCGAGGCTGCTGGTGTACTGCCGGTGACGCTAGCCAAGCTGGCCGACCTGTTGGAAGCCCGCCTGAAGTTGCGGTCCAAGACCCGCTCGGTGGTCACCTACCCATTGTTCGTGCTTACTACGGCGGTGGTGCTGGCCTTGGTGATCCTGCTCGCCGTGGTACCGGTCTTCAGCCGCATGTTCGCCCAGATGGGTGCCGGCCTGCCTGGTCCAACCAAGGTGCTGGTCGCTCTGTCGCACGGCTTGTTGTCGCACCTTTGGGTGTTACCGTTGGTGGCCCTGGTCATTGCCGGGGTGGTGGCTTGGCTGCGGCGGGACAGCCGGGCCCGTTACTGGGCGTCGGCCACGTCGCTGCGGTTGCCCATGGTGGGGTCATTGGTCAGCAAGGCGGCCTTGGCCCGGGTGGCTTCGACACTGTCCACCATGATGGGTGCCGGCACCGACGCCTTGTCCGTCCTGGCTTACGCGAGCCAAGCCACCGCCAACCGGGTTTGGTCCGCGGTGCTCGACCGCGCCGGCGACCTTCTGCGCTCAGGCCATGGACTGTCGAGGGCACTGCGTATGGCGATGGCCGAGACTCCTGGCACGGACACCAATTTTGAGGTCTTGGCGGCTATGGCAGAGGTAGGTGAGCGCTCTGGTTCGACTCCCGACGTGCTGGGGCATTTGGCTCAGGGCCTTACCGAGGAGGTGGAGACAGGTCTGTCGACCTTGCAGAGCTCAGTGGAGCCACTGCTCATCGTCGTCGTCGGGGCCCTTGTCGGGTCGATGATCATTGCCCTGTACCTGCCCATCTTCCACGTCGTGACCGTCCTTGGGCACCAGACGCCCACCTCAGGAGGTGCGTGATGCGCGTCTCCGACCTGTTGGCCCACGTTGCCGACCCCGCTCCCGTGCCCCTGGACCCGCTGGCGGTCCGGCTAGTGCCGGAGGGGGCGGGAGCTGTTGGGATGGGCTTCGCCGATGGCTACTTGCATGTGGCCTGGCCCCGCGTGCCTGCTCCAGCCGATATTGCCCAAGTGGCTGCCCTAGTGGGCGTGCCGGTCAAGCCCGTAGCCCTGTCGGCCGAGGACTACGAGGTTTTGGCACGCCGTGCTTCAGCCCTAGCGACCAAGGACGCTACCATAGGCCCCTCGGAGGTACTCGACCTGGCACTGTCGCTAGGTGCCAGCGACGTGCACTTGTCGGCTGGCCTGCCGCCTGCCTTCCGGGTTGGCGGCGAGCTGCGCAGTGTTGGCCAGGCGCCCATGACTGCCGCCGAGGTGGCTGCCGTCGCCGAGTGGCTGGTCGGCCCCAAGCCGGTCTCCGAGGGCTTCTCGGGTGACCTGGACCGGGCCTCAGAGTACCGGGGCTGGCGGCTGCGAGTCAATGTGTTCCGGCAGGTAGGCCAACTAGCCCTGGCCGTGCGGCTGGTGCCTGGCATGCCCCCAGCGTTCGGTTCCCTGGGCCTGCCGGAGGTGATCGAGCGTTTTGCCTACTTGCCGCGAGGCCTGGTGTTGTTCGCAGGGCCGACCGGCTCGGGCAAGTCCACCACCCAGGCTGCTCTGTTGGACATTGTGAACCGGACCAGCAGCCGGCACGTGATAACCATTGAGGATCCCATCGAGTACGTGCACCCGCAGCGTAACTGCGTGATCCATCAGCGGGAGGTGGGCCAGGACACAGCCAGCTTTGCCGTGGCCCTCCGGGCCGCGTTGCGCCAGGACCCCGATGTGGTGCTGGTTGGTGAGATGCGCGACCCCGAGACCATTTCCACTACTCTTACCGCGGCCGAGACCGGTCACCTGGTCTATGCGACGCTGCACGCTGGCAGCGCGGCAGAGGCAGTAGATCGCATAGTCGATGCCTTCCCGGCCGAAGCCAAGGCTTTGGTTCGCACGCAACTGGCTTCCTGCTTGGAGGGCATCGTGTGCCAGGTCCTGTTGCCAGCTGCCGGTCGCCCCGGCCAGCGCCAGGCAGTGGCAGAGGTCATGGTGGTGCACGACGCCGTGCGGGCCCACATCCGCTCAGGCGAGGTCCACCAATTGCGCAACGACTTTCGCAAGGACGAGCTGGGGTCGGTGAGCTTGGACCAGGCATTGGCTGATGCTGTGGCCACTGGTATGGTCATCGAGGCCGATGCTCGGGCCGTGGCCCGGGATCCCGATGCCTTCCACCAGTTCTTGCGGGTCGCGGTCGGCCGGGTGGCCTAATAGGCACCTATGGCTGATAGGCACGACATGGTCGCCATGGCCGAGCTGTCGTCGAGCGCGCGTGTTGCTCCGGCACACACCCGTGCTGATCCCTATCACCAGCGCCTGTGGTCTTCCGGTGTGGGTGGTGCGACGGTGGCCTGGGGCGGCCGAGCTGAGATGGAGGCATGGGGGGCCGTGTTCTCCTTGTCGCGGCGTCGCTGCGCCGAGGCGTTCTATGGTGCCGAGCGGGCCCGGCGCCTGACGGCCCTGGCAGCCTTGCAGATGTGGAGGCTTATGACCACCGAGCAGTTGGCGGCTATCGTCGGTGACGCTCGCTGGCTTTCGGCGCGTTGGCCTCGGGCACTCGTGCTTGGGTTAGGCGCTGGCTACCTTCAGGTTGGGCGGTTCGCGCTCGCTGCTCCCCATAGTCGCCGTCGTCACGACATAACCTTGGCCCAAGGTCACTTACCGGCCCTGGTGCGGCCCATCCCAGGAGCGTTGGCATCTATTGGCAAGCACTTGTCCTATGCCGAGTGGTTGTCGGTCACAGGGGGGCGTCCTTGGGCTACACCGGTCCCGTACAACCGCCACGGAGTGCTGGCAACGGAGGCCAGCTTGAGGGTGGCCGAGCACCTAGACATCGGTGCCGTGTTAGGCGAGACGGTGGCCGACTTGTCGTCGGTGCTGGGTGTTGAGACCTGGCGGCGAGCCGACGCCGTCTGGGCCAGGCGCGACGGCCTGATCATTGTCGTCGAAGTGGTAGCCGCTGCTTCGACCGGCTTACCTGCCAAGGCTGCCTGGTGGGCAGACACACTGGCCCGTTCGGCTGCCGAACCGGTTGTGCTGCTGTTCCTGGTTGCCTCTCCACCAACACAGTGGGGGCGCTCCTGGCAGCACGACGTGCCTCAGTGCGTGGCCCGGGCTGCCTTTGGGTCCTTTGAGGCCGTCTCCGCCCGCGTGTCGCAACGCATGGCAGTGGCGTTCTGGGAGGACTGGTGGCCGCAGCCTGGCTTCGCGTCCCGCTCCTACATGTCGCTGCGAGCCAGCCGGCCGACCGGCCCAGGACCACAGGACCTCTGGGAACCCGTCGACCTGCTGGCCCCGTCTTCACTACCTGGCCCGTCCCGGCCTGGGCCCTTGCTGGCCAACGCCGCCCTCTTGGGCGGAGTGCCGGCGTGGTTACGGCAGAAGCAGGAGGCACCAGGCCTGCGCGAGGCCCTGTGGGCCCAGGCTGGTTTCCCATCCGCGCTGGCAGCCTAGCCAGCCCGTCGGCGAGTCGTTGCGTACCAATCGCTACGCGCGCTATGGTCGGTCTGGCGCTGGCATGCTATCGACGACCATTGGTCGTCCAGAGAACACACAAGCAAAGAAAAAGAAAAGGAGCCTACATGCGTGTCAAGCATGCCGCCGCTCTCACAGCCGCATTGGGTATAGGCCTAGCCAGCCTGGTCGGTTATGGGGTCCCGGCGTTCGCTGCCACCTCGGCCAATACCTCCGTGTCGGCCACGCTGACCGGTGGCACCCTGTCGGTCACCGCTCCGGCCTCGTTGTCGTGGGCCGCGACCCTGAACGGTACTGACCAGAGCCTGGCCGAGCCCGCCACTCTGGGTGCCAACGACAACACCGGTACCGGGAACGGCTGGAACGTGACGGTGGTGTCCACGGCCCTGACCGCCACCATCAACTCAGCCCCAGTCACTATTCCCTCCAACTGGGCTGTTGAGCTCAACGGCTCATCCTCATCGGCCAGTGCCACCACGGCGCCAGCCATGACCGAGAACCAACCCAGCGGTTCGACTGGCACCTACACCGACCCGACCGGGAACACCGCCACCTACCCCCTTGCCGTACCGGGCGTGCATGGCCGCTCCAACCCGACCCCGGCCGTCGTCTACAGCGCCGCGGCGGGCAGCGGCATGGGCGACTTCAACCTGGCTGCCGATGTCTGGCAGAACATCCCTGCCAATGCAAAGGCAGGCAACTACACGGCCACGTTCACCTGGGCCATCGCAGTAGGCCCGTAAGCAACTAAGGGCGGGCCGAGCGGCAGCATAGCCCTCGGCCCGCAGCTCACCATGCGCCACCGTTCCCCGGTCGTCCTGGCCCTCCTGGTCGTAGCCGCCCTGGCTGGGGCTGCTGCCCCCGCGTCTGGTTCCACCGCCGGCACTGCCGTTACTGCCGCCTTGGCTG
>JAJPKN010000070.1 GCA_021323695.1 Actinomycetota bacterium | reverse complement strand
GTGGCGCCCGCCTGGCGGGCTAGACTGTAATTCCTCAGGTCGGCACCGGCGCGATGCGCCTCCATGGACTCCGCGTGGGTGGCGCCCGCCTGGCGGGCTAGACTGTACTCCCACAAGTTGGCCCGTGCCATGTGTATTTCCAGCGCCTCGGCGTGAGTAGCACCTGCCTGACGGGCAGCCACATAACCGCGAACATCACCTGGGAGCACCACTAGCCGCCGGACCTGCATTAGCTCAGCAGTGGCCTGGTGGTTCTCCAGTAGTGGGCGCATATCGGTGACAGCCTCAGCCCAGTCGCCGTCGCCGGTCTCGTACGGTACCCACGTGACCAGCTGACCGTCCTGGTCAAGGTAACTATCGCCTTCGCCCCTTGAGGTGTCGGGTTCGGTAGCCGACAACTCAGTCACACGCTCCACAAAGCGCTCGGGCTCGTGGTCGGCCAAGTGGCTTAGTTCCTTGGCCAAGTCTGCATTGGCTCGATGGGCAGCTTCCTTGGCCTGTTCCCTTATCGCACGCGACTCGTCCTCAACGGCCTCATCGAGATCGGCAGCCATCTCCCGCAGCACTTCCTCCACGTGCTCATTGGGGCCAACGAACCGCCAGACATGTCGCGGCGTGTCCCACGCACCGCACCCATGCTGGTAGTTGTACGTCCCAACCGCCTCGCCCTGGCTCAAGAACACCACCGGGCCGGGGTCACCCAATGGTTCACCGCAATTCGAGCACAACAGCCGGGCCCGCTTGACCAGCTCAACGAACATGGTGCTGTTATCCACGCGCTCAACACGCACGGAGCAGTGCTCCTGCCTCTCGGCCCAGTCGTCCACCCAGTCCTGCGCCCTATCTAGGACGTCGTCGATGGTTATCCCATTATCATCCTGGTCACACTCCCCTAGCACCGGTCCTTCTGGCCGGTTGGTGGCTCGCCACTGGCCACCAGTGGGCACGCCTCGGGGTTGGCGGGGCTGGCTGGCGCTCATATCAATCCTCCTGTCCTCGGGCTCAACACGGGCCCTCTACTCGGGTTAAGTCCACGCGCAAGCCGAAGCGCTCACCTGCACCGTGCCACCAGCCTCCGCCCCGCCCACCGCCCCACATACAGCTATGATCTACGGCTCACCTGGCCAATGCCTCGATGGTCGCTTCCCAGCCAAGGCCGGCGCGCTCACGGTCGGCCGCTCCGGCGAGCTGGCCACCGCCGCGGTACTCACCAGCTTCGAGGCCGCCCACCCAGAGGTCGCCATACTCCACTCACTACGCCTGCCGGCCCGCAAGATGCGCACCGACATCGACCACGTCGTGGTAGCGGGCCGGCGAGTTTGGATCATCGACTCCAAGTGCTGGGCACCCGGCTTCTACTGGTCTTGGCTTGGCTTGGCTTGGCGCGGCCTGCGCCCCGCTCCCCACGCCCGTCGCCGCACCATGGCCGCGACCGCTCGGGTCCTGCAAGGCTACCTGGGGACCTCGGCCGTCGTGCAAACGCCCGTCGTGGTCGTCTGGCCCTCGTCCGAGGCCCGGCGCCTGTCGGTATGGGCGTGGCGCCCACTCGACGCCAAGCCACTGACCGGGCGCCGCTTCGCGGCCGTTGTGAACCTCATTGTGCCACCGGCACCGGCCGATCCCAAGGTCGTGGCATCCCTCAGAGAGCTATTGATCGCTTGAACCGACCTTGGGGCGAACGGGGGGCGAGGGCCTCGGCCCGGCAACCGACGACCACCCCCCGACAGTGAGGTTGTCCACCCTCGTGAACAGCCTAAAGGGCGTGTCGTCCCGGGTCCTCCATAAGGAGTTCCCCGACCACATAGGACGCTACCTGTACAGAGGGCACCTGTGGTCGCCGTCGTACTCTTGCGATCCGCTGTCGCCTCTCGGTCAAGAATTGCAAGATCCTTCCTACCGTAGTGCAGGCCATTACATGCTTACAGCCTAACCGCCCAGTTGGACGCGAAACCCCAGGTCAAGGCAACTACGGCTCAGGACGCCAGAATCAGGGGGAACTTCGGGCTAATTCGTCGTCCAGACTGCCTTGCCCGAAAAGGAATGGCTCGCGTACCTCAACCCCTTCGACCGTCTGCCCGATAGGGAAATCGTTCTTGTTCCAGGTCATCAGTACGTCGCAGGAGGCCCGGACGGCAGATGCTAGGTGAACCGCGTCCGCACCGCGTAGCCGCCAATCGCGAGACAATCGGCGGGCGTCGCGTGCGAGGACAAGATCGACTTCGACCCAAGAGATGAACCCACTCTCAAAGAAGCTGCTGACCTTTGCATCAACTGCTGCGGCGTCTTGGGCAGCTCTTACGTCCACATGCCCACAAACCTCCGCATAGATCAGGGTGCTGGCTACGACGGCGAACTGCTTCCTCTCCCCGCCCCGAAGAAGGCCCCGCGCCGTATGGAGCCGACCCTCTTCACCCTTGATGAGTGCCAGGTACACGTCCGCGTCGAGGTAGACGCGCTTGTACTCAGCCACCGCGGACTGCCCGTAGGTACTCGTCCGTCGACTGGTCGCCAGTGTACCAAGGGGCGATGCCTGCCAGGTCATCCACCGAGGGTGTAGCTGGTGTGTCTGCAAGTACCTCGATGCGGCGAATGTCGACCTCAAGAACCTGGCCCCGCCGGTTGCGGGTGACCTCGCCTATTGCCCGGACCCGATGGCCCAGGCCGTCCTTCATTACCTCGAAGAGCGCGTCTGGGAACCGGCAGCCAACCGCCCGCCTTGTCTCGTTGTCGTAGAGGCTCACCCGGTGAGCACCACGCCGTAGGTTGATCGCATCGAGCAGGCCGGCCACGGAGCCGAGCGCCCGCTCGGAACCTTCAACCGATGCCAAGGCATTGGCGACCACTGTGCTGGACACCTCTTCTGCTCGGGCTGGCGCCCCGTCTGTGCCCGGCACCACGAACCTGACCGCACTGACTCCTTCCTGGCGGACCTGTCTACCGATCTTGACCAGATCGCGCGCGATCCGAGGCGAGAAGTAACGAGGAAGCCCTTCGGCTTTGCGGAGCTGGCCAACCCCTTCAACGAGCCGAAGGGGGGCCTCCGGGCTGGGGGCATCTGGCCGGCGCAACAAGGCCGTTGCGCTCTCGTTGCGAAGCTCCGCTACTAGCCACTGCCCGGCGACCTTGGCTAGAGGATGCTCCGCACGCTCAAGCTGGTCGAGGATATCGAGGCTGGTGCGAAGGACGTCGAGGAAGGCGCGAGCGGGGATGGCACCGGGCGTCCCCTCCACATGCACTTCGAGCGTCGTCTCGTTCACTGCTCACCTCTCATTGTGATCATCATGCCAGCCGCGACCGACCGTCACGCACGCTGAGCTACCGCTCGCCGGCGCCGGCCCTCCAGCCTGACAGGCTCGGGCGGCCACAGCAGCCGGTCCAGCTCCTCGCTCACCCGGCCGTCGGGCGCCACCAGGTGGCCGTAGATCTGGTCCGTGGTCGTGGTCGAAGCGTGCCCCGCCCACCTGCTGGCCTCGTACATGCTGGCCCCGGCCTTCAGCCACAGGGCGACGGCCGTGTGCCTCATGGCGTGCGGGGTGGGGGGCGGCACCAGGCCCGCCCGTTCCACCGCCGGCCGCCATACGCTACGCCGCCAATGGGCTGTCGTCCAAAAGCTTCCCGAGCGGGTGGGCCAGGCCGGGGCAGCCGGGTGGCGCCCTGCCATGTCGCGCTCCAGTTGGGCAGCAAGCGTCGGCGGGACGGGCACGACCCGCCCTTCGCCGGCACGGGACTTCACCGGGCCGTAGCGGCCGCTGTCGGCCAGGGCAGTGCGGCGCACCGTCAGCGTCTTGTGCAGGAAGTCGAAGTCCTCCACGCGCAGCGCCACGAGCTCCCCGATGCGCAGCCCGCAGGCCACCCCGACTGCGACCATGGACCGGTAGGCGGGTGGCGTGGCCTCGGTGAGCCGGCGCACCTCGTCGAGGCTCAAGAAGCGCTGCTCGGCCTTGGGGGCCCGGGGGAGGCCCGCCTTGGACGCCGGGTTGACCGCGATGAGGCCGTCCACTACGGCCGCCGACAGGCAAGCTCGCAGCACCTCAAGGTGGCGCTTCACCGTACGGGGGGCCAGCCCGGCCCGCACCTGGCCGGCAACCCATGCCTGAACGGTAGAACGCCGGATGTCGGCCAGCTTGACCTTGCCCAGGTGCGGGGCGACCCAGCACTCCCAGGCGCTCTGTTCGCGCCGGCGGGCCAAAAGGGACACCTGACGGCCGGATTGCCACCTGGCCCACCACTCGGCCAGCGTCGTGCGCCTGCCTTCCATGGTGCCGGTACCGCCCCGGTGCACCTCCACTACCCGCTCAGCCAGCCAGGCATCGGCCTCGGCCTTGGTGGAGAAGGTGGCGCTCTGGCGGTGACCGGTCGCGTCGTACCAGCGTGCCCGCCAGCTGACCTGGCCACTCGCTCCGACGCGCCGCTCGATCCCGCCGTCCCTACGCGGCATCGGGCGGTACCCATTGCTTGCGGGGCCGGCCCCGGCGAGGCCTGGGAGCCACGGGGACAGCGGCCACGGCCGGTGCCTCGCAGCGGGCCAAGTAGTCCTCCAGGGCCTCGGGACGGAAGCGGAACTGGCCACGGATCCGTACGGAGGCAAGCTCGCCGGATCGCGCCAGACGGTAGACGGTGACCTTGGAGACGGCCAGGGCCTCGGCCACCTCCTCGGGGCGCAGCAACGGGTGTGTGCTCATGCCCAGATGTGGGGTCGGCGCACGCCC
>JAJPKN010000019.1 GCA_021323695.1 Actinomycetota bacterium | reverse complement strand
GACCTCGCACTTTTCAGGCGCGCGCTCTACCAACTGAGCTATCCGACCGCGGACCTGACGGGATTTGAACCCGCGGCCTCCGGCTTGACAGGCCGGCGTGCACTCCATGCTGCACCACAGGTCCCAGTGTTCACTGGTGCACCGCCGAGTCAAGAGCCGGTCGGCACCGAGCCAGTATAGAGGTTCGTCGCCGGGCCCGCCGGCACCAGCACCCGCTGGGCGGGAAAGGCACCCTCCGGCGGCAACGGCACCTACCGGGCGGGCAAGCAGTAGGTTCGTGCTCGTCCCCCGCTGCCGATGACCCGAGCCCTGCCCTCCAGACGCCGGCCTGGGCGGCCGGCCCCCCCGGGTGTGCCTCACCCGCCAACCGGGCCCCCGGCAACCCGAGCCCCAGGCGCGCTGGCCTGCGCCTGGCGCAGCGCGGGCAGAGGCGGCCTGGCCCGGGCCGCTGCGGCCGGTGTGGCCCTGATGGGGTGCCTGGCCGCCGGCCCAGTGCCGGCCAGCGCGGCACCTCTCAGCGGGTGGGCCACGCTGGCGGGGGCAGCTCCTCCCTCACCCGAGGCCTTCGGCGCCCGGCTCACCGGCCCAGCACCACCGAGCACGCCGGTCAGCCTGCAGGTCTACTTCCGGCCCTCGAGCTGGGGCCAGCTCGTCGAGCAGGCCGCGGCCGTCTCCACCCCCGGGGGCCCGGCCTACCACCACTACCTGAGCGTCGGCGAGTTCGCCGCCCTGTTCGGCCCGAGCCCGGGCCAGGTCGAGGCGGTGGACCAGTACCTGGCCTCCAAGGGCCTTGAAGTAAGCGCTCTGGAGCCCAACCACTTGGCCCAAGGTGTCACCGGCACGGTGAGCCAAGCCGAAGCTGCCTTGCGCTCGCCGTTCTGGCAGCTGCGCACCCGCCGGGGGGCTGTGGTGGTGGGCTCGACTGCGGCCCCCGAGCTCCCCGTCGCCCTGGCCGGCAGCGTGGCCTACGTGGGGGGCCTCGACCCGTGGGTGGAGCAGGCGAACGACCTGGCCCGCTTGCCCCCGCCTGGGGGCGGAGGCAAGGCCCCCGCCAGCTGGGCCACCGTTCACGCCAGCGCCGCCCCCCGGGCAGCCACCAGCGAGGCTGGCCCAGCGGCTGCCGACAGCTCCCCGGCCTGCCAGCAAGAGGCCGCCGCCGGCCTCAGCCCCGCTCAGCTGGCTGCCGCCTACGGCTTGTCCGGCTTCTATGCCAAGGGGGACCAGGGGCAGGGCCAGACCATCGGCCTGATCGAGTACGCCCAGGCCGACACGGCCGCCATTGAGGCCTTCGAGGCCTGCACCGGCGCCTCCCTCACGCTGTACTACGACCCGACCAGCTCCCCGCCCAGCTCAGTGGACCCTGAAGTAGCGGCCGACGTCGAGGTCGTTGCCGCCTTGGCCCCCCGGGCGACGGTCGAGGTCTACGAGTCCGCCCAGACCAGCACCGGGCTCGAGCCCTGGGAGCTGGCGGTCTCGGGAGGAGCGCCGGGCGGCCTGCCCTCGGTCATCTCTTCCTCTTGGGGCTCCTGCGAACCCAACACCGGGCTTGGGTCGGCCTATTACGACGAGGAGCAGGCCATCTTCGACGAGGCTGCCCTGCAGGGCCAGACCGTGCTGGTGGCCTCGGGCGACAACGGGTCCGAGGGCTGCTTGGCCGAGACCGGCAGCAAGGCCCTGGCCGTGGTGGACCCGGCGTCGTCCCCAGAGGTGACAGCAGTAGGGGGCACGGGCAGCGACACCCCGACTGGGCCTCAGTACGTGTGGAACAGCCACGGGGCCCCGGCCAGCGCCTGCCTCGGGACCGGCTGCGGTTCGGGGGCCAGCGGAGGTGGGGCGAGCGTGGTCTGGCCCCGCCCCGCCTACCAGCCTCCCCCGCTCGTGGCGCCGGCCAGCTGCGACGGCGGCCCGACAGGGTGCCGCGAGGTGCCCGATGTGTCCGCCCTGGCCGGGGACCCTTACGCCCAGTACTGTTCCCCCAGTGTCTGCGGGGGCGACGGTTGGCTCAGCTTCGGCGGCACCAGCCTGGCCGCGCCTTCCTGGGGGGCAACGGTGCTCCTGTCCGAGAGCTTGTGCCCGGCCCGGGTCGGCTTCCTCAACCCCCTGCTCTACCGCGAGCCCCAGGAGCTGACCAGCCCGGTGACCTCCGGCAACAACGACTTGACCGGCACCAACGCCGGGCAGTACCGCGCCGACCCTTCCGGGGGCTACTCGATGGCCACCGGCCTCGGCTACCTGGGGCAGGCCGACCTGTCCAACGGGGCCCTGTGCGGCCCGCCTCCGGGCAGCCCGGCAACGCCTGGCGCCGCCGGCCCGGGCGGCACCAGCCTCGGCGCCCTCGTCCCCACCCCTCCGGCGCACGCCTGCGCCAAGGCCCAGGACCAGGCGGCCCGAGGCCAGCCCCAGGCTCTGGCCGCCACCCAGGACGCCAACGGGTGCGGGGGCTACTGGGTCGTCACCCAGGCGGGTGAGGTTGCCGCCTTCGGCTCGGCCCCGGAACTGGCCTCGTTGGCTACCGCCCAGCCGCATGCCCCCATCGTGGGCATAGCCGCTGCCCCTGACGGCAAGGGGTACTGGCTGCTCGGAGCAGACGGGGGCGTCTTTGCCTTCGGCGACGCCCGCTTCTATGGCAGCCCCGTCTCGTCCCACCTGCGCTCAGCGGCCGTGGGGTTGGCACCCACCCCTGACGGCCGGGGCTATTGGGTGGCCGCCGCCAACGGGGCGGTGTTCGCCTTCGGGGACGCCCGCTTCTATGGCAGCGCCCGCAGGCTGCGCCTGCAAGGGCCCATAGCCGGCATCGCCGCCACCCCATCCGGCAAGGGCTACTGGCTGGCGGCAACCGACGGTGGGGTCTTCGCCTTCGGCGACGCTGCCTTCCGCGGCTCCGCCCACCCGGCCAAGCGTGCCCCGGCCGCCCCGGTGGTGGGCATCAGCTCGAGCTCAGGGGGCAGCGGCTACCGCCTGGCCACGGCCAACGGGGCGGTGTACGACTTCGGCGCCCATTACTACGGCGACCTGGGCACCAAGCCCGCACGGGCACGGCTGGTGTCCATCGCGCCCAGCCCCGACGAGCGTGGTTACTACCTGGTCGACGCCGACGGCGACGTGTTCGCCTTCGGCGATGCCGTCTACCTCGGCAGCGTCACCGGCGGTTGACCGGCACTGGGGCGGCCGGGAGCGGGCGGCCCCCCTCGGCGTTGGCGCTCACTCCCACTCGATGGTGGCTGGCGGCTTGCTGGTAATGTCCAGCACCACCCGGTTGACCTCCCTCACCTCGTTGGTGATGCGAGCCGAGATACGGGCCAGCACGTCGTAGGGCACCCGCGAGAAGTCCGCGGTCATGGCGTCCTCGCTGTCCACCGGGCGCAGCACCACGGGATGGCCGTAGGTACGCCCGTCCCCCTGGACCCCCACCGAACGCACGTCGGCCAGCAGCACCACGGGGCACTGCCAGATCTCCCGGTCCAGGCCGGCGGCCGACAGTTCCTCCCGGGCGATGGCATCGGCCCGGCGCAGCACCCTGAGCCTGTCCTCGGTGACGGCGCCTACCACCCGGATGGCGAGCCCGGGCCCGGGGAAGGGCTGGCGCCAGACGATCTCGTGGGGGAGCCCCAGTTCCTCGCCCACTGCCCTCACCTCGTCCTTGAACAGCCGCCGCAGGGGCTCGACCAGCTCGAAACGCAGGTCGGCGGGGAGCCCGCCCACGTTGTGGTGGGTCTTTATATTGGCGGCACCTTCCCCCCCACCCGACTCCACCACGTCTGGGTACAAGGTCCCCTGCACCAAGAACTTCACCTCCCGGCCACGGCCCACCACCTCCGTCGCCGCCTGTTCGAAGGCCCGGATGAACTCCCGGCCTATGGCCTTGCGCTTGGCCTCGGGGTCAGCTGGGTCAGGCAACGAGGCCAGGGCCTGGAGGAACTGGCGCTCGGCGTGCACCACGTGCAGCTTGACCCCCGTGGCCCGGACGTAGTCCTGCTCGACCTGCTCCCTTTCCCCTTCGCGCAATAGCCCGTGGTCGACGAACACGCAGGTCAACTGGTCGCCGACGGCCCGCTGGACGAGAGCCGCGGCCACCGCGGAGTCCACGCCCCCGGACAACCCCGCGATCACCTGGTGGTGGCCGACCCTTTGGGCCACGGCCTTGACTGTGCCATCGATGATGTTGCCCGTGGTCCACGTCGGCTCGATGCCTGCCGCTCGGTACAAGAAGTTCTCGACCAGCCGCTGGCCGTGCTCGGAGTGAGCGACCTCGGGGTGCCACTGCACGGCATAGAGCCCTCGGCCCGGGGCCTCGAACGCCGCCACCTGCGTCGAGGCCGTCCAGGCCGTGCGCTGGCACCCAGGAGGCAGGCGCACGACGGAGTCGCCGTGGGACATCCACACCACCTGGCGAGCCGGCTGGCCCTGGAACAGCACCGACGAGGTGTCCACGCTGGCCTCGGCCCGGCCGAACTCGCCCCCGCCTCCAGGGGCGACCTCCCCGCCGAGCGCCACCGTCATGGCCTGGAGGCCGTAGCAGATGCCCAGCACCGGTACCCCGGAGCTGAGCAGGGCCGGGTCGGCCCGGGGCGCGCCGGGGGCGTACACGCTCTCCGGCCCACCCGACAGCACCAGGGCGCGGGGCCGGCGAGCCAGGATCTCCCGGGCCGGGGCGGTGTGGGGGACGATCTCGCTGTAGACGTGGGCCTCCCGCACCCTGCGGGCGATCAGCTGGGTGTACTGGGCCCCGTAGTCGACCACCAGCACCGGGGCGGGCGCACCCCGGCCCGCGTCAGCGGGCTGGCTCATCGCCGCCCTGGGCGCAGCTGCACGGCCGGCAGGCCCACCTGACTACCCTACACTTCGGCCGCTGGCCGCCGGCACCGCCACCACCGGGCGGCCAGGGCACCGGCGGCGGCCAAGAGCACCGCCGCCGCCGCCAGCTCGACGGCCAGTGCCATGCCCACGTAGGGGGCGCGCATCACCTCGTGCCACCCGAACAACCCGAAGCGGACCGAATAGGCCAAGGCGCAGGCGCTCACGATGGCGTAGCCGGCGCTGGCCAGGACCAACAAGGCGTGGCGCCACGCCACGGTGGCCGCCGCCAGTAGCCACCCGGTCACCGCTTGGGCCAGGAACAGGGCCCCGATGGTCGGGACGCTGCGGAACCCCTCGTTGTCCCACAGGTAGAAGTGGATGGTGGCTGAGCCCGCCACCAGCCCCGACCCGGCCACGACAGCCAGGTTCAGTACCACCCGCGCCCAGCGGGCAGGCCGGGCTGTGGCAACGGGTGCCTGGCCCGCCCGGTTGGGCTGAGCGGCCATGGTCGTCACCTCGCCCGGGGCCCGGGAGCCTGGTTCAGGCCCAAGTCGAGGCCTTGGTGGTGGTCGTGGCGCCCGACGAGCCGGAGGTGGCCCCCTTGGTGGTCGTGGTCTTCTTGGCCACGGCGGCCACCGGCTGGGCTAGCCACCACTTGCCGTCTTGGACGAGCCCCTGGCCGAAGGCTTTGCCCTTGGAGTCCCGGATGAAGGTGTACAGCGGCTTGCCGTGCCAGGTCACCTGCTGGCCGGAGGGGCTCTTGACCACTCCCAGGCCGGTCACGCCCTTGCCCGCGACCGGTGCCTTTTGGCCCCGGGGCAGCACGAGCGGCGGCCAGTAGGTGAGGCAGGCACCCTTGCAGGCCCAATGACCGGGCCGGACCGCGGTGTCGTAGTAGAGGGGCAAGCCCTTTTGGTCGACCAAGACGTGGCCGTACTTGGCCACCGTGCCCAACTGGACCACCACCCGGTTGGTGGCTGCGGCGGGGTGCTTGGCCGCCGAGTGCTGGCTGGCAGCCACGGGCAGGGCGGTGGCGGCCAGGGCTGCCACGCCGAGGGCAGCGCCGAACAGCGTCAGGCCGAGCAAGGCCCGGCGCCTGGCCTGGGGCCGGCTGGGTTGGGTGCCGCCAGGGCCGGCCGGCATCGTGTCGTCCATTATCTCCTCCTGTCTCTGCTGGGCCCGTTGCCCGCGTCTGATAGCCGTCTAAATAGAACTACGCAGGAGCACCAACCGGGGATCTGGGCACGGGCCAAAAAAGCAACCAAGCTCAACGAGCGCTGCTCGCCACGCCCGGGGCGGGGACAGCCCCCGCGGCCCAGGCGCTGAACAGCTGGGCGTAGCGCCCACCCCGGGCCATGAGCTCGTCGTGCGGGCCCAGTTCCACCACCCGGCCGCCCACGACCAAGGCGACCCGGTCGGCCCGCTGGGCGGTGCTCAGGCGGTGCGCCACGGTCACCGTGGTGCGGTTGGCGGACAGCACGGCAACGGCCCGCTCGACTTCCACCTCGGTGCCCGGGTCCAGGCTCGAAGTCGCCTCGTCCAAGACGAGCACAGCCGGGTCGGTGAGAGCCGCCCGGGCCAAGGAGACCAGTTGGCGCTCCCCCGCCGACAGCCGTGAGCCACGCTCCCCTACCTGAGCCTGGAGGCCGTCGGGCAGGGCGAGCAGGTGGCGGTCGCTGCCGAGGCGGCGGAGCACGTCGAGCACCTCTTGCTCGCTCGCCTCCGGCCGGCCCACCCGGATGTTGTCGAGCACGCTGCCCCGGAACAAAAAGCCCTCCTGGGGGACGACCACCACCCGCCGGCGAAGGTCTTGCAGGCTGGCCCGGCGCAGGTCCACCCCACCCAGGCGGACCGAACCGGCCGTGGGGTCGTAGAGCCGGCCCATCAACTTGGCCAGCGTCGACTTCCCCGCCCCGGTGGGCCCCACCAGCACCAGGTGCTCGCCTGGTTCGATGCGCAGGTCCACCCCGGAGATGACCTCCCGCCCCCGTCCCGGGCCGTCCTGGCCGTCCCCGCCGGCCGCCAGGCCCCCCGCGCTGGCGCCACGGTAGGCGAAGCTGACGTTGGCCAGTTCGAGGGGGCCACGCCGGGGCAGCGGCACGGGGTCAGCTGGGCCCTGCATGGCCGGCTCGGTGCCGAGCAGCGTGAACACGGTCCCCAGGGCAGCCCCTGAGGACTGCAACAGGTCGAAGAGCTGGCTCACGCTGTTGACCGCTCCGAAGAGGTTGGAGGTGTAGAGGACGAAGGCAGCCACTGCGCCCACCGAGGTGAGGCCGAGGTGCACGAAAAAGCCGCCGATCAGGAGCAGCAAAGCGGTGGTCAGGACCCCCGTTCCTTCGACCTTGGGGAAAAAGAAGGTCGCGATCCGGGCCGTCTCCAAGGTGGCCTCCAGCTGTTCGGCATTGCGCCGCTGGAACACGCGCTCCATGCGGCGCTCCTGGCGGAAGGCTTGGACTACCCGGACACCGGCCAGGCCCTCGTCCAAGGTGGCCAGGGTGTCGCCGATGCGGAGCCTCACCGCGCTGTAAGCCCGCGAGGAGCTGGCCCGGTAACGGGCGGCGGCCCACAGGACCGGGGCCAGGCAAGCCAGCGTCACCCCGAACAGCACCGGTGACATGACCAACAGGACCACGAGGGAGCTGAAGAACAGCCCGACGCTGGTGAGGAAGCTGCCGATGCCGCTTTGGACCAGGGACTCCAGCACGTCTATGTCGGCCGTCATACGGGACAAGAGCTGAGCTGAGCTCTCGTGGTCGAAGAACTCGAGCGGCTGGGCCAGCAGGTGGTTGAAGACGCGCTTGCGCAGGTCGTTCAAGACGAGCTCGCCCGTCCCCGAGAACATCTGGGTCTGGGCCCGGGTGAAACCGAAGAAAGCCAGGGCGACCACTAGGTAGGCGACGCCGGCCCCCTCCACCACGTGCAGGTCGTGGTGGTGGACCAAGCCGTGGTTGATGGCATAGCTGACCAGGGCCGGGCCAGCCAGGGTGCACCCGAGCGAGCCCAACAGCGTGGAAAAGGCCAGGGCCAGGGACCGCTGGTAGGGCCGGAGCATGGCCAGCATGGGCCGCAGCACCGGGACTGGGCTTGGCGTCGGCGTGGTGCTCATCCCCGCAGCCTGCTGCCAGCCAGCCCGGCCCCGCCTGGCTTGCCTTCCTCCCCGGCTGAGGCACCCGTGGGCGGTTGGGGTGTGCCGGCCAGTACCTCGACGTAGCGGGGGCAGCTGCGGGCTAGCTCTTGGTGGGTGCCCTGGGCCACGACCACGCCGGCGTCTACGAACAGCACCCGGTCGGCGCTGGCCACCGTCGCCGGGCGATGGGAGACGACCAGGGTGGTCCGCCCTCGGCGCGAACGGGCCAGGTCGGCGACCAGCGCTCGTTCCGTGGCCGCGTCGACGGCCGAGGTGGCGTCGTCCAGCACCAAGACCCGGGGGTCGGCCAGCAGCGCCCGGGCCAGGGCCAACCGCTGGCGTTGGCCGCCCGAAAGCGACAACCCCCTTTCCCCGAGCACGGTGCCCAGCCCGTAGGGCAGCTCCTCGACGAAGGCGCGCGCCTGGGCCAGCTCCAAGGCAGCGTACAGGTCGCTGTCTTTCAGGTCACTGCGGCCCAGGCACAAGTTGGCCCGTACGGTGTCCTCGAAGAGGAAGTTCTCCTCGAACACGACCGCCACCTCGCCTCGCAGCTGCTTGAGCGACAGGTGCCGCAGGTCGGTCCCGTCCAGGTACACCGCACCCGCGTCCGGGTCGTAGAGCCGGGCCAGGAGGGCCAACAGCGTGCTCTTCCCGCTGCCCGTCGGGCCCACCACTGCCACCATCTCGCCGCCCTTGATGGACAAGTCCAGCTTGTCGAGCACCGGCCGGTTGGCTCCCGGGTACCTGAAGCTCACGCCGTCGAAACGGATCCCCCCGTTCCCCGGCCCCAGGGCAGTGGGCGCCGGCGGGTCCACTATGGCCGGCACCCGGCGCAGGACCGAACGGATGCGCAGGGCGGACACGACTGCCCGCTGGGCTAGCACCACGTAGCCACCCACCGACTGGACCGGGGGGCCGATGAGCGCGACGTAGGCGTTGAAGGCCAACAGCACCCCGACGGTGAGCTTGTGGTGCAGCACCATGTAGCCCCCCAAGGTGTTCAGCACGACCAGTTCGACCAAAGGGACGGTGCTCATCAAAGGGACGAAACGGGTACGGAGGGCGACTACGTCGAGCGCCTTGTCCCGGACCCGGTCGGCCTGTTCACCCAGGCGCTGTTCGAGCAGGGCCTCGCTGCCGAAGCCCTTGACGGCCCGGATCCCGGCCGTCGCCTCCTCCATCACACCGGTCAGGTTGCCCCGCTCCACCTGCAGCCCCGCCACTGCTACGCGCACCCGAGTGGCGAAGGCCTTGGAGCCCAGGGCCACGAAGGGCAGCCCGGCCAGGGTCACCGCCCCGAGGAGGGGGCTGGTGATGACCAGCACGGCGGCGACCGCCAGCACCGTGACGATGTTGGAGCTCCACCAGGGGCTCGAGGACACGAACGACTGGATCTGGAAAAGGTCGCTCGTCACCCGGGAGAGCAGCTGGCCCCGGTTGACCAGGTCGTGGTAGGCGACCTCGAGCCGCAGCAGCTTGGCGAAGAACCGCTGGCGCAGCTCGGCCTCCAAGCGGCGAGAGGCCAGCGAGTTGGTCCACCGCCGAACGCCGGACGCGGCCGCCTGGACCGCCCCCACCAGGCCTATGAGCACGGCGTAGGCCACCAGCCGGCGCTCGTCGTGGCCCAGGATCCCGGCGTCCACGGCCCGGCCCAGCATTTCCGGTACGAGGACCACGCAGACCGTCCACACCAGGGCTGCGCCAAAAGAAGCACCCAGCGGGAGCCAGTTGCCACCCACGGAGCGCACCAAGAACTGCCAACCCTCCCTGGAGGTCGCGGTGCTGGCCTTGGCAGCCGGTTGGGGGACGGTGGTGGGCGAAGAGCAAGCGCGCGGCAGCATCGGTCGTCAGGTGGTCCTCCCTACCGTAGCCGCACCAAGCCCGGACGCGGCAGGCGGCCTGGCGGCGGGCCGAGCGAGCGGGCCGTGGGCCACCTAGCTGCTCAACAAGCCGCTCGGTTGTTCAGGAAGTGGCCTCCAGCACTTCGCAGACGTCGTTGGCCCAGGCCAGGGCCTCCAGGTAGCACTGCTCGGCACTGGCGGGCGCCAGGCCGGTGCGCAAGCACAGCCCCTCCCCGCCCATCTCCCAGGCGAGCACGTCTGCGAGCACGTCGCCCAGCACCCCTGAACCCTTCAACAGGGCGTCTTCGACCTCAGCGGTCAAGGTGAGGTTCTTCACCAGTTGCTCGAGCGGCGCTTCGAGCAACAGGTCGATCGCGGACAGCAGCCCGACGGTGAAGGCGGTGTCGCGCAAGTTGGGTGCCACCTCGGCTGCCATGAGCTCGGCCATGCGGGCACGGGTCATGGCGATCTGGTAGCGCTCACCGGCACCTCGGTGCACGCCCGAGAGCAGCATCAGGCTCAGCCAGGCTCGCAACCGGCGCTCTCCCAGCATCACCAGCGCCTCCCGGACCGACCCGAGCCGCCGGAACAGGCCATGGGCCGCCCCCTCGCCCGCCACCCGCAAGAACCGGTAGCTGAGGGCGGCATCGGCTTGGACTATCTCTTCCACCTCGGCGAACGAGGTGGTCGGGTCGTTGAGCTTCTCCAGGGCGGCCAGGCAGTTCAAACGGGAGGGTGAGATGGCCTTGCCCTCCACGACTTCGGGGCGGGACAACAAGTAACCCTGGAAGAGGTCGAAACCGAGGCGGCGGCACCGCTCAAGCTGGGCCTTGGTTTCCACCTTCTTGGCCACCAGGTGCACCCCGTAGGCCGTGCACCGCCTGACCTCCTCGGCCAACTGGCCGCCCGAGAGGGCCGAGATGTCCAGCTTCACCACGCCGACGACCTCAAGGAGGGGGTCATGGCCACCCGCTCGGGCGACGCCGTCCAGGGCCAGGGTGTAGCCACCCGCCACCAGGCGGCGGCACCCAGCCAGTACCTCTGGGTCGCGTGGCACGTCCTCCAGCACCTCCAGCACGACCTGGCGGGGGGAAAGGGGGACGTCTGCTTCCCGGACCAGGTAGGGCCGGGTCACGTTCAGGTACGCCGGTTTGTGCCCGACCAGCGCCTCCAGGCCGATGTCCAGCCCGGCGTGCAGCAGCACGTCTGCGGTCATCTGGTCCCCGCCCGGCCTCTCGCCTCCTGGCCCACGGAACAGCAGCTCGTAGGCGTGCACGTTGAGCGCGGCGTCGAAGATCGGCTGGCGGCCGACCATGAACTGGCTCATGTGGTCCTTCTGTGAGTTGTCTTGCTGTCCCTGGCGCGGCTGGCCACGCCGGCTCAGGCCGCTCGGGCACCGAGCTCGGGAGGGCGCGCCAACAACACAAAGGATCGGAAGGCTGCGCCACGCCCTTGAGCGCCCGGCCGACCGCCACCGTGGCGGGGGAGGACACGCCGCCACCGAGGCCAGGCCTGCGGTGGCCGACTGTGCCTGCCTCCGCCTGCTACGGTGGTGCCCTATGCGCCGGACGGCCGCCCAGCCCCAGTGGTGGCGGGTGAGCACCCCGGTGGGGGCGCTGGCCCTGGCTGGCGACGAAGAAGCCCTTTACTTCTTGCGCCTGCCCAGCCCCGGCCCAGGCCTCCGGGGCCAACAAGCACAGGGGCCAGCTGAGCAAGGGCCCAAGGCGGAGAGGGCAAATGGGCCAGGAGCTGGCCTCCCGGGCGCGGTGGCGAGGGCGCAAGAACAGCTGCTTGCTTACTTCGCGGGTGACCTGACCAGCTTCGACGTGCCCCTCCGGCCGGCTGGCACCCCCTGGCAGCAAAAGGTATGGCGGGCGCTCGTGGACGTCCCCTTCGGGGAGACCAAGAGCTACCGGGACATAGCCCGGCAAGTAGGCAACCCCCGGGCGGCCCGAGCGGTGGGCATGGCCCTCAACCGCAACCCCATCGCCATCATCATCCCCTGCCACCGGGTGGTCGGCGCCGACGGCAGCCTCACCGGCTACGGGGGCGGGCTGGCCTTGAAGGAACGGCTGCTGGCCCATGAGCGCCGGGCGGTGGCTGGCCTGCCTGCGCTAGCCGTGAGCTAGCCGGCCTCCGGCCAACCACCCGCCACCGGCACCCGCGGCCCCTGGCGCCGGCCACCACTTGCCCGGCAGCCCTCGGCGGCCGCGGCCTACCCCACCGCCGGGGCTCAGCACGACTGAGGGTAGGCGGCCACGTCGACCGGCTCGACCACCCCCGGGCTGGTGGACGTGTCCGGCCCTCCATAGCCGTCCACCACCGACTGGTAACCGCCGCTGCCGGCGATCCACACGGTGAACACGTCGTGGAAGGCGACGTCGCACGACGTGGGCGCCTCGAACGCCTCCTGGTCGTAAAGGGTGGCGTTGGTGCTGATGAAGACCGCGTAACTGCCCATCCCGTAGCCGTTGAAGCTCCTGATGTTGGGTGCCAGGTAAAAAGCTGGGTAACCGTCCTGGGCGGGCGATGCCATCCAGTCGGCTTGGCTGGGCGGGTCGTAAGGGAGCTCGTTTTGGAAGAAGATGTCAGTGCCGTTGTTGCCGCTCCATATGACCTCGTACTTTTGGTAATGCTCCACTGCCATACCGTAGGCAGTCACGTTGTCACCGGTCACGACTACGCCCGTGGCGCCCTGGTTGAACGTCCAGCCCGCGTTGTTGCCCTGGTTGTGGTCGGCCCGCCAAGCCCACACGTCGTCGATCACCGAGTTGTCGGCGTTGTCCAAGAGGCTCACCGTAGCCGAGGTCGGGGTTGTCTCCGCGCCGCCGATACGGAAGAACACGTCGGAAACCAGGTCCGGGTCGGAGGCGCTGGCAGGGTCATGCGCCGGCGTCCCCACCGACATCAGCACCGGCGAGGTGACGGGGCCGGCATCGATCACCAAGCCCGCCACCTTGACCCCCGAATTGCGGACCACGACCAGCGCCGGGGTGCCGTCCTGGGGCACCAGCGTGGCAAACCCCAGCCCCATGATCACCGTACCGGGGTGGGGGGCGACGATCGGGGCGTCCAGCGCGTATACGCCCGGGGTCAAGATGAGGTCCTCCCCTCGCGCCAGGGCAGCATCGACCTGCGAGACAGGAGTGCCTGGGTTGGCGATGAAAAACCGGCTGAGCGGGACCGACGAACCCGCTTCGGGACCGCTCGCCCACGACGGCCCAGACGTGCCGTGCTGCACGGCCGGGACGAAAACGCTCCAGCTGCCCCCAGGCGACATGTACAAGAACGGTTGCTCCTCGGTAGTGGGGCTGGTGGGAAGGACGGTGTCCTGCTGGCAGGAGCCCGCAAAGGTAGCCGGCGGGGTCCCGTTCACACCGGAGTAAACCATGTTCCACAGGCCGTTCGGGCAGCCATTGGCACCCCCGATGTCGCTGTTGCGGACCAGGTACTGTTGCTGGCCATAGAAATTGAGGTCCCCAGTGAACTCGCTGTCGGCTATGAAGCCACCGCTTGCGAAGTCCTGCCCCCCGTAGCCCGTCTGGGTGCAGTACTGCTGGAAGGTAATGCTGCCGTTCACCAGCAGCCGGCGCAACGGGGCGGCCTGGGAAGCGGACCAGAAGTCACTGCTCCAGGCGCAATAGTCCACTCCTGTGCCCAAGTTGAGCGGTGGCCCGACTTCAGGCAGCGGCGGCTGGTAGTTGGGCGGGCCGGGCGGGTACTGGTTGGCAATGACATTGAGCTCCAAGTTGGACAGCGACCGCCAAAAGTTGTCGGTGGAGTTGTACCAGCAGTTGCTCCCGGCCGAGTTGCACTCCAAGGCGTTGGCCATGACGTCTACCTGGCCGTTGACCACGGTGTCCTGGGGCATGGCACCCAACCCGGCGACCTCTTCGTAGTACCCCACCTGGAAGACAAGCGGGTCCTGGGCGCTGCCGTAGGTGCCGGGCTCGAAGAGCACGGCGTAGCGCGTAGCGTCGAACTGCGCCGAAAGCGGCACTTGCTGGTCGGCAATGGCGTTGAGGTCGTCCTGGACCGCTGTCTGCGACATGGCCGGGGTGAACACGCAGACGTAGGGGCCGAACGTCGACGTGGTCGCGTCGGGGCAGAGCGAGGGCAAGCTAGGCTCGGCTGCCGCGGCAGGCCAGGCCGCCGTAGCCACGCCGCCCGCGGCCACCAAGGCCGCCCCGGCCACTACCGCCAAGCGCCGCCACCCCCGCCCACCTTTGGGACTGGACATGAGCATCTCTTCCCCTCCTCGTTCTTGCTGGGCCTTCCGGGTGCCCCCTCCCTTTCCCTGGGTCACGCTGCCGGCAAGCAGCTCCCACGCAGCGGGCCCCCGGCGGCGTGGGCTCCCGGCGGCGTGGGCTCCCGGCGGCGTGGCCGGGTACGCCCGCAGCTCGGCAACCTGCCCCCGGACGGAGGCACGTCACGTCACTTATCATATAGCCAAAGTAAAGTGTTTTGTCAAGTCATAAGATAAGTTACTATCCTAAAGACAGCTGGCTCGTAGGACGACAAAGCCGGCATGGCCCCCGAAGCAGCGGCCGCGCCCGGGCGAGCGGACCTGGAGGCCGCGGGTTGGTGGGAGGCCGAACGAAGGGCTGGCCACGTCCCCGGTGCCGGCCCGGTCGAGGTGCCCGCAGGCCCCCGGGGCCCTGGGCTGCTCCCACCCGGTACCCCGGAGGCGCCCCAGGTCGCGGGGCTCCTGGCCCCGCCCGGCCAAGCCTCTGGCAACCCCTTGGGGGGCTCCGTACCCGCGCGGGCGGGCAAGCGCCGCGGCTGGGCCGCCTTGGCCCACCTGTGGGCACTGGCCAAGCTGGCCACCCTGGCGTACACGGCCCACTGGGCCATGGCCCTGGCCCACGCCCGGCTCGGCCCGCAGCTCAGTGCCTACGGGGTCACGTGCCTGTTCGCTGGCTTCGGCGCACGCTGGCGCCGGCGGTCCTTCGGGCCCGGCCAGGTGCTGGAGCCTGAGCTGTACGAGGAGCTGGGCCGGTGGCTCTACCGTCTGGGCACGGTCCTGGTCGTCTGCGGGGGAGCAGTCACCTTGCTGGCTGGTTAGGCCGGCGGCGGCTAGCTAGCGGCTGGCCCGCCGCTCCCGGGCGACCGAGGCAGCCAGCAATGCGGCGACCAGCACGGGGAAAGCGACCACCGCAGCCGAGCTCAATGACGCCGCCTTGACGAGCAGGGCAAGGACACCGATGGCGACCAGGGCGCCGGCCAGCAGCTCCGGGGTGTCACCCACGAGGAAGTCCCACCAAAAGGCGCCGAACGCTCGCAGCCACCGCTCCAGGAGCGGCCGCGACCGCACCTGCGCCGCCTCAGGGTCAGGAGCCACGGCCCTGGCTTCCGGCTACTGGCAGCGGGCCACCGGCAACGGGGGCGCGCGCCGGCCGCAAGGCTCGGACGAGCAGCCAGCTGAACACCGCGTAGCTCCCCAACAGCACGACGATGGCGAGGTCACCGCCGGGCCAGTGCACGCCCAGGCCCTCTCCGGTCCAGAACGTGCCGAAGGACACCAGCATCAGCCCGACCACCGTCTTCATGGCGTTCTCGGGCACCCCGGAGAGCTGGCGAGCCACGGCCGCTCCGGCACCGGCCACGACCACGATGGCGGCCGCGGCGGCTGCGCTGGCCAAGCCCAGGTCATGGGCCCCACCCCCGAGGCCTATGACGATCACGGCCACCTCGACGCCCTCGAGGAACGTGCCCTTGAAGGCGACGACAAAGCCAGTGGCGTCCCGCTCGGCCTGGCGCCGCTCCCGATTGGCCTGGCGCCGGTCCCGCTCCGGCCCCGGCGAGCCCCCGCTGGCCTGGCGCCGGTCCCGCCCCGGCCCCGGCGAGCCCCCGCTGGCGGGAAGGCCGGGCCCCACCGACAGTTCCTCCACCTTCTGCCTGAACACCTGGTCCTCGTCGTGCTTGGCCTTCAGCCCGGCAGCCCGCAGCACAGCCTTGCGCAGCCACTGCAGCCCGAAGACCAACAACAAGCCGCCGACGGCACCTCGCAGCACGGCGATGGGCACCAGGTACACGAGCGCCGGCCCGAGAGAGCCCACGACCACGATGAGGGCCCCGACGGCAGCCGCGGCACCCTCCAGTGCCGAGCGCCAGCCCCGGCTGACGCCCGAGGCCACCACTATGGTGAGGGCTTCTACGCTCTCCACTGCGCTTGCCAAGAAGACGGCGGCGGCGAGGCTTGCCCCGCTGGCGTGCATGGCTCCTACCCTATTGCCGTACCAGGGTGCTTGGCTGGGCAGAGCCAGCCCGGCCCATGACATCGGCCGAGCCCGGCTCGGTGGCCGCCTCTTCGACGGGCAGCAGCAAGCAGCCCTCGGGTGCCAACCGCAGCCCTACGGTCGTGGCCCGGGCGTGGCGCTCCGGGGAAAAGACCCGGGTGAAAAGCAGCCCACCTGCCTCCAGGGCGTGCTCGTAGCCGCGGCCCACGAAGGCGACGTCGCGTACCCGGGCCACCAGTTGAGCGCCCTCCGTGCCCACCATCTGGACCGCGGGAGGCCGGACGAACATGCGCAGGGCCACGCCCGGCGGCACCGGCCTGGGCAGCGTGGCCACCACCGTGGCACCGGCCACCTCCGGCAGCCTGACCTCGACCAGTCCCGGCTCAGGGCCCAAGCCGCCCCGGGCAAGCGCGATGGCCTCCCCGCAGATCCCAGTGAAGCGGGCGACGAAGGGGTTGGCAGGCTGCCAGTACAGCTCCTCGGGGGTGCCGAACTGGACCACCCGGCCTTCGCGCAAGACCCCTACCCGGTCAGCCAGCGCGAACGCTTCAGCCTGGTCATGGGTGATGTAGACAGACGTCGTGGCGCTGTCGCGAGCAAGGGTTGATATCACCAGGCGCAGCTGCTCGCGCATGTCGGCGTCGAGGTTGGAGAGGGGCTCGTCGAAAAGCACCAGGCCCGCCCCGGCCACGAGCGCCCGGGCCAGGGCGACGCGTTGCTGCTCCCCACCCGACAGTTCGTTGGGGTAGCGCCCGCCAAGCCGGCCCAAGCCGACCTGCTAGAGCACCTCGTGGGCACGGCGGCGGGCCTCCGGGGCCGGGACGTGCAGCTGGCGCAGTGGGAACATGACGTTGCCCAGCGCCGTCATGTGGGGCCAGAGAGCGTAGTCCTGGAACACCATGGCCAGCCGCCGGCGCTGCGGGGGCAGGTGCAGGCCAGGGCCCGCCACCGGCCGGCCGTCCAGCCAGATGGTGCCCCCCGAGAGCCGCTCGAGCCCAGCGACGCAGCGCAACAAAGTGGTCTTGCCTGAGCCGGACGGCCCGAGCAGGACCACGAAGGCCCCTGCCTCGGCACGGAGGTGCACCCCCGAAAGGGCAGCTTTGAGCCCGAACAGCTTGCTGGCCCCGGCTATGTCCACGCGCTGGCCAGCTCGCGGCTGCCCCGGCTGGCGCTCAGGCACCTTGCCAGCCCCCAATGCGCTTCCAACCCTCGGGGGCCAAGAGCCGGAACCCACCGAGCACCAGGCCGATCACCACCAAGTTGGCACCCAGCGCGACGACCGTCATAGCGGTGCCGATGTCGTAGTGGTAGTTCGACAGCCAACCGTTGATCGCGACCGACACCGGTTCTTCGCCAGGAGGGTAGAGCAGCTGCGAGACCGGCAGCTCGAAAAAGGTCTTCGTGAAGGTGATGAGCCAAGCGAGCACGACAGCACGGGAGACAACCGGCAGGTAGGCCGAGCGCCAGGCCGCAAGGGCACGGGCACCGTGGGCCCGGGCCGCCTCCATCAGCGAACCGTGGACCTGCGCGACCTGGCCCATCATGACCCGGGACTGCGAGGGCACAGATGTGGCCAGGTACCCCATCACCAGGAGGGGGAGCGTCCCGTAGAGGTCGAGGCCGGCACGGCCCTCTCCGGGAAGGTTGAAAGCAAAGATGTAGCCGGCACCGAGCACTATGCCCGGGAGCGCCACCGAGCCGAGCAGGAGCAGGTCGCCTGCCCTGGCCCACCTGCCCGGCCGTCTCCCCACCAGCAGCCGGGCCACAGCCAGCCCGGCCACGGCCGTGACGGTAGCCGTTATGGCGGCCAGCTGGCCCGACAGCAGCACCGGCCTGAGCAGCCCGCTCGCCCCCTCCTGGATCTCGTGGCCATAGGCCAGCGACCCCGAGAAGACCTGGCGGTAGGCGTACAAGCTCAGGTGCTGGGCGACGTCGGGCACCCCAAGGCCCTGCACGAAGCTGCCCAGGAAAGCACCCAGGGCTGGCGCCCCCAGGGCAAGAAGGAAGAACAACCATGTCAGCGAGCCGAGCACATAGCGGGCGGCGCGCCCGAGCTGGTGGCGGGTGGCGGGGCGCGTACGGCCGGAGAGCACAGCATAGCTCCGGCCTCGGGTGGCCCAAGCCTGGGCCGCCAGAGGCAAGGCCGTCGATGCCAGGAGGAGGAGGGACAAGACGGCCGCCACGTTGAACTGCGCCGGGAGGTTGTTGACCGCCTCGTATATGCCGTAGGTGGCCATTTGGAAATGAGACTGGAAGGCCAAGGTGGAGGAGACCCCGTAATCGCTCATGGCCTCGGCGAACACCAGCGCCACCGAAGCGAACAGGGCAGGGGCGAGCACGGGGACCAGCACCCTTGCCGTCGCCAGCCGCCCGCCACCGTGCACCCTCACCGCCTCCTCCAGCTGGCTGCCCAAGCCGCCCAGCGCGCTAGACATGGTGAGGTAGGAGAACGGGGCGTTGACCAGCGTGAGCACGAGCACCACCCCGGCCGGGCCGAAGAAGAGGTGGTAGAGCTGCGGGCTGTAAAGACCGAGCTGGTAGGCAACCCCTTTTGGCTCGAGCAGGTACTGCCACCCCTCAGCCACCAAGTAGCTGGGCACCAGCAACACGGCCCACATGAGGCCGGCCCAGATCCTACGGCCCCCTATGTTGGTACGCGCCGCCAACCATGCCACCCCTCCACCGACCAGCACGTCGGCGGTGCAGACAGCCCCGCTCACCCACAGGGAGTTGCCCAGGGCCAAGAACGCCTTGGCCTGGAAGGCCTGCTGGAAAGCAGAGAGGGTGAACGATGCGCCTCCCTGCCCGAAAAGCCGAGGGGAGACAGCCTGCAACAAGAACGCCCCGACCGGGAAGCCAACGAGGGCGAGGAGGGCTCCCCAGACGACGAGCGAGCCGCCGAAGCGGCTCGCTTTGTCCATCAGGCCAGCCCGTAACCGGCCGAGCCGTGGCTGGGGGGCAGGCCAGGGCTCGGCCAGCTCCACGGGCACTACTTGGGCCATCGTATGTTATTGCCCGGGCGCCCTATTGGACGATGTTGTCTGTGAACCACGTGTTCAGCGCGTCCTCCCGCGCACCCCAGGCGTAGGGGTTTATTGACTGCACGGGTACAGAGGACAGCCGTGGCAGGGCGGGCAAGGGCTTCACACCTTCCACGACGGGCCAGTAAAGCGAGTCGCCAGTCGGGTCACCGCTCTGCATTACCTTCTGGCCCTGAGGGGACAGGACGAAGCCGACGAACTTCTCTGCCTCCAACTGTTCGGCTCGAGGTGCCCTGGCGTCGATGCCTATGGCACTGGGCAGGGCCGTTACCGGGTCGAGGAACCTGACCCTGATCGCGCCATTGGTCTTCATTTCGGCACCAATGCCGGCAGAGCTCTGCACAACCGCCAGCTTGATCACGCCGGCCTCGAGGGCAGACAGCGTGTCGCCGTTGGTGAGGTAGACGTGGAGCCCATTGGCGGCAAGCTGCTGGAAGTACTTCTGCCCGGCGTTCACGCTGCCCAGGTGGGCCATCATGCCGGCCACGAACGGGTAGGTCGGGCCAGAGACGGCCGGGTCGTTCATGCCGACCTCACCGTCCCACTTCGGGCTCAAAAGTGCCTCCCACGACGACGGAGGGCTGGGCACGGCCTTGGTGCTGTAGACCAAGGTGCCCGCCATGGTGATGCCTGTGGGGACGTAGCTGTGGTCGGCCGGGACGGCCTGCTGGCCCAGTGCGCCCCACTTGACGTGCGGTTCCCAGCCCTTCATGAGAAGGCCTTGTTGGTCCAAAGAGGCGAACGCCGTCGCCCCGTCGACCCACAACAGCCCCCACTTGGGGTTGTCCTTTTCGGCTTCGATCTTGGTCAGCAACGGCCCGGTCGAGTTGTCGTCCAGTTCCACCGGTATGCCGGTGGCCTTCTGGAAGGCAGTGGCCTCGGCCGAGTCGTAGCCCTGGGCCGAGTACACGACTAGAGGTACTTTCGAGGTGGCCGCGGCAGGCGGCACACTGGCGGCAAGGGGGGCCACCAGGGTGGTGGTCACCGCGGCTGCAGAGGTGGCGGCCAAGAACGCTCGCCGGGCCCCTGGCTTGGGCTGCCGGGGGCGAGGCGCCCCGGAGCGGCCCCGCAGCGGCCCGGCTGGCCCCGAGGCAACATCCTGGGGCACGTTCAACCTGGTGGCAGGGCAGGTGGCCATGGCGGCTCCAGCACCTGTCCCGACTTGTTCGGGGTGCGTCATGGGCAGGAACATATGAGGGCGACTTGAACGCCAAGTGGCACGCCCTCGACGGCCAGGTTTTCGCCAGGTGAAGCTTCGGGCCCGGAGGCGCCTCGTGGCCGGCTACCGGGGCGTAGGCTTCTGGCCGGGCGGAGCGGTGCTCTCGCGTACAACCAGGTCGGTGGCCAGCTCCACCCGGCGCTTGAGCGACCCGCCGCTAGCCGCCGTTTCGAGCAGGGTCCGCACGGCCACCGCAGCCATCTCCGTCAACGGCTGGCGCACCGTGGTCAGCGCCGGGTTGCTCCACTCAGCCAAAGGTATGTCGTCGAAACCGACCACGCTCAGATCCTCTGGGACCCGGAGCCCAGCTTCCCGGGCAGCACGCAGGACGCCCAGGGCGGCAAGGTCGTTGCCGGCGAAGATGGCGGTGGGCCGCTGGCTCAGGTTGAACAAGGACCTGGCCTGCTCGTAACCGGCCTTGACCCGGAAGTCCCCCGGCCGCACGAGGCTCTCGTCCACCGAGAGCCCCGCCCTCTCCAAAGCGGCGCGGTAACCGTCAAAGCGTGCCCGGCTGCACAACAGCTCGGTGGGGCCGGTGATGATGGCGACCCGCTCGTGGCCCAAGTCCACCAAGTACTTCGTGGCCGCCAACCCGCCCAACCAGTTGGTTGCCCCCACCGAGCTCACCTCAGGACCGGGCTCGGCGGTCGGGTCGATCACTACGAACGGCAAGTCGCGAGCAACGAGCTCGCCCCTTTGGCGCTCGGTGAGCTGAGACAGCAACAAAATGACCCCCCTGGTGCCCCGGGAGATGATGTGGTCAAACCAGACCCGGCGTTCGTCCCCCTCCGACAATGCCGTCAGCGCGACGGTGAGCCCTTCGGCTTGGGCAGCCGCCGCCGCCCCCCGGACGATCTCCACCGCCCAAGGGCTGTCGAAGTCGTTGAACACGATGTCGATCAGTGAGGGGGGGTCGCTGACCGTCCGCCGCCGGTACCCCGAGCTCACCAGCGCGTCTTGCACCAGGGCGCGCGTGCGAGGGGACACGTCCGGTTTGCCGTTCAGGACCTTGGACACTGTCGCGGTGGACAACCCGCTCTGGGCGGCGATCTGGGCGATCGTCACCTGCCGGCGGGCCCGCTTGCGACGCTGGAGCGGCTGCCGGTGGGCCTCCAGGGGGCCCAGCTCCTGGTGTAGACCCTCGCTCCGCATGCCCCGAGTGTACCTGGTCGCCTGGCTCCTCGGAGCGTTAGGTTTCGCTCACTTGGCTTAACCGTATGGGCACCGCGAGGACCGGGCCGCGCCTGGCGGCGGTACCTGCCGCCCGACCGGTGGCACTGAGCGCGACCGCTCGGCCTGTCGCCCCCCTGGCGGTAGGGGCTGGCTGTTGGCCTACACCACCTGTTGACTGGCAGGGGCCTCGGTGCTATGTTGATCGTAACGTATACGAGCGATGATCGAAACTGTTTCGAATATCGCTCTACCCGTACAGGCGCAGCAGACGAGGGAGGGGGCGGGCCGCCTCCTCCCGGATCGGAGGCGATCGTCAAAGTTCAGCTCGGCCCCGTAAGTGGGAGAGCAGGAAAGGGGAAAACGTGACCCGAACATTCCTCAAGCGCCCGTGGCCGTCTCGACGGGTCGCCGCCACATTGGCGGCTGGCCTCTCGGCAAGCACAGTAGCCACCATTGCCGTTGCCATGCCCATTACCACGTCGTCAGCCCAGACTTCGTCTGCACCGACAGCCAGTATCACGGTCGAAGTCCAGGACCAAGGCAGCCTCCTAGACAAGTACCTGGTGGACGAAGCTGCAGCCTTCAACAAAGCCAACCCGGGCGACCACGTGACCATGAACGTAGTGCCGACCAACAACGTGTACAAGCAGAAGCTCCTACTGGAGCTTCAGAGCAACAACCCTCCTGCCTTGTTCCAGACATGGGGTGGCGGCATATTCCAGCAGTACATAACCGCCAAGGTAGTCCAGCCCTTCGGGGACGCCGGCAAGAACGACGCGGGCAAGCCTGCCTTTGCTTCCGACTTCCTGACGTCCACCCTCGGCAGCTGCACCTACAACGGTGTGCTCTACTGCATGCCCTTCACCGGGACGCAACCTGTCTTCTTCTTCTACAACAAGCCCCTGCTCGCTAAGTACCACCTGAGCTTCCCCAAGACGACCACCCAGCTCATCGCCGACGTGAACACCCTGGCGAAGCAGAACGTGACCGCCATAGCCTTGGGCAACAACGGCGAGTGGGAAGGGCTCATGTACCTCGAGTACTTCACAGACAGGGAAGGAGGCCCTCAGGTCTTCCTCAATATCCAGGACGGCAAGAAGGGCGCCTGGTCCAACCCCGCCATCATCAAGGCCCTCACCGACATCCAGACCCTGGTCAAGGACAAGGCCTTCGAACAGGGCTACAACTCCATCGACTGGGGCACCGGTTTCACCGACGCGCTGGTGTACAACGGAGTGGCAGCAATGCAGCTCATGGGCGACTGGGACATGACCTTCTTGTCATCCCTCGCCCCGTCGTGGGTGGACGCTGGCAAGCTCGGCATCGGCCTCTTCCCGGCCGTCCCAGGTGGCAAGGGCAACCCTGCTGACCTCGAGGGCAACACGACGACCTACGTCGGCCTCGCTGCCCACATCAGTGCTGCCCAGACCTATGTGGCCGAAGCCTTCGCCAAGTACGCCTTCGACACTCCCGCCTACGCGAAAGAGCTGATCAGCCTGGGGGCTGTGCCTGCCCTCAAGGTGTCCCCAACTGCCTTCAACGCCGTCCCCAAGCTGAAGCAGTACCTCCTCGAGGAGTACAACGCCGTGCTGAAGGCCCCCTACTTCCAGTACTCGTGGGACCAGGCCCTCGGGTCCACCAAGGCTCAGCCCATGCTCGACAACCTCGCCAAGGTCTTCGACCTGCTGGAGACGCCCCAGCAGTTCGCGGCCATCATGAACAAGCTCCAGTGAGGCTCGGCAACTTCCCTTCCTGACCGACGATGCCCGTCCCGGCCCCGCTCCGCTGGCAGTGGGGCCGGGACCTTCACTGAGATAGGGGTGAGCCTGTGGCAACTGCTCCCACGCTGCTCGGTCACAACCAGCTCGTCCGGCCCCGCCAGCCCGGTAGCACAGCCCGCCGGAGGAACCTCCTCTTTGACGTGGCCGGCATATCGCCGACGCTGGCCCTCTACGGTGCCTTCCTCGTCGTCCCCACGCTTTTTGCCGTCTTCCTCTCCTTCACCAACTGGGACGTCATCGGGCCCATCAAATGGGCCGGCTTCGGCAACTGGTCCCGGTTCTTCTCAGACCCGGTGGCCCACCATTCCTTGCTGGTCACCTTCGAACTGGCCGGCCTCAGTTGGCTTGCCCAGACCCCCCTGGCCATGGTGCTCGGCATCTGGGTAGCCGGCACCCAGCGCTACCGTGCCGTCTACGCGGCCATCTACCTGGTACCGCTGCTGCTTTCCACGGCCGGGCTGTCAATAATGTGGGAGGACCTGCTCTTCCCCCAGTACGGCGGGTTGGCCTGGTT
Organism: Actinomycetota bacterium; assembly: GCA_021323695.1. GTDB lineage: Bacteria > Actinomycetota > Acidimicrobiia > Acidimicrobiales > Palsa-688 > JAKAWM01. The sequence goes on along the minus strand of JAJPKN010000019.1, from coordinate 9,059 downwards.
GGGGGCCCACCTCCACATGGCCTTCTTGGACCACAACTGGCTCGGGAGCCAGGACCTTGCCCTCTTCACGATCGTGGTCATTATTGCCTGGCAATTCGTGCCTTTCCACACCCTTATCTTCCAAGCCGGGAGAAGGGCGGTACCAGCCACGCTCTACGATGCCGCCACCGTTGACGGTGCCACCGTACGCCAAGCGTTCTGGCACGTGACATTGCCACAGCTGCGCTACAGCATCGTCACTTCCTCGACTCTGGTGCTGGTGGGTTCCCTCACCTATTTCGACATCATCTACATCTTGACCCTCGGTGGCCCCGGGGACACCACCCGCGTACTGGCCATGGACATGTACAACACCGGCTTCACCGAGACCGAGTTCGGCTACGCCAGCGTGCTGGCGACCGTCCTTGGCCTGCTCGGCATTGCCGTGGCCGCGGCCCTCGTCCGCTGGACAGGGTTCGGGTCCATGGAAGGGGGCCAGGAGGGCATATGGTAGCCACCGTGCCCCGACGCCCCACGGAGGGCCTTGGCCGGCCCGCCACCGCCCCCCGGCGCCGGCGTGCCCCGGCCCCCACGCTGAGCGGCGTGAGGGGAAGGTCGAAGGCTTTCCGCTTCGCCAGCTTCCTCCTCGGCACCCTCTGGCTGGTCGTGGTGCTGGGGCCGATCTACTACATGGTCCTGACGAGCTTCCGGGACAGTACGCAGTACCTGACGGCAAACGCTTGGCTACCGACCGGCTCGCTGACGCTGTCTTCCTACACGGCCATGTTCCACGGGTCGGGCATAGGGACGCTCCTGCGCAACAGCGCAGAGCTAGCCGCTGGCACGATAGCCCTGGTCGCAGCCCTCTCCCTCCTGGCCGCCTACCGGATCGTCCGGCGAGGGTCCCGCTTTTCGGCCGTGTCCTTCCGCGTCTTGCTCTTTGGCATCGCGGTGCCCATCCAGGCAATAGTCATCCCGCTCTACTTCATAACTACCAAGCTCCATATATACGACAGGATGTACGGGTTGGTGCTGGTCACGGCGACATCGCTCATCCCGGTAGCCGTGCTGTTGATGGTGAACTACCTGCGGCTGGTACCGCGAGAGCTTTACGATGCCATGGCCGTCGACGGGGCAAACCAACGGACCGTGTTCTTGAGCTTGGTTGTCCCTATGGCGCGCCCCGTGCTGGCAGTCGTCAGCATATACGCCGGCTTGGGAGCATGGAACAACTTCCTTTTGCCGCTCATCTTGACCCAGTCCAACAATGACATGGTACTGCCGTTGGGCTTGTACCGCTTCGCCACCAACTCCCAGTACGGCATCAACGTACCGGTCGTCATGGCCTTTGTCTTCTTCACCATGGTGCCGATCTTGGTCCTGTACATAGGTTTGCGCCGCCAGTTCGTGAAGGGCATTGGCGGCTTTGCCCTCCGTTGAAGGCGATGCTGACAGCGGCCCCCGCACAGGGCCAGCACTGGCCTATTTACGAGAAGACGACCACAGAGGTGAACCAATGAGCAGCTACCCCTACCTGGACGCCAGCCTCCCCGTGGAGGACAGGGTCGCTGACCTGATCGGCCGCATGAACCTCGACGAGAAACTGGCCCAGCTGGGCGCCGTAGCTTTCCCTGACCTGATCGCCGGCGACCACTTCGATGCGGACGCCGCGTTGGCTGTGGTCCCCCATGGTATCGGCCAGGTGACCCGCATTGGCGCCACAACCGGCTTGGAGCCGGCGGAGAGCCGTGAGCTGTTCAACCAGATCCAGCGCCTCATGGTCGAGCGGACCCGCCTCGGGGTACCGGTCATCGTGCACGAGGAGTCGCTGGCTGGTTATTGCGCCCGGGGCGCCACCGTGTTCCCCCAGGCACTGGCCTTGGCCTGCAGCTGGGACCCTGAGCTGGTCCGTGAGGTGGCGGGCCGGATCCGCGACCAGCTCCTGGCCGTGGGCGCCCGCCACAGCCTCGCTCCCGTCTTGGACGTGGCCCGGGACCCGCGCTGGGGCCGCCTGGAGGAGACCTACGGTGAGGACCCCGTGCTGGCCGGGGCCCTGGGGGCTGCTTACGTGCGAGGCATGCAGACCGAGGACCTGTCGCAAGGCGTCCTCGCCACCGGTAAGCACTTCTTGGCCCACGGCCTGTCGGAGGGGGGCAGGAACCATGCCCCGGTGCAAGTCGGGCCCAGGGAGCTGCGCGAGGTTTACGCCGAGCCCTTTGCCGCCGCCATCCGGGAGGCCGGGCTGGCCTGCGTGATGAGCTCTTACAGCTGCATCGACGGGTTGCCTGGCAGCGGGTCGGCGGCAATCCTGACGCAGCTGCTCCGAGACGAGCTCGGCTTCGAGGGGATGGTGGTGGCCGACTATTTCGCCGTGTCCCTGTTGACGAGCTACCACCGGGTGGCCGCTGACCCCTCGGAAGCCGCGGTACGGGCCATAACTGCTGGCCTCGACTTGGAACTGCCAGCCTTGGACTGCTTCGGCGCACCGCTCAAGGCGGCAGTGGCCGCGGGCAAGGTCCCCATGGCAGTCATCGACACAGCCGTTCGCCGCGTGCTAACGGCCAAGGTCCGCTTGGGGTTGTTCGAGTCCCCGTACGCTGAGGCGGGCCGCGTGGAGCGTGCCTTCACCAGCCCCGCCAATGCCGCCCTCGCCCGGCGGGCGGCAGTGCAAGGCATCGTCCTGCTGGCCAACGACGGGGTGCTGCCACTGGACGGGAACTTGTCGAGGGTAGCGGTCATCGGGCCGGCCGCCGACGACCGGCGGCTACTGCAGGGTGATTACCACTACCCCGCCCACCAAGAGCTGTTCCTCGGCCACAGGCAAGCAGAGGAGACCTCGCCGGCTGGTGCCCGCCTGGAGACAGGGCCAGCACAGAGGCGAGCGCCCAGGTCGCCCGGGGACCGGGCCCCGGAATCCCAAATGGCCGAGCTGATCTTCTTGGCTAACGGCAAGGGAGCGCTGAAGGCTGGCGAGTACTACACGCACCACGTGACACCTCGGGCCGGGCTGGAGGCTGCCTTGGGGCCTTCGGTGGAAGTGGTCTACGAAAAGGGCTGTGAGCTGCAGGGACAGGACCGCTCTGGGTTGCCGGCGGCGGTCGCCGCCGCGGCCCGTGCCGAGGTCGCTGTGGTGGTGGTGGGGGGTCGCTCCGGGTTGTCCGAAAGCTCGACGGTGGGCGAGGCACGCGATGCGACTGACCTCAGGTTGACCGGTGTGCAGGAAGAACTGGTCAGCGCGGTGGCAGCCACCGGCACCCCCACGGTGGTGGTGGTGATGAGCGGGAGGTCGCACGTACTGACCGAGGTGGCCAAGCGGGCCGGGGCCCTACTGGTGGCCTGGCCGCTCGGTGAGCAGGGAGGTGACGCCATAGCGGACGTGTTGCTGGGCCGGGCAGAGCCGGGGGGCCGGTTGGCGGTCACGCTCCCACGGGCCACCGGGCAGGTGCCCCTCTACAGCAGCCACCGGTCCCTGGGAGGCCAGTCCGTCTTCTACGGTGATTACACCGACTGCTCCCACGAACCTCTGTTCAGCTTCGGCCACGGCCTCGGGTACACGACCTTCGGCTATTCGGACATGACGGTCGAGGCTACGGACACTTCGTCGCTCGTCACCATCGGGGTCACCGTGGCCAACACCGGAGAGCGGGGCGGCGAGGAAGTCGTCCAACTTTACGCTTCCGACCTGGTGGCCTCGGTGTCCAGGCCACAGGCCTCCCTCATCGGCTTCACCCGGGTGGCCCTAGGCCCAGGGGAGCAGGCCCGCGTGACCTTCGAGGTCCACCCCAGCCGGCTGGCGTTCTACAACGAGGCCATGCAGTTCGTGGTGGAACCAGGCCTCTTCCGGTTCGCCATCGGGGCCTCCTCCACCGACATCCGTCAGCACGCTACCGTTGACCTCACCGGGCCCGTGGCCCATTACTCACAACGGTCCGTCGTTGCCGTCACCGCACACGTGGGCAGCCCGCTGCCAACGGCCACTGGTCCCTGAGGCGCCCGCGTGAGCAGCCCTGCGCCAATGCCTGGCCCAGTGCGCCGGCCAGCTGCCTACGCCTCCCCCGCCAGCGTGTAGAGGCCGGGGACGGGGGCTTCGAGGGTTGTCGCCCCCGGTGCTTCGCCAGGGGCCAGCTTGGCACCCGTCGGTTGGTCGCCCTCGAGACGGAGCAAAGTGGCGCAACGTAGCCTTATCGTCCTGGGAGACGGCACCTCGAGGTAGGCTTCTTGGACGCGGCCTTCTGCCCACCTGATGCCGACCGTCAACCCTCCCCTGGCTCTCAGGCCGGCGACTTGGCCTTCGGGCCAGCTGGGGGGCAATGCCGGCAGCAGGTGCACAGTGCCCGTATGGCTCTGGACCAACATCTCGGCGATGGCGGCCGTAACGCCAAAGTTGGCGTCTATCTGGAACAAGCCGGGGTGGGGGGAGCTGAAAAGGTTGTCGGCCAAGGCGCGTTCGACCACAGCATGGAGGCTCTCCCCCGCCAACCAGCCCTCCCCCAGCCGTGCCCACAGCCCAGCCACCCAGGCGCGGCTCCAACCTGGCCCACCGCTGCCGTTCGCCAAGCGGTGCTCGAGCGAGCGCCGGGCGGCGGACGCCAGCGCGGGGGTCGAGGCGGGCGTGACCTCGTCGCCGGGGTACAGGCAGAACAGGTGCGACAGGTGACGGTGCCCGGGCTCAGGTTCCGAGAAGTCCTCCCACCATTCCTGCAGGCGGCCGTCGGCAGCCACTTGGGGCACGTAAAGCCTCCCGAGCGCGTCCTGCAGCTGCCCTCTCCATGCTTCGTCCACGCCCAGCACCTGCGAAGCGGCGATGCAGTGACGGAAAAGGTCCCGGGTCAGCCACATGTCCATGGTCGACGCGGCGCTGACGGCAGCCTCGCTACCGTCAGCGGTGGTGAACCGGTTCTCAGGGGAAGTGGACGGGCAGGTGACCAACCTCCCCCCCGGCCCTTCAACCAAGTAGTCCAGCAGGAAGATGGCCGCGGCGCGCATGACCGGGTAGGCCCGCTCGAGGAACGAGCGGTCTTCGGAGAAGGCGTAATGCTCCCATAGGTGCTGGCACAACCACGCACCGCCCATCTGCCAGTTGACCCAGTAGGGGTGCGCTTCCTGGTCGCCCGTCGGCCAGGTCGAGCGCCAAAGGTCGACGTTGTGGTGGGCAACCCAGCCTCGGCAGCCGTACAGGCCCGCGGCCGTGCTCTCCCCGGCCTTTGCCAGGTCGGCTACCAGCTCCATGAGAGGCATGTGGCACTCAGCCAGGTTGGTTGTCTCCGCTGGCCAGTAGTTCATCTCCACGTTTATGTTGGTGGTCCAGTTGCAGCTCCAAGGCGGCCGCACTTGGGCGTTCCAAACCCCTTGCAGGTTGGCGGGCTGGCTGCCGGGACGGGAGCTAGCCATCAGGAGGTAGCGGCCGAAATGGAACAGGAGAGCGCACAGGCCTTCGTCGGCGACGCCGTCGCGGGCAGCTTGGAGCCTCTCGTCCGTCGGGGCCTCGGTGGCCCGCTGAGGCCCCAGCTGTAGCCAGCACCGGTCGAACAGCTCCCTGTGGTCAGCTATGTGCCTCTCCCTGACAGCCTCGTAAGAGTCGGCCAGTAGGCGGTGAAGGACCTCCCGGCAGGCCTGCTGGAGCTCGTCACGGTCCTCGGCCAAAGCCTCCCCGTAGCCAGCGTAACCGCTGGCAGCCGTCACGAGGACGGTGACTGCCTCGCCCCCTTTCACCACCACCCGGCCACTGCCTACCGGGCGAGCCGAACCGCCCACCAGGCCCACCGCCAAGCCGGCGACGAAGCGCGTCCCAGCCCCCTCGTCGTAGACAACGGCCGGGCCCCTGTCCCAGTAGTCCGGCACAACGTGCACCGGTGCCCTGCCCTCCAACCAGGCCAGGGCCGGGGCTTCGTTGGACCGCTCATGTGGGTGGGGGCTCCCCAGGTCCAGCACCAGGTCAAGGCGGGCTGGGCCCCGCACCCTGAAGTGCACCACGAGCGCCCGGTCCGGAGCGGACACAAAGGCCTCTCGCTCGTACCAGCTCTCGCCCGCCTGGTACCTGACCGAGGCTAGGCCCCGTTGGAGGTCCAGCGACCTTTCGTAGTTGCGAACTGGCTCCCCACCCTCGACGCCCACGGTCAGCCACCCGAGCGGCTGATAAGACTCGTTGAAAGAACCCTGCAGGCCCAGGGCGAGCTGGTCTGCCTCGGCGTACGCTCGCCTCTCGAGCACGGCCGAGCGCAACTGGGCCAACAAGGCAGCCGCATTTTCGACCTTGAAGCTCCGGGGGCCGCCAGACCACAGCGTGTCTATGTTCAGGTCAGCTCTCTCCTGGGAGTGCCCACCCCACAACATCGCCGCCAGGCGGCCGTTGCCGAGCGGCAGCGCCTCGAGCCACTCGCGCGCCGGCTGCCTGTACCAGGTGCGGAACTCCATGCCTGGCCATATCCTATAGGCCTGGCCGGCCCGCCTGCCGCCTGAGCCCGCGCTCAGGGGTACTGGACTGCGGGCGGTTCGACAACCGGCACAGCCAGGACCGGCACGCTGCGGCCACGGCGGCGACGCACGGGCCACCACTTGGCGGGCCGCGCCACCACGGCCCGGCCTTCTCCTGCCGGACGCCTGAGCACAGCCTCTCGCAGGAGGTCGTTCCTGTGCTCGCTGGCGACCTTCTCGGCTAAATAGGGGTGCACGACCGCTCCTCGTTGAGCTATTGACGCGACGGCTTGGGTGACGCTGCTCAAGCCATTGCCTTGGAGCTGACGACCTCCAAGCACCCCCTGCTCGCTCGTTCGGCGAGCCTGCCTCATGGCCTTAGGTGCGCAACACTAGCCCATGCGGGCAGCCACCGCAACTGAATTTTCGCCATCTCATCATTTGGCTGGTCCTGGGGCCACCCAAGTGGCCAGGAGCTCGAGCTCACCTCCTAGGACGCTGAGCCGGCCTTGGCCGGTGAGGTGAAGGGCGGGCACCCTGGCCGGTCCTTCTGCGGACGTCGGCGGCCCTCTCGCTCGCACCTGGGCCCACCTCGGCCGCCGAACCTGCTGGCGCAGGCTGAGGTAGTGACGGGCCTGAAGGGCCACCTTGGCACTGGGCAGGTCGGCTGGGCGATGGCCCCCCCGTTACTGGGTGCTCAAGGGCCATAACCGCGCGGACCAATGACCTAGGCCAATCGTGGAGCAACAGTGTTAGCGTGTGCCGCAGAAAAAGATGTTCACCCCGTTGCCGGTCGGTGGCGTTTTGCCAGCCGCTGCGCGACCCCCCGGGACCGAGGTACCTTAGGGCAAAGAGGCGAAAGAACATGGTTGACAACTACCCGGAACGCTATGAGCAAGTCGTCGAGATGATGAGGAACTTTGGCTCTGAGGCACCCGGCGTCATGGAGGGCTTTTCGCGTCTGCACGCGGCGTCGGTCGCCAACGGAGCACTGAGCTCCAAGGTCAAGGAACTGCTCGCCTTGGCCATCGGCATTACCGTCCGCTGTGACGGGTGCATTGCTTTCCACGTCCACGATGCACTGGAGGCTGGCGCTACCCCTGGGGAAGTTGCAGAGACCATAGGCGTCGCGATCATGATGGGCGGCGGCCCGTCCGTGGTGTACGGTTGCCAGGCTTGGCAGGCGCTCAAGGAGTTTGAGCAGCGCAAATCGGCTGCGTAACGCACACGCTCACCTGCCAGGGGTCCCACCAGCACCACCGCACCGCCTTGCCCGCGCGTCGCCCAGACCTCAGTCCCTCGGGACGCGCGGGCGGCAAGACGGCAACAACCTAGTTCCCCCGGTGGCTGCGGGCACCCGCTCGCAGTAGCCGGCGGCAGTAGCGGGCGAGGGAGCCGAGGACCTGGTCGGCCGTCTTCACCCAGGCGTAGGGTCGAGGGTCCTCGCTCCAGTGCTTGGCCCGCTCCCGGATGTCCTTGTCGAGCGCGGCGACGCTCATGTGGGCACCACGCTTGATCTTCTTGGTGGTGAGCTCGCCGAACCGACGTTCCACCGTGCTGAGGCACGATCCCGAGGTGGGCGTGAACTGCAGGTGGGAGCGGGGTGGCGCAGCAACCAGCGCTTGGTCTCGGGCGTCTTGTGGGTGGCGTGGTTGTCGAGCACGAGGTAGACGGCAAGGTCGTTTGACGCCTCCTAGTCGACCTTCGCGAGGAACCGCTCGAGCCCACTGGCCCGGTGGCGCTTCGTGAGCGAGCCGATGACCTTGCCCATCACCATGTCCAGCGCGGCGAGCGGGCTAGTCGTGCCATGGCGGACGTAGTCGTGAGATCTCCGCTCGGGGGGTAGCAGGCTGGAGGGAGAAGGTGTTCCAGATCCGGTTGATCGTCGTCCGGCTCATCCCCATCTCCTTTGTCATCGAAGGGTCGACCAGTGCGTCGCGTCCTTCGGCTCCTCCTCGAGGGTCTTCACGATCACGGCCTCGACCTGGTCATCGGTGACCGCCCGCGGAGCGCCCGGCCGGGGGTCGTCGAAGAGGCCATCGAGGCGAGCCTCGACGAAGCGTTGGCACCCCTTGCCCACCATTGCCTCGCTCACCTCTTGAGCGCCAGCGCCCCACCGATCACGGTGTTGAACGCGTGGTTGAGGGCCAAGCGGTGCCGGACCCATAGTTTTGCGCCTTGGCGCAACCACGGCTGGGAGATCGGCACAAAGGTCACGCTCGACCGGCCCGGGCCAGAGGCGGTGCCGAGGTCGTCGGAAGACGATCTGTCGGCGTCATAGGGCGCCTCGAGGGCGCCAGCGAGATCGGGGAGCCCGTGCGGTACCGCGCCGTGGCGGCCGCTCACCGTGCCACCTCGGCGCGTTCCAGCTCGGCCCGCAGGTCGGCGGTGCTGAGATGCCCGTAGGTCCCAGACGTCGTGGTCAACGAGCGGTGCGTGAGCATCTTAGCCACCTGTGGGGTTCCCCCGGTTGAGTGGTCACTCGATTTATGCCGCTTGGGCGGCCTGCCAGTAATTGCTATCGTACTCGGCGGGGGTCATATAGTCAAGCGTAGAACACAATCGAGTGCGGTTATAGTAGATTTCGATATACTCGAACAAGGCGGCTTCGAGCTCTTCTTTCGAAGACCATTCGACGTCGTCGGTCAGCTCTCGCTTTATGGTGG
>JAJPKN010000043.1 GCA_021323695.1 Actinomycetota bacterium | reverse complement strand
TGCGGGACTCTCTGAGGTTGGTGCGGTGGTCGTCGCGAGTGGTGGACCCTCAGGACCTCACGGCCCCGGCGGTCACCGGCTCGTACACCACGTCTGTGGACTCAACTGCGTCTCCCGGTCCTGCCCACCCTTGTCCGATTCGCAGAGACCGAGCGGCGTCGGGCGGCCGAGATGCTCGCGGCAGCCGAGGCGGCTGGCGACGGCGAGACGTTCAGCGTCGGGGAAGAGACGCTTCGCCGGCCGGTCATGAAGACGAAGACGACCGGGAGAGCCTGGGCCGAGGATCCAGAGGGCGGAAGACGCCGCGACCTCACCTTCGAAGAACACCGGGCCTTTTGGACCTGGGCGACGGTCGAGGTGCTCCGCCACAGCGGGCTGCGGATCGAAGAGCTCACCGAGCTCAGCCACCACAGCCTCATCCATTACCGGATGCCGAAGGGCGGAGAGCTCGTCCCGCTCTTGCAGATCGCGCCGTCGAAGACCGACCAAGAGCGGCTCCTCGTTGTCTCCCCTGAGCTCGCCGACGTGCTCGCCGCGATCGTGGGACGGGTCCGAAACGCAGAGGGACGAATACCTCTCGTCGTCGCCTACGACAAGAACGAGCGGGTCTATAACGCGCCGGCACCGCTGCTGTTCCAGTCCCGACGTCGCCTCGAGGACCTCCCGGTCTCGGAGAGAGCATTGCGCAAGTACCTCGATCGCGCGCTCGAAAAGATCGGGGTGATCGGGCCCGACGGCCGCACGCTGCGTTACACCTTCCACGACTTCCGCAGGATGTTCATCACCGACGCGATCTTGCACGGGATGCCACCGCACATCGCCCAGCTCGTCGCCGGCCACCGTGACATCAACACGACGATGGGCTACAAGGCTGTCTACCCCGAAGAGGTGATCGCCGGCCATCGCGCGTTCATCGCCCGCCGAAGAGCCCTGCGACCCTCCGAAGAGTACCGGATGCCGACCGACGAAGAGTGGAAGGAGTTCCTCGGCCACTTCGCCCGGCGCAAGGTGGCGCTCGGGGAGTGCGGACGTTCCTATGCGACGCCATGCATCCACGCGCACAGCTGTCTGCGCTGCCCGCTGCTCCGTCCCGACCCTGCCGAGCGACCACGCCTCGTCGAGATACGCGACAACCTGATCGTCCGCACCGACGAGGCCGAGGCCAACGGCTGGCTCGGAGAGGCAGAGGGCTTACGGGTCAGCCTCGATGGCGCTCGTCAGAAGCTCGCGCAGATGGACCTGATCGCCGAACGCCGCGCGACCGCGGTCTCGGTCGGGACCCCCACGTTTGCGCAAGCGGCCGGTTCCACGACGACTGGCCAATGATCGGAGGATCCCTGTGACCGCACGACCACACTCGACCATCACTGTGGAAGCCCGCGTGAGAACTGTCGGACCGCAAGAGCGAGGCAGTGACGAGACCTGGCCCTGGATCAGTGACCCCTCGATCCAGACCTACCCCGCGCATCCTGTCATCGACGGTGACTCGGCCTGGATTCCCGCCAAGGCCGTGATGGAGCTGGCAAGCATCCGTTGCCCGGTCCACGGCATGGCGGACGCCCTGGCCGACTTGCATGCCTCGGTCAGCTTGCTACGACAAGGACGAGCGTTCCTGCCCCAAGTTGTGGCTGATGCTCGAGCGCAGGACCGATCTTGGCAGGAGATCGCGGCCCAGCTTCAGGTCTCGCCGGCGACTGCGCGGCGGCGCTATCCGGGCTGAGCGGCACCGTGTTCGAATGCTCCGGCGCATCGAAGACGAGGGACCGACCTCGGTAGTTCGGAGAAGACGAGCGCGACGCCGCCGACCTGGTGGACCTGTTGCGGCTCGGCCGCCTGGCCGAGCCCTACATAGCCCCGCCCGGACTGCGCGAACTGCGAGAACTGGTCCGCCACCGGGCCAAGCTCGTAGCCCTGCGCTCGGGGCTGAAAGCCCAGGTCCACGCCGTGCTGGCGAAGGAGGGCCTGAGGGTGCCCGAAACCAACCTGTTCGGGGCACAGGGGCGCTCTTTCCTCGCTTCCGCGGGGCTAGGTGGTGCCTACCGCTGGCGGGTGCCTTAGCTGGCCGAGCTCATCGAGCACTTCGACGCCGAGGTCAGCCATTTCGAAGGCCTGGTCGCCCAAGCCCTGGGCGAGCACCCTGGTTACCGGGGTGCCCAAGAAGCCCCCGGGGTCGGGGCCCCGTGCTCGCCGCCATCTTCGTGGTTGGCATTGGCGACGTCAGCCGCTTTGGCGGCCCCGAGCGGCTGTGCAGCTGGGCCGGGCTCACCCCCCGGCAGGCCTAGCCCGGCACGACGGCCCACCGAGGCCACATGACCAAGCCGGGCTCCCGGCTAGTGCGTTGGGCCGCCGTCGAAGCCATGGGCCGCCAACGCGGGCCCACGGTCGTCGCCGTCCACCACCACCGGGCCGCCGAACGGCGGGGACGGCCCATCGGCCGGGTGGCTGCGGCCAGGAAGCTCCTCACCCTCGTCTACTACGGCCTGCGGGCCGGCCACGTCCGTTGCCTGGCCCAGGCCGGACGAGGCCTCTCCCGGCGCAGCCAGCAAGCGCGCTCGCTGGTTGTCATGGCCCCCGGTCACGGCGCGGTCGCCCTTTGATTGAGCCCTCCTGGCTGCGGCCGAGGCTCTCCATGCCACCTCGCGTGGCGGGTAGATGACCGGCGACCGGGGAGGCCCGGCACGCCCCCGAGCAGGACGCTCACCCGGAGAAGACCGCTACTGCGCCGGTCAATGGCGCCCAAGCACCGCCTAGCGGCGGTGCCATTTCCATTATCCAGTCATGGGACCTACCGGGCCGTCAAGCCTTCCCCTACGGGCGGCCTACGGCCGGGCTTGACCGCCCTCGTCCTCTCAGCCATAAGAGGCTGAGGACATCGACGTGCCCGTTCTCAAGATCTGGAGCGACCCCGAGCAGCGGTGCCGGACGAGAAATCTCGCCCGGCGCTCTTGACATCTGGCGCTCCTTCATAGATGACAATGGCTCGTAGCTACTCGTTGAGAAGTAGCTCCCGGAGTAGCGACACGGTCTGCACAAGTCCCTGGCGCTCCAAGGTGTTGAGCAGCTCGGGGAGCGTCTTTGGGTGGCGCACAAGCTGTTGTCGCTGCTCATGGACCACCGTCACGACGGCACCGCTCCGGAGCTCGACAAGGTCGCGCACGAAGGTGTCCGGGTGCTGGGCCTCGACGTCGTAGGGGCTCAACGCTTGAGCAGGGAAGTGCTTCAGGTTCGTGGTGACGATCGTCTGTGCCCCGCTACGGATGGCAGCAGCGAGGACATGCCTGTCGCTGGGGTCAGGGAGCCGAAGTGCCTCGACTAGGCTTTCGTAGCCCGTCACTAGGCAGTCGGGTACCGCCTTGCACATCAGGTCGCGAGTGCGACCAAGCTGCTCGTCCGTTAGGTCCGGTCGGCCCTCCCTGATCGAGCCGAAAGCCTCATTGAGTATCTGGTCAGTCCATCGCGCTTGGAAAAGCCTCTTTTGTGCCAAACGGATCAGGAGGTCACGGAGGGGGGCCGGGTACAGGACGCAAGCGTCGTAAATGACTGTGAACAGCACCCGGCCGAGACCTCTCAGCCTTCGTAGCCCATGCCCAGCTCGTCTGCTTGCCGGGTCAGTTCATCGGCGGCGGCTCGGCTCTCCATGTCCGACCGCTCTCGGTAGCCGAGGAGGTCTGCCACAGGGATACGGCGGCGGTTGCCCACGCGCCTGTACTTGATGAGGTGCCGGTCCAACAGGTTGATCAAGTAAGGCCGAGACACCCCCAGGATGTCGGCAGCCTGTTGGGTCGTGAGCTCGGCGCTTAGCGGGACAAGGCTCACGGCATTTCCCCTGGCCAGCTCGGTAAGCATATCGGCGAGCAATTGGGCTGCTGCGGCCGGGAGCATGGCCTCACGCCGTTCGTTGCCCTCCTCTATGAGCAGACGGACCAACTCCGGCCCAGCTAGCCGTGCACCAAGCGCTGTCCGCAGTGCATGAGCAGCCTGGGCAGCTGCGTCTATGTCCTTTTCGTCGAGGAGGACTGGCCCCGTGTACCTCCTCAGGGTCGTGGTCACAGCTAGTTCACCTTCCGAAACGTTGTGCTACAGCATCCTCTAGCTTCCAGGGTACAGAGGATCGGCAGTTATTCGCAACATCTGAAGCACTCGCAGTACCCGCAGGTGATCGGACCATCCAGTTAGTTGCCGACGGCGCCCAGCGACCGCCGGGCGCTGCGCAGGATGGCGTCGGTCCCCGACGGTGCCAGCCCAGCCTGGTCCCGCAGAAAGCCAGCCACCAGGCCCGGCCGGTCGCCAGCGCCGCCCTCGTCGCGTCGGCACCGGAGCCGCCGGGGCACGACGAGTGGGCTGTGTCCGAGCGCCACTACCTGTCGGAGACCTCCATGGCCAGGCTCTGTCGCGGGGACCCGCGTGCCCCGGTGTCGCAGGTTGCGCAGGCCGGGGACAGTCCCGAGGTGGTGGTGGACCAGCAGCTCGAGCAGCGGCAGGCGGGGGTGGAGCAGGCCAGGGCGGGACCTGGCCGGGGGCGGCGGAGGAGCGGGCCATCTCGGTCACCGGGGTAGCCGACGCGGCGGTGGTCCCCCTCCGGAGTCGTAGAAGGCGAGGAGGGTGCCGAGGTCGTGTATGACCTCGGCCGTGGCCTTGGGGAAGCCCGAGAAGGCGTCGGCAAAGGCCTGGGCGGCACCCAGCGCCTTGGTCCTCGTCGGGCCTTGGAGGGCTACTTGGCCCGCTGCGAGGCACCGGCCCGTGGCCACTGCCCCATGGCCGCTGCCCCTGCGGCCCCAAAGCCTCGCCGGGGCCGGCCCCGCAAGCAATCGGGCCGCCGACGTCGGCCGCTCGATGGGCGCCGACGGGACCGCCACCTGGCTTGAGCCGGCATTGATGCATTATACTGCTATCAGCAGTATAATGCTGTTGTGGCTGCTATAACGATTAGAGATGTGCCCGATGAGACGCGAGACGAGCTCGCGGCTCGTGCCGCGCTCGGCGGGCGTTCGCTGCAGGAGTACTTGCGCCTACAGCTGATCGAGCTTGCTCGCCGGCCTGACCCGGACGCTCTACTGGCCCGGGTACGCGAGCGCAAGAGGCGTACCGGTAGCAAGCTCTCGGTCAGCTCGGTCCTGGCGCACCGGGACGCGGACCGTCGCTGATGGCCCTTGTGGTCGACTCGGGGGTGGTGGTAGCGGCGCTCGTGGACAGCGGCCCCGTGGGTACGTGGGCAGACCAGCTCCTGGGCAGCGACCACCTGGCGGCGCCCCATTTGATGCCGGTGGAGGCGGCTAACATCTTTCGCCGTGCGAGCCTGGCGGGCGAGATCTCTGCCGACGCAGCCTCTCTGGCTCATGCTGACCTGCTGGAGCTACGGGTGCAACTGTTCGGCTACGGGCCTTTCGCGGGGCGCGTCTGGGAGCTTCGCGAGAACATCACGGCTTACGACGCTTGGTACGTGGCCCTCGCCGAGTCACTGGGTGCCCCGCTGGCTACGGTCGACACGAAGCTAAGCGGCGCCTCTGGCCCGCGGTGCGCCTTTGTGACTCCTCCACCGGAGGTCGGGTCGCGGGCTGTTGGCAAGAACGAGTGACTCGGACCAGTGGGCACCTTCCTTCCGGTGGGGGGCCCCTCCCTGCTTCTCAGAGGGCCGCGACATCCAAGCCGTCTGCTAACTAAGGGCCCGGTGCTCGGGCTTGTCCACGCCGCCGAGGGCGGTACCCATGTGCCCCATTGTGCGGGGCCGGTCGAAGACGGCCTTGTCCTCGGGTTCGGGCACATGTGAGCGGGCCGAGCTCAGCTACGGCCCCCACATGTCGGTGGCCACGGCCTTGGCCTGTGACAGCTCCT
>JAJPKN010000008.1 GCA_021323695.1 Actinomycetota bacterium | reverse complement strand
CGCCGAGGGGAGGCGGTCACGCCGAGGGGAGGCGGTCACGCCGAGGGGAGGCGGTCACGCCGAGGGGAGGCGGTCACGCCGAGGGGAGGCGGTCACGCCGAGGGGAGCTGACCCGTCCCCGACTGCTGCCCGAGGCCTGAGAGCCGGGCCAGCTCTTTAGATATCTTTCCATACTTCTGATAGCTTTTCAACTCATGTTGATTGTACGACCCGTCTCGGTGACGAGCTTGCCCTACTGGCAGCGTGGCACCCGGCACAGCACCTGGATGGGCCGCGGCGCGGGGCACCTGGGGCTGGTAGGCACGATCGAGGTGAGCTCGCTGCGCCAGGCCCTGCTGGGCCGGGGCCCCGATGGCAGCGCGCTCACGGCCCGGCCGGCTCTTCGCCGCCGCCAAGGCTGGGACTTCGTGCTGGCTGCCCCCAAGTCGGTCTCCCTGCTCGCAGCCACCCTCAGCCCGGACCGGGCCCAGCTAGTGCGGGACGCTCATCGCCAGGCGGTCCGGGACACGGTTGAGCTGGCCGAGGAGCGCGCAGTCTGGCTGCGCAGGGACAGGGCAGAGGTCCCCGGGACGATGGTCGCCGCCGGTTTCGAGCACTGGGAGAGCAACGCCGGCGACCCCCACCTTCACACCCATGTCGTGGTGGCCAACCTGGCCTGGGACGGCGAGGCTCGGTGGGGCTGCCTGGTGCCTGGCCCACTGTGGCACTGGCGAGAGGCGTTGGGGGCAGGGTTCCAGCTGGCCCTTCGGGAACGGCTGCGCCAGGCCGGGCTGTGTTTTGACTGGCGGCTGTCGCCGGGGGGGCTGGGAGAAGTGGCGGCCGTACCCAGCGAAGTGCTCGGGGCGGCAAGTTCTCGCTCCCGCGCGGTGTGGGCGAGGGCACGGTCGTTCGGGTCAGCTTCCAGCTCCAGTACCCGGGTGTCCCAGGGGGCCACCCGGTCTGCCGCACCGTCTCGTCTCAAGGCCATGTGGGACGCTGAGAGCTCTGAAAAAGTGGCCCGA
Source organism: Actinomycetota bacterium (assembly GCA_021323695.1). Classification (GTDB taxonomy): domain Bacteria; phylum Actinomycetota; class Acidimicrobiia; order Acidimicrobiales; family Palsa-688; genus JAKAWM01. The sequence goes on along the minus strand of JAJPKN010000008.1, from coordinate 10,833 downwards.
GAGGCGGCCGCCCGGCCGGCCCTGCCCGGGCCTCCCCCGGTTGCAGGCCCCGTGGTAGAGGCCTTGGCCGCCCGCGCCTCAGCCTTCAGCGAGCCAGACGCGCTGGTGGCGTTGGCAGAGGCCAACGCGTTCTTAGGTGTGCAGGCCGCCGCCGCCTGGGCGCGTGCGTGGTGCCAGGAGGCGGACCGGGTGGGGCCGGCGCTGTGGACAACTGCCCACGCCCGCGCCCTTGACCGCCACGTCGTGGCCGTTGCCCAGGAAGCCCGGTCGGCGCACCTCGCCCAGGTAGGCCCGGCCCTGGCCGAGCAACAACTGGCCTGCCTCGGCTACGACGGGCCTGTGGCCGCGGCGGCCAGGTGGCTCGCATGCGGCCCAGAAGGGGTGGCGGTGGTGCCGAGCGCCCCCTGGCTCGCCCAAGCCGCGTGCATCGACGCTGCTCGCGCCGTCTGGCAGGCGGCCGGCACCACCGTCGAAGTGACATGCCCGACCGACCTGGAGGCCCGCCGCTGGCGAGCCTTGACCTCGCTCCAACTACCTGGCCGCTCAGCCCCGGCAAGCAGCTCCCGGGTCGGCCGGCGGGTACTGGTGGTGGACTCAGCCGACAACTTAAGCCCTCGGGCCCTCGCTCAACTGGTCGACCAGGCCAGGGCCGAGGGGAGCAAGCTCGTCTTGGTGGTCGGGGGTACGCAGGGCGCCAAAGGCCCCTACCTTTCCCGAGCCCTGGGACAGCTGGAGGAGGAGCTGTCCCCTCCTGGGCTGCACGACCTGCCTCTTAGCCGGGCAGGGGCCGGCCTGGGACGAGGTGCGGGGCCCCTGGGGCCAAAGCACCCCGCCGCCTCAGTGCCCGGCATCGTGGTACGGGGTGCCTCGTCCGGGGCGGACGCAATGGCTCACGCCTTGGCCGCCTGGAGGGCCGAGCCCGCTTCCCTGATGGTGGCCTACGGCCCGCCTGAGGCTGAGGCGCTCAACATGGCCGCCCACCAGGCAAACCTCCAGGGCGGAGGTCACCTGGCCAGGGTGCGACCGACCGGCGGCACGGCGGTGCCCGGAGGCAGACAGCGTGCCTACCTGGGAGGGCGCGAGTTCGTGGTGGGCGACCGGGTCCTCGCCCTCCGACGGATCGGGCCGGTCAAGAGCGCGACCTGGGGGACCGTCGTGGCCCTGGGGCCGTCGAAGCTGACCGTTGAGTGGGCAGGTCCCGGACGGGTGGGCCGCTCGGAGGTCGGGGCCGCCGACGCGCACAGCCTCGGGTACGGGTACGCCACGACCGTCCCCTACCTGCGGGGCTGGGCGGGCGGGCGGGGGGCTGCGCTTGGGCCGGGGGCTGGGGGCGGCCTGGTGGTGCTGGGGGACCCCTTGGAGCTCGGACGACTGTCTCGTGAGGTCCACAGTGCCTGGGTGACCTTGAGCGCTCGTGGGAGCCTCGTCCTGGCAGGAGGGCGCGGCTGGCAGCAGGCGGCCGTAGCAGAACTGGCTACCGGCTGGCCGGACGAAGCGATGCTGCGGGCAGCAGGGCCACGGCCACTGAGCCAGGCGGCTCGAGCACGCTGGGAAGGCATCGTGGCCCGTTGCGCCCGGCAGCGGGCCCGCAGCCCAGGGTGGGACATGGACGCGGCCTCCCTAGCCCGCCTGGCCGACCAGGGGTACCTGGCAGACCGGGCCCCGGTGACCGGCCGGGCCGGCCTGGGCCCGGGCCGAGGACCGGTCGCCCGCTGAAAGATGGAGGGGGTGCACCCGCCCGTCGGCCCCGCAGGCGCCGGGGCAGCGGCCCCGCAGGGCCGGTGGGCGCTGTCGGGCCCCGTGGGCGCCGGAGCAGTGGCCTGCACAGGTGGGCAACGGCCTGGCTGACCTGCGGCTGGGAGCACCTGAGGAGGTCCCTGTCGGCACTGGCGCGAAGATGCCCTGGTGGCCTGGCCGCAAAAGCTCCGGCACTACTGGGGGCCAGCACGGTTAGTGGGCGGCCTGGTGCTGGTGGGTGTCGCGGCCTGGGTCCTTACTGGTAAGTCGAGCGAGCTTTCTGGCGCCAGCACCTTCTTGGAGAACCCCCACTGGGGCTGGTTGGTGCTGGCCGCCTGCGCCGAGCTCGGCTCTTACGTGGCGGCCGCAGCACTTCAGCGGGCCATGTTGAAGGCGGGTGACATCGACCCTCCGTTGGCCAGGTTGACCGCCTTGACTTTCGCCAGCTCGTCAGTGCAAGCAGCCCTGCCCGTGGGGGCTGCCTTCGCTGGCCTCTACTTGTTCCGCCAGTACCAGTTCCTTGGGGCCGACGAGGTGCTGGCGGGATGGGTGGTGGTGGGGGCCGCCATGGTCTCCTTCGCCGTCATCGCCGGGCTGGCCGGGGTGGCCCTCGCCCTGGCTGCCTCCATTGGCACCACCTTCGACCTGGTCGAGGCTGTGGTCGGGGTCGTGCTGCTGGCGTTGCTGGCAGTGCTGGCCTGGCTCAACCGGGCCCGGCTGTACGGGCCGGCAGCCCGAGCCGTCGCCTGGCTGGAAAGGAAGGCCCGGCGTCCGCCCGGGCAGCTGATGGGCCCCTTGCGGGCCGGCTTCGACCGCATGCGGGCGGTCGCCCCGACCCGGCAGGAGTGGGCACGCGCCGCGCTAGCTGCCACTGTCAACTGGCTGGCGGACTGCGGTTGCCTGGGTTTCGCCTTCCTGGCCGTGGGGGGAGGGGTCCCCTGGCGAGGGCTGTTGCTGGCTTACTGCGCGGGCCAGCTGGCAACCCTCCTGCCCATAACACCGGGGGGCCTGGGAGTGGTCGAAGGTAGCCTGACGGTCGCCTTGGTGGCCTTCGGGGGAGGTAAGGCTACAACGGTAGCGGCTGTGCTTTTCTACCGGTTGTTCAGTTTCTGGGCCCCTCTACCTTTGGGGGCGGGCTGCTACCTCGGCCTGGCCCGTCTGCGGCGCCGTGCGCTGCGCTCGGCACGGCCCGGGGCGGTAGGGACCGGGCTCCCCCGGGCGACGGGGGGCCAGGCACCAGCGGGGGCTGGCCCAGTGGCAGCCAGCGAGGCACGAGAGAGGACATGAGCAAACAGGCCAACACATACCCCAAGCGGGCCGGGGGCACGAGGATGGCCCGCGGCCGGACCGGGCGGGCCTGGGCCGGCCGGGCCTGGGCCACTGCCCTGGTAGTGGCCCTGCTCGGGACCGGGCTGGGCGCGTGCCACCACCCCAGCCCGCCCACCGGCCTGGCCGATTGTTACCAAGGGCTCCCCCTCGCCGAGGCGGCCCTCAACTCACCCGACCGTGACTACCACTTCCAGGGCGTGCGGCTGGTAGAGCCGCGGGCGTTCGAGCGGCTCGTCGAGCGTCGCTACCCGCACAGCCCCCACGGCACCACCCTCGTGACAGTTAGAGCAGGCAGCAGGGTCTGCGCGTTCGCCTTCACCGGTACGTTCGCGGCGGGCCAAGTGGCTGGCTCGTCGCCCGGCACTTCTGGGAAGGCGGCGATCGTGCTGGTCACTACCGACCGTCGGTTGCTGTTCAGCTTCGTCCTGGCCCGCCTGCCAGCGCACTTCAGCCGGCCCTTCGCCGGTGCGTGAGCTGCCTTGGGGAGCCAACGGCTCAGGTGGTCAATAGCTCCCGGGCACCTCGGTCAGTCGACGGGTGCCGCAGCTTGGACATAGCACGCGCTTCGATCTGGCGGATGCGTTCGCGCGTCAGGTTGAAGTGCTCCCCGACCTCGTCGAGGGTCCGCGGTTCGCCCCGGTCCAAACCGAAGCGCAACCGTAGGATCTCCCTTTCTCTTTCGTCCAAGGCCACCAGCATCTTGCTCACTTCGCCCGACAGCAGCGAAGCGGCCGCCGCCTCGAAAGGGGACACGGCCGAACGGTCCTCGACCACATCGCCCAGCTCGGCATCGCCGTCCTCGCGCAGCGGCTCGGACAGGGACAGCGGCTCGGCCGCATGGCGGAGGATCTCGATGACCTTTTCCTCTTCCAGCTCCAGGTCATTGGCCAGCTCAGCCGAGGTAGGCCGACGGCCGAGCTGGCCCTCGAGCCGGCCACGGGCCTTGGTCACCCTGGTCAGCAGGTCCCCGGCGTGCACCGGCAAGCGCACGGTGCGGCCGGTGTTGGCAATGCCCCGAGTGATGGCCTGGCGGATCCACCATGTCGCGTAAGTGGAGAACTTGAAGCCCTTGCGCCAGTCGAACTTCTCCACCGCGTGCATGAGCCCAAGGTTGCCCTCTTGGACCAGGTCAAGCAGCGGGAGCTCGGCCGCCTGGTACTTCTTGGCGATGGACACGACCAGGCGCAGGTTGGCCTTGACGAAGGTCTCGGCGGCTTCGTCGCCTTCGCGGATGGCCCGCCGCAGCTCCCGCTTGCGGGGCACGGTCAACGGCTTGCCGCAGTTCATTTCCGCCCGAGCCGCCCGGCCGGCCTCTATGGCCTGGGCCAAGCGCGCCTCGTCGTCCTTGGTCAGCAAGGAGTGCTTGCCGATGTCGTTCAGGTAAAGGCGGACCAAGTCCTCCTCAGGCTGAGCAGCGTGATTGTTCGGCACTTAGTCCATCGTCCTTAGTCCATGCAGGCCCCGCGCGAGGCTCCTACCGGGTAGTCCTGAACAGCGCCCGGCTCCCTCACGGGCACAAGGTCTTGGGCAGGTCCTTTCCACCAGCTAATTCCCCTGGCCTCGGGTCACTATGATACCGGGCCCAAGGCTTGCCGTGAAGGGCCCTCGGGCCCCGGGACCTTCTCTGGCTCCCCGGGCCGCTCGTGCAGCTCGCCCAGCACCTCGAGCTCGGCGGCAGAAGCTGCCGAGGTCGCGGCCTGGCGGTTGGCTGCGCTCAACGCCACGAACACCTCTTCACGGTGGACCTGCACGTGCTTGGGGGCGGTGATCCCCAGCCTGACCTGGTCCCCCCTCACCTCCAGGACGGTAACCACCACGTCATGGCCGATCACGATGCTCTGATGGGCATGCCTCGTCAATACGAGCACTGCTCGCTCCTTCCGTGGGCGATGCCGGGGAGCCTAGCCGGCTAGGGGTGGCTAGGGGCGCGCTTTCAGGCCCGTCGGCCCCAACGCCAGCAGCTCATCAGGCCCAGGGCGCAGGGGCACCTGGGCCACCCCGGGCCGCGACGGCCAATGCGGACGGGCCCCTCAGCTCAGGACCGCGGCCGCAGGGGCACCTGGGCTTCGTAGCCCGAACCGGACAGCACCGCCTGGACGGCCTGGCCGGTGCGGGCGTTCACCACCACCGGGCCCAGGAGGTTGGCGGTAGTGTCCTCGGGCCGGGGACGCAGGGTCAAGATGACCAGCACGACCAGCTCCTCGGGGCCGGCGGCATCGATCGCCTGGTACACCTCGGCCCCGAAGCTTGGCTGGTACCAAGGGAAGAACACCCCGGGCCCAACGGCCACGAAGCGCAGCCCGGTCACGTCCCGGCAGTCAAGCAGGCAAAAGGGGCTCGCCTCCTCCGGCCCCCAGCGGCGGAGGCTGAAGTGCCTGGCCTCGGGGAAGCCAGGGATGCCGGCGGCGAAGTGCAGCTCCGAGATGCCCGCCGGTCCTGGTGCAGCTACAGGTCGCAGAGGGGACGTCCCGGCGAGGCTCATTGGAGGAAGTTCACCAGGGAAGGCTGGATGACCCGGGCGGTGGTAGCCAGTGCCACCTGGTAGGAGGTCATGGCCAGGTTGAGCTCCGTGGCCACCTTGGCTTCGTCGGCGTCGCTGATGTCCGCCACCTGGGCCTGGAGCGATTGCACCGCGTTGGTGGCGTTGGCCTGGGCGCTGGCGATGCCGGCCCCCAACGCCCCGACGTCGCCTTGGGCCTGGATGACGGTGTTCATTGCCGCCTTGAGCTGGCTCAGGTCGGTCCCGGACAGGGCGGCAGAGTTGCCGCTGGCCAGGTCCTTGGAGATCGTGTCCAGGAGGGCGAACACGCTGGAGGCCCCACTGCCGAACACCTGGTCGCCGGTGAGGCTGACGTCGGTCGTCTGGCCAGGCGCCACCACGCGGGTGACGGGCGTGGTGCTGCCGGCATAGGCGTAGGCCGCTGCCGGGTCGTATGAGGGGCTGTTGGGGTCGCTGACGCCGCTCGCGCTGCCCTGAGGGTAGGGGTTGGTCCCATAGGTGCCGGAGAAGATGTACCGGTTGTTGTACGTCGTAGCCGCGAGCCCCAGGACCTGTTGCTTGATGACCAGCACCTGCTGGGCGAGGGCCTGGAGCCCGGTGGTGTCCTGGGCACTGGAGTTGGCCCCGGAGACCACGTCGGCCTGCACCTGGTTGAGCGCCTTCACCACCGAGCCCAGGGCGCTGTCCGCCGTGTTGAGCCAGGCCTGGCCATCGGATGCGTTGGCCGCGTACTGCTGGAACCGCCCTATCTGAGCGTTCAGGGCCAGCACCTCAGCCGTGCCGGCGGGGTTGTCAGAGGGCTGGTTCAGGGCCTTGCCGGTGGCCGCCTCCTGCTGGAGGGTGGTGAGGTTGGCCAGGGAGGACTCCAGGTCGGCCACCATCAGCATCGAGGCGCTCTGTTGGGTGACTCGGGAGAGGTCTGACATAGCTGCTACCCGTTGACCATCTGGACCAAGGACTGCAGGGTGGCGTCCACGGTGCTGATGAACTTGGCCGAGGCGTCATAGGCGTTCTGGTACATGACCATGTTCGTCAGCTCCTCGTCGGTGTTCACCCCCGTGGCCGACTGCAAGGCGGCATTGACGTTGGTGGTCACCGCCTGCTGAGCAGTCAGCTGGCTGTTGACTGACGCCGTCGCCTGCGCTATGCCGCTCACCAACTGGTTGTAGGCGACGTCCGCCTCCGTGCCGGTCACAGTGGTGCTACCGGTGCCCCACGCTGAAGCCGACCCACCTGAAGCCCACCCACCAGCCGGCTCCAACAACGTCACCTGGGAACTGTTGGGCAGCTCGCCCACCTGGGCCGCGACCGTCCCGTCCTCGTTGGTAGCCCCCGAGCCTGCCGGCACAGGGGACGCTGCTGCTGCTATCTTCCCCGGGTCAGCCGCGACCGCCGGGTTGACCTGTATGTCAGAGGCCCCGGTCCCCAAGAAGAAAGGGGCGCCCGGGTTGCCGTAGAGGTCGTAGCCGGTGCTCATCAGCTCGTTCACCGAGCCCATCAGGCTCTGGGCCACCTGGTCCAAGCCCTGCTGGTAAGTGGGCAGGTACTGGTTGAGGGTGGTCAGCATCCCGGCCAGCCCCCCGCTCGTCGGCTGGAAGGAGCTGCCGTCATTGCTCCACACGAGCGAGTAGGGCGGCCCGCTGCTCGACAAGGAAAGCTGCTGGGAGCTGTTACCCCAGACGAGGGCCTCGCTCCCGGCGTAGATGTTGACGGTGCCGTCGTTGTTGTAGGTCACCCGCAGGCCCAGCTGGCTCGAAAGTTGCGACACCAGCTGGTCACGCTGGTCCTCGAGCTCGTTCACGCTGGCATTGCCGACCGTCCCTCGCCCAGCCGTCCCCTGCAGTATGGACTGGTTCAAGGCGGCTACCTGGCTGGCAGTGGTGTTCACCTGCTGCAGCGTGGCGCCCAGCTCCTGCAGGGTCTGCTGGCCCACCGTCGCCAGGCTCCTGGACGCCTGGTTGAGGGACGATGCCAAGGTGGTGGCGTCCTCCACGAGCATGGAACGGGTCGGGCCGTCGGCCGGGTTGCTGGCCAGGGTCGACCAGTCCTGCCAGAACTTGGTCAGCTGGCTGGAGATGCCGTTGCTCGATGGCTCAGGGAAGATCTGCTGGACAGCCTGGAGGCCGCTTTGCTGCGCGCTCAGGGCACCCTGGTAGCCCTGCTCGGTGTAACTGCGCGTCTGCAGGTAGGTGTTGTCGAGGCGCAGTATGCCTTCCACCTCCACGCCGTCGCCCGGCAACTTCGACGCGCTCTGGTCGAAGCCTGGGTACTGCACCGAGCCTACGGCCCCCAGCTGGGCCCGTTCGTCCACGTACCCGGGCGTGCTGGCGTTGGCCACGTTCTGGCCCACGGTGTCCAGGCCGACCTGGGCTGCTTCGAGGCCCGAGAGCCCAACCCCAAGGTCAGAAAAGTCGCTCAATCAGTTCACCTCAGTTCTCATGTGGACGCTGGCCAGGGTTCTCATGTGAACGGTGGCCAGCCCCTAGATGGCCTCGTTCACCAGCAGGTGGCCAGCAGGGGCAGGGGACGGGACGCCCGCTGCTGTGTAGGCCTGAGCCGGGGGCGAGCCCTTGCCGGTCAACCACGACAACGCCTCCTTGGCTGCGTCCCTGCCCTTGGCCAACAGGTGGTGGTTGCGTTCGGACAGGTCACGGACCTCTTGGGTGAGCTCCAAGAAGGCCTGCCGGTGCTTGGCAAAGATGGTCGCCCAAGGCTCGGGGCTGGCCTGGCCCAAGCTGCGCAGGCCAGGGTAGCTGGGCAACCCCAACTGGGTGGCAGCGGCTTCGACCTTGACCGCCCGCAGCAGCTCGGCCGCCCGCAACTGGTCGAGCACGATCTCCACCTCACGGGAGGCGTGGTTCACCCATCGGGCCTTGGCTGCCGTCAGGATGAGCTGCTCTTCCTCGAGCTTGAAGACCAGCAGTTCGAGCAGTTGCCTCTCCCTCCACAAGACCGTGGAGACGTCGTTCAAAGCCTGCTCGGCTGGTGCACCAAGGGCCACACCAACTAATCGGAAGGCCCACCGCCTACCTGAGCAGGTTGGCTCAGGGCAACATCCCCAGCTCGAGGGCCCGGGTCAAGGCCTGGTGGCGGCTGGTAGCACCGAGCTTGGCATAGATGTGGGCCAGGTGGGTCTTGACCGTGGCCGGCGTCACGTACAACGCCTGGGCTATCTGGTTGTTGGACGAGCCCCGGGCCAGCTGGGCGAGCACCAGCCTTTCCTTGGACGTGAGGAGCGGGCCGGGCGGGGCACCGGCCCCAGCCCCCTTGCCCGAGGGCGACTGGCCGTTGCCCAAAGGCGCATGGCCGTTGCCCTGGGCGTCGCCAAACCCCGCCAGCAGGGGGACCAGCACCGGCTCCACCGAGCGTGCACCGGCCGCCACCGCCTCCACGGCTGAGACCAGCTCGTCCGCCTGCAACGAGCGCAGGGCTAAGCCGGCCACGCCGGCGTCCAGCAGCTCTACCAGCTCGGGCCGGCTGGCCTGGGCCAGCAGCGCCACAACGGCGCAGCCCGGGAGGCAGGAAGCGGCCTCGGCCACCTCCCTGACCGGGGCACCGCCAAGCACGAGGACCCGCGCCTGGCTATGGCGGGCGAGCTCCACCCCTTCGGCCACCCCGTCAGCCTCCCCCACCACGGCCAAGCGCCGGCTGGCCAGCGCCGCCCGGGCCCCGGCCCGGAACAGCGGCAGCGGGTCGACCAGGACCGTCGCGGTACTGGCGCCGCCCGGGCCCGCCGTTCGGAGCGACATTGGGGAGACGGCTTCGGGCGCCCGGCCCGACAAGCGGCTGGCGGCCGCTCGGCCGGCGCGCCCTCGGTGGCCGTAGGTTACGGCCTTTTCGCCGTTCGTAGCCCCTTTCCAAGACGTCTCAGGCATCAGCGCTCCTTCTCCAATGACGTCCGCGCACGGTGGCCCAACCCCCAGTGTAGCGTAATCAACACTCTCAGCACCAATATCCCGGGCACATTCGCCCACGCTGCGTGGGGTGAGCAGTCAGGAAGGGCTTACATAACTAGTAAATAGGGCCTACGAAGTGATAGCTAAAACGGGCTAAGGGTAGGCATCGCGTTCACCCGCTCGGCCGATCCAGCTGCCCGCCGGCCCGTGCCGAGGCAACTGAGGTGGCTTACCTCCGCGCCGAAAGTGGTTACAGTGGCCCCCTCTCCCAAGGCGGTGCTGGTAGTAGCACTGGCCGCCAACCTTCTGCCCGCGCCGAGGGTGGCACAGCGGATGGTGGCGCCAGCGACGAGGGCACAAGGCACAGCGTTACCAAGGTGACTGCGGCAGCCAAGGACAGGGTTGCCTTGGAAGAGGAACTGGTGCGCACCCACCTGCCGCTCGTCCACTACATGGTCTCCGAGATGGCCGGCCGCGTCCCCCGCCATGTGGGCCGGGACGACTTGGAGTCGGCCGCCTTGGCCGGCCTGGCCCAGGCCGCGCGCACCTATGACCCCGGACGGGGGATCTCTTTCCAGCGCTACGCATCTTCACGGGTACGGGGAGCACTGCTCGACGAGCTGCGGGCCCGCGACTGGGCCAGCCGGTCGGTGCGCGCCAAGGCCCGCAGCGTGGCAGCGGTGACTGAACAGCTGACCGCCAAGCTCGGCCACCAGCCGACGCGCTCGGAGGTAGCCCAGGCCATGGGCATGAGCCAGGAGGACCTGCAGTCCCTGGACGGGGACGTCCACCGGGCGCTGGTGCTCAACTTCGAGGCTGTCAACTTGGACGGCAACGCCGAGGAGGTCATCCTGGTCGGCTCGGACGCCGGCCCCGACGACACCGTCTTGGACAACGAACGGCGGGCCTACATGGTGGCGGCGGTCGCCAACCTGCCCGAGAGGCTGCGCCGGGTGGTGGTGGGCTACTTCTTCGAAGAGCTGCCCATGCAGGTGCTCGCCGAGGAACTGGGCGTCACCGACTCCCGCATATCACAGATGAGGGCCGAGGCCCTAGCCCTCCTGAAAGACGCCATCAATGCCCAGCTCGACCCCGAGCTCCTGCCCCAACAGCAGATCTCCGACCGCCTGGCCAAGCGCCGCTGCGCGTACTACGCCGCCGTGGCCGCCCACGACGACTTCCGCCGGCGCCTCGAGCCAGAAGCCGGGCGCCTGTCGACCCTGGCGGGCCGTCAGGACCTGGCGGCACTGGCCTGAGGGCATGGCCGACGAGCGCCGGGTGGCCGTGGCCGGGGCGCTGCAACTGCTCGGCCAAGGCGAGCTGGCGGCGCAAATCGCGAACGGCCCCCAAGCCAGCGGTCTCGGAGCTTCG
>JAJPKN010000051.1 GCA_021323695.1 Actinomycetota bacterium | reverse complement strand
GCCCGCCTCCCGGGCCGCCGCCCAGGACCCGTGGGCCAGCAGCTCGTCCCAGTGGACCACTTCGGCCCGGATGAAGCCCCGTTGCAAGTCGGAGTGGATCACCCCGGCGCACTCGGGGGCCTTGGCACCGGCCCTGAAGGTCCAGGCCCGGCTCTCTTTCTCCCCGGTGGTGAAAAAGGTCCGCCGCCCGAGCAGCCGGTAGGCGGCTCGGGCCACCCGGGCTAGCGCCCCCTCGCCCAACCCGAGCCCTTCCAGCAGCTCGGCCCGCTCGGCGGCCGGCAGCTGGGCCGCCTCGGCCTCCAGCTTGACGCTCACCCCGAGCACCTCAGCCGAGCCCCCCAGCTCGTGGGACACGGCCTCAGCCAGGCGGGCCTCGTCCGCCAGTGCGTCCTCGCCCAGGTTTACCACGGCCAGGACCGGCTTGTTGGTGAGCAGGAAGAACGGCTTCAACGCCTCCCGCTGCTCGGCCGCCAGGGAGCTGCGGTACACGGGCACCCCCTCGGCCAGGCACCGCTGCACCGCCTCGAGGGCCGTCACCTGGCCCTCCAGGGACCGGTCGGCCTTGGCCGCCTTGCGGCGGCGCTCCAGCTGGCCCTCCACGCTGGCCAGGTCGGCCAGCACCAGCTCCAGCTCCAGCACGCCCAGGTCCTCGAGGGGGTCGGCCCCGCCGGCCACGGCGGTGTCCTCGAAGGCCCGCAGCACGAGGCAGATGGCGTCCGCCTCCCGGATACCGGCCAGGAACCGGTTGCCCAAGCCCTCCCCGGAAGCCGACCCCGCGACCAGCCCGGCGATGTCCACCCATTCCACCCCGGCGTGGACCACCTTGCGGGAGGCGCTCATCTTGGCCAGGGCGTCGAGGCGGTGGTCAGGGACCAGGGCCACGCCCACGCTCGTCTCGGTGGTCGAAAAGGGGTGGCTGGCGACCAGGGCCGAGCCTCCGGTCAGGGCGTTGAAGAGGCTGGACTTGCCGGAGTTGGGCAAGCCCACCAGGCCGATGCGTTCCACGAGCCGAGGCTACAGGCGGGAGCCGGGGCCATCAGGCCCGGCGGCTGAGGTACTGTCGGTGAAGAGGCCGAGGTTGATGCTTGACCACCTGTTCTTGGACACGGTCGGGGCGCTGCGGGCGGCCCTGGACCAGAGCCTGCTCGACCGGGCGGCCCAGGACGACCACCTCACCTCCGACCTGCTGACCGGGGACCTGGCCTGGGAGACCTCCGTGAGCCTGCCCGGGGACGGCGACCCGCCCCGGGTGAGCGCCGACGTCAGCCTCGACTGGCCGACCTGGAGCCAGTCCGCCTGGCGGGCCCTGGCCCTCGGCGAGCCGGTCGAGGATCCCCCGGAGATAGGCATCGAGGTCGTGTTCCGGGCCCAGCGCCTGGCCAGCCGGCCCGCCCTGGGCAAGGTCCTGTCCGCCCTCCCGCCCGACGGCCCCAGCATCGGCGGCGACAGCCTGGCCCGGTCGGCGCCGGTGGTGGAGGAAGCCTACGAGGAAGAGGGGGGGCCGGCCGAGTTCGCGGTGGAGGTCGCTTACGAGGGCGGCTACCGGCTACCGGCCGAAGCCACCGCCCACGAAGGAGGCGAACCGTGGGCCGGCGAGCTGCCCGATGGCACGGCTCTGCCGGCTTGGGGCACCCGCAAGCTCAGCTCCGGCGACGGCCAGCGCTCCCGGGCGGCGACAACCCGCCAGCTGAGGGCGGTCACGGAGGCAACGCTGTCGTCCCTGGGAGCGTGGGTGGCCTCGACCTTGGTGCGCCTGGCCGACTTGGACCTCGATTACCTACCCCCGCCCGAACCCGACGAGGAGCCGAGCTAGGGGTACCCACCCCTGCTGGCGGAGCGGGGCCAACGGGCCGTAGGGTGTCGGCGTGAGCGAGCGCCCCCCTTACCGTTTGCCCAGGGATGTCCTACCCGAGCACTACGCCTTGGTCTTCGAGCCCGACCTGGCCAGCGCGTCCTTCCGGGGCGAGGCGACGGTCGACGTCCGCGTGCTGGCCTCTACCAGCCAGGTCGTCCTGAACGCGGCCGAACTGGACATCAGCGAAGCCCGGGCCAGCGCGCACGAGGGCGACGAGCAGGAAGCCGCGGTCTCCTACCGGCCCGAAGAAGAGCAAGCCGTGCTCAGCCTCCGCTCCCCCCTCGAGCCGGGGCGCTACCAGCTCCACCTGCGTTTCTCCGGGAAGCTGAACGACCTCCTGCGGGGCTTCTACCGCAGCCGGTGGCGCTCCCCGGACGGGAGCTCAGGTTGGGTGGCGGCCACCCACTTCGAGTCCACCGAAGCCCGGCGGGCCTTCCCCTGCTGGGACGAGCCCGACCTGAAGGCGACCTTCGGGGTCACGCTCATTGCCGACGAGGGGCTGACGGCGCTGTCCAACGCTCAGGAGATCTCCAGCGAGAGCCTGGGCAACGGCAAGCGCCGGACCACGTTCGCCGACACCGTCAAGATGTCCACCTACCTGGTGGCCATGGCGGTCGGGCCGTTCGAGCTGACCAGCCCGAAGATGGTGGACGGCGTGCCGCTGCGCATCGGCTCGGTGCCCGGCCGCGGCGCCCTGCGGGGACTGGCCGAGGAGGCAGCCGCTCACGCCCTTTCTTTCCTCCGGGGCTATTTCGACATGCCCTACCCCGGGGACAAGCTGGACCACATAGCCGTGCCCGACTTCGCCGCCGGGGCCATGGAGAACCTGGGCTTGGTCACCTACCGGGAGGCTGCCCTCCTCGTCGACCCCGAGCGCGCCTCCCAAGCCGAGCTCCAGCGGGTCGTCTCGGTCGTCGCCCACGAGACCGCCCACATGTGGTTCGGCGACCTGGTGACCATGCGCTGGTGGGACGGCATCTGGCTGAACGAGGCCTTCGCCACCTTCATGGAACTGCTCACGACCGACGCCTACAAGCCGGAGTGGGAGGTCTGGACGTCCTTCGGTGCCGACCGGGCACGGGCGCTGGCGACCGACGGCCTGCGTTCGACCCGGGCCATCGAGCACCCGGTGGGCCGGCCCGAAGAGGCCGACGACATGTTCGACGAGATCACCTACGACAAGGGGGCCTGCGTGCTGCGCATGATCGAGCGGTACCTGGGCGAGGACAGCTTCCGCCGAGGCATCCACCTCTACCTCGACCGCCACCACCACGCCAACGCCGCCACCACCGACCTGTGGGACGCATTGGAGATCGCCTCGGGGGAGCCGGTCCGGGCCACCATGGGGACCTGGGTGAGCCAACCCGGCCATCCCCTGGTCACCGTCGAGCTGAGCACCGACCGCTCCAGCCTGCAGCTGTCCCAGCGCCACTTCCTGTTCCAGGGCGCACCGGGCGACCGGCTGTGGGTGGTCCCCGTAACCCTGCGCTACGCCACCGCCGACGGCACCGTCCGCCACCACCAGCTCCTGCTCGACAAGCGCTCGGCCGTGGTCCCCCTGGCCGGGGAACCGGCGTGGGTGCTGGTCAACGAGGGGGCTTGGGGCACCTACCGGGCCCACTACTGCGACAGCCTGCGCCAGCGGCTGTTCGCGGCCCTGGGCCAGCTCGATGCCCGCGAGCGCCTGGGCCTGGTCAACGACACGTGGGCGGGGGCCATCGCCGGGCTGGTCTCCCTGAGCGACCCGGTGCGGCTGTGGTCCCTGCTCCAAGCCGACCGCGACCCCGACGTCTGGGGGGCCATAGCCGCGGGGTTGGGTCTGCTCGAAGTGGTGGCCAACGAGGACGAACTGCCCGCTCTCCGGCGCTGGGCCCGCCAGCTGGCAGCCAGCGCGTTCGCTGATGTGGGCTGGGGGGACGAAGAGGTGGGCACGGGCCACAACCCGCGCCTGGCCCGCTTGCGCGCCCGCCTGGTGACGCTGCTCGGGGCCTTGGGCGCCGACCCCGAGGTGCGGGCCCAGGCCCGCCAGAGGCTGGACGACGCCGACGCCCGGCGCTCCCCCATGCACCCGGACCTGGCGACAGCCATCGCCCAGGTGGTAGCGGCGGGGGGTGCCGAGCCCGAGTGGGAGAGGCTCTATGCCCACTACAAGGACGCGGCCAACCCCCAGGACGAGGTGCGCTACCTGCACGCCTTGGCCGGCTTTTCCCAACCCGAGCTCATCCAGCGGACCTTGGAGCTGGCCCTGTCGGACGAGGTCCGCACCCAGGACGCGCCTTACTTGGTGGCCGGGGTGCTCGGGCGCCGGGAGGGGTGCGCGCTGGCCTGGCAGGTGATCGAGGCCAACTGGGACCACATGACCGCCCACTGGCCACCCAGCAGCTTCCACCGGATGCTGGAGCTGCTGCCCGCGCTGGCCGGGGCCGGTGGTGACTGGCCGGCCCGGGCCACAGCTTGGCTCGACTCCCACCCGGTGCTGAGGGGCGAGCGCAAGGTGGCCCAGGCGCGCGAGCGGCTGGGGATCAACCTCGCCTTGCGCCAGCGGGTGGCGGGCCAGCTGGCAACGGTCCTGGGCAGGAGCGCCTGACAAGCTGAGCCAGGTGACGGGCTGGCCCATCGAGATCTTCGCCGTCGACGACTGCTCGGCCCAGCTGGCGTGGCGGGCGTCGCCCGGCCCCGGCTTGGAGGTCGAAGTCGGCGACTTTTCCGCCCGCCTGCAGGCCTCGCCCAAGGCCATGCTGGCCTTGGACCGCGTCCCCGACGGCCCCGTGGACGTGGCGGCGTGCACCGGCGTGAGGCGGTACTGGGAAGGCGGGCGGGCCCTCGACCCGGCCTGGGCCGGAGGGCCGGGTTCGGTGCTGGTCGAAGGGCTGGAACCGGGGACCTGCTATGACGTCGTGGCCAAGGCCGACGGCCGGCCGAGGTTCCTGGCCGGCCGGCTGCGGACCCTGCGACCACCCGAGGGGCGGCTGCTCAGCCGGTTCGCCACCGTGAGCGACCTGCACATCGGCGAGCGCCGCTTCGGGGTCATGGGCCGGGTCCGCGACGCCCAGGCGGGGGCCGCAGCCGGCCCGGACGGGCCGGTTCCCTACCCGGTGCGGGCGCTCGAGGCGGCCATCGAGGAGGCAGCTGCCTGGGGGGCAGAGGTCATCGTGGCCAAAGGGGACCTGACCAACCTGACGACGGCCGCCGAGGTGCGCGACGTGGCCCTTCTGTTCGCCCGGTGCCCGGTCCCGGTGGAGGCGCTGCTCGGCAACCACGACAACAACAGCCGGGTCAACGTCCGGGCCGTCCTCGCCCGCCACGGGACGGTCGTGCCCTGGCAGCCCTGGGCACGGGACCTCGCCGGCGTCCGGCTCGTGCTGGCCAGCACCGCCCACGGCGAGGAGCGCTTCCATCGCGGCCAGCTGCCCCAGCCGGTGGCCCGCCAGCTGGCCCGCCTGGCCGCCGAGGGCGGGAGGCCAGCCTGGATAGGGCTGCACCACCCTCCCGAGCGGTGGCCCTTCCCCACCGTCTACCCGCCGGGCATCCCCTTTGGGGAAGGCCGTGCTTTCGCCGCCGAGCTGGCCAAGGCCGGGGTGGCGAGCACCTGCTGGGTGAGCTGCGGCCACCGCCACCGCAACCGCTGCTACCGCTACGGGCCGGTGCTGGTCACCGAGGTGAGCTCGACCAAGGACTACCCGGGCGTGTGGGCCGGCTACAAGGTGTTCGAGGGCGGCCTGCTCCAAGTCGTGCGCCGGACCGCTCGCCCGGACGTGCTGAGCTGGACCGAAACGACCCGCCGGGCAATGAACGGCCAGTGGGGGCGCTGGTCGCCGGGCCGGCTGGCCGACCGCTGCCTGGTGCACCACTGGGCTTGAGGGGGCCCAGGGCCGGCCCGGCCCTGCCTATTGGGGCCGGCTCGCGGACGGCTGGGAGGGCTCGGCGGGCTGGGCCAGCGAAGCCAGGCGAGCCTCCACGGCAGCCAGCCGCTCCTGGGCTGCCGCGTGGAGGATCTCGGCTTGTTCGTAAAGGTCGGCGGCGGCTTCTATGCCCAGCTCACCGCTGGCCAGGCGGTTGGCCACCGACTCCAGCAGGCCCAAGATCTGCTCGAAGGTGAGCGAGGACAGCGGCCCGGGCGCCCCGCACAGCTCGGCGTTGAACTCGGCGGTCACCGGTCCTCCTCCACCCGGGCAGACAGGCTGCCTTCGGCCAACGCCAGGGCCAAGCGTTCCCCGACCTGCACCTGCGACGGCCGGCGCACGACGGTGCCGTCCTGGCGGCGCACGACGGCGAAGCCACGCTTGAGCACCTGCTGAGGCGACAAGGCCTCAGCCTGGCGCCGCAGCCCGTCGAGGCGGTCGTGGCTGGCGGCCAACCGTGCTCGCAAGGGGGCCCGCCATTGGCAGCGGGCCAGCAGGCGCCTGCGCTCGGCCACCTGGGGGCCAGGATTGGCCCAGGCCAAGCGGTCGGCGGCCAGGCGGCACTGGGCCCGGGCGCGTCCCAGGCCCGCCGCCAAAGCCCTCTGCACCACCACCCGGCCGAGCCTGTCCCGGCTCGACTGGTGGGTGCGCAAAAGTGCCCTCCGGGCTTCCCGCACGAGGTCGGCCAGCCGGCCCTCCAGCTCCTCTCGGTCGGGGACCACCACATGAGCCGCTATGGAGGGGGTGCCGCAGCGCCGGTCGGCCACCTCGTCGCACAAGGGCCTGTCCCCCTCGTGGCCGATGGCCGAGACCACCGGGACCGGGCAGGCGGCTATGGCCCGGCACAGTTCCTCGTCGCTCCAGGGCAGCAGCTGGGTGGCGTCACCGCCGCCCCGGGCCAGGATGACCACGTCCACGCCCGGGCGGGCCACCAGGCGCCCGAGGGCTTCGACGATGGCGGCCGCCGCCCCGGGCCCGCTGACCAATGTCTCTTCGAACGCCAGGGGGTAGCGGGCGAAGCGCGCCGCCACGACCGATTCGATGTCCTTTCTCACCGCAGCGTCAGCGCCGCAAAGCACGCCCACCACCCGGGGCAGGAGCGGCAGCGGGCGGCGAGGGCGGCCGACCAGGCCGTCGGCTACCAGCCGCTGCCTCGTCTCGGCGATCATGGCGGCCACGGCACCCTCGCCGACCGGGGTCACCTCCTCGGCTTCGAGGGCCAGCTGGCCCCGGTTGTTGTCCCAGCTGAGCCGGCCGACGACGACCGCCCGCTCCCCGCTCACCGCCCGGCACCGCCTGGCGGCCCGAGCCGGGCAGATGACCGCGATCTGGGCCGCCCGGTCGCGCAGGGTGAAATAGGTCCACCCTGCCTTCGACACCTGGGGACGGTGCACCTCACCCTCGACCGCCACTCGCCCGATCCCGGCGACCGACCGGGCGATCTCGCCGGCCAGGTGGACCAGGCTCAAGCGGCGGGGCTCGGCCCTACCGGCTGGTGCCGTGCCCTCCCCGGGCCACAGGGGCAGGGTCATGCACCGGCCGTCCCCGGTGGGGGCACCGCAGCGGCCGTCCCCGCTGGAGGTGCGACGACCGTCCCTGATAGAGGCGCGCCCGCGGCCGTCCCCGCTGGGGGCACCGCAGCCACGAGGCCCTGGCCGGCCGAAGTGCCACGGGCCGCCGCCTGCCGGCACTCTTCGACCTCGATGGCGTGGATGCCGTCCAGGCGGGCCTGGTGGCGGCCGCCTTCGAAGCCGGTGGCCAAGAACACGTCGACGATGTCGCACGCCAGCACCGGGGCCAGGATCCGGGCGCCCAGCGCCAGGACGTTGGCGTCGTTGTGCTGGCGGGCCAGGCGGGCCGTGTACTCGTCGTGGCACAGCGCAGCGCGCGCCCCGTGGACCTTGTTGGCAGCCATCTGCTCGCCCTGGCCTGAGCCACCGACCACGATGCCCAGCTGGGCCAGGCCCTGGACCACGT
Organism: Actinomycetota bacterium; assembly: GCA_021323695.1. GTDB lineage: Bacteria > Actinomycetota > Acidimicrobiia > Acidimicrobiales > Palsa-688 > JAKAWM01. The sequence continues at coordinate 39,702 of JAJPKN010000051.1, read as the reverse complement.
GACGGGCGCAGTCGGCGCAGTAGGGGGGGTAGTCCACCGGCTCCTCCCCGTGGGCGCCCAAGTCCACCACCTCATGGCCCTGTTCCCGGAGGTGAGCGGCCACCACCAGCTTCAGGGCGTAGCCGGCGTGGTCGTTGGCAACCGCGATCTTCACAACTGCTCTTTCTAGTGCTCAGCCGCTACAGCCTGCAGGGCCAGGGTGAGGGAGCGCACGGCCAAGGACGCGAGGGCGAGCTGGCGTGCCCGCTCTTCGCCTGTCGGGCCCCCCCCTGGGCTTGCCTGGGCCGCCCCCGCACCTAGCTGGGCCTGCAGCTCGCCCACCACCCGCTCGGCCCGCTTGAGGGGCCCGGCCCGGGCGTGCGCCCACTCGGACACCGCCTGCCCGCCTGGCCGGCCAGGGTGGGCCAGCAGGGCCCCAGCCGCAGCCTCCACCCTCAGCCGGGTCAGGTCGTCCAAGAGCAGGTGCCTTTCGGCTCGCTCCCAGCGGCCGGCGCGCGGGCTTGGGGGCAGCGCCTCCTGCAGGGCTCCCAGGTGCAGCGCACCGGCCATGCTCAGCCAGGCATCGTGGGCCAGGCCCAGGTCACAGCCCGCCAGCCGCCCGACATCGGCCAAGGGGCCAGCCGGCGAGGCGGCCAGCAACCGGGCCACCTGCGCTGCCAGCCCGTTGGGCGCCCCTTTGGCCTCCAGGTCGGCAACCAGCCCGGCATCGCCGCCCTTGTCGGCCAAGAACCGAGCCGAGGCGGCGTCCTGGGCCACAACCTCGCCCACCGCCAAAGGGCCGCCCCGGGCCAGGTAGTAGCGGGCCAGGCCCCCGATGGCACGGCCAGCTACGTCCCGCAAGGCCATTTCCGCCTCCGAGGGGAGGGAGGCCCCGGTGCGGTCGAGATCCTCCAAGGTGGCGCCTGCGCCCAGGACGCCACGGGCCGCCCAGTAAGCAGCCGCCACTTCCCAAAGCGCCCTACCCGTGCCGGTGGCCACCTCGTGCGCCCAGGCACCCCCCATCCGGGCCACCACCTCGTTGGCCAGCTCCGAGGCGACCAGCTGGCGGTACAGGGGGTGGGCAGGGACCAAGTCGGCGAAGCGTTCCAGCAGGCAGGAGGGGAAGTACCGCAAGGCAAGAGGCTGGGTGGCGGGGTCGGTAGCCAGAGGGGAAGCCTCGATGTCACGGGCCAGTTCGCTGCGGGCGTAGGCGACCAAGACGGCAAGCTCAGGCCGGCTGAGCCCGGCACCGGCGATGCCCCTGCGGGCCAGTTCGGCGGCACCGGGCAGGGCTTCGGCCTCCCGGTCCAGGCGGCCCCGGCCCGGGTGGGCGGCAGGGGCCGGCCCGGGGCTGCTGGGGGCCAGCTGGTGGCCGGCCCCCTTCCAGGGCGCAGCCAGGTCTTCGAGAAGGGCTTCGTAGGCGGCAAGCTCCCGCACACTGGCCTCGGCTGCCCGCTCCAGGGCGACGACGCCCTCGTCGCACTGGGCCAGCACCGCGGCCACCGCTTGGCCCTGAGCGGTCGCCAGGGCCTCGTCCCGCTGGTCGGCGCCCAGCCGCCCGGCGGCCACCGCCAGCCCCAAGAGGATCTTGATGTTGACCTCGCGGTCCGACAAGGCCACCCCAGCGGCGTTGTCGACGAAGTCGGCGTTGACCCGCCCACCCCGGCGGGCGTAGCTGGCCCGGGCCGCCTGGGTCATGGCCAGGTTTGCCCCCTCGACCACCACCCGGGCGCGGAGGGCGTCGGCGCCCACCCGCACGTCGTCGTTGGCCCGGTCGCCGATGTCGGCGTCCGCCTCGCCCGCCCCTTTGACAAAAGTCCCGACGCCTCCGAAGTACAAAAGATCTACCGGAGCGGCCAGGACAGCCCTTACGACCTCGGGGGGCGAAAGCGGCCCCTTGCCCAGCTTCAGCAGGGCACGGGCCTGGGGGGACAGCTCCAGCCGAGCGTCATGGCGGGAGAACACCCCGGCACCCGGTGAGGCATGGGCCAAGTCGTAGTCAGCCCACGACGAGCCTTCCAACCGGCTCAGACGGAGGCGCTCGGCGAACGCCTCTTCCGGGCGGGGGTCGGGGTCGACGAAGATGTGGCGGTGGTCGAAAGCGGCCACCAGGCGGATGCGGTCGCTTTGGAGCATGCCGTTGCCGAACACATCGCCCGACATGTCACCGACGCCCGCAACCGTCACTGCCTCAGCACCGAGGTCGATGCCAAGGGCACGGAAATGTCGGCGGGCCGCAGCCCAGGCGCCTCTGGCGGTTATGCCCAGGGCCTTGTGGTCGTAACCGCGGCTGCCTCCCGAAGCAAAGGCGTCCCCCAGCCAAAAGCCCCGGGAAATGCTTATGTCGTTGGCTTCGTCGGAAAAGTGGGCCGTGCCTTTGTCCGGTGCCACCACCAAATAGGCGTCTTCGCCGTCGCGGCAGCGCAGCCCGGGTGGGTGGGCCACCCGTCCGCCCACCATATTGTCGGTCACGTCCAACAGCCCGTTCACGAAAGCCCGGTAGGCCTGTTTGCCCTCGTGGTGGCTGCCCTGCCCCTTGAACAGGGCGAAGCCGCCCTTGGCACCGGTCGGGACGATGATCGAGTTCTTCTTCACTTGGGCGCTGGCCAGTTGGGCCACCTCGTTGCCCATCTCGGCCCACTCGTCGCACCAGCGGACGCCACCCCTGGCAACCGGCCCGTAGCGGAGGTGGACGCCGGCGAACCACGGTGCCCATACGAAGGTGCTGAGCAGGGGCAGGTACCTCGTGGTCTTGAGGGTGACCACGGGGGCCCCGCTCGCCCAGTTGCTACGGACGGTCGACTCGACCAGGGCTGCCAGCTGGGCCAGCGGGCCGTAGCTGGCGAGGTCGCCCACCCCGCCAAGAGCGTCCTGCAGGGCGCGCCGGGCGTCGTCCTCCCCCACGGGAGCCTCAGGGGCCAAACGAGCAGTGAACAACGACACGACCGCCGCTGCCACTTCGGGGAAGCCGACCAGGGCCTGGCCCATGGCCTCGACGAGCTGGGCCCCGGCGGCCCGCTGCCCGCCGGCGGGGCCCTCCAACAGGGCCCAGAGGCAACTGTAGGCGGAAAGCAGGTTGACTTCCCGCCAGCCCAGGGCGGAGCTGGCAACCAGGCGGTTGAGGACGCTCACTTCTGCCCGGCCGTCCAGCACCGCGCCCATGGCCTCGACGAGCCGGGGCCCGTCCCGCTCCGAGTCGAAGGGCCCAAGGGTCCTGGCCCCCGCCAAAGGGGCCATGCTCACCGCAATGTCGTCGACGTGCGCGTCCTCACCCTCCCCGGTCGCCCGGAAGTGCCAGGGGACCGCCTCCAGCACGACCAGGCCGAAGCTCTCGAGCACAGGCAACAGCGTGGACAGGTCCAGGCGCTCGCGGCCCACCCGCCGGAGGCGGAAATCCCCCGCCAGGCCGGGGCGGCTGGGGCGCAACGCCAGTTCGCCCGCCTGCCCGGCCGGCGCCTGCCCCGTCCGGGACCACAGCCTCGCCAGGCCCACCAGGTCGGAGGCAGCGTCGGGCACCGCCGTTTGCTCCGCATAACCTGGCGGCAGGCAAGCCAGGAAAGCCTCACGCCTCCTCAGGGCCCTGGTGTCGGCACCCACCTGGCGCAGCTGCGCTTCGAGTGCCTCGGCCCACCCAGCCGGCAGGATGCTCACACCCAAGAGTATGGCCAGCGCCCCGCTCCTCGGCCACCGGGCCCGACAGGCTGGGGGCGGCGCTCGCCCCGGGCCAGCCGCCAGCGGGTGGGTCACGCCGACAAGCGGGGGCGGCGAGCGGACGCGTTGGCCACCGGGCGCACCTCCCGGGAGGGGGCAAAGCTGAGGTCGAAGGTGTCGCCGACGACCCGGACGGCCTGCAGCTGGCCCCAGCCCACCTCGGCCGCTCGCCGGCAGGACAGGCTGTAGCCGGCACGGGCAACCGTCTCGGTCAACCCGCTGCCGGGGCCCCATATGACGGCAACTGCGCCTTGGCGCCGGGCATCTATGACCTTGTTGGCCACCTGACGTGCGCTGGCCGGGCGGCCATCGCGCTGGCCCAGGGTGGAGAAGGCCTTGACCTCGACCGGCACCCCGCAGGCCACTAGGTCCGGCGTGGGTACGCCCCTGGCCTCGGGCAGGGTCTTCACCTCGTGGCCCTCGGCTGCCAGGAGCAGGGCAACGGCCAGCTCCGAGTGCGAGGCACGTCGGGCCGACTCGTCGTAGCGGCCGGTGCTCCCGGCTGGGTGGTGGCAAGGCCATGGGCTCGCCCGGCCCGGCCCGTGCGCAGTGGGGCTGGCGGTCCCGGCGGTCATGGTGCGACCTGGCGGGCAGAGGGCCGTTCGAGGTCGAGGACCAGCAGGGAAGCCGATCCCCCCGCCTGGCGAAAGGCGGAGTTGACCTCCCTCAACCAGGCCGCCTCGGGGGTGGCGTCTAGGTCACCGGTGCCACTGGCTGGCGCGGACAGCACGTAGCGGAACTGGGAAAGAGGGAGGTCTTCCTCGTCGAGGAAGTCGTGCTCAGACAGGTAGGCCGTCACTCCTCGGTCCCGCACGCAGCAGCGGGCCCCCTCAGGCGACGGCACGAAGGGGCGCCCGGTCACCTGGGCCAGGTGGCTGGCGAAGCGGTCGAGCGGTTGGTCGCTGTCCAAAAAAAGGTCGACGCTACGGGACATGTCGGTCTCCTTGGTCTTCGGCCTCGCCGGGGCCGCCACGGGCGGCCGGCACAAGGGTGCACCAGCACCAACGAGCCGGTCCCCGGGACCAGGGCCTGGCCGGGTAACCGGCAGGCCCGCAGCCCGCACGTCCGCGCCGCTAGGCCCGCGGCCACCAGGCCAAGCGGCCGGCATACCAGCTCGCTATCTATTGTGTACCGTCATTGACTTTGGTGTCAAGTAGTACAGTCAGCGCGCTCGCCGATGCGCCTTGCCCGGCAAGGGGACCTCGAACCAGATGGTCTTGCCGCTGTCGGGATGTGACTCCACTCCCCAAGCGCCGGCCAGCCCCTGCAGGAGCTGCAGCCCGCGGCCGCTGTAAGCGTCGGGGGGTGCGACGGCAAACGAGGGCAACCGGGTGTTCTGGTCGAAGACCTCCACCCGTAGCCGGGTAGGCAGCTTGATGACCGTCACCTCGAAATCGCTGCGGGCGTGCAGCACGGCGTTGGTAGCCAGTTCGCTCACCAGCAAAGGAAGGTCCCCGCTGTCGAGGCCCCAACCCTCGAGCACGGACCGCACGAAGCGGCGAGCCAAGAACACCTCGTCTGGCTTGGGCGCGAACACCCTGCGCGAGCGTCCTGCCAGTTCCTCCTGGGACGCCGGCCCGTGGCGTCGGCGCGCGCTCACAACCGCAACCGCCTCTCCAGCCTTACCGAGCTGTCCCTTGGTGACTGCCTGGGCCCATCTGCTAGGCACCGACTGTAGCGGCATGACCTCGTGCACCTCGTGGACCACTTCTACCCAATTGCGTTCTACCCAGTTGCGCGCCCACCATGCCGGGCCCCGGCACTGGCCCTGGGCGAGGCATGTCCCAAATCGGGCCCGCGCCCCGGGGTCGCCGAGACAACAAGGTTTGCCGGCCCCGGGAGCCTGGGCGGGGCTCGGCCCACCGGCGAGGCCACGGTACTGGCCAAGAAGAACGCCACAGTACTGGGCAAGAACTTGGTGACATTGAGGCGTCGGGGTCATATAATGGCCGTGTGGGCCCCAACCGGAGCTCACGTTGGTCGTCCCGAAGGGAGAGCTAGAGTGACAGCACCAGGCTCAACCGAGGAGAGCGGTCCGCCGGGCTACTGACGGGCCAGGCGGGGCCCCACAGGCTGGCGTCAGGCTAAGCCTGGGGTCACTTCTGTCTTGGCCTTTTGGGCGGCACTGCGAGCCCACCCCTTGTTATGCCAACCCGTGACTGCTGGCGGGGCGGTCCTGAGGTGGTCCCACCGTGAAGGGCGTAGCCCGCGGATAGCCGGTTCCCACCAGGGGCAGGCAACTGCCCCTGGTGGCGCGACTGGGCACCGTCAGGGCAGGCCCGGCTCAGGTCCCTTTGTAGTTGAGGACCTGGTGCAAAGTGTGCAGGATCTCCACCAGGTCAGCCTGGTCGGCCATGACCTGGTCGATGTCCTTGTAAGCCGACGGGATCTCGTCCACCAGGGCACGGGCACGGTTGGAAAGCCACACTTTGCCCTTCATTTGCTCAGCCAGGTCGGCATCGGTGAACAGCTTCCTCGCCTGGGCCCGGCTGTAGCGCCTACCGGCGCCGTGCGAGCACGACATCCAGCTCTGGGGGTTGCCTTTGCCGACGACGATATAGCTGCGAGCCCCCATGGAGCCGGGGATGACCCCGAGGTCGCCGGGGCCGGCTTTGATGGCTCCCTTGCGGGTGACCCACAGCTGGCGGCCGCCGTGGGCCTCGAGCTGGGCGAAATTGTGGTGGGTGTTGATGCGCCGGGTCTCTCGCCCAAAGCCTACGAAGCTGAGCACCTCGCGCAGGGCGTTGTCCATCATCTGGTCCCGGTTGGCTCTTGCGTACTCCTGTGCCCAGGTCATGTCGGCTATGTAGGCATCGAACTCCGGGGCCCCCTCGACGAAGTAAGCCAGGTCCGGGTCCTCGAAGTGGGCCATGGCGGCCTTGGCCAGCCTGCGTGCCTTGGCGATGTGCGCTTGGGCCAGCTCGTTGCCTATGCCCCGGCTGCCAGAGTGGAGCACCACCCAGCAGCGGTGCCGTTCGTCCACGCACAGCTCGAAAAAGTGGTTGCCCGACCCGAGGGTACCGAACTGGCGGGCCGCTTTGGCGGCTTGAGCAGCGCTCAGTTCGGTAGCTGGCTTGTGCGCAGCCAGCCACCGCTCGGCGTTGGCCGCCACGACGTCATGGCCCCGGCCCACCCCAGCGGGGATGACGGCCTCGACCCGGCTGAGCAAGGGGCTCAGCGTGTCAGGCAGCTGGTCCTCGGTGACGTCCAGCTCGGCGGCCACCATGCCACAGCCGATGTCCACCCCGACGGCGGAAGGGACCACCGCCCCCCGGGTGGCGACCACCGACCCGACAGTGGCGCCGATGCCCACGTGGGCATCGGGCATGAGCGCCACGTGGCCCTCAACGATAGGGAGCCGGGCCGTTCTCTCCGCCTGGCGGAGGACCTCGGGGCTCAAGTCACTGGCCCAGGACACCAGCTTGTCGTTGATGACGGTCGGCATAGGTCGTGGTCGCCCCTGTGGCCAAGTGGGTCCCTATGACCAGTATGGGCCAGGGAGCCCAGCCGTGTGGCCCGGCCGCGTGGCCCGTCGGGCGCTCCGGCCGCTGGATGAAGCATACCGCTGTTAGCATATGATAGATCGTACATATAACATGGTGCGAAGGCGCCGTAGGAGAGGAGAGCACGTCATGCTGCAAACCGGACTGGAGCACATCGAGTCGGAGCAGGCCTTCAAGGACACCCTGGCGGACAACGAGAACGTCATGGTCTGCTGCGGCCGCATGGGCCCGATGTGCCTGCCCGTGTACGACATCATGGAGGCCCTCACGCCCGATTACCCACACGTGGCCTTCCGGGACATGGCTTTCGACGAGCCCGTGGGCCGCGTCATCCGCAGCCTGCCCGAGACCAGGGGCTTCATGGGGCTGCCTTTCACCGTGTACTTCAAGAACGGTAAGGTCGTTGCCGCTACGAGCGGCATCCAGACCATGGAGCAGGTCACCGCGGTCCTCGACGAGAAGTTCGGGGCGGGACGCTGACCGCCAGCACCCATGAGCACGGACTACGACATCGTCATCTTGGGGGCAGGGCCAGCCGGCCTGACTGCGGGGATCTACGCGGCGCGGGCCCGGCGGTCGGTGCTCGTCCTGGACAACGGCAGCGTCGGTGGGCAGATGGTCCTGACCGAAAAGGTGGCGAACTACCCGGGCGTGACCGAGACATCCGGCCGGGAACTGTCCCAGGTGATGGCACAACAAGCCCGCAGCTTCGGGTGCGAAGTCAAGGCCTTCGCGCGGGTCGCGGAGGTCGACCTGACCGGCGACGTCAAGGCGGTAACGCTGAAGAACGGCACCCGCGTCACCACCAAGGCAGTCATCATCGCTTCCGGTGGCGTCCCACGCAAGCTTGGGGTGGAGGGCGAAGAGCGCTTCGTCGGCCAGGGGATCTCCTTTTGCGCCACCTGCGACGGCGAGTTCTTCACCGGTCGCCCGATCGCCGTCATCGGCGGCGGCAACTCCGCGCTCGAGGAGTCGGTGTCGTTGAGCAAGTACGCCTCACGGGTCACCGTCATCCACGAGTTCGACCACTTCCAGGCCGAAGCGTGGGCCGTCGCCGAGGCACGGGCCAACGACAAGATCAGCTTCCTCATGAACCAGCGGGTGCTCGCCTTTACGGGTCAGTCCGGGCTGGCAGCCGTGCGCTCCGCCGACAAGGAGACGGGAGCCGTCACCGAGACCCTGGTCGACGGCTGCTTCGTATTTATCGGCTACGTCCCCAACTCTGGGGCCTTTGAGGGACAGGTCAAGCTGAACGAGCGCGGCGAGGTCGTCACCGACGAGGAGCTGCGGACTAGCCTGCCCGGGGTCTTCGCTGCCGGTGACGTGCGGCACAAGCGGGTGCGGCAGATCACCACCGCCGTGGCTGACGGCACGGTAGCGGCGCTATCGGCCCTGGAGTACCTGAACGAGCTCGCCGCTTGACGGACATCCTGACCGAGGTCTGCAGGGCTCTCGCACACCCGGCGCGTCGAGCGCTGCTGCAGGCGTTGTCCAGGGGCGAGTGCGATGTCGGCAACCTGAGCGCCGGCTGCGGCCTCGACCAGCCCACGACATCCAAGCACCTCGCGGCTCTCCGCAAAGCCGGCCTGGTCCAGGTGCGGGTCGACGGCCGGCGCCGCTGCTATTCCTGCACCCACGAAGACATCCTGGAGCCACTGCTCGGCCTGCTTGCCGAGCTCGAGGACCGGATGGGTAGCCCCAAGGAGACTGCTCAGCAGCCGTAGGCGACGAGCCAGCGCTGTGGGCGCGCCGGCTACGTCGCCCGCCCGGCGCAGAACGAAGCTTGCCCCCGCAAGGCCGCCGCCCGGCGACGCCAACCTCGGCCCCAGGCAGGACAACCCCCGGCAAGCGACAGGACCTCTGTCAGCTGGGCTGGGGCACGATGCGGATGTAAGGCTTGGGCTCCTTCCACTCGCCGAACAGCTGCCTGGCTTCGTCGTTGCTCACGGCCCCGGAGATGATCACGTCGTCGCCTGGCTTCCAGTTGACCGGCGTCGAGACCTTGTGCTTGGCCGACAGCTGGAGGGCATCGATCACCCTCAGCACCTCGTCGAAGTTGCGGCCGGTGGACATCGGGTAGACCAAGATAAGCTTGATCTTCTTGTCCGGCCCGATGACGAACACGTTGCGGACCGTCTGGTTGTCATTGGGGGTACGGGCCTTGGCGTCCCCAGCCGTGCTGGCCGGCAGCATCCCGTACAACTTCGACACCTGGAAGTCAGCGTCACCGATGATCGGGTAGTTGGGCTTGGCCCCCTGGGTCTCCTCGATGTCGCTGGCCCAGGTGGCATGGTCGGCGACCGAGTCGACGGAAAGGCCGATTATCTTCACGCCGCGACGCTCGAACTCCGGCTGGATCTTCGCCATGTAGCCGAGCTCGGTGGTGCAGACCGGGGTGAAGTCCTTGGGGTGGGAGAACAGGACTGCCCACGAACCATCGATCCATTCGTGGAACCTTATGCGCCCGTGGGTGGTGTCAGCTTCGAAGTCTGGGGCGGTGTCGTTGATGGACAGGCTCATGCGGTTGTTCTGCTCCTCTCTCCAAGGCGCTTGCGGCGCCGGCTTGGGGTGGCTATCGGGACAGGTGCGGGGTGGCCGCAGCGCCTGGTTAGGCGCCCCTATCACCCCACCTTGTGCACTCTACACACGCGTGCCGCGGCTCCGGCAGGGCTAGCCCACGGCGTAGGCGCCCAGGCCGGCCCTGAGCGCCACGGCCCCGGGCGTCCCCCGGGCCGCCCGTCGGCATAGGCACCTGGGGCTGCCCGCCCCTCGATGCGGCGCCCGTGGCCGGCCCGGCACTACGCTGGGCGGCAACCGAACAGGGGCAAGGGGAAGAGATGGGTATCGCCACAACCAACCCAGCGACCGGGGAGGTCCTCCAGACCTTCGAGGAGATGTCCGACGCCAAGGTGGGCTCGTGCCTGGAGCGGGCGTACAGCTGTGCCCGGGAGGCCCGCCGGACGAGCTTCGAGCAGCGTGCCACCTGGATGCGCAACGCCGCCCGGCTGCTGGACGAGGAGCAGGAGATGGTCGCCCGCACCATCACGACCGAGATGGGCAAGACCATCCGCTCGGCGCGCGCCGAGGTGGCCAAGTGCAGCCGCGCCTGCGAGCACTACGCACAGCACGCCGAAGAGTACCTGGCGGACGAGCCTGCCGACCCCGGGGCGGTTGGCGCCCGCAAGGCGTTCGCCCGTTACCAGCCCCTGGGGGCGGTGCTCGCCATCATGCCGTGGAACTTCCCCTTGTGGCAGGTGGTGAGGTTTGCTGCACCCGCGCTCATGGCCGGCAACGTAGGCCTGCTCAAGCACGCGTCCAACGTGCCCCAGACCGCGTTGTACCTGGGCAGCTTGTTCACCCGCGCCGGCTTCCCCGAGGGCAGCTTCCAGGCTCTGCTCATCGGCTCGTCCCGAGTGGAAGAGGTGGTCCGTGACCCCCGGGTGGCAGCGGTGACGCTGACCGGCTCGGGCCCCGCAGGAGCCGCCGTCGGGGCACTAGCCGGGGCGATGGTCAAGCCCAGCGTGCTGGAGCTGGGCGGGAGCGACCCTTTCATCGTGATGCCGAGCGCCGACCTGGCTGCCGCGGCCGAGGTGGCCACCAAGGCCCGCTGCCAGAACGCGGGGCAGTCGTGCATTGCCGCCAAGCGCTTCATCGTCCACGAAGAGGTGGCCGACGAGTTCGAGCGCCGGTTCGTCGAGGACATGACGGCACTGTCCGTCGGTGACCCCTTGGACGAGACGACCGACATGGGGCCGCTGGCTACCAGCGCCGGCCGCCAGGACGTAGAAGCGCTCGTGGCCGATGCCGTCGACAAGGGCGCCAAGGTGCTCTGCGGCGGCGACCGCCTCCCCGGGCCGGGCTGGTTCTACCCTCCGACGGTGCTGAGCGGTATAGAGCCCCACATGCGGGTGTACTCGGAGGAGGTGTTCGGGCCGGTGGCCAGCGTCTACCGGGTCTCCAGCCTCGACGAGGCGATCGAGCTCGCCAACGGTACCCAGTTCGGGCTGGGGGCGAACGCCTGGACCAACGACCAGGACGAGGTCGCGCTGCTCGTGAGGGACCTCGAAGCGGGGGCGGTGTTCATCAACGGCATGGTGACCTCCTACCCCGAGCTGCCCTTCGGAGGGGTAAAGGCGTCGGGGTACGGCCGGGAACTTTCGGCCCACGGCATAAGGGCGTTCTGCAACCTGAAGACCGTCTGGGTGGGCTGAGCTCCCTTAAGCCCCCCAAGCGAAAGGGGCTCCTCCCCCACCCCGGGGAAGGGCCCTCGCTGGCCTTTGGCCCCGGTGGGCCAAGGCACGTCGGTCCTTTGCCATGGCGAGCGCCCAGCGAGGCGCGTTGGCCATCGGCAGGCCAGGGCCTTGGCGGGCCCCGTTGGCGGCCCGGGCCGTGACCTAGTTGGTTGGGCCCGTGCTGGCGAGTGGGCCTGGCCCCCGACCGGTGGCCCAGCCCGACCTGTGGGCCAGGGCGGAAGGCCGTCCGGGCACCAAGGGCCGGGCCGGCCTGGCCCCTGGAGGCATGAGGCACACCTGACCATGGATGTGGGCGTGAGGGCTACCTGACTCTTGACGTTCGTGACATGATGTTATAGTGTTATACCACGCTTCAACGAGAGGTGGCCCCTTGAGCGAACGTCCTCCACAGGTACCCCTTCAGTTGCTGAAGATAGAGAGCCCCATACCCCTATACCAGCAGCTGCGCGAGCAGTTGGAGCTGCGGGCCCGCCAACTGGGCGCCGAACAGCCACTACCTACTCAAAAGGAGCTATGCGAGCTCTTCGGCGTCAGCCGGATCACTGTGCGCCAAGCCCTTGCCCAGCTCATCGCCGATGGCGTGGTGCGCAGGCGACGGTCTCGGGGGCCGCTGTACTTCCAACCCCGGGTCCACCAGCGCCTCACGCGCCTCAGAGGGTTCTTCACCGACGACCTCCTGGCAGCCGGCCTGCACAACCGGACCCACGTCCGCTCGGTCCGCCGGGTCAAGGACGCCCGCGCGGCCGACCTGCTCCGCGTGGGCGAGGCAGAAGAGCTGTTCCGGGTGGAACGCCTGCACGAGGCCGACGGGGCGCCCACGGCCATCCAGGTGTCCTACGTGCCGGTCGCCACCTACCCCGGCCTCGACCGCCTCGACCTGTCCCAATCGCTGTTCGCCCTGCTCGAACAGGTGACCGGTGAGCAGATCACCCATGCCGTGCAACGCATGTCCGTGCGCCGGGCGAGCACCGAGGAGAGCCTGGTGCTGCACACCGGCCGCTACGACCCGGTCATCCAAGTCGAACGCGTCTCCTTCAGTGCCAGCGGCCAGCCCATCGAGTACTTCTCGTGCGCCCTGCCGGCTGCGCTCTACGACTTCGTCATGGAGCTCGACGTGACCGCCACCAGCGGGCAGGGCACGGCTGAAGTCTTGGAACGCGCCATGGGCCAGGGCTCCCTCGACGGTTGGGCCGCCCGCAGCATGCCAGCCAAGGGCTGGGCGACGGCCAGGCCCAGGGCCAAGGCCGCCAGGCGCACGGAGGTGCCGGCCAGCGCGGCCCACCAGGGCGAGCCGAGGAGCCAGCCGTGAGGCCACCGTGGTGGCCCCTGCCAGCGTGGGCCACCCCCGTGCTGGCTGGCCCCTTGGGGCACGCCCCGTACTTACCAGCCATGACTGCACCATCACCGAAAAGGAGCACCAACAAATGACAACACCGACCAAGTTATTGTCCAGCCTGGCCACGGCCGCATCGCTTGCCCTGTCGCTCGTCACCGTGGGCCTGCCGGGGCAAGTGGCCTCGGCGTCGGCCCGCTCGGCGGCCAAGACGGCTGCAGGAGGGTACACCTTCGGGCTCCTCCTGCCCGACATCTTCGTCCCCCGTTACAACACCCAGGACTACCCGTACTTCAAGGCAGAGATCGCCAAGCTCTGCCCTACCTGCAAGGTGGACTTCCAAAACGCGGCTGACAGCGTCACCACGCAGGAGTCACAGGCGGAGGCGATGGTCGCCAAGCACGTCAACGTGCTCGTCCTCGACCCTATTGACGGGGCAACCGCCGGGAGCATGGTCCGAGCGGCCAAGGCGCACGGCATACCGGTAATATCCTATGACCGCCTGATCAAAAGCCCAGATCTTTCCTACGTGGTGTCCAACAACTACAGCGAGGTGGGCAGGCTACAAGCCCAGGCCCTGGTGGCCAAGCTCGAAGCCGACCACGCCCCCAAAGGCGGCGGCCACGGGATAATAATGCTCAACGGTGCCGACACCGACCCCAACGCGGTCCACATGAAGGCAGCCGCCCTGCCCGTGATCAAGGCCAGTGGGTACAAGATCTTGGCTAGCAACGACTCCTGGGACCCATCGGTGCAGAGCGTCTTCATGACCCAGCAGATCACCCGGTTCGGGGACAAGATCGTCGGGATCTACTCAATGAACGACGGCAATGCGGGGGCAGCGATCGGTGCCCTGAAGGGGACGGAGAACGCCTTCAACCCGTGGCCTCCGATCACCGGCCTGGACGCGAGCATACCGGGAGTCCAGTCGATCCTGGACGGCCTCCAGTACGAGACCACCTTCAACGACTTCCGACTGGAAGCCAAGGCAGCGGCCATTGCCGCCTATGACCTGGCCCAGGGCAAGCCCGTGCCGCGCTCTCCGGCGACCATCGAGGGAGCCCCCGAGTTCCTCAACCAGCCCCAAGCCGTTACCTTCGGGACCATCAACAAGATCCTCGTCCAGAGCGGCTTCTACACGGCAAGCCAAGTCTGCACGCCACTGTACGTCACCGTCTGCAAGGCCGCGGGGATAAAGGTCTAGCAGCCCAGTCGGCGCTTGGCCCGGCGAGAGAGCCGGCCGGCCTTCCCACCGGGCCAAGCCCTGCTCACCTCGAGGGGCGCACGGGGAGGCATCCCCCAAGCTCCCCTCGAAGCTGGAGGTACAAGGTGCACCCAAACGATGGACGTGCAACAGCAGCGACGGCCAGGCCTATTTTGGCGTTGCACGGCATAAGCAAGGCCTTCGGGGCAGTACAAGCCCTCAGGGACGTGAGCCTGGAGCTGTGGGCAGGAGAGGTCGTCGCCCTGCTCGGCGACAATGGTGCCGGCAAGTCGACGCTGGTCAAGATCCTGGCTGGGGTCTACAGCCCCGATGCGGGGGCCATCGAGATCAACGGGCAGCCGGTCTCCATCACGAGCCCAGCGGACTCTCGCCGGCATGGCTTGGCCATCATCTACCAGGACCTCGCCCTGTGCGAGAACCTCGACGTCGTGGCCAACCTCTTCCTGGGACGGGCGGAGGGCCGCCTGCTTTTGGCCGAGGAGTCCATGGAACGCCAATCCTGGGCGCTCCTGCGCAGCCTGTCTGCCAAGATCCCCTCCGTGCGCACGCCGGTGGCCAGCCTCTCGGGCGGCCAGCGCCAGACGGTGGCCATCGCCCGCTCCTTGCTCGGCGACCCTCCCATTTTCGTCCTGGACGAGCCCACAGCTGCTCTCGGGGGCGCCCAGACAGCGGAGGTACTGAAAATGATCCGGCAACTTAGGGACCGGGGCCATGGGGTCATCGTGATAACCCACAACCTGGCAGACGTCCGGGCTGTCGCTGACCGTGCCGTGGTGCTGTTCCTGGGGCGCAACAACGGCATTTTCGACGTACGGGAGGTCCCACCGGAGACCATCGTCGCCGCCATCACCGGCCTGAACGGCCACGCCAAGGGGCAACCGGCCGAAGCCTCAGCTGGAGCGAGCACCCCATGAAGGCGCCAACCAGGCCTTCCCCGCTAGAGGCCCTCGACACCACGGACGAGCGCCTGGTCTTGAGGCGAGGGGCCCTTGGCTCCCTGGCCAACGCGTTGGCACGGATCCGCTCGGGCGACATAGGGACCCTGCCTATCATCGTCGGGATCGTGCTCGTCTGGGCCCTGTTCGGCATCCTGAACCCCGTGTTCGTCTCGAGCACGAACCTGGGGAACCTGCTGGTCCAATCAGCCTCTGAAGGCATAATTGCCCTTGGTATCGTCCTCGTGCTGCTGGTCGGGGAGATCGACCTGTCGGTCGGGTCAATGGCGGGTGTAGGCTCGTCGATCCTGGGCGTCGGGTTCGTGGTCCACGGCTGGCCCCTCAGTGCCACGGTGGCGGTGGTGCTGGCCGCCGGGGCTGTCGTCGGGTTGGCCTATGGGCTGGTTTTCATCCACTTCCAGGTCCCCAGTTTCGTCATAACCATGGCGGGGCTCTTGGCCCTCCTGGGGCTCCAGTTGGTGCTGGTCGGCCAGACCGGGTCGATCAACATCCCCTTCAGCTCCTCGATAGTGCGCTTCATGGAAAAAGACGTGCTGCCCCACCTAGTGTCCTACGTGGCGGCGGCGGCAATCGCGGCTGGGTACGCGGGTGTCAGCTGGGCTCGGGCACGCCGCCGGGCACGGGCAGCCCTGTCCTCCCGCTCAGTGGCCAGCATCCTCGTCCCCTCGGTGGCGCTCCTGGCCGGGCTCGAGTTCGCGTGCTGGTACGTGAACCGGGCCGGCGGCGTCAGCGACGCGTTCGTCGTCTTTGCCGCGCTCGTTGCCGTGATGGACTTCCTGCTCAGGCGGACCCACTGGGGCCGTGCCGTCTACGCCGTGGGCGGGTCGCGCGAAGCAGCCCGGCGCGCCGGCATCAACGTGACCGCGGTGTACCTTTCCGTCTTCCTGCTGTGCGCCATGTTCGCCTCCCTCGGCGGCATGTTCTTGGCTGGTTGGCTGGGTGCGTCGAGCACCGAAGCGGGCACCGGCAACGTCAACCTGGATGCCATCGCCGCCGCCGTCATCGGTGGGACGAGCTTGTTCGGTGGGCGTGGGAGCGCCTACTCAGCCCTCTTGGGGGTGGCGGTCATCCAGTCGATCGCCAACGGCCTCGACCTGTTGAACCTAAGCAGTGCCCAACAGTTCATGATCACCGGTGGGGTGCTGCTCATAGCGGTGATAGTGGACTCCATCTCGCAACGGGCCCGACGTGCTCACGGACGCGCCTAGCAAGTTCGTCCCCCGGGGCGCGGCCGCCGGCCCGGTTGAGCTCAGGGCTGCCGATGCCGTGGGGCTGGTCCCGACTGGGGCGACGCTGGTGGTGACCGGCTCGGGCGGCGGGGTGAACGAACCCGGGCTGCTGCTGGCAGCCCTGGAGCACCGCTTCCGCTCTACAGGCGAACCTGCCCAGCTCGTCCTGTACCACCCCAACGGCCTCGGCAACGGTGAAGGGGGCGGGACCGAGGCGTTCGCCCACCCCGGGTTCCTGCGCGCCGCCTACGGGAGCCATTGGAGCTGGGCGCCCCGGCTCAGCCAGCTCGCCCTGGAAGGGGCCTTCGAGGTCGGCGTGTGGCCTCAGGGCGTGCTGTCCCAGCTGCTCCGAGAAGCGAGTGCCAGCCGGCCCGGCCTCTTGACCAAGACAGGGCTCGGCACCTACCTCGACCCGCGGGTGGCCACCGGGCGGTTGGAGCGGCAAAAGATGCCCAGGTTGGTAGAGCTGGGGGGGGACGAATGGCTCTTCTACCCTGCCCCCCGGGTGGACGTTGCCTTCATCCGGGCAACCGAGGCGGACCAAGAGGGCAACCTCACCATGGACGAAGAAGGGCTGGTGCTCGACGTCCTCAGCGCCGCCCAGGCCGCCCACGTGAACGGTGGGCTGGTCATCGCCCAAGTCAAGCGGCGAGCTGGGGCCGGGGAGCTCGACCCGAGGCGCGTGCGCGTCCCTGGGTACCTGGTCGACGTCGTCGTCGTCGACCCTGAGCAGCGCCAGTCGGCTGCGACCAGCTACAACCCCGGCTACGCGGGTGCCCAGGTCGTCGAGGTGCCCCAGCGGGACATCGGCCAAGGTGAGCGCATGTTCATAGCTCGCCGAGCCGCCCTGGAGCTACGGCCACGCACCGTCGTCAACCTCGGCTTTGGGATCGCCGACGGGGTCGCCAGCGTGGCCCAGTCCGAGGGCGTGGCCAAAGAGGTCACCTTCTCGGTCGAGCAAGGCTCGGCTGGCGGTGTCCCCGCTTGGGGGAGCGACTTCGGCCTCATGTGGAACCCGACGTCGTTCATCGACGCGCCTGCCCTGTTCGACTTCTACGACGGCGGCGGCATCGACTTGGCGATCGTCTCTTTCGCCCAGGTCGACGCCGCTGGCAACGTCAACGTCAGCCAGTTCAACGGCCGCCTGATAGGCCCGGGCGGTTTCATGAACATCACCCAGTCGGCCAGGACGGTCGTCTTTTGCGGGACGTTCTCCGCCAAGGGCCAGCGGGTGGCAGTGCACGACGGGCGCCTGGTGATCGAAAGGGAGGGCGCCATCGCCAAGTTCGTCCCCGAAGTCGACCAGGTGACTTGGAGCGCGGCTGAAGCAGCCCGCCGGCACCAGCGGGTGCTGTACGTTACGGAACGAGCAGTTTTCGAGCTGGCTGAGGGCGGCCTCGCCCTGGCCGAGGTCGCGCCCGGGTTGCAAGCGGCCGACGTGCTGTCAGTGATGGGCTTCACCCCCCGCGTCGCCCGGCCCCTGCGGGCCGTACCCTCGGCGGTCTATTCCAACCGCCCCCTGGGGTTGGCTGCGCTGCTCCAGCGTGCCGGCGCGGGCACGACGCTCAAGCACCCGAGCTGAAAGGACGGCAATGGCAGTGCTCGAACGAGAAAGACGGGGCGCGGTGGAGGTACTGACCATCAACCGGCCCGAGCGCCTCAACGCCATCAGCCGGGAGGTGCTGGCGCGCCTCGAGCACTACGTCGACGAAGCTGCCCGGGACCCGGCCATCCGTTGCATCGTGGTCACTGGCGCTGGAGAAAAGGCATTTTCGGCTGGAGCTGACATCAACGAGCTCTCTCGCCTCAGCCCCGCCCAGGCGCTGGAGCTGATGGGCTTTGGCCAAAGGGTCTTCGAGGCATTGGAGCACTCCCCGAAACCGGTCCTGGCTGCGGTCAACGGTTACGCCCTGGGAGGGGGCCTGGAACTGGCCCTCGCCTGCGACCTGCGCATCGCCAGTACCGGTGCAAAACTGGGCCAACCGGAGATCACCCTGGCGAACGTGCCCGGTTGGGGCGGCACCCAGCGGCTGCCCCGGGTAGTGGGCGAGAGCGTGGCCAAGGACCTGGTGCTCACCGGGCGGCTGGTGGGAGCCGACGAGGCGCTGGCGCTGGGACTGGTCAACCGCACCACCGACGGGCCGGTGCTCGAAGCCGCGCTAGCGCTGGCGGACAGCCTCGCCAGCCGGTCGGCGGTGGCGCTCGCCCTGGCCAAGCAAGCCGTCCACGCGGCGCGCGCCGGCCGCGAGCAGGGCTATGTCGTCGAACGCCAAGCCGTGGCCCTGTGCTTCACCACCGCGGAACAGCACGAGGCCGTCCGCAGCTTCCTGGCCAAGGGCACCGGCACCGGGCCGGCCACGACCGAGGAGGCCAGCACCACCCAGAAAGGGGAGCCCGTATGAGCAACTACACGTTCGCAGTCGGCCCAGCCGTGGTGTACGGGCCGGGCGCCATCTCCGAGCTGGGAGGATGGCTGCACAAGCTCGGGTCTAGGCGGCCGGTGGTCATAACTGACACCGCGTTGGCCAAGGCTGGCGTGGCCGACCGAGTGCACAGCGCCGTGCCACAGGCCCACGTTTGGGCGGAGGTCGGCGGCGAGCCGAGCACGGAGCTGGTGTCACGGGCCCTGCAGGCGGTCCGGGACCACGGGGGCGACGCCGTCGTGGCGCTGGGCGGGGGCAGTTCGATCGACACCGCCAAGCTTGCCTGCGCCCTGGCCACCAACGACGGTGAGCTAGCCGGCTACGCGGCCGACTGGGACAGCCTGTCCAACCCGGGCCTGCCCCTGATCGCCGTGCCCACGACCGTCGGCAGCGGTTCGGAGATGACCCGCGGCGCCGTCTTCAAGGACCCGGTGCAGCATTCCAAGCTGGTCATAGTCTCGGACAACCTGAGCCCCCGGGCTGCCCTGCTCGACCCAACGCTGCTCGACACACTGCCCGCTTCGGTCACGGCCGCCACTGGGTCCGACGCCCTGACGCAGGCCATAGAAGGGGTGCTTTCCACCGGGGCGAACGCTTTCACGGACGCGTTGCACCTGCAGGCCGTCCGCATGATCAGCCGGGCCATGCCCCGGGCGGTCGCCAACAGCAAGGACACCGAGGCCATGGGGGAAATGCAACAAGCAGCAGCCATGGTCGGAGCTGCCCTGGCTCGCTCCGGCGTGGGGGCAGCCCATGCGGTCGCCAACACACTGGGAGGTGCGTTCCCCATCCCGCACGGGGTCGCCTGCGCCATCATGCTGGGGCCGGTCCTGCGCCTGAACGCAACCATCGTCCCCGAGAGGTTCGTCCCCATCGCCCAGGCCCTGGGTGCCGGGCCCAGCCCCAACGCCCCGCTTGCCGAGGTGGCCCAGGCGGTCACCGAGGCCGTGGGCAAGCTGCTGGCCTCGGCCCAGGTGGCCTGGCGGCTGCGGGACTTCCCGGTGCCAGCGGGCGAGCTCAGGCGAGTGGCAGAACAAGCGCACGCGCACTCGGACATGAGCACCAACCCCAGGCCGCTTGCCGTGGAAGAGGTGCTCGGGCTCCTGGAGGAGGCCTGGTGAGCGAGGACTGGGCCACGGCCGCGCTGGGACGTGCCTTGGACTGCGTGGCGGCCCGGCTCGGCACGGCCGGTTACCCCCACGTCACCCAGGGCGGCCAATGGGTCACCTCTGCGGACGGGTCCTGGACAGGTGGGTTCTGGGCCGGCCTGTGCTGGGCGGGCTACGAGGAACGAGGGGACCAGCAGTTCCGCTCGGCTGCCGAGCGCGCCCTCCCGCCGCTCATGGGACGTGCCTCAGAGCCGCGCAACCACGACCTCGGGATGATGTTCTACCCCAGTGCGGTCAAGGGCTTCCAGCTCACCGGTGCCCCTCGCTACCGCCAAGCAGCCCTGCAGGCGGCGTCCGCCCTGGCCGCCCAGTTCAACGAGGCCGGCAGGTTCATCCCGGGGTGGGGTGCCTTCGGTGGAGAGGACTGGGGCGGGTCCGTGCTCGTCGATACTCTCATGAGCCTGCCGCTTCTTTTGTGGGCGGCAGCCGAGAGCGGCGAGGCGCGCTACCGGGAAGTGGCACTGGCCCACGGTGCCACCTCCCTTGCTTACCACTGGCGGGCGGACGGCTCCACCGTCCACGTCTACCATTTCGACCCGCTGACCGGAGCACCCCTGGGCCCGGGCACGTACCAGGGCCTGAGCCCCACCAGCTGCTGGTCGCGGGGGCAGGCCTGGGCCATCGCCGGGTGCGCCGCCCTGGCCAGGCTGGGAGCCGGCGAACAGTACCTCCAGGCCGCCCACCGGGCCACTTCCTACTACCTGGGGCACCTCCCTGCAGATGGCCTACCTCCGTGGGACTTCCACGCCAGCGGCCCTAATGAGCCGAGGGACTCTGCGGCCGCGGCTATCGCTTCCTACGGGATGCTCCTGTTGGGAGAGGCACTGCCCCCGCTATGGGAAAAGGGCGTAGCTTGCCTGCGGGCCTTGGCGGAGGCGGCCCAGGCACCCCCAGGCCACAGCTCGGTCCTCCTCCACGCCACCGCTGACCTGCCCCATGGCATCGGGGTCGACGAATCGACGGTGTACGGGGACTACTTTTTCGTGCTCGCCTTGCAGCACCTGAACCACAAGCTAACCGGCCAGCCTTGCCCTGCCCGGTGGGGCCCTTAGGCCCAGGACCACGAGAGGGAGACAGGAGAGATGAGCACCACAGTGCCCAGTACCGTCGTACCACGTTACACCGGTACCCTGGTCGACGGGGAGTGGGGCGAGCCCCGCACCAGGCGCACCTTCGACGACTTGGAGCCAGCCACCGGCCGGCGCCTGGCAGCCGTGGCAGCCGCCGGGCCCGAGGACGTGGACCTGGCGGTGGCCGCCGCGACCAGGGCGTTCCGCACCTCTGGGTGGGCGCGTGCCAACCCCACGGAACGGGGCCAAGTGCTGTTCCGGCTTGCCCAACTTGTCCGTGAGCGCGCCGAGGAGCTTGCCCTGCTGGAAGCAGCCGACGTAGGCAAGCTTTTGGCCGATGCGCGAGCCGAGGTCGAACTTTCGGCATCCCTCTTGGAGTACTACGCGGGCGCAGCGAACAAGGTCCTGGGAGAGACCTACCAGGCGGGGCCAGGGAAGCTCGCCTACACGCTGATAGAACCGCTCGGCGTTGTAGCCGCCATCGTGCCCTGGAACTACCCGCTGCCCCTTGCCGTCCTGAAGGTAGCCCCGGCATTGGCCATGGGCAACACCGTGGTGCTGAAACCAGCCGAAGAGGCCCCGCTCAGCGCCCTGTTGCTGGGGCAGCTCGCCCTCGAGGCGGGGCTGGCCCCAGGGGTGCTGAACGTGGTCCCCGGCCTGGGCGAGGAAGCGGGCCAAGCCCTGATCGACCACCGCGACGTGGCCATGATCGCGTTCACAGGCTCGACCGAAGTTGGCCGTAAGGTCATGCACGCGGCGGCCGAGCGCATTGCCAAGGTGGAGCTCGAGCTGGGGGGCAAGTCGCCCCACGTTGTCTTCCCGGACGCCGACCTGGGCGAGCTGACCCGCCATGTGGCTTTGGGGCTGTTCAAGAACGCAGGCCAGGACTGCTGTGCCGGCAGCCGGGTGCTCGTCCATGGGGACATCTTCGCTGAGGTGGCCGAGCGGTTAAAGGAGGCCGCCGAAGCCCAAAAGCTGGGCGACCCGCTCCGGGACGAGGGGGTGACCATGGGCCCGCTGATCAGCCAGCGCCAGCGCGAGCGGGTGCACAGCTACACCACCGGTGCGCTGGCCGACGGCGGTTCGCTCCTGACCGGAGGCCGGGCACTGGTCGAAGGCTTCCCCGAAGGGAGCACGTTCTACGCACCGACCCTGTTCAGCGGGGCCAGGCCGGACATGAGGATCTTCCAGGAGGAAGTCTTCGGCCCCGTGGGGGTCATCGTGCCGTTCCAAGACGAGGAGGAGGCGGTCCAGCTGGCCAACCAAGTGCCCTA
Organism: Actinomycetota bacterium; assembly: GCA_021323695.1. Lineage (GTDB taxonomy): Bacteria > Actinomycetota > Acidimicrobiia > Acidimicrobiales > Palsa-688 > JAKAWM01. The sequence continues at coordinate 17,577 of JAJPKN010000051.1, read as the reverse complement.
CGGCTTGGCGGCCGCGGTGTGGACCAACGACCTGTCCACCGCCCACCGGGTGGCAGCCAACATCCAAGCCGGCATGGTATGGGTCAACGAGTACTACGCCCACGTGATGGAGATGCCTTTCGGCGGTTTCAAGCAGAGCGGCACCGGCAAGGACTACTCATTGCACGCCCTGAGCTCCTATTGCCAAATAAAGGAGGTCACCGTCCGGTTGAGCCCGCCGGCCTAGGCACATGGGCCATGGGCGGCTGGTGGGCCGCACCTTGGGCCTCAGGTGCCCCGCAGCTGCACGCAGGTCACGGCCGGCCATGGGGCCCAGGGGTAAGCTGGCCGTAGGGCCGGAGGAGGGCGGCCCCGGGGAGGACAAGCCCAAGGGGCGGGCCCAGGAAAGACCAGAAAAGAGAAGCCGTTGAGCGCTGAGACAAACGTACCTTCGGCCGCCGCCTCCGCGGCCCAGGCCGCGATCGCGCAGGTGGGGCAGCTCGGGGTGCTGCCGGTAGTCGAGCTGCCCAGCACTACCCTGGCCAAGCCCCTCTTCGAGGCCCTCTTGGCCGGTGGGCTCCCGGCCGCCGAGGTCACCCTGCGCACAGCCGCGGGCTTGGGGGCCATCGAGCTGCTGGCTGAGGCTTACCCAGAAGGTTTCATCGGCGCGGGGACGGTCCGGCGGGCCGAGGACGCCGCCCGGGTGATCGACGCCGGTGCTCGTTTCGTGGTCAGCCCGGGGACCGACCCCGAGGTGGTCAGGCTGTGCCGCTCCCGGGGCACCTTGGTCATGCCCGGGACCTGCACCCCGACCGAAGTCCAAATGGCCCTGAAGGAAGGGGCGCAGCTGCTCAAGTTCTTCCCGGCGGAAGCCGCAGGCGGCGTCCCGTTCCTGAAGGCGCTGGCCGGCCCCTTCGCCGACGTGCGCTTCGTGCCCACCGGGGGCATCAACCCGGCCAACCTGGCCGCCTACCTGGCCCTCCCCCAGGTGGTGGCGTGCGGCGGGAGCTGGATGGTAGCCCCCCGGCTCCTGGCTGAGGGCGATTTTGGCCAGGTCCGAGCGCTGGCGGCTGAGGCCGTGGCCATCGTGGCCGAGGCCCGGGCCCGGGCGGAGGCCCCGAGCCGTGGCTGAGCTGGCCGTAGCGCGTACCTCCGAGGAGTGCCGCTGGGACCTGGTGGCCCTGGGCGAGGTCATGCTGCGCCTCGACCCCGGCGAGGGCCGCATCGCCACCGCCCGCAGCTTCCGAGCCTGGGAAGGAGGCGGCGAGTACAACGTGGCCCGAGCGCTCAGGCGGTGCTTCGGGTTGCGCACCACCGTGGTCACTGCCCTGGCGGACAACCCGGTCGGCCGCCTGGTCGAAGATCTGGTCCTCCAGGGAGGGGTGGACACCTCCCACCTGCACTGGGCACCCTACGACGGCATCGGGAGGGCGGTGCGCAACGGCCTCAACTTCACCGAAAGGGGCTTCGGGGTGAGGGCAGCCCTCGGCTGCTCGGACCGGGGGCACACCGCAGCCAGCCAAATGCGCCCCGGCCAGGTCGACTGGCAGCAGGTCCTGGGGACGGAGGGGTCGCGTTGGCTGCACACGGGCGGCATATTCGCGGCCCTGTCGGAGACCACGGCGGCTGTGGCTGAAGAGGCTATGGCCGCGGCCCGCCAGGAGGGCACGGTTGTGTCCTACGACTTGAACTTCCGGCCATCTCTCTGGCAGGCGTCGGGCGGGAGGGAGCGGGCCATCGAAGTGAACCGCCGCCTGGTGGCCCTGGCCGACGTCGTGTTCGGCAACGAAGAAGACTTCACCGCTGCCCTGGGTTTCGAGGTGGCCGGGACCGACCCCTCCTACTCCCACCTGGGCGCGTCCAGCTATGGTGCCATGCTGGGCCAAGTGGCCTCCGAGTTCCCGAACCTGAAGCTGCTCGCCACCAGCCTGCGCGAGGTCCGTTCGGCCAGCCGCAACCACTGGGGCGGGATCTGCTGGGCCGGGGGCCAGGTCTATTCGACCGAGATGGCCGAGGACATCGAGATCCTGGACCGGGTGGGCGGGGGGGACGGTTTCGCCTCGGGCCTCATCTACGGAGTGCTCGCGGGGCTGGGGCTGGAGGAGGCCCTACGCTGCGGGGTAGCCCACGGCGCCTTGGCCATGACCACCCCGGGCGACACCTCCATGGCCACCCTGGCCGAGGTACGCCGCTTGGCTGCGGGCGGCCCGGCCCGGGTGGTCAGGTAGCGCCCGGTCGGCTGACGTCTGCCCATTTGCCCCGCCCCGAGGGCCACCTACCTCTGAGCTGAGGGCCGGCCCCTGGCCACCTACCTCGGGGCCACCCACCTAGGCCGGCGGTAGCTGGCCAGCAGGGCTGTAACCCTCGGTGCCCCTTGTACGTCTATGGGGTACCAAGACCCAAGACGAGGAGCGAGCAATGAAAAAGAACATGGCCACAGCCGACCGGGCCCTGCGGGGCGTAGTGGCGGCGGGAGCGGTAGCCGGCAGCGGGGTACTGGGCTTTTCGACGGCATGGGGGGTCGTGCTGCTGGCAGTGGCAGCCATCATGGCGGTCACGGCCGCCAGCGGGTACTGCCCTCTCTACAGCCTGCTCGGCATAAGGACACTTGGCCCTCACAAGGCGGAGGGCGGTGGCCACCAGCTCTTCCACCTGCGCCGGGCAGCCTGAAGCCGGGGGCCAGTAGCTGGCCCCGGTGCCCGGCGATGGGCCGGGCAGACTGGGCAGGATGGTGAGCGACGCAGCCACCGGGCGCCGGGGCCACGACTTTGCCTCCTCGGTAGCGGCAGAGCTGCCCGGGCTCTACCGCTACGCCCGCTCGATCACGGCCAACGAAGCTGAAGCCGAGGACCTCGTAGGCGAGACCGTCGTGCGGGCCCTCGAGCGGGCCAGCCAGTACCGGGGCGAGGCGTCCGTGCGGACCTGGATGCACCGGGCGCTTTACCACCTTGCCGTCGACCGGGCCCGTCATGCCTCCCACGAGCTCAGCGTCGACGACGTGGAGGCCCTCTGGCGGGACGGTGCCTACAGCGTCGACGCCCATGAGGTCCTCGAGCGGGCCGAGTCGGCGGACGAGCTGCGCGATGCCATCGTCCACCTGCCCCACCACTACCGCAGCGCTGTCGTGCTCCACGACGCGGAGGGCTGGCCGGCAGCCGAGGTGGCAACCGTCCTCGGCATATCGCTGCCCGCTGCCAAACAACGGATCCGGAGAGGAAGGATGGCCCTCGTGAGCGCCCTGGCCCAACAGGCTCAGCGGCGGGCCGCCAACAAGGGCGTGCCGCTCACCTGCTGGGAGGCCCGCCGGATGGTGTCCAGCTACATCGACGGCGAGCTCGGCGCGCCCCGGCGGGCGGCGCTCGAAGCGCACCTGGCCAAGTGCGCTACCTGCCCGCCCCTCTACCAAGCCCTCGTGGGCGTCAAGGCCTCTCTCGGCCACCTCCACGACCCTGACAGCGTCATCCCCGCCGCTCTGGCCGAGCGGGCCCGTCGCCACCTGGGCCTCGCCGCACCCGGCGCCAGCCCGGCGGGCCTCGACAGCGGCGCCTGAGCCAGCCGGGACCGCCAGGGCCGGGGCCCCGTCCCTCGGCTGTGACCGCCCCCATACCTGCGCTAGATGCGGCGTGGCTACCACGGTGAGGTACCGGCCGGCTCCCCACGCTACGCTGCTGGGGTGCGTTGCTGGAGGTGGGTCGGCAGCCCAAGGGAAAGGGGCCAACGAGGGGTTCTAACCGGCCACACGGGCCTGGCCGCAAGCGTGGGCAGCAGCCAGTGAGCGGGGCACCGGCCAGTACCGGGCAGGGGCCCATGGCAGCCCACCGGCAACAGGGCCTCATGGGCGCGGGCGCTGGCAGCCGGCTGTGGGGTGCCGTTGCCGCCCTGCTCGCCGCCGCGGCTGTCCTTTTCGCCATCGGCCTCTTGGTCGGCTTGCTGGTCGTCGGCCGCCACGGTGGTGGGCCCATCCAGGGTTGGGACGGGACGGTGGAGCGCTGGTTCGTCCACCACCGAGGCCCATTGGTCGGGACCTCGAAGTTCGTTGCCACCTACCTCGACGCGCTGCCCCTCGGGGTCGAGACCGCGGTACTGAGCCTGGTCCTGCTGGCAGCCCTGCGGACGCCCCGGGGGTTGCTGCCGTTCGCGGCTTACATCGGCGGCGAGTTCCAGGTCTTCGTGGTCCGCGAGGTCATCCTGCGCCACCGCCCGCCGACCGCCAACTACCCTGCCCCGGGTGCGGTCCCGGGGGTCCACGAGACCAGCTACTCGTTCCCCTCGGGGCACTCGGTGGCGGTCACCGCCGTCCTGTTCGCCCTGGCCGTGGGCCTCACGCTGTGGCGCCGGCATTGGTGGCCGGCGCTGGCGGTGGCGTTCGCCGGGTCGCTGTTCGTGGCCGACACCCGCTTGGTGCTCGGGGTGCACTGGTTCAGCGACGTGGTCTTCGGCTGGGCCATCGGCGTCGCCTGGGGGACCGTCGTGGCTCTAGCCCTCTTTTGGCTGGGATGGGACGACGTGCGTGCCGGCCTCCGCTTGCCTGGGCCCCCAGCCCGCCTCCCGGGCAGCTGACCGGCCCCCGAGCAGCTGACCGGCCCCCGAGCAGCTGACCGGCCCCCGAGCAGCTGACAGCCCCGCGCTTTGTTGGCATCAGTGAGCTGCCTGAAGGCGGAAGACGTCGGCGAACTGGTTCCCGCACGAGGGGCATGCCTCTTGCGGCATGACGACCTCCGCCCCACAACGTTCGCAGTAGGCATGGCGGGGGCGCCGTTCAACTGGGCGGTAAAGGCCGGCGAAGTGCATGTACTCGAAGTTCTTCTCGTGCATCTCGGCGATAGCGGCGCTGTGGGCGCTGCTCCGGGCGAAGGCTTGCGCGTCCTCTACCGTTCGCCAGAAGCCCAGGGCCCAATTGGCCAGGCCGTCGAAGAAGGCGATCAACCTGATGAAGCCCTTGGCCTGCGAGGCAGCCTTGCAGGTGAGGGCCACCTGGCGCCAGAACGCCTGGGTGCGCTCCTCGTCGACCATGGTCATGTGCAGCACCAGCACTGCCCCGGCCGCCTCCGGTCCCAGGCTGCCGTCGGGCCCGGCACCGTCGAAGGCAACTACGGGGACCGGCGTCTGGCGCAGGCCAGGGATCTCGGCGAACAGCGCCTCGTTGTCCGCGCTGGGGGGGAAAACCTGCAAAGTGGCCATCGTGCGCTCTGTCCTCCTCGGTACGGGAGCTGCCCTCAGCTCAGCGGCCTTGACATTGACAACTATGGGCAAAGGCCGGGGACCTGCGCATCGCGCGTTTGGGCCACTGGGCAGTGGCCGGCTCTGCATGGTTCAGATCAGCTGTTGGCGGAGGCCGAAAGCGACTGCCCCGGCCCGGCCCGTCGTGGCCGTCTTGGCAAAGATGTTGGCCAGGTGGCGGGCCACGGTGGCCTCGCCTACCCCCAGACGGGCGGCGATGTCCCGGTTGGCCAGCCCGTCGGCGACCAGCTTGAGGACCTCGATCTCCCGGGGGCTGAGGGCCCTGGCCGGTGCTCCCGGCGGAGCGAGGAAGCGCTCCACGGCATCGACCAGCGCGCGGCTGTCGCCCAGGTAGGGGATGTGGTGCTCGCCTTCTAGGGGCTGGAACCGGGCACCGCTCATGTGAGCAGCCAGGTACTCGCCTTGAGGGAAGGGGATCATGTGCTCCTGGCGGCGGTGCAGGACGAGCACCGGGCAGGCCACCTGGCCCAGTAGCGGCCGCACGTCGATGGCGTAGTCCGCCTCGAGGTAGGTGACAGCCACCTCTGCGGTCGCGGCGATGCGCTGGTAGGTGGTGAACCAGGCCACCCTGGCTGGGTCCGCCTCGGGTATGAACACGTCCGCCAGGACCCGCGACCCCAGCCCCCACTCCGAGCGCACCAGGCTGGTCAGCGCCTTGGGGCGTTCGTCGCTCCGGCCGATCGGGTAGTCGGGCGCGGCGAGCAGGCGGGCATAGCAGCCGTAGAGGACGAGCTTGGCAACCCGTTCGGGACGAGCGACGGTCAGGGTGATGGCTGCCGCCCCACCCCCGGAGGTGGCGAGGACTGACGCCCGGGCCACCCCCACGGCGTCGAGGACCGCCAGGCAGTCAGCCATGCGCGCCTCGGGCGTGCAGTCCTCGGCGCTGACGGCCCGCTCGGACAGCCCGCTGCCCCGGCGGTCGTAGCGGACCACCCGCCGGCCGCGGGCGAGGGCTTCGTAAAAGGCCCGGATCTCAGGCGTTTGCCAGTCGTAGTCGAGATGGCTCACCCATGCCGGAACTACCACCAGGGTTTCGGGCCCAGAGCCGATCACCTCGTAGGCGATGTGCACCTTGCCTTGGGTGACCCCCCGGGAGCGGTCCACTGCCATCGAGGGCAAGACAGCCGGTCAGGGCTCGCCCAGCAGCCTAAGCCCGTAACGGGCCTTCAAGTCGTCCACCCAGCCCGGGTCGAAACCAAGACGGTAGCGCCGGCCCAGGTCCTCGCGCTGGCGCTGTAGGTCGGCGGGGTCGCCTGGGGAGGCGTTGACCGGGCCCAGGGACTCGAAGAAGTGCTCGAAGCCAGCAGGGAAGATCAGCTCGATCAGCCGGGCTGGGGCGTCGGTCGGGTTCCAAAAGGTGTGCAGGATCCCCTTGGGCTTGTAGATGTAGCTCCCGGGCCCGGCCAGAGCCTCGAGCTCGCCCACGCGCACCCCAAAGGTCCCCTCCAGCACGTAGGACAGCTCGTCCTCGGCCTCGTGGACGTGCGGCGGGACCAGGCGCCTGGCCTCCATGGGGTGCTCCACGACCGACAGCGCCCCGCCCGTAGCCTCTCCCCAGACCTTGAAGACCACGCCCAGGCCACCGAGGTCGACGCTGGGCCCCTCACCCGGCCCCACAACCAGCCGAGCCGGTGGCCCGACGCTCACGCCCTTACCTGGGCCCGGACCGGGGGCATCCTGCACTTCGGGGCCACCTCAGCTCGCCGCCAAGGGGCCGGCATGGGCATTGGGGCGAAGGGCTCCCGCCCGCAAGGCGGCGGGGCGGCCCAAGCTGGTGACCGCCAAGCCGCGGCGCTGGTAGCCCGAGATCTCAGGCATCTGTCCTCCACGGGTCGGGCCCGGTGGCCCTCAACCGGCCACCTGGCACCACACAGTAGCTGACCGGGCCGGGATGGGCCAGGGGCTATAGGGGTGGCCCTGCGAGCGGACGGGGGCAGGCTGGCTCAGGGACAGTGGCCCTGGCCGCCCCGTCCCCGGTGGCCGCGCCCACCGCGGCCGCGCCCCCGGTTGCCAGCTGGCCCAGGCAGGGGCCTTGGGTGGTGGAGCCAAGGTAGGCGCCGTAGGCCGAGAACAGCTCCGCCACGCGGGCACGGTAGGGGGTGGAGCATGCGTCGCAGACATTGTCAAGGGGGAACTGGAAGACGAGCTCCTCGCCCCCGCCCGGGCCCGGCCGGGCTGACTCGACGAAAGGAGGGCGGCCCGGGCCCGCCATGAGCCCCGGGTACGCCTTGAGCAAGCCTGCATAGACGGGACTGGCCAACGCCGGCCCGGGCGGCGAGGTGCCCGGGTACTGCCCGCCCAGCAGCACGTAGCCGAAGCACCCGCAGTCCATGGGCGTCGCGCTCAGCGTGTAGCCAACGGCCAGGCGCCCGGCGGGCACGTAGCCGATCAGGTAGGACCAGGTGGCGTCGAAGTAGGCCACCGCGGCCGCCGAGGCGCCCTGGGCGCGCATCAATTTGCCCACACAAGCTGCCTGCGCCCCTGGTGGCTGGTGGCGAGGGGAGAGAAGCCCGCAGGCCTGAGCGTCGGTAACTTGGTACCGGGGCGCCTTGGCCCACACCGCGCCCGGCCCGGCCAAGACCGCCCGCCTGGGGCCGATGCTGAGGGGGCCCCAGCTGTAACCCCCGCTGTTGGTGACCAAGACCCGGTCGGGGAAGGCCTCTTGCTCGCCAGGCCGGCCGTCGACCACCACCGCGAGGTCATAAGCAGGGTAAGACAAGTCGGAGAGCCCTGCCCCCCCGTCGTCGAGCATGCTGGTGCGCCAGGACCTGCCCCCGTCGGTGGAGCTGTAGAGGAACCCGGCGCCCGAGCTGGCAGCCACCAAAACGTCCTGCGAGCCCTGAGCCGCGACCCCGGCAACGAGGCCACCGAGGGGGAGCTTGCCGACCAGGTGGGCAGTGGCGCCGCCGTCGGCCGAAGCCAAAAGCTCCTTGGCCTCCGACCCTGCCCCCGGGTTGCCGGCGCACAGCTCGAAGAGGTGGCTGGCAGAGACGGCGGCTAGGCCCGCCACGTCAATGCCCTGGGCGGGCTGGTAGCAGGGGTCAGGGAGGCGGGCCCAGGTGGCACCCGCGTCAGCCGTCCGCCAGATCTGCTCAGGCCCCTGGCCGGGGTGCGCCGGTGCCTTCACCACCCAGCCAGCGCTCCCGTACCAGGCCATCGGGCCGAGCCGGCCCGACATGGAGCTGAGCGGGCTCCACTGCCCCGAGCCGAGCGGTGAACGTTCCAGGAGCACAGAGGCGGGGCCGTACCTACCGGCCCAGCTGGTGACCAGGGCGTAGGCGTAGCCCCCCGCAGCCTGGAGGCTCAGCACGTCGGCAGCGGCCCCCGGCGCAGGCACGGCCAGGCTGGGACGGCCCCATGTCTCGCCGCCGTCGGCCGTGTACCACAGCCCAGGCCCCCACGCCCAGCCGTCGGCGGGGCTGGCGAAGGTCACCTGGCCCACGGCCGATGGGCTGGCAGGTTCCAGCTCCTGCAAAGGGACTTTGGGTGCCGGCAGCCCGGCCCAGCTCTGGCCACTGTCGTAGGTGGCAACGAGCGCAGTGCAGGGGCCATGGGCGCAGGGGGCGGTCCCGAGCACGAAACCGACGTCGCTGGAGACAAAGTCGGCCGAAGCGGGCTCGAAACCGGCAGGCACTGGCCCAGGCGCCAAGGCCGACGCCACAGCGGCCTGCCCTCCAGCGGTGGCCAGCAAACTGGCAACGAGGCAGGCGGCAGCGACCTCGGGTAGGCGGCGGGGCCTCGTCGTGGTCATGTTGGGGCTCCTCGGGACGCCTCGGCGGCCAAGGCCGGGCACCGCGAGGCTACTACAGGCCCAGGGCCGTCCCTGGCCGCCGCTTCGGGGGCTCCCCACCAGCCATTGGCCCAGGGCCTGTCCGGGGCGGCGCGGCCGGTGGCGGCGACCTCCTGGCCAGCTCCCCGCTACCGGCCACTGGGCCCAGGGCCTGTCGGGCCTTCCGGAGCCTGTCTCGGGCAAGGCCAATCCGCCGAGGCCGCCCGTTCGTAACCATAGGTATGCCTAAGAGCCTCCCCTTGGTCCTCAGCCGTGTGGTCGTCAGCTGTGCCCTCGCTTCGTTGACAGCAATGCCGTTGTTGGCCCCGGCGGCCTCAGCTGCCAGCGTGACGGTCTCCACCAGGCTCACCGCCGAAGGCCAGGCCCTGGTCGGAGCCAACGGGCTGTCGCTCTACATGTTCAGCGGGGACTCGTCCCCGGCCACGGCCTGCGTGTCGGCCACCTGCCAGGAGTTCTGGCCAGCCCTTTTGGCGACCAGCGGCCCCCCGAGCGCGGGCCCGGGCGTCAACGCGAAAGAGCTCGGCGTCACCAACCGCCCCGGAGTTGGCAAGCAGGTCACCTACTACGGGCACCCGCTCTACTATTTCCTCAAAGACGCTGCTGCCGGCCAGGCAAACGGCGAGGACGTCACGTCCTTCGGTGGCGTCTGGTACCTGGTCTCGCCCGCGGGCCGCCCCGCGCCCGGGCGGGCGACGGTGACGGTCGAACTGACACCCGAGGGCCTGGCCCTGGGCACGCTGAGCGCCTTCGGCAAGGTGCGGAGCCTCTACACCCTGTCGTCGGAGACGGCCACCTCAAGCCCGTGCCAGGGCGCATGCCAGGCGTTCTGGCCACCGCTGCTCTCCAGCGGCCCTGCTCTGGCCGGGCCGGGGGTGGACAAGTCGCTGCTCGGCTTGCTACGCCTGGCGGACGGCACTTACCAGGTGACTTATGGGGGTAAGAGGCTGCGCCTGTTCACCAAGGACCTGGGCTCCACCACACCGCCGAGCGCCACGGACGGAGAGGGGGTAATAGCCCAGCCCGTCGACGGCGTCTGGTACACGGTGTCGCCCAGCGGGTTCCCCAACCCCGGTGCCGCCAAGCTGAACGCCGAGCACTCAGCGCAAGGCAACATCCTGGCCCTGAGCGGAGCCGGGGGCGCATCGGCGACGGTTTACGGCTTCACTGGGAAGGCCTGCACCGGCCGCTGCGCCGTTGCCTGGCCGCCCGTGCTCACCACCGAACCACCGCTGGCGGGCACTGGGGTCAACGCCACCTACCTCGGCGTGGCCCAGCGACCGGACGGGAGCTTCCAGGTCACCTACAAGGGCCACGCCCTGTACCTGTTCTTCAAGGGCCTTGCCCCCTCAACCGCCGGCGCGGGCACAACAGCGTTCGGGGGCACCTTCGAACCGGTCAGCAGTACCGGGGCGCTGCTCTCCTTGGCACACCAGACCCCCCCGGCATCGGCGCCCGCCACCACCACGACCGCGCCACCGGCCAGCACCACTTCGACCACCTCTTTGTACGGCTGAGGAACGGTCCCCAACGCCATGACGCTCTAGTAGGTGGCTCCTGGTCGCCACCAGTGCCGGTGCTACAAGCCGCGTGGGGCGCGAGGCGCTCGATGGCTGGCACCACGGGGGGGTCAGTTGCCTCCCGCGGCCGGTCAGTTGGCCCAACCTCCAGGCGGCCAGCACCCCCGAGGAGCGGCTCGAGCGAGCCCACGACATGGCAGCAGGCCCCGGTGCCCTGGACCTCTACCGCAATCACTCCCCGGATCTTTGACAAGCCCGGAGGCGGGCTGCCGAAGATGACGTCGACCGAGAGGGGCCACGGCAAAGCCAGGGGGCTGTCCAACCTCCGCCCGAGCACCATCGAAGGAGCAACCTAGCCTGCCGAGGCAGGCTTGTGCCGGCCACCGAGCCACCTCGCCGGGTGAGCCGGGGCGGGCAAGTGCCATCGCCGGTACGGACGGGCCGCCTTTTAGCCGTTGTCGCTGCTGCCCCAGCACCGGGAAATGGGCCCGCCACCTTGGGGCGAGCTACGCCCCGGCCACGCTCGGTCCACCCCGCGCATTCCGGGCAGCTCCACGCACTTCGGCGCGCACGGTCTCGCTTCAGCACGGCTTCAGCCGCCCTGGTGTACGACGGGCTAAGCGGGCAACTGAAGAGAGGGGAGCCCGCTCGAGAAGACCAGGAAAGGAGCAAGACAATGAGGCTGACAAGCACGCTCGACAGGAAACTTGCTGTGGGCGCCGCAGCACTTGCGGCCGTTGGGTTCGGCACCTTGGGCCTCGGCATAGCCCAAGCGCAAAACCCGACGTCGTCGTCTACGCCAGTCGTCCAGTCCGGTGCCCCGCAGGTCCAGGCCGCCGCGGGGGGAGGCGCTGAAGACACCCAAGGCAGTCCCGTGGGTGCCGGAACGGCGACCTCCGAGGGCGACAACGACGCCGCTGTCCAGGCGGCAGCCTGCCAGAAGGCCGGCATCACCGACCCGAACGCGAACGTGCAGTACGACGACCAGACTGGCGCCTGCACCCTCGACACGGGCGGCTCACAGGTGGGGGGCGACCTGCAGCAGTAGACCTGCAGCAGTACGTACGCGTGGCAGCAGGTAGCAGTAAGCCAACCGGGAACAAGGGAGCGAGGGCACTGGCGAACCCCAGTGCCCTCGGCAGTTCAGGAAGGCTATGCTGAGGTGTTCGACGTGCCTACAAACACGCGCTTCAGCATGGCTTAATGAACGCGCCCCACGATTTGGGTGTGAAGCTCTTGCTGGTCGAAGACGAGAAACGCTTCGCCGAGGCACTGAAGGCCGGCCTGGAGTCCGAAGGCTTCAGCGTGGACATCGCCCACAACGGGGACGACGGCTTGTGGCTCGGGACCGGGAGGGCCTACGACGTCATCATCTTGGACATCATGCTGCCCGGGCTGAACGGCTTCAGGTTGTGCAAGGCCCTACGGGACGCCGGCGTGTGGGCTCCGGTGCTCATGTTGACGGCCAAGGACGGCGAGTACGACGAGGCCGAGGCCCTCGACACCGGTGCCGACGACTTCATCTCCAAGCCGTTCTCCTACGTCGTGCTCCTGGCGAGGCTACGGGCACTGTTGCGCCGAGGAGAGCCGCAGCGGCCGGCCGTCCTGCGCTGTGGTGACATCTCGTTCGACCCGGCCGCCAAGAGGTGCTGGCGCGGGCAGTGCGAGGTGCACATGACAGCGCGTGAGCTCGCTATCACCGAGTACCTCGTGCGCCGGGCCGGAGAGGTGGTCTCCAAGTCTGAGATCCTCGACCACATCTGGGACTTCGCCTTCGACGGGACCTCGAACGTCGTCGAGGTCCACATGAGCCGGGTGCGCCAGAAGCTCGACAGGGCCTTCGGCCGCCACAGCATCGAGACGGTGCGGGGTTCGGGCTACAGGTTGGTGGCCGACGACGCCTAAGCTTGGGACACGGCTCCTTGCTCGCGTGCTCGGGCCGGTCCGGGTGCGGGCCACACTGGCAGCGACCCTCGTACTGGCCGTCACGCTCGCTGTCGGCAGCATGGTTGCCCTCGGGAGCTTCCACGCCTCCCTCATTGGCAACCTCCGGGCGGCGGCCATGTCGCGGGCGTCGGACATCGCCAGCTTGGCACGCTCGGGCCACCTCCCGGCCGTGCTCGGCCTCCCCGGCCAAGAAGCCGGCTTCGCCCAAGTGGTGGGGCCGAAGGGCGGGGTCGTGGCGGCTTCGGCCAACCTGGCAGGCGAGCCCGCCGTCGGGCCTTGGTTAGGCCCCGGGTCGAGGGCCGAGGCACGCGTCATAGACGGCCAGTCCGTAGGCCAGGACGGCCGCTACGGGCTCGTGGCGCTGACAGTCTCGGCCGGGACTAAGACTCTCACCGTCTACGCCGGGTACTCGCTTACCACTGCGGACGTCGCCGTCTGGGACCTAGAGGTAGTCCTTGTTGTCGGTTTGCCCTTGGTGCTCGCCGTCGTAGCTGGGACCACCTGGGCCATGGTGGGTTGGGCGTTGCGCCCGGTCGACGCGATCCGGGAAAAGGTGGGGGAGATCACCATGAGGGACCTGCACCAAAGAGTACCTGAGCCCAACAGCGGGGACGAGGTCTCGCGCCTGGCCCACACGATGAACTTCATGCTCGACCGGCTCGCGGCCGGGGTCGAGCGCCAGCGTTCGTTCGTCGCGGATGCCTCCCACGAGCTACGCAGCCCCCTCAGCTCCTTGAGGGCCCAGTTGGAGATAGGCCTGGCGCGTGGCGCTGCCACCGACTGGCCTGCCGTTGCCGGGAACGCCCTGGCGGAGGAGGCCCGCCTGGAGCGGCTCGTGAAAGACCTCCTCCTGCTGGCCCGTCTCGACGGCGCGCCACCACCTCGCGGGCCGGTGCCCTTGGTGGACCTCGCTAGCGTGGTGCGGAGCGAGGTTGCCCAGCGCTCCCTCGGTGCCCGGGTCAGCTTAAGGGACGGCTCGAAGGGCCTGGTGCCGGTGGCCCTCGGTCCCGAGCTTGCCCGGCGAGTTGTCGCGAACCTGCTCGACAACGCGCAACGCTACGCGCGCTCGGAGGTTTGCGTGTGCGCTGCGGCTGGCGACGACGAGGCCGAACTGGTCGTGGCCGACGACGGTCCCGGCATACCTCCTGAGGACCGGGAGAGAGTCTTTGAACGCTTCACTCGATTGGACAGCTCTCGCAGTGCCGACGAAGGTGGGGCCGGGCTGGGCCTCGCGATCGTGCGTGACATCGTGGTCGGCCACGGCGGCACGGTAGCTTTCGTCGACACGCCCATTGGGGCCCGGGCCGTGGTCAGGCTCCCCGCTCCAAAGAACAGCAGGCTCTCGCCGGGCACAAGAGGCCCAGCGGCCTAGCGGCCCTTCGAGCGCCGAGATGCAGGGCTCGACCGCTGTCCATGGCCATGAAAAAATCCTCGCGTGTGGCCAGTTCGATGTCCTCGCGTGGGGCCAGGTAGGAGTCCTCGCCCCTCTCTGAAGATCCACCACCGGTGTCCTCCAGGTGGGCACGGTGTCGGTGCCCGGCCCACACCGAGCACCTGGAGGACGGCTCCATTGAAGACAGAGAGGGAACGCATGAACATCCTCGCCGCCTTCAACGAGGTGGGTACTTTCCGGGGCGCGGCCGCCATGTGTGGCTGTGACCCCAAGACGGTGAAGAGGGCGCTCGAGCACCCGGTTGTCGGGACGTCCCAAAAGCGGGCCGAGCGCGGGCACAACTATGACCTGGTGAGGGGGCTGGTGGCCAAGAAGGTCACCTCTACCAAGGCCAGGGTCACCGCCAAGCGGTTGCTCCCCGAGGCGAGAGCGGCCGGCTATGGCGGGTCGGCCCGGAACTTCCGCCGCTTGGTGGCCAAGGCCAAGCGCGATTGGCGGGCCGGCAACCACCGGGGACGCCGTCCGGCAGTGTGGGCACCGGGCGAGTACCTGGTGACCGGCTAGGGCAAGGAGGGGCCGCTGCACATCTTGTGCGCGGTGTTGGCCTTTAGCCCGAAGTTACGAAGCCCGTAACGACAAAGCCCCCCGCTGAGCAGGGGGCTTTTGTGGAAGGTGGGTGAGCGTTCTGTCTACATGGCCTTGAGCTCTACGGGTGTCAAGCGTTCCCACTCGATCCTGCCCGTATATACATGTACATATAGGTCAGGAGTGCCTACTGATATGAGGTTGATCGAAGGGTGATTTTGCACACCTGCATTTCTACACCGGCATCGGATCGCATATAGCTCAAGCTGTGCACCGAAAGGATGTAGTGCAGCCCTATCTGCGAGGGTGGAGCCGGGCAGACGAGCCGGTGCCCGGCTCACTCAGTCGGTCACCGGCTCGTAGTAGACGGCCCCCAAGAGAGTTTGCGCGCCAGGTACAATTTGAGTACACTTAGCTGTACCGGGATGAGCACGGAGGCTGAAGGCCGGTGGTCGCACAAGAGGACCGTGACCTGTACGAAGTGCTGGGTGTCTCGCGGGGCGCGACGAGCGCGGAGATCGACGCCGCGTACAAACGCCTCGTGCGCTTGACGCACCCCGATGCCGGCGGTACCAACGCCCTGTTCCGCCAGGTTCAGAACGCGTACGAAGTCCTTTCCGACCCAGCGCGCCGAGCTATTTACGACCGCGGGGCCGACCAGCCCCATCCGCAAGACGAGCCGCCGCGCGCAAGCGGCTCTGGGTGGACGCGCGTGGACACCGGTCCGTCGACTGCCGGCTACCCTCCACCGCGCCCCGGCCCGAGCTCTAGGCCGTCGCCCACCTGGGGTCCTGGGCAAGGTGGGCCGCGAGCGCCGGGGTGGGGACCCGGTGCGGTTCAGCCACCCCCTTCTTACGGGGCACCGTCTGAGCAGTCCGGAGGATATTGGAACGCTCCATCACCACCTGCGTTCACATCCCGGTTCGAGCCGCAAGCGGCCGCTCGCCCCTCCCAGGGCTACTTGGCCAGCAGGCCGTGGGTGGTGCTGGTAGGTATCGGTGTCGTGCTCATGGCGTTGGGCTCGTTCAGTCCAGGCATCAGCGTGCTGGGCTTCATCGTGCTCATTGCTGGTGCTATAGCCGGCGCAGGGTCAAGGAAGGCCAGATCCCGGTTGGCACTGCGGAGTGCCCAGGTTGGCCAAACAGACCATATGGACGGCACGACCTTCGAGCACTTTGTTGCCGAGCTACTGCGCTCCAATGGCTACCGCGTAGATCATGTCGGGCAGACTGGAGATTACGGGGCCGACCTGATCATTTCCAACGGCACAGCACGGTGGGTGGTGCAAACGAAGCGCTACAGCGCTCAGGTGGGCGTCGACGCAGTGCGAGAGGCCGCTGCTGCCAGGGCACACTATGCCGCCCAGGGCGCGATCGTCATAACGAACTCGTACTTCACGCCACAGGCGGTCAAGCTGGCCCGCTCTAACGCCGTCGAGCTGTGGGACCGCAACGTCTTGGTCCGGCTCGCGTCGAAGAACGTGGCCGTTCCTCCTACCGCTGCCCCGGCGGTCCTCGGCCTTGAGCTGCTGAGCGGCGTGGCCTTCCTGGGCCGGCTGGTCCTGAGCGTTTCCGCCAGTTCACCGAGGCGTCGGCGGCGCCCGCGCCGGCGCAGGTGAGACATGGCGCAGCCACTCGTCCCGCGGTCGGCCAACAGCCCCTCGTTCCCGAGGGTGCCCACCAGCAGCCCAGGCCAGATCGGCTACGTCAACGCAGAGGCTGTGGGTTTTGAGAAGCTGCCCCGGGCCGTTGCAGACGCCCTTGCTGGGGTCATGCTCGGGTCACCGGTCGCTGCCAATGCGGATGACCGTAAGGCGAAACGGCGGGCCGACGGCACGCTTTACGAGCACGTCACTGCCTGGTGGGCTGGTACCGACCGCTACGTAGTTATCGATGCCCGCCGCCTGCTCGCACCAGCGGGTGGCCAGACGCTACGACCGGTAAGCGGTTGGCGGATTGAGGGCACCATTGACTACTACGTTGCAGGAGTTGTCCCCACGACCTCGCAGTGGCGTTTTCAGCAAAGCAGCACCGCTCCGGGAACCAAACGTACGGCCGTGGAGGTGGACGACCCGCTGGACGTGCTGCCCGCGGAGCTGACCGGCCCGGTCCGGGGCGGGCAGACGGATGCCTGGCGACAGTACGGACGAGGCTGGGCCGAGGAGACCATCGTCGCTACACTGAGGGCTCCGGCTCGGGTCAAGGTCCTGAAGGCTCAGCGCCGCGCGACGTCGAGACGGGCGCTACAAATCGCGGACTGGCATGCCATAACACTGGATTCACCGATAGCACTGGCGCAGACTTTCGCTACCGATTCGTACGGGACGGTGGTCCTTGGCCCGCAGACGTGGCCGTCGCAACTCCCCCGTGCCTGACGGCTGTGGACTGCCCTCTGTTTGGTGGAGGCCCCCGCGCTGGAGAATTGTCCTAGCTGCTCCTTTTTTAGCAGAAGCGCGTAGGCGCGTGTGACCAACGTTCCCCTCATCCGGCTTTTGAGTGGGCCAGGGTGGCCGGGTAGAGGTCAAGTCCGCCGCAGTGGGAGAAGATGGCGGTCTTGAAGTGCTCTTTGTTGCGGTAGCCGTAGGCCATCTTTTTGATGGCCTGGACTTTGGCGTTGAGGCCTTCGGCGACGGCATTGGTGGTCCTCGCGGTCGAGGAGTAGTGCAGCACCCCGGCGAGGTGACGTTGCAGCACCTTGGCGACGGCGATGACCGCCTTGAGCTTGGAGCGGGTGGCCCAGGAGCACCACTGGCGCCAGGACCGTCTGGCCCTGCCGGAGCGGTGGTAGTGCCACAGGGCTCGGAGGCCCTCTTTGGTGGCCCACGCCCGGGCCGCCTTGAGGTTGGTTGCCTTTTAGCTCGGCGAAGCGCTGGCGGTGGGTGCCGGCCAGGTCCTCGGCTGAGCACAGCCACAGGTACTTGGAGCGGGCCAGGGTGCCGGTGCCGTCGGCTCTAAGGGCCCGGTGCTCGGGCTTGTCCACGCCGCCGAGGGCGGTACCCATGTGCCCCATTGTGCGGGACCGGTCGAAGACGGCCTTGTCCTCGGGTTCGGGCACATGTGAGCGGGCCGAGCTCAGCTACGGCCCCCACATGTCGGTGGCCACGGCCTTGGCCTGTGACAGCTCCT
>JAJPKN010000073.1 GCA_021323695.1 Actinomycetota bacterium | reverse complement strand
GTGGCGGCCTTACCCGGTCCCCCGGTGCCGTCTTCACAGTTCACCGAGGAGCACCGGCCGTAGCCTGTGACCTCTCCTCTCCCTGTGCGTAGGCCGGTCTTTGCCCGACCGGTTCCCGCCCCACTGGCGGTACCGGTGGCAACCACCAGGGCTGCCAAGTTGAGAGCTGCGTTCAGGTCCCGGTCGATGACCAAGCCGCAATGCTCACAACAGTAGGTGTGCTCGGACAGGGACAGCTTGGCTTTCACTGCCCCACAGCCCGAGCACGTCTTGGAAGAAGGGGACCACCTGTCGGCGACAACGAGCCGGCTGCCGTACCAGGTGGCCTTGTAGGCGAGCTGGCGGCGTAGCCCGGCCGGGGAGGCATTGGCCAGCCCCCGGTTGAGCCCTGCCTTGCCCCGCCAGTGGCCAGAGCCCTTGGCACTGGCTGTCATGCCGACCACGTCCAGGTCCTCTACCACCACAGCCTTGGCTCTTGGCCAGGCGGGTGGTCAACTTGTGGAGCTTGCCTGCCCGGCTATTGGCCACCTTGGCATGGGCCTTGGCCAGTTTGGCCTTGGAGCTCCTCCATATGGGCCCCGTAGCTCCTGGCCCACTCGGCTAGCTTCACATGATCTAGCATACAAATGCTCGATCACATATGTAGTGATATCAGGGAGCAGCTGCTAGCCCCTGCCGGCGCTCCCTGGCCACCTTGAGGGCGCCTTCAGCCGGCTGCCGCACCACCGCCCAGTACTGCGTCGCCGAGCAGCCCGTCTGGCTGGTACAGGACCACTGCCTGGCCGGGGGCGACCTTGCGGACAGGCTGGCCCAGGCACACCGCCTCCCCGTCCCAATGAGCCGGCACGGGCCGGCCATGGGCGCTCGTCTGGGCCTCCACGGCCGCACCGGGCCCCGGCGGGCCCGATGCCCAGCGCACGTCCTGCAGGACGACGCGGCTCACGAGCAGGTCCTCCAGCCGGCCTACGGTGGCGGTGCCCTTGGCCAGGTCGACGCCCACCACGTAGCGACGCTCGGGCCTGGCCCGAGGGGCGGCCAGGCCCAGGCCCCGGCGTTGGCCCACCGTCACCAGTTCGAGGGCGCCCACCTCGCCCACCTCCTGGCCTTCGGTGGTCACGAGCCGGCCCGGCCGCAGGGCGATCCGCTCCCCCAAGAACCTCTCTCGCCCCCCGTCGGTGGGTATGAAGCAAACGTCCTGGCTGTCTGGCTTGCGGGCGGTGCGCAACCCGGCCCGGGACGCCAGAGCGCGTACCTCCGCCTTGGTCAGCTCCCCTACGGGGAGCAGCAGGGCGGACAGCTCGTCCTGGCCCAGCATGTACAGTACGTAGGACTGGTCCTTGGCCACGTCCCGGCCCCGCCGCAGGCAGCGGGCGGCATTGGACCACCCCACCCGGGCGTGGTGGCCGGTGGCGATGGCGTCGAAGCCCAGCTGGCGAGCCCGCACCAAGAACCGGTCGAACTTGAGGTGGGCGTTGCAGGCGATGCAGGGGTTGGGGGTGAGGCCCCGGGCGTGGGCGTCTGCGTAAGGGCCGACCACGGACTGCTCGAACTCGGCGGTGAAGTTGAAGACGTGGTGGGGGATCCCCAGCTGCTGGGCGACGCGGCGGGCATCGTCGACGTCAGCTACTGAGCAGCAGCCCGAGCCGGCCGGCCCGCCCCACAGCTTCATGGTGGCCCCGACGACCTCGTGGCCCTCTTCGACGAGGAGCAGGGCGGCCACGGACGAGTCCACGCCGCCGGACATGGCGACCAAGACCCGCACCGCTACCTGGCCCGCGTGAGCACCGGGCCTCCCTGGGCCTCGGGCACGTGCCCAGCCACCTGGCCCTCCACCTGAGCCTCGGCCACTTACGGGCCCCCCGGGGCTGCCTGGGCGTGGGCCGCAGCCAGCCCGGCGCCGGCAGGCCTCGGGGCGCCGGCTGGGCCGCCTCCCAACTGGGACACCGCCTGTGGGACGGCCTCCAAGGCGAGGTCGACGTCGGCCGGGGAGGAGGTGTGGCCCAAGGTCAGCCGGAGGGCCCCCAGCGCCTCCTTGGGCGAGAAACCCATGGCCAAGAGCACATGGCTGGGCTCGATGGCGCCACTGGCGCAGGCCGAACCGGCCGACGCGGCCACCCCCAGGCGGTCGAGGAGCACCAAGAGGGCTTCGCTTTCCACGTCATCGAGGACCAGGTGGCAGTGCCCGGGGGCCTTTTGCGCACCTGGGGCCGTCTCCCGGGCCCCGCTCAGCCGGCTCAGCAGGCCGCTCACCAAGCGGTCGCGCAGGGCGCTCACCCGGGGGCCGGCGACCGGCCGCTCGGCCGCGGCGGCCTGGAAGGCAGCGGCCATGCCCACGATCCCGGCCACGTTGTGCGTCCCTGCCCGCAGCTCGCGCTCTTGAGGGCCGCCGACCACCAGGGGGGCAAGCTCCACCGGGGAACGTAGGGCCAGGGCACCGGTACCTTGGGGGCCTCCGAACTTGTGGGCGCTCACCGTCACCAGGTCGGCGACCCTGGCCGCCTCGGCCAAGTCGAACCAGGGGGCCGCCTGTACGGCGTCGGTGTGCAGGACGGCCCGGGGGGCGTGCCGGCGCACCAGGCGAGCCACCGCCTCGAGGGGCTGAACGGTGCCGACCTCGTTGTTGACGAGCTGGACGGACACCAAGCCCACGTCGTCGCCCAAGGCGGCCTCGAGCGACTCCAAGTCGACCACCCCGTCCCTGCCCGCCCGCACGGTGCGCACCTCGACCCCGAGCACCTCAGCGGCAACTTCCGCCGCCCGCAGCACGGCGTGGTGCTCGAGCGCGCTCACCACCAAGGGCCGCGGGCAGGCCCTGGCCCGCCCGAGCACGGCCAGGTTGTCAGCCTCGGTGCCACCACTGGTGAACACGACCCCTCCGGGCCCTACCCCGAGCAGGTCCGCCACCACCTCTCTGGCTTCGTCGATGGCCTGGCGGGCGGCTCGAGCGGCCCCGTGCGGCCCAGAGGGGTTGCCGAAACGCTCCGACAGCCACGGCTCCATGGCCGCGCGCGCCTCGGGCCTGAGCGGCGTGGTGGCAGCGTGGTCGAGGTAGGCCGGCACCCGAGCCAGGCTAGCCCGCGGCCGGCGCCGCCCGGGCCCGGCTGCCCCAAGTTGCCCGGCACCCCTAGACTCGGCCAGGTGAGGTGCAGTGATGGACGCTGAGCCGCTTGCACCTGGCTGGGCCGCCTCCAGCACCCGCCGCGCCCGGCGGACGCGGCTGCTGCACGTGGTGGCCCGCCGCGTGGCGGTGGCCACCGTCGTGGCCGGCATAGCCCCTGTCGTGACCTACGCCTTCGTGCGCCCACGGGTGGAGAGCAACGCGGTGGCCCTGGCCGTCACCTTTGCCGTACCGGTGGCCTGGGCGGGGCTGGCCGCCTTGTGGCAGCGCCGGCTCGACCTGGACGGCTCGTTGACCATCGGGGCCTACGGCCTCGCCCTCATCGTCACGGTCCTCTCCGGCGGCAGCGCGTTGCCCCTCAAGTTGCACGCGGCGGCCGAGACCGGCGCGGTGGGGGTCGCCTGCCTCGTCTCGGTGGCCCTTCGCCGGCCGCTGCTGCTGCTGGCCTTGCGCTACGCGGCCCGGCGGGGCAACCGCCGCCGGGCGACGTGGCGCCGGGCTGCCCCGGGGCCGGCCCTGCACACCTTCTCGGTGATAACCGTCCTCGTCGGGTTGGGGTTCTTGGTCGAGGCTGCCAGCCAGGTGGCGTTGGCGCTCGTGCTCCCTACCATGGTGTTCGTAGCCGTGTCGCTACCCGCCCGTTTCGCGGTCTACGGCGGCGGCGCCGGCCTGTTCCTGGCGTTCCGGGGGCTGGCGGGGTGGGCACCTCACAGCCGGCCAGGGCGTCGGGCGCCTGACCAGGGCTGACCAAACGCCGCCGCCCTGCCCACCTGGTCAGGCGCCTTGGTGGGACTTGTCAGGCAGCCTGGTGGAGCTCGTCAGGCGGCCTGGTAGAAGTTCCTCACCCAGCGGTGCTTGCGCAGCACCTCGAGCTGCTCTTGGCTCAGGGGCCCGAGCTGGGCTGACGCGACGTTGCGGGCAACGTTGGCCTGCCGGCGCATCCCGGCGATGACGGTCGAGACCGCAGGAGCCGACAGGCAGAAGCGCAGCGCGACCTCGGGGAGGTCGTCCACAGCCAGCCCCAGGTCCCCGGCGATGGCTTGCACCCGCTGCCAGACCTGCTCCTTGCGGTCGCCGGCAAAATAGCCGTTGCGCCAGTCGCCAGCCGGGAAGACAGTGCTGGGCTGGACGGCGCCGGTGAGCGAGCCCTCGTCGAAGGGGACGCGCACGATCACGCCCACGTTGGCGGCCTGCACCGCTGGGAAGAGCTCGTCCTCCGGGCTCTGGTCGAAGACGTTGTAGATCACCTGCACCGTGTCCACCAGGCCGGAGCGGACCAGGCGGAGGGCGTTGGCCGGCTGGTGGTCGTTGAGCGATACGCCGAAGAAGCGGATCTTGCCCTCGCGGCGCAGCTGGTCGATGGCCTCGGCCCAGTCCCCCTGGCCCACCCACTCGTCGGACCACACATGGAACTGCTGGACGTCGATGGCCTCCAGGCCCAGGTTGGACAGGCTGCGCTCGGTGCACTCGCGTACCCATTTCCCAGGGAAGGCCTCATCTGCAGCCACGCCTGGGCGGGCGGGCCACTGGTAGTTGGCAGGCGGGATCTTCGTGGCCACGTACACCTGCTCGCCCGAGCCCCTCACCACCTGGCCGACCAGCCTTTCGCTATGGCCGTCGCCATAGGCAAGGGCGGTGTCTATGAAGTTCACACCGGCGTCCACCGCCGCCTGGAGGGACCGGGCTGACTCCGCGTCGTCAGCACCCACCCACATGTGCTTGCCGATCCCCCAGGCGCCGTAGCCCAGTTCGGAGACCCGCAACCCTGTCTTGCCCAAAGTCCTGTAGTTCATGGCGACAATCTAGGGTGCCGGCGGGCTGGGAGGCTAAAGGGGCCGGAGCACGGCCAGGCACGCGGCCGGGGCCTCGGGCAGCGCCACTGCCAGCTGGCCCGTGCCCGGTTCCCAGGTGGGCCGCTCACAACCTCGGGCCGGGTAGAGGACCTCCACCTGGGTGCGCTGGCCCTTCAGGTGGGGCACCGCCAGGACGGCTTCGTCGCGGTCAGGAGGGCTTTGCCCGGCTGGTGCCTCCACCACCCCCCCACGGTGCCAGACCAAGACGTAGGTCGAAGCACGCGCCCTCAGCCCCAGCGCCACCCAGGGGTCGGACCACCCAGGCAAGCCGAGGGGCCAGAAGGGGAACGCCTCCGGCAGGTCGGGCCGGAGCTTCTTGTAGACGTCCACGGCCTCAGCCACCAGGAGCTGCTGGCCTGGGCCCATCCGGTCCAGGTGCCCCGATAGGTGGACGCGGCCAAGCAGGGCGCCGCACAGGGCGAAGGTGATCTCGTTGTCGGCCCACCCGGGTTGAGGGTAGGCCCAGATGGCAGCCTGCTCGGGCGCGATCGCCGCGGGGGCTGCCGCGGCGATGGGCGGGTAACGCAAGAAGTCCTGCTGGTCGCTGGTGGACTGGAGCTGGAAGCAGGAGAGCAGGGCGTAATCGGTCCGCATGCCCCCCGAGGCACAACTTTCCAGCGTCAAGCCGGGGTGGCGGTCCAGCAGCCGCTCAGCCCACTGGCAAAAGGCGCGGTTGTGGGCCAGCAGGCCTGCTCCCGCGCTCGTCCCCTGAGCCTCGGTCCCCGGGCCCACGTTCACGTTGTAGTCCATCTTCAGGTACCCGACCCCCAGGTCCCCGACCAGGAAGTCGACCACCCGGTCGAGGTGCTCGACCGCGGCAGGGTGGGTGAGGTCGAGGTGGTAGCGGCCCTGCTCGACCACCCGCTGCCCACCACGGCAGAAGAAGGCTTCGGCCGGCAGCTTGGCCGCCACCGGGCTGCGGACGCCGACCACCTCGGGCTCGAGCCACAGCCCTGGGACCATGCCTGCCGCCCGGATGTGGTCGAGCACCTCGGTGATCCCCTTGGGGAACCGGCTGGACGACGGTGCCCACACCCCCACGGTGTCCCACCAGTTCTCCCCCAGCTCGTTGTACCACCCTGAGTCAATGCAGAAGTACTCAGCCCCGGCCCGGGCGGCCGCGTCCACGAGCGGGAGCAACCGCTCGGTGGTCGGGTCGCCCATCAGGGTGTTCATGTAGTCGTTGAAGATGACCGGCAGGCGCCGGTGGTCGTCGTGAGGGCGCCGCAGGGCCCGCCGGTAGGCGGTCAGCCGGGCCAATGCCGCTTCGAAGCCCTCGTTGCTCAGGGCCATGCCGGCCGGCACTGACTCGAACGATTCCCCTGGTTGCAGCACCAGCCGCCATTGGTGCTCTTGCTCAGTGGGGCCGAGCAATGCCAGGTAGGCGTCGGTGGGGGCACCGCCTCGGTGCCCGGGGGGAGGCAACCCGGCGTCGTGGGCGGTGTGCTCGCCCACCTGCCAGTGCCAGGCACCGTTGTGCTCCAGCTGCCACACCCAAGCATGGCCGGTGGCCCGGTTGACGGCCGCCCCCATGGGCAGGTAGGTCCCTGAGGACCAGCTCCCGAAGCTCGTGAGGCCAACCCGGCCCCGAGGGTCGGCCCCATGCTGGGAGCGGCCGAGGTCGGGCAAGCAGTCCCGCAGCGGCCGGCTCTGCCAGCGGCCTTCGCCCAGCCAGTCGTTGGCCGCCCACCACAGCTCGACGTCCCCGAGCGCTCCCCCTGGCCCGGCCAACCCCGAGCCCACGAAGGAGGTCACCGACTCCACCACCACGGGTTGGCTGCCCGCATTGGTGAGGACCACCCGCGACTGCAAAGCGCCACCGTCCTCCAGCAGCCGGTAGACGGCCTCCGCCCGCAGCCCCGTCACCGGGTCGGCCAAGGTCACCCGCAGCTCGTGCCAGGGCCCGTCAGAGCGTTCCTGGTGGCTGGTGTAGCGGAGACGGCCGCCGGTGGCCGACTCCACATAGCGCCGCCCGGACCAGGCGCGCCCGCTGTCGGCGGTGATGACGTCCACCAGGGGCAGCCCAAGACGGGCACCAGCGCCGGCGACCGCACCCTGCGCCTCCGGCCCTCGGGGTGAGCTGCTGGCCCTGGCGGCCCGAGGCACGAGGCCGGCCAGGCGGGCGACGCCGTCCTCGCCAACCTCCACGCGTAGCTCGAGCGCCTGGTCAGCCCAGCCCAGCACCAGGTGCGCCCCTGCCTGTAGCCCTGTCATGCCCTCCTCCTCGGCTCGGCCTGCCAGTGATCTTGCACTGCCCACTTGACAAGCGCCATGTGACCGGTCACAATAACCGACTGTGACCGGTCACACAACCTGGGCGGCCGACTCGGGCCACCCGCGGGCCGAGGGGGGCCGGCGTCGTGGCCGGTGACCCGGGAGGCCCCCCGCCTTCGCGGGGCGCCAGCCGCGACCGGCCCGCCTCGGTGAGCATCCGGGACGTGGCCCGGGCCGCTGGCGTCTCGTACCAGACCGTCTCCAGGGTCATAAACGACAGCCCGAGCGTCAAGGCCTCCACCCGCCAACTGGTGCTGGACGCCATCGCCGGGCTCGGGTTCCGCCCCAACCGGGCCGCCCGTGCCCTCGCCGGGGGGCCTGTCCAAGCGGTCACGGTGCTCACGTCCAACACCCGGTTGTACGGGCCGGCCGCGGCGTTGGAGGGCATCGAGGAGGCCACCCGGGCCGCCGGCTTCGCCCTGGGCGTCCGGGTGGTCGAGTCCGGCACCCCCGCGGATGTGAAAGACGCCGTCGAACGCGCCGTCGACCCGGCCGGAGCGCTCATCGTGATCGCGTACGACCGGGCCGGCTTGGCCACGCTCAACGCCGTCCCCCCTGACGTCCCGATGGCCGGGATCGTGGAGACCCCGCCCGACCCGGCCCAGGCGCCCAGGACCTGGGTCTGGATCGACGACCGCACAGCGGCCATGGACGCCACCAACTACCTGCTCAGCCTCGGCCACCAGACCGTCCATTACGTGTCGATCCCCACCTGGATGGAGACCAGCCCTCGGGCGGCCGGCTGGCGCGCGGCCTTGGAGCGGGCCGGGGTAAGGGTGCCCAAGCCGGTCGAGGGCGGTTGGGAGCCCCGCTCGGGCTACCGGGCCGGCCTCCAGCTCGCCCGCGACCCCGACGTGACGGCCGTACTGTGCGGGAACGACGAGCTGGCCATCGGCGTGATGCGGGCTATGGCCGAAGCCGGCCGGGCCGTCCCCGAGGACGTCAGCATCGTCGGCTTCGACGACACCCCGCAGGCAGCCTTCTACACCCCGCCTCTCACCACCGTCCGCCAAGATTTCAACGCTTTGGGCCGCCTGTGCTTCGCCAAGCTCATCTCACTGCTGGGCCAGGGCCGCCAGGACCAAGAGCCGCCCTGGCCCCAAGCCGAACTGGTGGTCCGGCAAAGCGCGGGCCCCCCGCCAGAGCGCCGACGGCGCTACCCGCCCCGTCGGCCATGAACCACCCAACCACCCAACCACTCAACCACCCAACCACTCAACCACCCAACCACCTAACCACAGCCAGGGGGCCAACCCCCGATGAACAAGGAGGAGGACAACCCATGGACAACAAAGGAGGGCCAGGGACCGCCGACAAGGCGTGCTCGGCCTGGTCACGCCTCAGGGGGCGCGCACTGAGCAGGCACCGGCGCGTCGGCAAGGCGGCGGTGGCCATTGCCACCGCGGCCATAGTCGGCACCACCGGGCTGGGTAGCGCCGGTGCAGCCAGCACGCCCACCGTCAACCTGACCTGGTGGACGATGTGGTCAGGGGCAACGCTGCAGTTGCTCAACCAGATGGTCACCCAGTTCAACAAGACCCACCCGGGGATCCACGTCACCGAGACCAACATCCCCAGCGACGCCACGACCAGCACGGCCAAGCTCCTGTCTGCGATCGCGGCCGGCGACCCGCCCGACATCTTCACCGAGTGGTGGCCCGAGATCGGCAGCTTTGCCGCCAACGGCGACCTCGTGGCGATGGGCCCCTACCTGACCGGCCAGTACGCCGGGTTCACCAAATGGGAGTACCCGGTCGCCGTGCAGGGAGGCACCTACAAGGGCAACCTCTATGCCGTGCCCATGAGCCTCAACTCCTGGGCGCTCTATTACAACAAGGGCATGCTGAAGAAGTACGGCATCAAGTCCCCGCCCAAGACGCTGGCCCAACTGGACGCCGACCAGGCCAAGATGTGGGTCACCAGCAACGGCCGGCTCCAGCAGATGGGCTTCTACCCCGACGTCAACGGCAACGGCTTCCAGTTCTACACGAGCTTCTTCAACGCCACCAACTGTTTCAACAAGGCCGGCAAGTACGACTTCGAGCACTGCCCGGGCGCCCAGCGGGAAATGAACTGGATAGCCAGTTACGCCAAGTACCCCTACTCCCAGGTGATGGCCCTGCAGACCGCCGTCGGCCAGGTCGCCGGCGGCCAGACCGACATCTGGACCAGGGGCCTGGCTGGCTTCGTCCTGAGCGGGCCGTGGGAGGGGGCCCAGAACGTCCCCACCTCCAACCCGGGGATGCTGGGGAACTTCGGGGTGGAAGCCTTCCCGGGGACCGTCCCGGTACCGAGCACCCTCGGCCAAGGCAACTTCAACATCATCCCCAAGGGTTCGGCGCACCCCCAGCAGGCCTTTGAGTTCATCGCCTGGCTCGCCGGCTACCACAACGAGGCCTTCGTGGGCAGCATCGACCCCAAGGGCGGGTGGGTCCCAGCCGGCCCCTCGGTCACCAAGGCGCCTGCGTACCAAGCCTGGTTGAAGGCGAACCCCTGGCTGTCAGGGTTCCTGCCCCAGATGACCAGCCCCTACACCCAGGCCCCGGCGTTGACCCCCACCCAGTCCCAGCTGTTCGCCGCCGAGAACACGGCCACCAACAACGTGCTCCAGAAGATCTGGACGCCTCAACGGGCGCTCCAGTACATAGACCAGCAAGGCAACGCGTAAGCCCTCGCCAAGCGAGAACGGCATTGTGGGGGACAGCTATGCTGGGCTGTCCCCCACGTTTTCTCCAAGCAGCGACTGCCAAGTAGCAGCTCAGGAGCGACCACCGCATGCAGGCAACCGACTCACCGCCCCTACCCTCGGCACCACCGCTCCCCCGGGCCCAGCGCCTGTCCCCCTCGGTGCACCGGCGCCACACGAGAGCGGGCCTGCTGTTCGTCAGCCCGTGGGTAATAGGGTTCCTCTGCTTTTTTGCCTACCCGTTCTTCGCGACCATCTACTACAGCTTCACCGACTTCAACGGTGTAGGAGCAGCCAAGTTCATCGGCTTCACCAACTACGTCAACCTGTTCCATGACCCGCTGTTCCGGACGTCGTTGTTCAACACCTTCTACTACACCGCGTGCGAGCTGCCCCTGTCCACCATCGCCGCCCTCGGGCTGGCCCTGCTCCTGAACATGAAGGTCAAAGGCAGGGCTATTTACCGGACCATCTTCTACATACCTTCCATCGTGCCCCTGGTGGCCTCGTGCATGATCTTCGTGTGGATATTCAACCCGGTGTCCGGGATCGTCAACGACCTGTTGACAAGTGCCCACCTGCCCGCACCGAACTGGTTCTTCTCCATCGCTTGGTCCAAGCCCTCGTTCATACTGCTCGGCCTCTGGGGCCTCGGCCAGCCCATGGTCATCTACCTGGCCGGGCTCCAGGGAGTGCCCCGGGAGATGTACGAAGTGGCTGCGCTCGACGGGGCGGGGCCGTGGCGCCGGCTCCGTTACATCACCATCCCGATGATCAGCCCCGTCATACTGTTCAACGTGGTCCTCCAGTTGGTCCTGTGCATCTCTTATTTCACCCAGGCACAAGTCATCGAGAACAGCGACATAGGCGGGCCTGGCACCTCGACGTGGTTCTACGTGCAGTACCTCTACGAGCAGGCCTTCCAGTTCCTCAAGCTTGGCTACTCCTCGGCCATGGCGTTCTTCTTGTTCGTGGTCAGCGGCATCATCATGGTGCTGCTTTTCCGGTCGTCGTCCCGGTGGGTTTACTATGCGAACGAGCCGCGTTAACCGCCTCAGGCTTGTAGCCGGGGGCACCACCCGGCACGCCGTCCTCATTGTTGTCAGCGTGCTGCTGGGCTTCCCCCTGCTATGGATGGTCCTCACCTCCCTGAAGACCAACAGCCAGGCCCTCGCCGTACCGGTGGTATGGTGGCCGCACCCGTTCCTGTGGCAGAACTACCCGCAGGTGCTCTCTGCGGTGCCGTTCTACCGGTTCTTCCTGAACACGCTCTTGTACGCCGCGGTCACCATCGTCGGCGTGTGCCTGTCGAGCAGCCTGGTGGCGTACGGGTTCTCGCGCATCCGCTGGAGAGGGAGGGACTTCCTGTTCCAGGTGATGGTGAGCACCCTGCTCATCCCCTTCTTCGCCACCTTGGTCCCCCTGTTCGTCATGTACAAAAGGTTCCACATGGTGGGCTGGTACCTCCCGCTCATGATCCCCACCTTCTTGGGCAGCTCGGTGTTCAGCACCTTCCTGCTGCGTCAGTTCTTCATGACGGTGCCCGAAGCGCTCTCCGACGCCGCCCGGGTGGACGGCGCCAACGAGTTCTACATCTACAGCCGGATCATGCTGCCACTGGCCAAGCCAGCCATGGCGACGGTCGTCCTGTTCCAGTTCATCTATTGCTGGAACGACTACATAGGGCCTCTCGTGTACATCAACAACCAGGTGTGGTACCCGTTGTCCCTCGGCCTGTACCTGATCCTGGGCACCTACACCACCAATTGGCCTTG
The DNA here is from genome assembly GCA_021323695.1 of Actinomycetota bacterium. Taxonomy (GTDB): domain Bacteria; phylum Actinomycetota; class Acidimicrobiia; order Acidimicrobiales; family Palsa-688; genus JAKAWM01. The sequence continues at coordinate 64,918 of JAJPKN010000073.1, read as the reverse complement.
GGTCATGGCCGCGGCCACCGCGGCCACGGCCCCCATCATCGTCCTGTTCTTCCTCACCCAGCGCACCTTCATCCAGGGCATTGCCATCCAAGGCACGGGGGTGAAGGGGTGACGGCGGGGGCTCTGGCGCACAGGGGGCAGGGACAAGGCCGCCAGCCAGGCGGGCCAGGGCCAAGCCCGTTCGGCCGCCAGCCAGGCGGGCCCGCGGCCAACGCCTTCGGCCGCCTGGCCCGGGCACAGGTCATGGCGGCCCTGGCCACCATCTTCAACTTCTTGGCCCTGAACCTGGTGTTTGTGGTCGTTTCCCTCCCCGTGGTGACCCTCCCACTGGCGGCGAACGCAGCCATGACCGCTCTCACCCGCTGGCGTTGCGAAGGCGAGGACAGAGTGCTGCGCGAGTTCTGGTCCGCCCTCCGGTTGAGCCCCCCTGGGCGCACGACCCTTGCCCTCGGGGTGCCGTTCGTTGCCTTGGGCACCGGCGTCGAGGAGGTGCATTACTTCGCCCGCGGCGGCGACCCATTGGCCTGGCTCTGCCTGGGCTTGGGCCTCGCCGGCCTGGTGCTGGTGATGAGCGGCCTGGGCTATGTGCTGGTCCTGAACGTCCGTCACCCGGAGGTGCCCGTCACCCAGCTGTGGTCGGCCTGCACCTGCCTGGCCGTGAGGAACCTGCTGGCCACCGGCCCCTTGTTCATAGCGGAGATAGGGGCTGCCGCGCTACTGGCCCTGCTGGACGCCCCCGTCGTCCTGATCGGGTTGCCGGTCGGCGTGCTGCAGCTGATGCGGCTCACGGCCGGCGTCGGGTTGCGCCGGGTGAGCTGTGCCTGGCCGGGGACCAAGGGCTGACCCCCGCCGTCGGGGTACGACTGTGGCCGTGGGTGCCCGGCTTACCCTGCTGGCGGGCGCTCGAACAGGGCGGCCTGGCCCTGGCCCACTCCCACGCACAGGGCCGCCAGGCCGTAGCGGCCCCCTCGGCGCCGCAGCTCGTGGAGCAGGGAGACCACCAGGCGTGCCCCGCTCATGCCCAGAGGGTGCCCAAGGGCGATGGCACCGCCGTTGACGTTGACAACCCGAGCGTCTAGCCCCAGTTCCCGGATGACAGCCAGGCTCTGGGAGGCAAAGGCTTCGTTCAGCTCCACGAGGTCGACGTCAGCGACGCCCAGGCCGGCCCGGGCCATGAGCTTGCGCACAGCCGGCACCGGCCCCATGCCCATGTAGCGCGGGTCCACCCCCGCCACGGCACTGCCCACGTACTGGCCCAGGGGCTCGACGCCCATGGCCTCTGCCCGCTCCTGTGACACGATGACCACCGCGGCTGCCCCGTCGTTCAGCCCCGAGGAGTTGCCGGCGGTGACGGTCCCGCCCGGCCGGAAGGCGGGCTTCAGCTGAGCCAGCTTCTCCAGGGTGCTGTCGGGGCGAGGGTGCTCGTCCCGGGCCAGGGGGCCCACCGCCACCAGTTCGTCGCCGAAGCGCCCTGCTCGTTGCGCCTCGGCCCAGCGCCGGTGCGACTCGAGCGCGAAGCGGTCCTGGTCTTCGCGCGTCACCCCGTAGCGTTCGGCCACGTTCTCCCCGGTCTCACCCATCGACTCGAGGGGGAACAGCTCAGCCAGCCTCGGGTTGGGGAAACGCCAACCAAGGGTGGTGTCGTACAGGGTGCGGTCGCCCCGGGCAAAGGGGGCTTCCGGCTTGGCCGTGACCAGGGGGGCGCGCGACATCGACTCGACCCCTCCGGCGACAAAGAGGTCGCCCTCACCGGCCATCACCGCGTGGCAGGCCCCCACCACCGCCGACAGCCCAGAGGCGCAGAGCCGGTTGACCGTGACCCCAGCCACAGACTGGGGGAGGCCAGCGAGGAGCGCTGCCATGCGGGCCACGTTGCGGTTGTCCTCGCCGGCCTGGTTGGCGGCGCCGAAGTACACGTCCTCGACGTCTTGGGGCGCTACGCCGGCGCGGGCCACTGCCTCCCTTATCACCAGGGCCGCCAGGTCGTCGGGCCGCCAGGCCGACAGGCCACCCCCGTAGCGGCCGACGGGGGTGCGCACGGCCGAGATCACTACCGGACGGGTGGGCGCGCTTGGTGCGCTCATGCCGGGCCCCCGAGAGCGACGTTGTGGTTGGTGGGCCAAGGCATCGTGGTTGGTGAGAGTACCCCCGAACTGCCCGGTGCTGTCCAGTCGTACGCACATGAGTTCGTTACGCGAACACACACCGCCAGCCGGCCCAGCGGCCCCCCGCCTGCCCCAGTGCCCGAGCGGGCCGGCCGGCTGGGCCAAATGGTCACTATGGCGCAGGTAGCTGGTGGTTACATGGGTTGTAGTGCCAGCGTCTATCTTCGCTCCTTTGCGCAGCCGGGCCTTCCGGTGGCTGGAAGGCACCGGCTTGTCGGCCAACGTCGGCGTCTGGATGATCTCGCTCGTCGGGGGCTTCATCATGGAGCGCCTGACGACTTCGCCCGTGCTGGTGGCCCTGGCTTCGGCCATGAGCCCCTTGGCCGGGGTCGTGACCGTGGTCCTGTCGGGCGCGGCAGCCGACTCCCGCGACCGGCGCGGGGTGCTCCTCATGGCCAAGACGCTGCTGGTCAGTTCGGTGGGCTTCCTGGTCGTCGTGTCGGCTGCCGGCAGGCTGTCCCCCGCCACCCTCCTGGTCGGCTTGGCTGGCATGGGCATGGCCAGCGGGATGTCGTCGCCTTCGTGGTGGACGACAGTCGCCAACCTGGTACCACCAGACCTCGTGCCCGTCGCGTTCAGCGTCGACAGCTTCCAGTGGAACATCGGCCAGGTGATAGGCCCCATCCTGGGCGGCTCGGTGCTGCGCGGTGCTGGGACGGTGGCGTTCTTCGCCCTGTGCGGGGCGGTCATGGTGCCTCAGGTCGGCTTCCTCTGGCTCTGGAGGGGACGAGCCGACCTGCGCCTGTCGACACCGGGGGGGACCGCCACCGAGAGCCTCCTCGGGGCAGTGTCGTCCGGTTGGCGGTACTTCACCAACACGCCGGGGCTACGTGCCATTGCTGCCCGCACCGCCCTCTTCGTCACGCCCGCGGCAGCCCTCGGTGCACTGCTGCCCCTCTTCGCCGCCCATTACCTCCACACCTCCGCCCTTGGTTACGGCCTCATCCTGGCAGTCAGCGGGGTAGGTGCCCTCCTGGCAGCGACGTCCTTGCCTCGCCTCCAGCGCCGCTTCCGCCTGGACACGGTCGTAGCCGGGGCAACCCTCGCCAACGCCCTGGCGGTAGCGGCGTTGGTGGCCTGGCCCACCCGCTGGGCAGCCGTGCTTGTGCTCCTGGTGACCGGGGCCGCCTGGGTCTGGGCCACGGTGGCCTGCATAATCGCCGCCCGGCAGGTCACCCCCGAGTGGGTGCAGACCCGGGCGCTGTCGCTGTTCTACGTCGTGCTCCAAGCGCCCTTCGTCCTGGGCGGAACCGGCTTCGGGGTGATCGACACGTTCCTCCCCTTGCGCACGACCCTGCTCGTCGCCGCCGCCGCCTTCCTGCCCGGGATCCTCCTCGTCCCCCGGTTCCGCCTGCCGGTGGTCGACCGCTCGTCCCTGCAACTGGTGGCCAGCCCCACGCTCACCATAGGCGAGCACGTCCGCCCCGGGGACGGCCCGGTGCTGGTCATGCTGGAGTACTGCCTGTCGGTGGACGAGATCGAGGACTTCCTGTCGGCCATGGCCGAGCTCAGGGTCGTCCGCCGCCGGCTGGGTGCCACCCGGTGGGGTATCTTCCAGGACGTGACCGAGCCCGCCAAGTTCGTCGAGACCTTCCTGGTCCCGTCCTGGCAGGGCTACCTGCTCCAGCGCGACCACTACACCAAAGCCGACCGGGAGGTGGAGGCTCGTGCCTTCTCGTTCCACCGAGGTGAGGGGGAGCCCAAGGTGACGCGCCTGGTCCACCCCGAGACGGTCGAAGCCGCCCAAGCCCGCTCAGCTTGGAGGCGAGAGATGCTCAGCCTGCTGCGCCCCTGAGCGGCGGCCCAAGGGGGCGGGCTCGGCCAGCCACAGGGCGACGACCGCGGCAGCCCCCAGCCCGAGCGCGCCCATGACCGGCCCCACCAGGGTGATGAGCCCCAGCCCGACCACCCCCGAGGCGATGAGGGGGCCGGTGGAGGTGCCCGCATCGGACACCAGGCGCCAAACAGCCAGGAAAGAGGGGCGCTGGGCACTGGGAGCCAGGTCCGCCCCCAGGGTCATCACGATCCCCGAGCCAAAGCCGTTCCCGAAGCCCATGACCAAGGCGGCCAGGAACAGGCTGAGGTAGCTCGCGCTGAACGGCACCAGCAGGTGGCCCACGGACAACAAGACCATGCAAGGCAGCATCACCGCCCGCCGGCCGTAGCGGTCCGAGAGAGCACCGGCGGGGTAGAAAAAGGCCAGGTCCACAACCGAGGACCACGCAAATATGGTGGCCGCGCTCGAGGCGTTGAGGCCGATGTGAGCGGCCCACAACGCCACCAGGGCCACCCGGCTCCCACGCAGGAGGCTGATGGCGAAGGCACCTGTTCCGGCAGTGGCGAACGTCCGGCCGTGCTCGGCAAGCACCCTGGCCGGCCAGGTGTGGCTGGCGTGGCCGCGCTCGGCAGCGTGGTCGGTGCGGTCCTGAGCGGCCACGAGCCAGGCGACGCCCGCCACGACGCTGGCCAAGTAGATGAGGAAGCCCCTACGGGCGTCAGAGCTCGAGGCTACGGCCACGAACACGAACGGCCCGAGCACGTTGCCGGCCCGTATCACCCCGCCGAAGAGGGAAAGCGCCCGGCCACGGATCTCGGGAGGAGCCACCCGGCTCAGGTGCACCATCCTCACCAAGCTCCACAGCGCCCAGCCGGCAGCCTGCACGAAGACGGAGACGGCCAGCAGCGCGAACGAGCGGGCGAGGGTGCAGCCAGCCAGGCCGGCCACGAGGATGCCACCGGCCAGCAGCCCCGAGCGGCGTTCCCCGAAGCGGGCGGCCAGCCGGCCCGAGGGGAGGTCGAACAGCATGGTCCCGAACCCGTTCAGGGCCACCGCGACGACGGCCTCCGCGCTCGAGGCGTGCACCTGCTTGGCTGCGTACACGAGCACCGGGACCATGGCCCCCTGCCCCGTGGTGATGAGGAGGTTGGGGAGGTAGACCTGCACCCACAGCGGCTTGAGAGCTGAAGGCGGCCTGTGCGGGCCGCCCTGGGCCCCGGGGGGAGGCACCTGCCAACCAGCACCGCCAGCACCGCTTCCGGCGCCGGCACCGCTTGGCACGCCAGCAGCGCTTTCGACGCCCAAACCGCTGGGCTCCCCGGCCACCTCCACCTGCCGCACCCTAGCCCCGCCCCAGCACCGGCTTCGACCGCGGCCACCGCCTCGGCCCACAGCACCGGCGGCTGCCAGGGATGAGGGCACGGTCGACCCCTGCCGCCTGTGCACCTGAAGCCGGAAGCCTGCCTGAAGGGGCAATGCCTCAATGACGCGCTGCTCCCTTTCCCCGCCAGCGCGCTGTGTGGCTCGGGGCTCGGAGCAGTGGTTATCGGCAGCGGCAGCGCCCCGGGGGCTCGAACTCCCCATGTGCTTTAAGAAATGGCCGCGAACGCCGATCGGCGTGGCTGCCAGCGCGCTCGATGTCGCCGCCGCCCCTACGATCGCGGCGGCGACACCAGCCGGGAAGCGGCGCAGGTTCGCTCCGAGGACTGGTCGGTGCCCCCGGGGCGACTCGAACGCCCGACGCACGGTTTAGGAAACCGACGCTCTGTCCTCTGAGCTACGGGGGCTTGTGCCTTCTAGCTGCGATGATGTACTATGGCGACACGAGTGTAACTCGGCTCGGGCAACAATTGGCAACAGGCGAGGGAGGCAACATGCGGGGCACGATGGTCGAGACGGTGCCCGGCAAGTGGCGCCTGCGCGTGTTCGTCGGGCGTGACGGCACGGGACGGGTGCGCCACAAGAACGCTTCCTTTACCGGCTCCAAGCGGGAGGCTCAAAAAGAGCTCGCCAAGCTGGTCGCGGACATCGAGCGCGGAAAGGTTGCCACAGGCCACTTCGGCAGCGTACCCGACCTGCTCTACCGCTGGCTGAAGGTCATCGTGAGCGACCACACGGCGTGCACGGCCAAGGAGTACCGGCGATTGGTGGCCGTGAACATCGTCCCGTTCATCGGCAACGTGAGGTTGGACAAGTTGACCGGTGCCCGCCTCGACGACCTCTACGCCTCGATGATGAGCCCCGACCGCAAGCCTGGGCCGCTCTCGGGCGCCTCGGTGCGCCGCCACCACTTCCTCCTGCACACGGCACTGGGGCGCGCCGTCAAGTGGGGGCTTATCAGCTCCAACCCGGCAGACCGGGCGACGCCGCCTGGCCTCAAGCGCTCCGCGGTGGACGCACCGTCGCTCGAAGACGTGCAGAAGTTGACCGGCGCCGCCGAGGCGCAAGGTGACCACGTGCTGGCCACCGCCATCGCCCTCGGGGCCGTCACTGGCTGCCGGCGGGGGGAGCTGTGCGCCCTGCGCTGGTCGGACGTCAACTGGCAGCGGCGGGTACTGCGCGTCGCCCGTTCCCTTACCGTGATCCGCGCTCAGGTCACCGAAGGCCCGACCAAGACCCATGGTCAGCGAAACGTCGCAGTGGACGAGGCACTTGGGGCGATGCTGGCAAAGCGCCGCTCCGACCAGGAGCTGTACGCCCGGCAAGTCGGCGTCCCCCTTTGCCCTGACCCCTTCGTCCTGTCGAGGAGCGCTAACGGTTCCCAGCCTTGCCTCCCGAACGGGCTCGCCAATGCCTACAGGCGCGCGGCCCGCTCCGCCGGGCTGTCCACCCACCTCCATGAGCTGCGCCATTTCACGGCGACTACCGCCATCGCCTCCGGGACCGACGTGCGGCACGTCGAGCTCGGCTACGCGTCCAGCGTCTGGGCGGCCCAGGGCTGGACGGTAGGTACGGCCCATGGGATTGTCGATGTGGGCATGACCCGCGAAGCCTTGTACGTGGCTGCTACCCGGCGCAGGGAACCCAACCGCCTCTACGTGGACGAAGAGCCAGAACCCGCCAACGCCGACATGGCCCATGGGCAAAGCGAACGTCTCGCCGCCAGGGACGTGCTCGTCGCTGTTAGCGGCCGCCGGGGTGCGGACGTATCTGCCCATGAGACGACGGCCTCGGAGTGGACCAGGGCGGCCAGCTTCGAGCAGCTCGTGAACGAGCACCAGAGCCTCGTGGTCGTAGCCACGGCCAAGCGCTTCGAAGCCATGCTCGCCCAGACTGGGTTCCCCGAAGGAATGCTCGCGCAGGCTCGCCAGTCGCCAAAGTGGGCGGGGCTAATCCGGGCGCTCCGGGACGCCGGAGACCGCGGCCTCGACGCCAGCGCCGCCCTCTCCCAGTTCGCAACGTTGCCGATCGTAGAAGACCAGGACCCAGCCGCTGTGATCCGTGCTCGTCTCCACCGTTGGGAACAGGCGACGGGGGGCCGCTGGGCGTCTCGCACGGACATGGTTGCCTGCCTCGTCCCTCGCGCTGACTGCGTCAGCGACGAGGACATGGCTAAAGCCCTCCGTGACCGCGAGCAAACCATGGAAAGGCACGCTCGCGACCTTGCCGAGCAAGCGGTGCGGACCGGCGCGCTCAGGGCCGAACCGTTCGGCCCTGAGCCGACGAACCACGCTGTCGCGAGCGCTTGGTGGGACCGTCTCTCCGTCGTCGCGGCTTATCGCGACTGCTGGCATATCAACCGACGCCAGCATCATCGGCTACGCCGATGTCGGCTCGCTCCGTCAAGCGGCACACCGGGCCCGGGCACGGCAGGCCAGGCAGGAGGCTGCCCAACTGGCTGGGTTAGTGCCTCAAACCATCGCACCGGTGCCAGATGCCTAAGCCTCGAGACGGATCCAGAGGTAGAGCTATGAGCCGAGCTATGGCACCTTCGACGGCACATTGCAGGAGAGGAGGCCAGACGCAGCCCAGACCGACGACACCGACACCGGGCCCGTTGCGGCCTGACAGCGAGGCCCGTCCGCAACATTTGACAATTGCTCATGCCTCTGGCATATGGTTGTTCCAGTTGACGAGGCTACGGTCAGCGAAGTACCGGTGCTCCAGCAACAGGCCCAGCAGCAACAGGCAATAGATGCCGCTGGCCAGGCGGTGCTGCCTAGTTACCAACCGAGCGAGCCCCTGCCGTTGCTCAGCTCAACCCTCGCAACCGCGCAAGCGCCTATCACCCGGGTGATCAACCAAGTCAACCTGGACATCGACCAAGCCGATAGCCTTATCCAGCAGGCTTATGCCCTTGCCAACAAGGCCAACCAAACAGCCCGCTGCGCCCAACCTGCCAATCCCCCGGCGACTCTGAAGTACATTGCCCCGGCGAGCAGCTCCCAATGAGCCGACCAACGACCCCAACGCGACGAAGAGGGTCGGTCCTCGCGGGACGTCGCCCCGGTTGGGTGTTGATACTTGTCTTGCCGCCTGTCGTAATTGCATTGGCCACGCCCAACGCCGCCAATTCTGTGTACCAGACCTCAGCAGGGCACGCCGTGGTGCTCTCCGTCAGAGCAACGCCAGCCACTTTGTCGGCCTCAGGTGGCGTGGTTACGGTGCGCGGCCGGGTCGAGCACGCCACCACGTGCGAACTCCGCGTCCTTTCACACCAGTCCTTCCCGGTGATCTACTCGCACAACCCGACGAGCGCCTGTCGCGATGGGTCCTATTCCGCTCATATCACCATTGGCCCCAACCCGGCCCACCTGGAACGCTCAGTCGCGTTCGCGCTAGTAGCGCGTAACGCGTCCTCGTCCTACGTCGGTCGTTTCTACCTAGCATTAGCCGCGCAGCTGCCACCTGAAGTCCTACGCGTCATTGCGGCTCCGAGCGAAGTGCCGCCGCACGGCGGTCAGGTGACTGTGAGGGCTACGCTCAAGCACGCGAAGTTGTGCCAGCTGGTCCTGCTGTCGAAACAGTCTTTCCCGGTCGTTTACGCCAACAATGTCAGGCCGTGCACGTCTACGTTCACGGCCCATATCACGGTGGGCGGTAACCCGACGCCGATTCAGCGAACGATTGCCTTTGCGCTGGTGGCACGGAGCGGAACTTCCCGCTGGACTGCGCCCTTTTACGTTGGCCTGGCAGCCTTGAGCCAGGCAACTCCTACAACAGCGCCGCCAGCAGCTGCCACCACCGTCGCCCCAGCCACGACTCTGGCCCCTGCCACCACCGCCGCCCCAGCCACGACTCTGGCCCCTGCCACCAGCGTACCCCCTGCCGAGAACTCGAATAACTGGTCGGGTTATGTTGCTGGGGGTGGCACGTTCACGGAGGTGAAGGGCACGTTCACAGTACCGTACATAACCACTGCCGCTAATTGCGAAGACGCCCTCTCTGAGTGGGTCGGTATCGACGGCTGGGGCAACAGCAACCTGATTCAAGCAGGGGTGAGCGAGACCATGCAGAACCCCTCCACCGGCACGTGCACGCAAGGAGAGTTCTACACCTGGCCCTGGTGGGAGAACTTGCCCGCCCCGTCTACGCCGGACTACAGCGTTACAGTGAACGCTGGGGACTCGGTAACGGTCACCATATGGCAGCTCAGCTCAGGCGACTGGGAGATATCCCTCACCGACAGCACCAACGGTGAGGGCTTTTCGGTCGAGCAACCATACGACGGCCCCCTTGGCTCTGCCGAGTGGGTCACTGAAGCGTACTCGACCCCTTACTGCGCCGACGCGCAGCTGGGCTCCCTGCAATCAGGAAGCTACATCTGCCCGTTGGCGCCCTATTCACCTGCGATCCAGTTCTCCGGTCTGGGAATCGCCGGTAGCAACACGACTTTGTTGTCATTAACCATGTGGCAGTATGGTCAGGCTGTTTCGACGCCTTCGAATTATTCTGCGGGCGCCTTCAGCACCTCTTACACAGGGACTACGAATGGCCCGTGGCGGCCGAGTCTGTCACCTATGGCCAGACGTCTGGGCCAGCTGCCAGCACCTATAGGAAAGTACCGTCAGATCTACGAGACCACCCCTTCCGGGTAAGTGTTTCGTGGCCATCCCACCTCAGCCCTGGCCTGGTCTCATGGACGGGGTTCCGGTAGGAGCGGAGCAAACAACCTCGGTCGGGATGTGTTTCGGTGAACCTGAGCGTGCTGGGGTCTACGATGGCTGGGCGTTGTCCGAGGCGACGGAGGGCGTCAGGTCCCGGCAGGGGTGCAAGTCCTCCACGCCGGTGGGCGGTAGCCCTCCGTTCCATGTGCGAAGTCTGGGTACCAGCGGTGGAAGTCTTCGACGAGGGTCTTAGCCAGCACCCGGTGCGGACCTGGAGCAGGAGGTGGCACCCCGAGGGGCCTCGTGCCGCCCCGCTACCAATCGCCAAGATTGCGTTCGACAACCGCAACTACCCGTCCAGAAGGGCGAGAGTACTTGTTTAGCGCATTTCGCGGCGCGTCGGCATAGGGGTGGAAAGTCTTTGTGTTGATGGCCTCCTTAGTGGGGTCAGGGGGTCGTTGGCTCAGCCGAGCAGGATGGCGAGCCCGGAGTCGGGGCTGCGGGCACGAGCGGTGAGGTAGTCGATCGCGTCCACGCCGTGCTGGGCAGCGGTGCGGATCACGCTCATCATCGTGGACTGTGCCCTCGCACCCCTGTCGGTGCGGTTGCCGCCCCAGACCTTGCGGTTCACGACGGCCGGGCGGATACCTTGCTCGGCCCGCCAGTTCGTTGCGTCGACTCTCTCGTCGTAGAGGAAGGTGAGCATGGCCGGCGCTTCTCGCTCCAGGTGGGCCAGGAACTTGCGTACTTCTTCGTGGCCCGTCTCGGCCCGGCAGAGGGACTCCAGCCTCTCGGCCAGCTCGGCAGCAGCTTTCGCGCGTTCCGCCGATGCCAGTTCCCGGGCTGCCAGTGAGTCTTTCAGGAGCACCTTGGCGGCTTCGGGCAACGGCCTCGCCCAGCGGGGGAGGTCATCGCAGAGGTGCTTCGCCCTGCGCAGTAAGTGCCCAAGGCACGTTTGGTGCTTGGCCTTTTCGTAGCAGGGGTAGACGCACCACCCGTCGCGCACGATCGTGCCGTCGTAGCCGGCGTCGATAACTTCGCAGGCCTGCTCGAAGCCCCTGCCCCGGGCCACCCAGTAGAGCGTCACGACCGCGTTGGTCGCTTCCCAGAGCCATGCGTGACCGCCGTTTAGGCGCCAGCCCGTTTCGTCCATTACGAGGACGGGCGAAGAGTTGGCCACTCTCACGAGCTCTTGGTGCACGGGCACCAAGTCCGTGCAGGCCTGGTGCACCGACGCCTGGCAGAGCGCGCCGGCGGTGGCCGGCACGCCCAGGCGGGTGAGCAGCCTGGACACCTTCACCCAGGAAAGCCCGAGGTTGTAGTGCAAGAAGCTGGCCCAGGCCTTGGCTGTGGGCCCTACCTGGGAGCCCGCTGCGCCCAAGGCGTCGGAGGTCTGCTCGGGGTGACGGCCCTGGACGCGCTTGCCACATTTCTTGCAGCGGCCGACCGCTACCCGGAAACGGGTCTTGACCACCTGTGGCTCGCCCAGGTCGACCTGCCACTGCTCGGCGTCACGCTCGTGCTCTACCTCACCGCCGCAGTCGGGGCAACAGCTCGGTAAGGAAGCGTCGAGCTCCCGGTCCGGCGGGCCGGCTGGTGCCATGCGGTGGCCGTGACGGCCGTGCGCGTCGCCAGACTTGCGGCCTGGGCGCTTGGGGTCTGGCTTCGGCTCCCCCTTGGAGAACGGTGAGGCCTGGCGCTTGCCCGCTCGGTGGAACTCTTCGAGCGCAGCCTCCAGTTCCTTTATCCGCTCGGCCTGGGCGCTGATCGTACGGTCCCTCTTGCGCAGTTCCTCTTGGAGCTCGGCCACAGTCTGGCGGAAATGGGCGACAATGCCCTCCAGTTCGGCGACACGCTCCTCTAGGCGCACGCCACCTTGCTAGCAGGTAGGTGGGCCCTCAGTGGTGGATGGTCGCGCGATCCGCGCGAAGCCCCTGGTCAGAAGGCGCTATCCAAGTACGGGCGAGAAAACACCGCAAGCTTGACTACTCACTATCGGAGGCCGCCGCAAAAAGGTCGAGCGGCAACCGGCCCTGTGGTCCTTGGAAGACGTACGGGAACGTAACTGCCAAGTTGTCGACAGCGCCACCGGTGTTATTGATGAAGCGCTCGTCCCACGTAAAAAATACATCAGCGTTGCCTCTGATGGCCGCGGCAAGGTGGACCGCGTCGGCAGGCTTGAGGCTGAAACGACGAGCGAGTTTTCGAGCCTCCCGGGCTCCGGTGACATCAAGCTCTACCCACGATATGAACTGTCGCTGGAAGAACTTGTCGACGAGCGTTTCCTTGGACGCGTCCAAAGGTGCCGATTCGCCTCGATCACGGATGACTTCGGCCAAGACAAAAGTGCTGGCGACGACCTGGAGGCGTCCCGCCTCGGCTTGTCTTAAGACCTCAGCCGACCGTCTCACTCTTGCGGGGTCCTCAGTAGTCGGTCCCTTGATGGCCGCAACGTACACGGAGGTGTCAAGGTAGGGCTTGACGTAAGCCTTCTCGTTGGTCACGCTTCACGCGCCCTTCGGACCCACTCGGCAGCCGGGAGGCCCCCCGTGAACTCAGGATCTGAGCCCACCAGCTCAGCCACGGTGGGCAGGTCACGGTCTTCTGGCATGATCTCAAGGTTCTCAACAAATACGCTCACCATCTGGTGAGCGCTGTTACGCTTGATGATCCCGCCTGCCAGGACGCGCTTGCCCAACGCCTCCTTGACCAGCGGCATGATCTCGTCAGCGAAACTTCCTCGGACCGGCCGACGATGGATCTCGTCATAGACCGTGAACAGCCGACCTCGGTGAACGCTGACCACGTCTAACCGACCGACAACGGAGCCGCTGGCGGAGTAGCGCGGTTTCAATGCTTCCTTGGCGTGCTCGGCGGCGGCGGCAGTGACGCGAGCTTGGAGTTGATCGTCTGTCTTCACTGCCCTAAACGCGCTAGCTCCGTTCTTGCGCATCAGGTTGCCGAGGTACTGCAACCGACGCATGCTCTGCTCGGGGAAGAGGTCGGGTACCGTTGCCGCCTCTTCGACCTGCTTCATGCCCGAGACGACGGCGGTCGCGATCTCGTCAGCCTTGGCAGGCGAGTACGCGAGGGCAGTACCACGACGTGGCCTCGCGACGAGGGTGGCCTGGAGGCTCCCCATGCGCAGATCCTGCACGTACCACTCGACGATGCCGCTCTTGCTGAGCGTCAGCGCGGTGTCCACCCCCTGTATCACTGCCCGGGCATTGTCGAGCGCCCTGATGAAGGAGGCGAGCGCTATCGTGCCAGGTTCACCCTCCAATATGAGGTCAAGCTTCGGGCCCTCTACTACGAGCCTCGGGCCGTCTGCGACCTGGAACGCCGGCATGGCTCCGAGTGTACGCAGACCTTGGGACGGCTGCGCCCCGCGGAGTGGTATATCGGCTTGGGCTGGACCTCGCCGCTGAACCAGTCTGTCACGCTGTGGCTGCGAGCGCCTTGTGGGTCTTCGTAGCGACCGGTGGAGGCTGCATGACGGCGATCTTGGCCATGGGCTCCTCGGACAGGTAGTGGCGTTCGGCCACCGCCCACTCGTCGTGGAACTCGACCACGACGGCGGTCGGAAGCCTCGCCACCGCGGCGTCGTTGGGGACTATGCCGACCACCTTGGTGCGTCGCTTGATCTCGCCGTTCAGGCGCTCGAGGGGATTGGCCGACCACAGCTTGCGCCAGTGGGCCTGGGGAAAGGCGCTGAAGGCGAGCAGGTCCGGCGCCGCGTCGGCGAGGATCCTGGCCACCTCGGGGAACTGGCCGGACAGCATGTGGACAACCTCCTCCAGCAGACGGTGGGGGTGCTCAGCGTCGGGCTGGGCAAAGATGGTGCGGATCGCCGCAGCGGCCACCTCCGCCTAGGCCTTGGGCACCTTGGCCAGCACGTTTCTCATGAAGTGGGCAGGTAGGCAGGCCCGGCGGTTGGTGTCGCGCACCTGAGCCTGTTTCGAGCAGGTCGAGCTACGGGGACCTCGGGCCTCCGGCCTGAGACCGTGCCCCGTGCAGGCACGAGTGCAACCCAGGCTGGCCGAAGCGTTGCGTGGTCGGCCCCGCGCCCGGCAAGCAGCGAACGGCCAGCTCGCGAGCACGCGGCAGCGGGCCTTGGGGTGCACGACCCTCGCTGGCTTGCCCATTGGGAGGAGCGAGTGCAGGCGCTGCGGCTGGCTTGTCCCATGCCGTCGCAAGCCGAGGCAGGGCCTGGCTGGCCTCCGGCCGCCCGTCGGGCGTTAGGTACACCTCAACCGCTAGCAATGGGGTAGGCACCCGATGCAGCCCACAGGTGGAGGGCTTACGGTCACGTTGAGGGCGCTCCCCTGAGAGCGGGCCGTCACCAACAAGATGACCGACCAGCCCCCGCGACCCACCGGTGGCCTGGTCCCAAGCAGAGCTTGCCGAGGAGGACAAAGATGACCCGAAGACGTCGTGGGCTGCTTGGCCGAGCCTGCATGCTCGTAGCCGCCACGGCCCTGAGCAGCCCAGGGGTACTGGTCCCGGCCACCGCAGGAGCCGCTGGCCTCACCCCCGAGCTGCAACGGCCGACTTGCTCTTGGCCAATGTCGAGCGCCCAAGTCAGCAAGTTCGTGGGCGTCCAAGTGCACCCCGAGGTCGGTTATGCCGACAAGCCCATACCCGTGACAGTTGGGGGCCGAAAGGCTGGATGACCATGTGCCTTTACATAAGCCGGGCTCACCCCAGGCCGTTCGTGGTCATCGTCCAGTACCGGAGCGGGCTGGGCACGGCGAGCACGTTCACTGCAGAGCAAAAGGCATGGACGAAGTCTGAGGGCTTGTCCCACATGAGCTTCGTCAGCGGCGTGGGCACAGAGGCGTTCATGGCCACCACGACATCCGTAGGAGTGCTGATCGCGCGCGTAGGCACGACCATCTTCCAGATCAACGTGCCTGTGGCCAGCTCTGGCCCGAGGCTCGTCGCGTTCTCCCGGGCTGTCGCCAGGGCGCTTTGAGCCGCCAACCTGGGGACGAGCCCACTGCGGCCACGCCTGGCCAGCAGTGGGCGCTCGTCCCGGTTGGGCCTTGCGGTACCCGTTACCCGGCTGCTCGCGTCAACTTAGCTCACGACAGGCCGCCATCAGTCGGCAGGGTGCTCGGTGCCCTGTACCTCGACCACGTTGCCCGGGGCCCCGGTGGTGATGCTGGTCGTGGCGGCCGAGGGCGCCGTAGTGATGGCCACCTTCCTCGGCTTGGCCTGCTCGGCGACCGGCAGGACCAGGGTCAGCACCCCGTCCCGGTACTCGGCGCTGATGGCACTGGCGTCGAGGTCCTCGCCTAGCATCAGCTGGCGGCTGAAGCTGCCCCGGGGCCTCTCGAGCGCCAGGACCTTGTCGCCCTCGTCGGGCTGCCAGTCCCGGGTGGCCTCGATCCGCAGCACGTTGCGGTCCACGGTGACATCTATCGTCTTGGGGTCGACTCCGGGCAGGTCGACCTTCACGACCCAGTTGTCCTCGTGCCGGTAGGCATCGAGAGGCATCCCAGCCGACCGTCGGGTCAGGGGGCTGAGCAGCTCAGAGGTGATGCGCTCGAAGTCAACCACGGGGTCAAAGCGGGTAAGCATGCAGGTCTCCTCCTTCGTGTGACGACTTGTAGTCAACACCAACTATACCCAACACCTAGTAAACCTAACAGTGATCATATCAAGATTATTTCATCCTCTTAGAATAGGCTAGATGACTGGTCTGTGCTAAGGTGATAAGCAGCTCGTTCGCGACCAGCACCTTCCAGCACCTTCCAGCGCCGTCCAGCAGCCGCCAGCGCCCGGCGAGGTTGGCCAGGCCGAACGCCCTGCTGGCCCAGTGGCCCCACGGTCACGGGCCCGGGGTAAGATGCCGCCCCGAGAAGGCTCCTGGGAGGACCGGACTTGCAGGTCTCTGGCTACCTACACGGCATCTACCCCCGCAGCGAACAGCTGGTCAAGGTGACGCGCGACCACCAGCGGGGCCGGGCCAGCAGCGAGGAGAGAGAGGCCGCCTTCGCCGCCGACCTGGCCGAGCTGGTGTCCCTGCAGTCCAGCGCGGGCCTCAGCTACTTCTCCGACGGCCTGCTCGGGTGGCTCGACCTGTTCCGGCCGCTGGCCCACGCCTGCGCCGCCCTGGAACCGGCAGGGCTTTCCCGTTGGTTCGACACCAACTCCTTTTACCGGGTGCCCCAGGTGACCGGTAGCGACTTCACCACCGTCGTGGAGCGGGCCATAGGCCCGGCCACCCCGTTCCCCCGGGTGGTGACCTTGCCCGGGCCCCTTCTCTTCGCCCATGCCTGCCAGGGCGGGCCCGACCTCGTGGAGCTGGTGGGACTGCTGGCCAAGCACGTGCTCAGGCCCTTCGCCCTCCGGGCCAGGGCCGAAGGGGCTGCCCTTTTCCACGTAGAGGAGCCGTGGCCGGTGACCCACGAGACGGCACCGGAGGAGTGGCGGGCGCTGGGCGACGCCCTAGAGGCCTTGCGCGACGGCCTCGGTGCCACCCTGGCCCTGCACACGAGCTTCGGGGACGCCGGCCCGGTCATGGGCCAGCTGAGGAAGCTCCCGGTGGACGCCCTGGGCGTGGACCTGGTCTTCACCGCCCTCGACGACCTCGGGCGAGGCTGGGACGTGGCGCTGGTCGCCGGGTGCCTGGACGCCCGCAGCTCTCTGGTGGAAAGCGTCGAGCTGACCACCAAGGTGGCTCGGCTGGCGGCCGAGCAGACCGGTGCCCCCCAGGTTCTCCTCACCACCTCGACCGCCCTGGAGCTGCTGCCCCAGCCCCTGGCCGCGGCCAAGGTGCGGGCCCTGGGAGCCGCCACCGCCCAGTTGCGAGAGGAGCTGGAGAAGTGGTGAACGCTGCCCGGTCGTCCCGGGCTGGCATGAAGCCCCTCCTCACCCACGAGATCGGTTCTCTGGCCAAGCCCACCTGGCGGGTGAAGGCGGCCGCCGGCCGGCCCCTGTCCGAAGCCGAGGTGGAAGAGGCACGCACGTGGGGGGCACGCCTGGGCGTCCCCGGTTACACCGAGCTGGTGGACATCTTGGGCCGCTACCCCCTCTCGGCCGAGGAACGCCAGCAGGTCAAGCAGTGGTCTTCGCTGTACGCCCTGCGGTTCTTCGAGTCGGCTGGCCTGGACGTCGTCTACGACGGGGAACAGCAACGAGTCGAGATGTACGAGTGGGCTGTCCGCCACAGCCGGGGCTTCGAGGCCCGGGGCCCGGTCCGCAGCTTCGACGAGAAGTACTACACCAAGGCGGCCGTGGTCGGCCCGGTAGCACTGGACGCCCCCTACCACAACGACGAGTTCGCCTTCCTGGCCGGGGCGGCCAAAGCGACGCTCAAGATCCCGGTCACCGGCGCCTACACCTTGGCCGACTGGTCCTTCGACGAGCACTACGGGCCCGGCCCCAGCCACGCTGCCGCCGACCTGGCCGTCCGCCCCGCCGAGCGCCTGGCCAAGCGCCGGGCCGGCCGGCGCCAGCTCGTCTTGGACATCGCCCGCAACGTGGTGCGGCCCAACATCGAGGCCCTGGTCCAGCTGGGGGCCACCTGGGTGCAGGTGGACGAGCCGGGGGCCTCGACCGAGGCCGACGAGCTGGAGCTGTTCGTCGAGAGCTTCAACGCCACCGTCGAGGGCCTCGACGCCTACTTCTCGACCCACCTGTGCTTCTCCGACTACCGCTTGTTCTTCCCGGCGCTGGAGAAGATGACCGCCTGCCGCCAGTTCTGTGTGGGCTTCGCCAACGACGACAGCCGCGACCGGGGCCGCTCAGCTGAGCAGAGGCCGGGCTACGAGATCATCAGCCGTTTCCGCGACCTGCCCTACCAACCGGCCCTGGGGCTCGGGGTACTGGACATCCACACCGACTTCATAGAGCCCCCCGAGCTGGTCGCCGACCGCGTCGTGCACGCGGTGGAGGTTTTCGGCGACCCCTCCCGGGTGCACGTGTGCCCCGACTGCGGGCTGCGCACGCGTACCTGGGAGGTCGCCTACGCCAAGCTGCGCAACATGGTCGCCGGCGTGCAGCTGGCCCGCCAGGAGCTCGGGATCTAGCCTCGGGTGGCCCAGCGCGTACAACCGGTCCGAGGCATGCGCGACGCGGTGCCTCCCGCTGCCGAGCTTCGCCGGCAGGTGGCCAACCGGGTGCTCGACGTCTACAGCCGTTACGGCTTCGAGCCCATCTCCACACCGGCGCTCGAGAACCTCGAGGTCCTGATGGGCAGCCAAGGGGGCGAGAACGAAAAGCTGATATTCAAGGTGCTAAAACGCGGTGCCCGCTTGGAGGCGGCCGCCGGGCAGGCTGGGGCTGGGCAGGCTGGGGCCGGGCAGGCTGGGGCCGGGCAGGCTGGGGCTGGGCAGGCTGGGGCTGGGCAGGCTGGGGCTGGGCAGGCTGGGGCCGGGCAGGCTGGGGAAGCCGACCTGGCCGACCTGGGGCTGCGTTTCGACCTGACCGTGCCGCTGGCCCGTTTCGTCGCCAACCACCTGCACGAGCTGCCGATGCCCCTGAAAGTCGCCCACGTGGGGCCGGTCTGGCGCGCCGAGCGGCCCCAGCGAGGCCGCTACAGGGAGTTCACCCAGTGCGACATCGACATCATCGGCGAGCCGAGCATCGCCGCCGAGGTCGAGCTGTGCGCGGCCACCGTCGACGCCCTGGCCAGCGTCGGCATCGCTGGCTGCACGGTCAGGCTGAACGACCGGCGCCTGTTGCGTGCCGCCGTCGAGCGTCACTTGGGCCAGGTGGACGCCGGGCCGGTCTATATTGCCTTGGACAAGCTCGACAAGCTAGGACCGGACGAGGTGGCTGGCGAGCTGGCCCGGGCCGGCCACGACCGCCGAGCCATCGAAGGCCTCCTGGCGGCACTGAGCGCCGGGGAGGACGGCGTCCCCGAGCGCCTCTGGGGCGGCGCCACGGCTCCAGTAGCGGCGGCCGTCCGGCGCACCCTCGAGGCCCTGGCGACCATGGGCGTACCGGCGCGCTTCGACCCCACCCTGGTCAGGGGTATGGGGTACTACACGGGGCAGATCTTCGAGCTGGCCCATCCTGACGTCCCCTACTCGCTTGCCGGCGGGGGCCGCTACGACGGCATGGCTGCCCGCTTCGGTGCCCCACCGCTGCCAATGTGCGGGTTTTCCATCGGTTTCGAACGGATCTGTGAAATGGTCGACCCGGGCCGCCTCGGCCCTCCACGGCCGAAACAAGTTGTCGCCTGCACGTCGGACGAGGCGCTGCTGGACGCCCTCCAGCAGGCCCGGGCCCGGCGCCAGCAGGAGCCTGACCTGGTCCTAAGCGTGGTCCGCCAAGCCCGCAACACCCAAAAACAACGCGAGGACTTCCAACGGTTGGGATATAGCTATTCCCAGATTTGATGCGACAAGTGTCACCGCCGCTGCCGGCCTGGTCCCCGGTACAAATGTAACTGAGAACGCTTACCGAGACGAAGGCAGGCACGAAATGGCAATTAGAAAAGACAGGACAGCGTTCATGACCGACGCAGAACCCGGCGACGTGGTCCCTCCGGCCGACGTCGAGGACCAGGGGTTCTCGTCTTCGCACCGGCTCCTCGCCGCCCTGCCCTGGCCGGGCTCCGTGGGGGCGATCGAGCACGTAGCGAACCGGGCCGCCTAGGCGTAGGGCTGGCCTAGGACGCCGAGCACTTCCGGGCAGGCCTGGGCGGGCACGAGCGCGAGGCGGGCCCCTACCGGCGTGGTCGCCAGGTCGCTCATGTAGCCCTCCAGGCTGGCGACGGTGACGGGCACGCCGCTCACCCAGCCGACGACCCTCTCCTTGTCCCCGCGCCGCTCCTTGTCCCGGACCGGTCCCCGCTCCCGGCACCAAGGCGCCCCCGCCGCCCCGCCCCAAGTGCAGAGCTCGCCGGGGCACCCTCAGGCATGCCGGCTCCCGCCGCTGGCCGCCAGCTGCAGGCCGGCGGGGGCGGTGCCGAGGTGCAAGGCCACAGCCGGCGAGTACCACATCCGGCCGAAGTACATGACCTTGAAGAGCGCCCAGGAGGAAAGCCAACCTCGGGCCGGGGCACGGACCACCACCTCGAGCTGGCAACTGCCCTTTGGGGGCAGGGCGAAGCCCTGGTCCCAAGGTCCTGTCAGGGGCCACGTCTCCACCGGGGAGACCAGCTGGGCCTCGCCCCTGAGCTCGCCGGCTGTGCGGTTGGCCAAGAGCAAGCCGAGCGAAGCCGTCGTCCCGGCCGGTACCACCAGCGAGCCAGCGGTGAGGCTCGCCTCGAGCTCGGCGGGCAACTGGCCCTGGGGGTGACCGAACGGCGTTGGAGCGCCAAGGGGCCCGCCGTCCAGCAGGCCCCCGCCAGCGGGCGGCACGGCGGCGGCCAGAGGGGGTAGCACGTCCACGGTGAGCACGTCCTCTTGGACCTGGCCGCTGTCATCGCTGGCCCGCAGGGCCAGGAAGCGCCGGCCGGGCCGGGTCGCCAGGGGCACCCGGAACCGCACCGGTACCTGGACGTACGCGCCGGGAGCAAGGGCGAAGATGTGACTGGGCGGGCGCAGCTCCCAACCGTCAGGGCCGACGAGCTCCAAGCGCCCCGACTGGACGGTGCGAGCAGAACCAGAGGCGACCTGGGCCACGAACTCGCCGCTGTCGCCGGCACGCACGACCATCGCCGTGGTCAGGACATGGACGGCCAAGGAACGGTTCCCCATCGGGGCGGCGCCTTTGTTGTGCAGCCAGTACCGGCTGAACACGGGCTGGGCTACCTCAACCTCGGGGCCGCCGGCGCCCTCGCCGTCACCGGCGGGGAGCCCCCTAGGCCCGGGCAGGCCTTCGAGGGACAAGCGCACCGTGGCGATCTCGCCCGGGCGGAGCCCCAGCTTCACCCGGGCCTGAGCTCCGAACGGCGCCAGCAGCCGCTTGACCGGGAGCGCCTCGCCGGCGTCTTCCAAGAGGCCGGACCGGCTGGCCTGGCGGACAGCCGCCCAGCTCTCGACCTCGACTTCGACGGCTTGGCCGTGGGGCTCATAACAGCGCAGCGTGAGCTCCACTGGACCGTCGTCACCGGCGGGCCTGTCCCCAGAGGCCAAGGCGTTGCCGGCCGGCTTGAGGGCAGCCAAGACCACCGCGGCGCTCCCTCCGCCGCCACGGGCCGGTACGGCGGAAAGGCCGAACAGGCGCGCCCGGGGCGGCAGGAGGCCGGGGTGGGGGGCCGCCAGGGTAGCCACCATTGGCCGGTTGTAAGCCTGCGCCTCGGCCACCAGCCCGGCCTCGCGCCAGTCCCCGCGAGCCAGGACCAGGGCATGGTCGTAAACGTGGCTCCAGTGCTCGAGCCCGAAAGCGGAGCCGTCGGGCGCACTGCGGCGGGGCGGGTCGACCCACACTCCGGACGGCCACCCGGTACAGGCCCGCAGCAGCGACACGTTGAGAGCGCCGCCGACTTCGACGGCGAAGCCGGGCGTACCACGGTTCATGAGCGCGGCGGTCCACCCCGGGACCTGCGCGGGCTGCGGGACTAGGGTGGCTGGCTGGTCGACAGTGACCCGGCCGGTCGCAACCGCGGTCGCCAGCTCGACCACCGCCGCCTCAGTAGCCGCCGCGGTGGTGCCGGCGACGACCAGGACGGGCAGGTCCCGGGGCCCCCGGAGGTCGGCACCGGGTTGCCAGACCTCGGCCAGGGGGTGCTCCGCCGGGACGAGCAGCCGGGCCCGGCCGTGGTTGGCGAGCTGGCGGTCGAGGCTGCCGCGGTAGGGCTGGCCGGCGTGCTCCAGCACTTGCGCGACAAAGGGGTTCTCGGTCGGTGTGCCGATGGCGATGCGGAAATCGGGGAGGTTGGAATCGCCGAGGAGGCCCCCGTACCGGTTGGCAGGGGCCTCGGAGGTGGTGGCGGTGACGCCCCTGTGGACCAGGGCCAGCACCAAGTCGCGGACCGCCCCACCGGGGCCGCCCCCGGCCGGGGTGACCACTTCTGCTACCCCTAGGGACTGGCGGTGGTAGGCCGGCCCGCCGTCGGACGCCTCCAGCACCAGCGTGGTCGACAGCCCGAACCACTCAGCCGCCGGGTGGTCCAGCGTCCAGGGGAACTGCGCGGAGTCGGCGTCGATCAGGCCAAAGCTACGGGCGACCACTGCGTCGCCCACCGCGCACAGCGGGGTCGCACCCGCCAGCGTGGTGGGGAAGCGAAGCCTCACCAAGCGGTCGCGCTCTGCCCAGCCGTGAAGTTCGGTGCGCAGCTCCAAGCGGCGGGCACCTCGCCACAGCGTGACGGTCTGGCGGTAAGAAAAGCCCCCACCGTGGCTGTCGGCCTCTCCGTCCGCCCCGAGCTCGACGCGGCCGTCTGCCACCAGGCGTTCCCCAAGGGCACATCGTTCGTGCCGGACCGTCGCGGCACCAGAGCGCGAGCGGACCGGGAGGCCAGCGGGCAACAGGTGCCAGGGGCCCTCCCCGAACTCAGGGTGGTTGGGGTGCTCGGGGTAGACGACTAGTTCGTTCGCGACCTCACCCCTGGGGACCAGTTCGAAGCCGTGGGCGACATCCGTCACGCTCACCAGGCCCCCACCCAGGGCCGGGCTCGCCGTCACCTGCAGCTGCTCGTTGGCGATTGTCAGCCCGGGGACCTCAACCCAGCCGGCGCCGCCCACTGTGACTTGCGGGCGGCGGCGCAAGCGGAAGGTGCGGACCCCCACCCCGGGGACGGCAGGGGCGAGGAACTGCAGGTCTAGCGCGCCCGGGACGGTGCCGCTTTGCTCGGCCAGCGTCGGCAACGAAGTGCCGCGCTCATCGGCCAGCTCCAATGACTCCTCTTCGCCAGCCGCCACTCCTTCCAGGCGCACAAGCTCCGAACGCTCCTGCCCGAGGGTGTTCGTGACGACGACCGCTTCGCCCTCGCCGCTGGTGTCAACCGCTGCCACCAGCCGGTGGCGCGCCTGCTGCTCGACCCGGTAGGCGAGCTCGAAGGACTCCCGCCACCCGGCCAGCAGGTCCAGGTAAACCTGGTCCGACTCCGAACCCGTTACCCCATCGTGGTGGGCGCCGAAGACCAACTGGCGCCACGCCTTGTCCAGTGCCCGGTACGGGACGGGGGCACCCAGGAGACCGGCGGCGGCGGCCATGGCCTCGGCCTCGGCCAGCCGCGACTCGGCCAGCCGCTGGGCCTGCTTGGTGTCGATGAAGGAGACGTCCTTGCCCGTGTAGACCGGCCCCATGTCCCTGGTCTGGGGCGAGGGGTGCCGGCCAGTGCGGCGCAGCTCCTCGCGCACGGCGGCGAAGAACTCCTTGGGCAGGCCGCTCGTGAACTGGGGCCAGTCGTAGCGGGCAGCCCACGCCCTGGCGACGTCGGTCACAAAGCGGCTGGGCGGTGTGCAGTCGGTCCCCACCGGGAGCAAGGTGACATGGGTGGCAGCCACTTCGGCCAGGTCGCAGAACAGCTCGTAGGCGCGCCACATCGCCTCCTCCAACGTGGTGGCCTTCTCCAGTTCCCAGCCGGCCGAGTAGTGGTTGGGCATATAGCAGGTGAGCAGGCTGGAACCGTTGGGGGCGACCCACTCGAACTCGGAGGGGAACTGCATCCAACTGTTGGAGCCCGCATGCCGGCGCGGCCCCCACTGGTGGAACGGTCCCCGGGCCAAAGCCGCGGACACCAAGCCGCACTCGGCCATGATGCCCGGGAACTGTGGGTCGTGCGCGAAGACATCGAGCTGCCACGCGCTCTGCGGGCTCGCCCCCATGATGTCCCGCTGGAAGCCAAGGCCGTAAACAGCCGCCCGCACGGCGGTTTCCGCACCGGTCAAATTGGTGTTGGGCTCGTTGTAGGTCCCCCCCACGACCTCGAGGCGTCCGGCTCGCAGCAGCTCGGACACCTCCTCCCGACGGTCGGGGTACAGGTCCCAGAACGGCTTGAGGTAGTCCACTTCGGCGAGGACGAACTTGTAGCCGGGGTCGAGGCGGGCCCGCTGGAGGTGGGCCTCGACCAGCGCCAGGCCGGTGTGCTGGAACGGCTCCCGCACGTCTTGGGCCCAGGCCAACTCGTCCCAGCCCGAGGTGTAACCGGCCTGGGTGTTCCACCACACCGGGTCGTAGTGGAAATGGGAGACCATCAGCATGCGCCAACCTGGCTCGCGCACCTCCACCTCGGCCTCCGCCTCGGTCACTTCGCCGCCGACTTCCAGACGGGCCCGCACGGGGGCTAGCTGGTTGGCCCGGGCCGCCCCGAACAGCACCGGTACCTCGACCACCATGCCCTCCGGCTGAGGTGGACGGGGGCTGAAGCGGCCCGCCTCGGCCAGGCCGGGGCCCGAGCTGGGCACCCAGGCCGGACCTCCGGGCCGGCCGGCTAGGGCGGCGTCGAACCTCCCCCGCCACGGTTCGCGTCCCTCGGCACCCGGCCCCGCCACGCTTACCTCGGCGTCGGCATCTGGAGGCGCCCCGGCCACTACCACCCGTACGACCTGAGCGGGCCGGCCCTTTACGGTCACAAAGCAGTAGGTCGAGCTGACGGAAGTGATGCGCATGAGACGGCTCCTTGCCTTTCTCAGGTGCCCACCCTATCTAGGGCGGTGGGACGCCTCCATGGAACTTTGGCCGAGCACGAAGGGGACATTGGGCCCGGCCCGTTCAGCAACGGCCACCACCTAGCTACCCGGCACCGAAGGCCTGAGCCTCACCACTCGAGCGGCCCCTTGGCAGTACTTCTGCCGGTTGGCCAGTAGTACTTCTGCTGGTTGGTCAGTAGTACTTCTGCCAGTTGGCGACCGACGGGTGCAAGCGGCCCGCAGGTCCCTGGCCAAAAAGGCGCATTATGTTGCCGGTGACGGCTTGTACCACCCTGGCCGGGCACGCCGGCAGGCTGCCCTGGCAGGCTGACAGGGCGGGGATCCACCCTATGGTGCCGGTCGCCAGCACCCCTCCCCCGCCGTCCCTCCAGGTGTAGTAGGTCATGTCTGAGTACAAGATGTGGCCCACCTGGGGGTGGACGGGCGAATGAGCCAGGATCTCGACGTTGGGCGGGTTGGGCTGGCTCGTGTCGTAGGCGTCGTAGTCGCCGGCTATGACCCCGCCCAGCTGGTCGCCGTCCACGACGCCGGTACCCGCGAACGGCCAGGCGTCCGCGTTGGTGACCACCATCGGGTCGTCGAGGCCATAACCCTGGTAGGTGTCCCCCACCAGCTCGCTCGGAGGGGCGTCGGCGGGCGGCTGCGCCCAAGTGTTGCCGGTGGCGTCTTGGGGGTCGGTGGCATAAATCGGGTCGGCCGTGGGGTCCCGGTAATCGACTTCTTCCCGGTCTGGGCCCAGCGGGCTCGCCTGGAGGCGAGCGTGGCGCAATATCGGTGTCGCCCCGAGGTAAACGACGTTGATGCCTTCGGAGCGGGCCGCGGCCACGGCGTTGCGCTCGGCCAGCACCCAGGTCTCGTCGTGCCCCAGCGTCACCAGGCACTTGTGGTTGCGCAGCAGCCCAGGGTGCTCGGCAAAGGTGACGTCTGTCCAGTAGGTCACGTCCAGCCCGTGCTGTTCGGCCCACTCCACAAAAGGCAGCTCTATCGCCAGGAAGTCACCCGCCCCGTAGCCGTTCGCATAAGGCCGGTCGAAGGACTCGACCCGGGCAAAGTCGCTGAGGGGCGCGGGCGCGTACATGTCGTAGCCACCCCAGTCGTTCCACCCCTGCCAGGTCAGGACGCTGTTTTGCACCACGTAGGTGGCGTGGCTCGTTGGGTCCCAGACGGTAAGGGGGACATAGCTTTGGCGGCCAGGGTCGGCGACCAGCTTGAACAGGTAGTCACCAGGGACGAACTGGCTGGTTATGGGGACGGTGAGCGACGGGGACCAGTTGTCGCAGGAGACCATGTTGGTCACCGGGGCCACCGGGCAGGGGGGCTGCTGCACCCCACGCTCCTCGGGGGACCTCCATACCAAGCGCCCGCCCGCCCCCCCGTAGTAGCCCATCCGGTAGGCAGAGACATGGTAACGGGCAGCCTTGGTGGTCACGTACAAAGTAACCCTTTGGCCCTGGTAGGCAGCCGTCAGGCTGGCAAAACCGTTGATGGGCGCCCCAGCTTGGTGAGCGGGGAGGCGCCAGGCGGTGGTGCCCGGCTTGTTGTTCTCCTCGATGACCGCCCGCGACTCGACTCCGTCCGGGCCCAGGAAGGTACCCGCCAGTGCCGGCTGAGGCTGGTCTGCGGCCCGGGCCGAGCCGACCGGCGCCCTGGATGGGGTGTGCCCGTGCCCGCCTGGGCTGGCTGCCAGCTTGGCCCCACAGCCTGCCGCCACCAGCGCACCCACCATGAAGCCCACCCCGGCCACTGACTTGTTCACAGCGCCCAGTCTGGCTCGCGGCCGGGTTGCTTCGCCGGTCAAGTGGGCCGGCGGGCCAACGCGGACATCTCCAGGTACCGCTCCCGCCAGAGCTGGGCCGCTTCCCGGAGCGCTTTGACATCCGCCTCGGCTGGCTCGAGCACGGCCCCCTCCGGGTGAACTTCGTTACCCAACGCAGCCGCTGCCGCGCCACGCGCCGTGGTCTCCCGCTCGGTCACGTACGTCACCGGACGCGCCAAAGTGGCCGCCAGGCGTCGCCGCCACAGTCCCGAGCGCTCGACCGCCCCGCCGCCGGCGACCACCTCCAGGGAGCGGCTCGCCACGGCGCCCGGTTCCCCAGGGCGGTAGCCCTCCAGTGCCTCCAAGCCCCCGGCCAGCTGGAAGCAGACCGCTTCCACCGTCGCTGAGACCACGTGGGCCCCGCCCGCCCCCAGCCCCAGGCCCAGGACCATTCCTCGGCCGGCAGGCATGGCCGGCTCCGGCGGCCGGGCCCCCGAGTGCCAGGGCATGACCAAGACCCCATCGCTGCCAGGCCCAACCGGCAGGTCGACGTCATAGCTCACCTCGGCCGCGCTCCTCCCCTGCCACAGAGACAACGCCCAGGCGTACAACTGGCCCCCACCGCTGAAGGCAGCCCCCTCCACCACCAACCCCGGCCCGGCGCAGTAACGCCACAAGCCAGGAGCCAGTTGCGCCAGGCCCTGACCGGCTGGGGCCAGCCGGGCTGCCCTGACGGCGGCGGACGTGCCCACCGTCACGGCCGCCCTTCCCGGCCCGTGGCAGCCTGTACCGAGGTTGGCGGCCGCCCCGTCACCGAGCGCAGGGTGCCAGTGGGCTCCCGAAAGGGCTGGCCAGCGCTGCCGCCACGGCCCCGTCAAATGCCCTCGCCAGCCGGCAGGCGCCAACGGGGGCAGTGCCCGCACCTCCACCGCGGCCAGATCGACGGCCTCGTCGTCCCAGTCCCGGCTCGCGGTGGCGAGCAGGCCGGTCCCGGAGGCCATCGATGCCGACATCGACCCGTCACCCAGCAACTGGAGCCCGAGGTATTCCGCCAAGCCAACCAGACGGTCCCCGGCGCCCAGCCCGTGCTGGCGGAGCCAGGCTGCCCGGCACGTCCAATAGAGGGGGTGGAGCGCGCAGCCGGTCCGCTGGCGCAGCCGCTCCGCTGCCTCCGAAGTGACGTGGGCCAGCCGGGCTGGGAGCTCGGGCCTGGTGTCGGCCCAGGTCAGCACCGGCCCCAGTGCCTCCCCCCTCCGGTCGACGGCCAGCAGCGAGTGCCACTGGCAGGCCACCGCCACCTCCCCGACCCCTTCGAGGAACCCTCCCGCGTGCAGCTCGTCCAGGCAGGCCACGACGTCGGCCAAGTAGTCGTCGGCGTCGAAGGTCGCCTCCCCAGGCTCGGCGTGGCGGAGGGACCGGGGCCGGCGGGCGAGAGCGCCCGGGACCTGGACCGGGCCGCGGGGGCCGGGCTCGTAGACGATGGCCCGGGCCGAAGAAGACCCCAGGTCGAGGGCAAGCACCCTTCGGTCCCTTTGGCCCCTCAGGCCCGTGCGGGTCATCTCGGCACCTGGGGCGTGGGGCTCGTCGGGCTCATCTGACGGCCAACCTAGTGCGAGCGCGGAGGGAGGCCCTTTGCCTCCGCCGGCGCCCTTTGCGGCCCCCTGCGCCCTTTCCCCTGACCATGTGGCCTTTGCCCTCCTGGGCCATTTTGCCCTGGCCCGTGTTCTGTGCCCTGGCCCGTGTTCTTTGCCCTGCAAATGGGTTCTCTGCCCTGCCGGCGCGTGCTCTTCTCGCCTAGCCGGGCAAAGAACAGCTACGAGGGCAAAGAACGCTGCCACCTCCCTGGGGGGACGCACACGGGGCCCCGGCGGCACAGGAAAGCCAACAGCACCAGAGCACAGGGCGCAAGGCGCAAACGCACGAGGAGGGGAGGTAGGGGCGCCGAAAGCGGGCTCAGGCGTGCAAGACTCGCCATGTGCCCCCGGAGCTTTCAGGCGGTCACAGCACCACGACCGGCCCAGCACCCGGCCCAGTACCTGGCCCAGCACCTGACGGGCACGAGCCCACGTACGGGGCGAGGGAGGTCGTGGAGGCGCTGTACCAGAGCCTTCTCAGCCGGCCGGCCGACCCGGCTGGGCTGGCCCACCATGTGGGGCTACTGGCCCAGGGTGCCCAGCTGAGCGATGTCATCGGGGGTATCGCGAACTCCGCCGAACGCACCCAAGCACTGCTGCGCTGCGGCGACTTGGCGGCGGCCGCCCACAGCGCCTGGGAGTCCCGCCGGCCAGGGGAAAGGCCGCTTTTCTTCCTGCACATCATGAAGACCGGGGGCACGGCGCTGCTCGAAGGCCTGAAGTCTATTGCCGGCGAGCGGGTGCAGCTCACCGGCTTGTTCCTCGACCACCTGGTAGTTGCCCCTCGGGCGGTGGTCCAGCGAGCCTCCCTGGTGGCCGGCCACCTGGGCGCCGAAGCGCTCGAGCTCCTGGCACCGGAGGCCGAGACGGCCACGGTGATCAGGGAGCCGGTGACCCGTGCCCTTTCTCACTGGGCACATGTGCGCCGGGACCCATCCCTTTTGGGTGAGGGAGCGCAGCTGTCATTGGAGGAGTTCGTCTTCTCCCCCCGATGGCGCCCGCTGTGCGAGAACTTCCAGGCCCGCAACCTGGTCCACCGGATCGGGTTGGCCAGTGCCTGGCACGACTATTCGCCCGTACAGCGCCTGGCGGAGCTCGAGTTGCGAGCAGGGCCGGGTGCCTCTGCCCTACCCCTTCAGTGCCTGTTCGAGCTGAGCCCCATGCCGGCCAGCGGCCAAGAGCTCACCAATGCCGCGCTCAGTCGCCTCGAAGCCATCGAGTACGTGGGGGTGACCGAGCAGCTGGACGACCTGTTCAGGATGTTGGCAGCTCGCTGGGGCGTAGCCAACCCCCCTCGTCTGCCCCGGGCCAATGTCGCCAGCGAGCGGCCACGTCCCGAAGACGTGCCGGCCAGCCTCCGCCAGGCGGTCCAGGACGCCAACCAAGCCGACCTTGCCCTTTACGAACAGGCGAGGCGGCGAGCAACCGCGCTGTGGGGACGGCCCTGAGCGTAGGCCACAAGGCAGGGCCCGGGGTAGGCTTCAGCCTGCCAGGAACGACAACCGGGCACGCCGCCGGGGGTTGTCCCGGTTGGTGTCCACCAGGACCACCCGCTGCCAGGTCCCGAGGGCGGGCCGGCCGGCCAAGACGGGCAGCACCAACGAAGGCGACACCAAGACAGGCAGCAGGTGGTCGGCGCCGTGCCCCGGCGACCCGTGGCGGTGACGGTAGCGGTCGTCGTGCGGGACCAGCCTCTCCAGGAGGGCAGCCAGGTCCTCCTCGGAACCCGAGCCGGTCTCCATCAGGGCCAGGCCGGCAGTGGCGTGGGGGACGAAGACCGAGCACAGGCCGTCTCCTCGCCCAGCACAGAACGCCTCGACTTGGTCAGTTATGTCGAGCACTTCCCTCCCCCTGGTGTCGAAGCTGAGCTCGCGGGTGTCCATGGTCAGATGACCTCCACCCCGGCTTGGGCCAGTTCTTCCAGGGCCCGGGCCCCGTCACCGGGGGCCAGGTCGACGGCCCGTACCCCCGCGGCCACGACAGAGGTGGCAAAGCCGAGCCTGACGGCGTCCAGGGCGGTTTCCTTGACGCAGTAGTCGGTGGCCAACCCCACCACCACGACCTTGGCGACCGACCGCTCCTGCAGCAGGTCTGCCAGCTGGGTCTGGGTAACGGCCCCGGTGACGGGGTCACGGACAGTGAAGCCGGAGTAGCCGTCCTCGCCCCCCACACCCTTGCGGACAACCGGCCCGGCCACCACCAAGGACGGCACGAGCTGCGCTCCCCAGGTCCCGCGCACGCAGTGCACCGGCCAGCGGCCACCGTCCTTGGCGAAGTGCGGGGTGTTGGGAGGGTGCCAGTCCTGCGTGTAGGCCACCAGCGCGCCAGCCGCGGTCGCCTCTTGGACTTCGTGGTTGACCACCGGCACCACTTGCAGCCCCCCGGCGACGGTCAGAGACCCCTGTGGGTCAGCGAAATCGTTCTGCAGGTCCACGACCACCAGTGCCGTGCCGGGGCCATAGCTCGCCACGACGCCTAGCGTAGGGCCCAAGCCCCCGGTGCGGGCACGCAACGGGCTGGCCCGGCTCCAACCCAACCGCTCATTGCGGTGCCGGGACGGGCCATGGGGTGCAGGCCTGCCCGGGGACAAAGCTGAGGAGGCGATGCGAGTGCCCGGCAAGCACCAAGGTGACAGGCAGGCAGAGCGGGTGACCGGTGAGCGCCCAGGTGGCACCAAGGAGGCCGACCGCCAACGCTACCGGCAAGTCAGGCGCCAGCTACAGGCCCCCGGCACCTTCCCCAAGCGAGGCGGCAAGGACCCGGCGAGGACCATCATGGAGGACCAAGGCCGAAGGGCACACCCGCTCAAGAAGTGACCCGGGAGGAGCAACGAGGCGCGGGCCACTCCGCGGCGGGGGGAGCGGCTCGCGCCTGGGCAAGTGGGTACCTGGCGATCAGAGGGAGCGGCACGGCGCCGAGGGGGACGGCCCGGCGCCAAAGGCCCTCAGGCCGGGCCAACGTCCCTATTCAGGCCGGGCAAAGACACGAAGACTTCAGTTCCCAGACACCCTGCGTTCACCTTAAGGTCAACTCGACGACACCGGAGGATGGGAAGCTGGGAGCGTGCGCGACTTCCCCGTCACGGCAGCGGCCGAGGCGGGCCCGGGCGGCGGTGGGGACAGCAACAGGCTGCAGCCGCAACTGGCCCTAGCCAACGCCTACCGCGCCTTCGACGAGGCACCTTTGTCCCGCAAGCACTGGCTGACCGTGCTGGTCTCGGGGATGGGGTTTTTCACCGACGCCTACGACCTGTTCATAATCGGCACCGTAACGGTCCTGTTGACGCCTATCTGGCACCTGTCGACCAACCAGATCTCCTTGCTCAACTCCGTCTCCTTGCTGGCCTCGGTGGTGGGGGCCTTGGTGTTCGGCAAGCTCATGGACCACCTCGGCCGGGTGGCCATGTACGCGTTCGGTGTGGCCCTCCTCACCCTGGGAGCAGTGCTGACCGCCTTTTCCTGGGACTTCTGGTCGCTCCTCGCCTTCCGGGTCATCGTCGGCTTTGGGGTGGGCGGGGACTACCCAACTTCGGCCGTTATCAGCTCCGAGTACGCCAGCCGCGCCGAACGAGGGCGCTTGGTCGGCACTGTCTTTGCCATGCAAGGCTTCGGGTTGCTGGCCGGCCCGGCCATAGCGTCCCTCATGCTGGCCACCGGGGTGCCCAACGGCCTGGCTTGGAGGCTGATGCTCGGCCTCGGAGCTGTGCCTGCTGCCTCTGTCATCTACCTGCGGATGCGGATCAAGGAGTCCCCGCGTTTCTCCCTCGGCATCAAAGGCGATGTCGCAGCCTTGTCCGAGACGGCGCAATGGTTCATCGGCCAACCGGGCCCCAGCGCTACCGTCAGTACTGGCCCCTCTCCCCTGGCCGGCAGCTTGAGCACCGCAGGAGCCAATGGCCCAGGGACAACCCTTGCCGGGGCCCGGCGCCCCGGGACGGCCAGGTTGGCTGACAAAGGGGTACTGGCCCGCCTCATCGGCGCCGCCGGCTGTTGGTTCCTCATGGACATCGCGTTCTACGGCAACTCCATCTCCAGCCCCTTGATCCTGAAGGCTCTCCAGCCCAAGGGCAGCCTCCTGTCGCACACCTTGCTGTCAGGAGGGATCTTCCTGGTCTCGGCGGTGCCCGGTTACTGGCTGGCCGTCTGGCTCCTCGACCGGGTGGGCCGCCGGCGCATCCAGTGGCAAGGGTTCGCGGTGATGGCCTTGGCGTTCGCAGCCATCGCCCTGCTGCCGGGGGCCACTGCCCGCGTATGGGAGTTCCTGGCCCTTTTCGCCCTCAGTTACTTCTTCATCGAGTTCGGCCCCAACATGACGACTTTCGTGTACCCCTCCGAGATATTCGCTACCAACATCCGGGGCAGTGCCATGGGCATTGCAGCGGGCGCCGGCAAGATAGGGGCCTTCGTGGGTGCGCTGTTCGTGCCTCACCTGATCAAGTGGGCGGGGGTCACCGGGGTCATGGGCACCATGGCGGTGGTCTCCGTCGCTGGCTTGCTGCTGACCTTGGCGGTCCTGCCCGAGCCCAAGGGCAGGAGCCTGGAGGACATCTCCGGTGAGCTGTCGCCCCACGAGCGAGGCCAGGGCCAAGCCGACGGCCGAGCGGCCGAGGCGGCTGCCGCGACCGCCCTGGCGGGCTAGCCACCCCTCCAGGAGAGCGGGGGAAGCGCCTATCGCCCCTGAGGGCCGTGCAGGCCCGGCCGGCACCCGTCCAGGGGGGCGGGGGAAGGCCACTAGCCTTGGGCCATGCCCACCGGCCCGCGGTGGTGGCAGAAGGCCACCTTCTACCAGATCTACGTCCGCAGCTGGCGCGACGGCAACGGGGACGGGACGGGGGACTTGCCCGGCGTCATCGAGGGCCTCGACTACCTTTCCTGGTTGGGCGTCGACGCCATCTGGCTCTCGCCAACGATGCCTTCGCCCGATGCCGACTGGGGCTATGACGTCTCTGACTACAAAGGCGTGCACCCCGAGCTGGGGACCATGGCCGACTTGGACCGCCTCGTCCAAGAAGCCGGCCGGCGCCACATCGCCGTGCTGCTGGACCTCGTGCCCAACCACACCTCCAGCGCCCACCCCTGGTTCGTGGACGCTTTGAGCGGCCCCTCGGCTGAGCACCGCGGGTACTACGTATGGGCCCGGCCCAAGCCCGATGGCAGCCCCCCCAACAACTGGACCGACGCCACTGGGGCGCCGGCGTGGACCTTGGACCCGGCCAGCGGCGAGTACTACCTCCACAACTACCTCCCAGCCCAGCCCGACCTCAACTGGTGGGACGAGCGGGTGCACATGGAGTTCGAGGACATCATCCGCTTTTGGTTCGGCCGCGGGGTGGCTGGCTTCCGCATCGACGTGGCCCATGGCCTGTACAAGGACCGGTCGCTGCGGGACAACCCCCAACCACGAGACGGTGACCACCCGGCGTCACTGACGGGCGGCCGTCGCACCGTTTACAACTCGCGCCGCCCCGAAGTCCACAAGGTCTACAAGCGCTGGCGACAGGTCGCCGACAGTTACGACCCACCTCGGGTCCTGCTAGGAGAAACGTGGGAGTTCGACCCAAAAAAGCTCGGCGACTACTTGGGCAGGCAGGAACCGGAGCTGCACCTGGCGTTCAACTTCCCCTTTGTGCTCTCGCCACTGGAGGCCCGCCCGCTGGCTTCAGTCGTCGAACGCACGCTGAGCGCCCTGCCTCGGGGGGCCGCCCCGGTGTGGACGGCCTCCAACCATGACGTGGGCCGCTTTGCCTCCCGCTGGTGCCACGACGACCCAAGGGCAGTCAGAGCCGCCCTGGTGCTGCTCATGGCGCTCCCGGGGGCGGTCGTGCTCTACTACGGCGACGAGCTCGGCCTGGGCGACGTGGACGTGCCCCTGGGCCGCCAACGCGACCTCATGACCCGCGGCCGGCCCGGGCAGGCGTGCCGGGACCGCTGCCGGACGCCCATGCCGTGGGCGCCGGGGGACAACTACGGGTTCTGCCCGCCCGGCGTCCAGCCCTGGTTACCGTTCGGCGACCACCAGACGACCAACGTCCGTCACCAAAGAGACGACCCGGGATCGGCCCTCAACCTCTGCCGCCACCTCGTCGCCCTGCGCAAGTCGGGGCAGATCGGCGGGCTGGGGCCCATGGAGCGGCTGTGGCTGGACGACCAGGTCTGGTCGTTCCGGCTGGACGGCACAGTCACGGTGCTCAACCTTTCCCCGGCCCCCGTGGCCCGAGAGCTGCCCCTCGCAGGCCCGGCGCAGGTACTGTGCCACACCTCCGCCTCGGCAGTGGGCGGGCACCTGGGGCCAGCCTTGGAACTGGGCCCCTGGGAGGCGACGGTCCTCGCCTGCTGACGCCCGGGGAGGCTCGGGCTCAGCGCTTGAGGCTGGCCGGGACCAAGGAGCAAACGGCCGACGGCCGGTCGTGGGTAACGGCGCAGATTTCGCCGACCAGGTAGCCGGCGGCGGCCTCGGCCCCCAACGAGGTCGGGTTGGTGCCCGACGTGATGTAAGCGGCAGCACGGGACATCTGCCAGCCCGCCACCGGGCTGGCGTCGTACTGCGCCCCGGTCATGAAGTAGCGGCCAGCCAGGTAGACGAACGGGATGCCGCCTGCCTGGGCCGTGTAGGGAGGTTTGTCCCACTTGTCGACCAGCGATTGCTCCAAGGGGGTCGGCTTTTCCAATGTCTGGTAATAGCCGGTCTTCGGGTCGACCTTGTTGGTGCCGACCTCGACCGTGAGGAAGTTCAGGTACGGGCTGGTGTACCTGGCGCCGTAGAACGAAAACGTCGGGGTGCTCGGGTTGGTCGGGTCCACGGCCGACGAGGTGGTGCCCATCAACTTGGTGAACTTCCCGAACTTGGACAGCGCCATGACCAGGGGCCAGCGTTCGGCGGCGCAGTAGGGGCAGTACTCCGAACCTACGTACACCATCGTCGGCTTCCCCCCGGTTACCAGGAGCGGGGCCCCGGCGGGCAGCGCCCTGAAGGGCACCGCGTAGCCCGCCTTGGAAACAGCCGCCGCCACCAGCTTGGCCGTGGGTACCGCCTCGACCGACGCCTGTACCCCAGCGGGCAGGGCAAACTCACCCGGTGAAGGCCGCTGGGCAGATCCCTTGCCCGTGCCCGACAGGCTCAAGCCGACCAGCACACCGGCGACCACAACCACCAGGGCGACGACACCGGTGGCCAGGTAAAGGCGCTGCTGGCGCGCCTGGCGGAGGCTACGGCGGGCAGACGACCGTCGAGCCGGCCTGTGGCCTGGCCTCCGTGCCGAGGGGCGGGGCGGCACGCCATGGCCCGCCGCCCCGGGCGAGCCAGGAGCACCCTCCGGCCGAGGTGAGGCGCTGGGAGGTGCCCCCCCTGGGGGCGGCAGGGGGCCACCAGGGGACGCTGTCGGCTCGCCACGGTCGTAGCTGCGCGAACTGCTGGGCATGTGCACCTTCCTCGCGACGCGGCAGTCAACCCGTCGTCCCCAGCCACCGTAGAGGAGGCAAGCCAAGCACCATA
Organism: Actinomycetota bacterium; assembly: GCA_021323695.1. GTDB lineage: Bacteria > Actinomycetota > Acidimicrobiia > Acidimicrobiales > Palsa-688 > JAKAWM01. The sequence goes on along the minus strand of JAJPKN010000073.1, from coordinate 29,553 downwards.
GGGCCTAAAGCCGGTCCTTACCAGGGCCGGAGTCCCCGGCCCGGGCCGCTGCGCCCATGCCGTCGGCAGACAGCCCCGGCACCTGTGGGCCACCGCCAGTTGACAACGCAGCGCCAAGACTACGGAGGGAGACAGCCCGGCACCTGTGGGTCAAGGCGCGGGTGAGGCCTCCTCGGCCTCGGCGGGCACCGCCAGCGCGGCGGAAAAAACGACCACCACGAAGAGGGCCACGGTCAGGACGTGCACGACCGTGCAGTACTCGCAAAGGTGGTCCTTTTTGAACAGTTCCACGTACACCAGCCAGAACACCATCCCCACCCCGGTCGCCGACCCCACCAGGCGCAGCCTCCCGGCCCAGGGCGCCAAGGCCCTCCAGCGCTCGGCCCGCCACTGAGGCGCCCGCCAGGCGGGAGGGCTGCACAACGCCAACATCGCTGCCGACCACACCAGGCCGAGGACAGCCACCGGTACCCCGAAGACCTTGGAGTAAGGTCCGGTGGTCACGGCGGCACAGTTGACGAAGCTGTGCGAGCTGATGGGGCAGGCGAAGATCCTGGCCGCCGTGTAGTGGGCGTAGGTCAGGTAGGCGGAGTCAGCCAGGGCCAGCAGGCATATGGCGAACGACGCAGGTGGCGCCCAGCGGGGTGGCAGCAATAGGAGCGGGGCGTCGCCCTCAGCGCCTTGGCCGCCGTCGGTGCCTTCGCCGGTGGCACCCGGCCGGCCGCCAGGCTGCCGGCCCGGGGCCGGGCGGTACGAAGGGCGACCGGGTGCCTGGGCGGCCACTAGGAGGTCTTGGCCGTGGGCGCCTTGCCCTTGGCGCCAGTCGTCTTGCCCCCGACCGAGTGAGCACGGCTCAGCGGCGTTGACGTGGTGATGCCCCGGAGGTTGGCCGGCACCAGGGAACAGACGCTGGCCGGGCGGTTGTGGGTTAGGGTACAGATGTCACCGATCAGGTACCCGGCAGCCGCCTCGGCCGCCCTGGACGTCGGGTTGGTGCCCGAGGTCATGTACGAGGCGGCTTGGGTGATGCCCCAGCCCGAGATGTGGCTGGCATTGTACTGCTCGCTGAGCAGCAGGTAGCGTCCGGCCAGGTCCACGAAGGGGACACCGCCGGAGGGGTCCAGGCTGCCGAAGATGCTCGACTGCTGCTGGGTGAGGGACTGCAGCGTGGGGTAGTTGCCCGAAGAGTCAAGCTGGTTGGTCTGCACCTCGCGCGTCACCAGGCTGAGGTAGGGGCTGGTGTACGTGGCGCCGTAGAACGAGAAGGTGGGGGTGCTCGGGTACTCGTCGACAGCGGACGAGCTCGTCCCTGCCAAGTGGCTGAAAGTACCGAACTTGGACAGGGCCATGACCAGCGCCCAGCGCTCGGCGGCACAGATGGGGCAGTACTCCGCCCCGATGAAGAGGATCTCCGGCTTGCCACCGGAGCTCAGGTGGCGGGCACTGGCAGGCAGCGGCTGGGGCGGGAAGGCGCTCTTGCGGTTGTCGGCTTCGGCCGCTGCCAGCAGGGTCTTGGCCGGCACCCCGGTGACCTCGGCCTCGACCCCAGCTGGGAGGGCGAACTCGCCGGGCGCCAGGCTCCCCTTGGTGTGAGCGGGGCTGCTCCCGCCCAGGTACTTGGCACCCAAGATGGCACCGATGACCACGACGACCACGGCCACAGCACCAACCGCCATGTAGAGGTTGCGCTGGCGCTGCTGCTGGGCGACCCGCCGCGCTGACACCCGGGGCGCTGCCCGGTTGGGCCGAGGTGCCCCGCTGCCATTTCGCCGGGCCGACGGCCGCGGCGGCACTGGCCCTTTGCCCGCCGCCGGGCGGGGAGGGACTTTGCCCTGCTGTTGTTGAGTGCGTGCCATCAGGTGCAGTTTCCCCCTACCGAGAGCTGACCAGCAGGAGCTTACCAGCTCATGCTGGGGCCCCGAGAGCGGCCGTAGGGCGGCACCCAGTCAAACCGTCAGGCAACCCTCACGCCCCGGCGGCAGGAGGCCCCCGGGTAGGCCAGCACGGCTGCTCCGAGCCGGGCAACGGTAGACTTCGATGACCGTGGTGAACCCGAAGCGACGGCCGGCATGGCTGAGCTGACAATAAGCCAGCGAGACGTCGTAGTGCGCCTGAGAGCGCTGGAGAGGCTGGCCACATGGCGGCGCGACCTGCGGGTCCCCCTCGAGTGCCTGCGCATGGTGTACGTGGAGGAAGCGCCCCTGGCCGCCATGTCGCTCAGGAGGTGGCCGGGCTTCTCCTGGCCGGGAGCCTTCACCCTCGGGTGCCACCGCCACGATGGGGTGCGAGAGTTCGCGGCCGTGAGGGCGGGGCAGCCAGCGGTCGTCTTGGAAATAGAAGGGGCACGGTGGGACCGCCTCGTGGTCAGCCACCCTGACGCCGTGAACTTGGCGGCCGAACTGGCCGGGCTGTTGCTGGGACGGGGGCCGGGCCGGCGGGGCGGCACCCGGGGCCGGGGGCACGACGCCGATCGGGGCCTCACCTTGCAGCGCACCCGTGCCCGGCACCGCCAGCTTGACCAGGACTGCCCACAGCGCGCCCCGATGGGTGCGGCCTGCCCGCTGGCGTAGAGGGCTGACTGGTCCTCCCAGACCGACAGCCACAATGAGGGTTGGGGTGGGATACCCGTGGTGCCGCGGGACCGTGGCCCTTCCATGGCACGGGGCTTGGTCCCCGCGTCCCAACGGGCCGCCCGGCCCATAGCTGCTTGCAACCAGAAGTTGTGGAGGTCACGGAATTGCCGATGACCCTCACTATTGCCGCATTACCGTCGCCTAATGAGGGTACTTGGGTGTCTCGTGCCTGGAAGGCTGAGCACACCTACCTAAGGGCCTCGGAAAGTCCCAGTGTCCTCGGTAGTTTTGGGCACGGCGGATGCGCGGCCACCCCTGCTACAGCCGCCCCGGGACAAGGCCCGGGCGGCTGGCTCCCCTGGCGGGCGCGGAGCGGGCCAGCGGGGCCCGGTGGCCCGGGCCAGCCACCCGGGCCGGACGGGCGTGGTGGGGGCCGCCCGGGGAGCCGTAGATGGCATAGCCGTTGCGGCCGGAACGTTTCACCGAGTACATGGCCGCGTCTGCCGCTCTCATGACCTGGTCCGGTCCCTTGCCGGCCAGGGCCTCGAAGGGGGCGACGCCCACGGACACCGTGACCCGGGCCAACGGCTCACCCGTACTGGCCGCTCCGGCGCTGGCCGCTCCGTTGGCGGCCCCGGCGCCGGTCGCCGCCGCGCTGGCTGCTCCGGGGACGACCCGCTCGGTCGCACCCGCTCCCCTGCGCCCGCCGGCGCCGCTGCTGCGGCTCAGGCCGCCCACGCCCCCGAAGGTTTGCAGCTCGTCCCGGGCAGCCAGCACCAGCTTGCGGGCCACGGTCTCGGCCGCCCGGGCCCCGCCGTCGCGCAGCAGCACGGCGAACTCGTCGCCTCCCAGCCGGGCCAGCAGGTCTTCGTCGCGCAGGTGGCGCCGAAAGGTCACGGCGGCCTCGATCACCAGGCGGTCCCCGGCGTGGTGGCCCAAGGTATCGTTCACAGCCTTGAAGTTGTCCAGGTCGATGACCACCACCGCACCCCGGGGGCCGTCTTCCAGGCAGGCTCGTGCGTGGCGGCTCAACTGCAGCTCGAACCAGCGACGGTTGGCCAGGCCGGTCAGGGGGTCGCGGGTGGCCAAGTCCCGCAGCTGGGCCTGGGAACGCTTGTGCCGGGTTATGTCTACCACGTGCACCAGGACATGGTCGGGGCGGCCGCGCCCGTCCCTGACCAGCACGGAGGCCAGTTCGCACCAGCGCAACCGGCCGCCGGCACCGATCAGCCGCAGTTCGGCGCGCGCCAGGCGACGCCCGGACCTGCCCGGGTGCCCGGGCCCGTGCAGCACCGGCAGGTCGTCAGGGTACACGAGGGCACTGAGGCGCCGTCCGCACAAGGCGCTCCGAGGTTCACCCAAAAGGGCGCACAGGGCCGGGTTCACCTCCTCCAGCCGGCCCGCCAGGTCGACCTTGGCGATGCCCACGGGAGCCGCTTCGAATGCTGCCCTCCAGCTGTTGCCGGTCAGCCTGGCCCGCTCGGCCAGGAGGGCGCACGCCGAGCGCTCCGCCTCGACCCGGCGCTGCCAGCCGTCCACCAGCTCGAGCCCCAGCGCCAAGGCCCCCCGCAGGGCCCGGAGCAGCCCCAGGGTGACGGCCAGCAGTGCTGCCCGGGCCGCCAGAACTACACGACTGCAACTCCCCACAGTGCATTTATCGGCACAGCCGGCCCTTTGCTTTAGCCCGCCCCCAGTCCCCTCAGAGGCACAGGTTGGCGGCGCACGGCACCCAGCCCGGGGCTGGGCTGGTCCCATCGGGGGCAGGGAGGCAGGGCCGCGCTATGCTCAGCTTGCCCCGAGGGGCGGTGGCCCCGGTTGCCGCGCTACCCACCCAGCCACACGAAAGGGCCTTCGTTACGTGCCCGAGCCCACGCACGACAAGACCGTCATAGACATCGCGGTACCCGTCCTCAACGAAGAGCGCTCCCTGGAACGCAACGTAAGGGCCCTGGCCCGCTTCTTGGGCACGCGCTGCCCCCATGATTGGCTCATCACCGTCGTGGACAACGGCAGCGACGACGCCACCTGGGCCCTGGCCACCGCCATGGCCGAGTCTGTGCCCCGAGTACGGGCTGTCCGCCTCGACCGGCGGGGCCGGGGTGCAGCGCTGAAGGCGGCCTGGTCCAGCAGCGACGCCGACGTGCTCGCCTACATGGACGTCGACCTCTCGACCGACCTGGAGGCGCTCCCCCGCCTGGTGGAGCCGGTGATCGCCGGGCTGGCAGACATCTCGGTCGGCTCCCGGCTGGCCAAAGGTTCCCGAGTCCAACGCAGCCTGAGGCGGGAAGTGGTGTCCCGGGCGTACAACCTGATAGCCAGGGCCGCCCTAGGCTACGGGGTGCGGGACGCCCAGTGCGGGTTCAAAGCCCTCTCCCGAGAGGTAGCCCAAAAGCTGGTCCCCGAGGTGGCCGACGACGGGTGGTTCTTCGACACCGAACTGTTGGCCTTGGCCCACCACCACGGCTTCACCATAAAGGAGGTGGCCGTCAGCTGGGTCGAGGACACCGACTCCCGGGTCCGCATAGCCAAGACGGCGGTAGAGGACCTGCGCGGCCTGTGGAGGTTGCGCCGAGACGGGGCCCACAACCGGGACGGGGCCGGCGACCCGAGCAGGCCGGCTGCCCAGCTGGAAGGAGTCGCGGCCCGCGCCCAGGCCCGCTGGGAGCCCAAGGAGCCGGCTGAAGCCGGGCCGGCTGAGTTCGACTCCTACGCGCTGCACTATGAGAGGGCGGTGGACCAAGCCATCTCGTTCACCGGCCGCGGCTCGGACTTCTTCGCGCAGCGCAAGGCCGAGCTGCTGGAGGCCCTGTCCAGGCGCCACCTGGGCGACCTGAGCCGCCTGCGGGTCCTCGACGTCGGCTGTGGCACGGGTACCTTGTGCCGCCACCTGGCCGGCCGGGCCGGCCAACTGCATGGTGCCGACATTTCCAAACAGATGCTCGACATAGCCCGGGCCAGCGTCGAGGGCGCCGAGTTCCACTGGTACGACGGCGAGGTCCTGCCCTTCGAGGACGCGAGCTTCGACGTGGTGGTCACCGTCTGCGCCCTGCACCACGTGCCCACCCCCCGCCGGGCGCACTTCGTGGCCGAGCTCCACCGGGTGGCCCGCACTGGTGGCCTGGTGGCGGTCTTCGAGCACAACCCCTTCAACCCACTTACCCGGTGGGCCGTACGTTCCTGTGACATGGACAAGGGCGTCGTCCTGGTCAGGGGCAGGCAGGCGGCCGCCCTGCTCACAAGTGCCGGAGCGAGCGTCCTCGGCCGCACCAACTTCCTTTTCACCCCGTTGGGCGGGCAGCTCGGCAGCAAGCTGGACCGGGCCTTGGCGTGGCTGCCTCTGGGCGGCCAGTACGTGGTCACCGCCCGGGCCGAGCACGCCTCGCCCAGCCCTGCCAGCCAACCCGGGACGCGTCGAGCGGTAGCCGCGGGCCAACCCGGTACATGACCCAGGCCGCCGCAGGGACGGCGAACCAAGCGCGGGCCAGGCTTGCCGGCCGGGTGCCTGCCGGCCGCAACGGGCCCCGCCCCGCCTGGCTGGCCCGCCCCGCCTGGCTGAGGAGCTGGGCGGCTGTGGCCTTCGTCGTCGCCACCGTCGTGACCGGGGCCCTGGAGCGCTGGTGGGTGGGCGCTCACCCCATTGGGGTGGTCACCGGGGACACTGCCATCACCGGGCTCATGGCTCTGCACCTCCTCCGGCACGGCCAACTTTCTGTCTACGTGTGGGGCCAGTCCTACGGCGGCAGCCTGGAGGCCGTCCTCACGGCTGGGATGTTCGCAGTTGCCGGAGTGGGCACCGCTCAGCTGGCCGCCACCTGCGCCCTGTCCAGCGGGTTGGCCGCCTTGGCCCTCTGGCGCAACGGCCGTTGGGTGGTGGGCGAACGGGCCGCCGGCTTGGGCGCCCTGGTGTTCTGGGTCTGGCCGGCGTCGTTCATCTGGCGGTCCCTCAAGCCCGGCAGCACCTACCAGATCGGGCTGGCAATAACGCTTTGCGCTGTAGGGGTTCTGGCCCGCGCCCGCAAGGGCCAAGCCAGCTGGGCACTTTTGGGCTGGGGAGGCCTCTTGTGCGGGCTGGCGGCCTGGTCGACCCCCCAGTGCCTGGAACTGTTGGTCCCCGCTGGCCTGTGGTTCCTGCCCACGGCCCGGCGGCTAGGCCGGCGCCTGCTCGCCCTCCTGCCCGGCGCAGTGGCCGGGGCCTCCCCGGCCATCGTCTATGGGGCGCTCCACCACTGGTCCAACCTGCACCTGCCGGGCGGGGGCCACAGCGCGTGGGACGGGATGGCGGGCCGCCTGGCTCAGTTCTTCCGCATCGAAGCGCCCCTGGCCATGAGCCTGAGGATCCAAAGGTCGTTCCAGTGGGTCGGAGGCCCCCTCGGCATGGTGCTCGCCTGGTTGGCCGCCGCCGGTGCCCTGGCGGTCGTGGTGGCGGTGGCAAGCGGGCGGGCCGAACGTTGCCGGTTGCCCGTGCTCACGCTGGCGTTGCTTCCGGTGCTGTTCGCCCTCAACCCCTTGGCGAGCCATGTCGGCCAGGCCCGCTACGTCTTGTTCGGCGCCAGCATGGGCGCCTTGTTGGTGGGCGTCGGCATCGACAACGCCGGGCCGGCGGCAGCCCGAGCCGGGCAAGTTTTGCGCCGCTGGCTCGCTCTGCAGCACCAGGCCCAGGGCCGCCGGCCCCGCCTCTGGCCTCCCGGCCGGCCCTGGAGGCTGGCCCGCCACCACCTGGCCGTCTGGCCCCTGGCGGTGGCCCTCCTGGGCGCGCTGGGGGCAACGGCCCTGAGCCAGGCGCCGGCCGCCGGGCTGGTAGGGTTCCCCTCGCCCGACGCCCCGTTGCCCGTGAACGACCACGACCTGCAGGTGCTCGTCGCCGAGCACCATGTCCGGGACGCCTACGCCGACTACTGGGCCGCCTACCGGCTCATGTTCGAGACCCAAGAAGCGGTCGACGTGGCGCCGATCGAGCACGACCGCAACCCAGTGCTAAGCGCGAAGGTGGCAGCCAGCCCCAAGCCGGCGTACCTCTTCGTGGCCGCGTCGGCTACGTTGGGGCGGTTCGTAGCCTGGTGCCACCAGCACGCCGGGGGCGCGGACGTCTGGCGTCAGGGCGACTTCGCCGTCGTCCAGCCGGCCACCAAGGTCCTGCCCGGCCAAGTGCCACGCGACGCCCTCCCGTAGCGGCGGGTGGTCAGGGGAAGTGGACCCTCACCCCGAAGGACTGGCCCCCGGCAGACACGACCACCGTGCCGTCGCTGAAAGAGGCGGGCACCAAGAAGCCCACCGCGATGGCCTGGCGGTCGGCGTCGGGCAGGGCCACGCCGTGGGCCACCTGCCCGCCCGGTTCTTCCAAGCTGAAGTCGCCCGCCGGCAAAAAGGACTGCGACAAGGGGCTCACCGTTGCCAGCACCTGGAGGTACGCCTGGTCGTAGGAGGGTGGGACGGTGCCCCCGTCGGAACCGGCGAACCACACCAATGAGGCGTCCTCCAGGCGGACGGTGGTGGTGCCGAGGCGGCCCGTCACGTTGAGGGGCTGGTCGGTGGCGGCTCGGGCGAGCACGCTGGGGCCGGGGCCGAGCTGGCCGTCCGCCAGGGACAGGGCCTGGCTGAGGCCACGGTCGGAGATGACCAGGTAAGGCGTGGCGCCGGCCGGCACCGCAGCCGCCACGGTCACTACACCGGTGCCCGCCGGTTGGGGGACGGCGGCAACCACCCCCCCGGCCCGCACCTGCAGCACCGGCTGGTCGGTAGCCGGCGGTGCCCCCGCCGCGGCGGCCGCGGCCTGGCCGTCCCGGGGGACCGCCCCGGCTGCCTCACCTGGGCTCACAGCCAGCTCGGCCAGCACGAAGACCTGTCCCGGGGGCGGCAGGAGGAGCCTCGCCAGGGGACGGGTGCTCGACGGCGTTGTCGAATAGGCACTGCCGGGCGGGGCTACGGCGGAGCGCAAAGCCCCGGGGTCGTACTGGCGGCCGAGCCACCCTGTCTTGCCGAAGCCGACCAGCCGGTAGGCAGCCCCCCAGTCGCCGACCAGGTCCTCGGCTGGGGCGGGGCGCAGCCCCGGCGGTACGGGGCCCAACAGGCCGGCCCAACCGCTGGGCAGGCGCGGGACCACAGGGATCTTCAAGCCGGTAGGGGCTTTGGGTGGGCTGCTGCCGTCCGGGCGCCTGAGCACCTCCCCCTTGGCGAGCGCCTGGGTGGCCGGGGCGGCCGGGGCGGCGGCGAGGGCCAGCTTCACCCCGGGACCGCTGGCCTGCGCCGACAGCCGGTAGGTGAGCCAGGCGGCCGACGGCTGGGACCAGGGAAAGTAAACCGGGCCGCAGCGCAGGTAGGGGGCAATGTCATGGCCGGTCGCGTTGGGCAGGCTGAAATAGCACCGGCTCTGGGACAGGTCAGCACCCTCATCGGCAGCCACCAGGCCTCGCATCTCGGCTTGGGCCTGCGAGAGCACGCTCCCGGCGCCCTCCAGCGGCTCCCCCTGCCAGTACAGCGACGGGGGGTGGCCGCGGAGAGCAACCACCAGCACGACGATGACCAGCGTCACTGCCCCGGCCAGCAGGGCCCAGCGCCTCAGCAGTGGGCTGAGCTCGGGAGCTGGCCGCCGGGGCCCGGCCTGCTCGCTGCCGGGGCCTGGCCTCAGAGGTTGGGCCTGCTCGCTGCCGGGGCCTGGCCCCGGAGGCCCCACCTGCTCGCCTGCGACCTGGCGGCCGCCCGGAGGGCCGGGGGGACCGGTGGGGCCAGGGGGGCCAGCAGGCTCCCGGGGCCGGCCGTGAGCCCGGGTGACGTGCTCGGTCCAGGCCTGGCCGTCCCACCAGCGCCACTGCTCCGGCTCGTCAGGATCCGCGTACCACCCCGGTGCGCGTCGGCTGGCCACGGAACTACGGTAGGCGCGGTGAGCACAGCACCGGTGGCCGTCATGGTGCGGCCGGGAGAGATCGAAATAGAAGAGCGCCCCTTGCCAGAACCCGGGCCAGGGCAGGTACTGGTGGAGGTGAGCTCGGTCGGGGTGTGCGGTTCCGACGTGCACTACTTCACCGAGGGCCGCATCGGGGACTTCGTCGTCAACGCCCCCCTGGTCCTCGGCCACGAGGCCGCCGGAGTGGTCCGGGGGCTCGGGCCCGGGGTCAAGCGCCTGAGCGTGGGCCAGCGGGTCGCCATGGAACCAGGCGTGCCCTGTGGCCGTTGCCCTGCTTGCCGGCGCGGGAGCTACAACCTGTGCCCTGACGTGCGTTTTTTCGCCACGCCTCCCGTCGATGGCGCATTTGCCCGCTATGTGGCCCACGACGAAGACTTCTGCCACCCGCTCCCCGACAACGTCTCGGACGACGCAGGTGCCCTCCTGGAACCCCTGTCGGTGGGCATCTGGGCTTCCTGGAAGGCCCACCTGGCGGTGGGCGACCGGGTGATAGTCACCGGTGCCGGCCCCATAGGGCTGGTGGCGACCGCCGTCGCCCGGGCCTCGGGGGCAAGCGAGGTGATCGTGAGCGACCTGCAGCCGGCCCGCTTGAGCCTGGCCCGGCGCATGGGAGCCACGGCCACGCTGAGCGGGGCCAAGGAGGAGCTGGCCGGCATGGGGGCAGATGTGCTGATCGAATGCTCCGGTTCAGCGCAGGCGCTGGACGCCGGGCTACATGGACTGGGGCCGGGGGCTCGCGCCGTCGTCGTCGGGATGTCGCCCGACAGCTACACCTCGGTAGCCCTTTCCCTGGTCCAACGTCTGGAGATCGAGCTCACCGGCACCTTCCGCTACGCCAACACCTACCCGAGCGCCATAGCGCTCGCGTCCTCGGGCGCAGTCCACCTGGACGACCTCGTCACCGGCCACTACGGCCTGGCCCAGGTGGCCGAGGCGCTACAGGCAGGCAAGCGGGACCCCTTGGCGGTTAAGCCCGTGGTGGTGCCGGGGCAGTAGCCTGCTGGCCCCGCACCAGGCCAGCGGCCGGCTCAGCGGCCGGGGGGCGGGCAGGTGGTCATGGCCACCCAGCGCCACGAAGGTGGGCCCAGCACGCCCACGGTCCGGTAGTCACCCCTGTACTGCTCGGGGATGGGCGGTTGGCCGGCCACGCTGAGCACCACCCCCCGAGCGGCGGGGCTGATCCCGACCTGGCCCAGGGGCACGTCCAGCTGCCACGCCACAACTGGGTTCTGCAGGGGGGCGGCGGCCACCGTCCCGCAGCTCAGCACCAGGCGGCGGCCGCCCAGAGCCGACACTGCGGCCGGCAGCTCGCTGGCCAGGTGCTCCACGGTGCGAGCAGACACCCAGCTGCTGCGTTCGGCCCGGGTGCGTTCCACCAAGGCGTTGGCCGGCGCGGCCGCCAGGACCAGCCAGGCCATGGCCACCAGCAAGGCGGGTTTGGCCTTGGGGACCAGACGGGGCAAGGCCCGCAGGGCGCGAGACCAGGCACAGCCGGCCACGACGGCGGCCAGCGCCACCCCGGGCAGGAGGTAGCGCGGCGCCCCCGTGTCCACCCGCAGCTGCACCATGACCGCCTCGACCGCCACCCACCCCCAGGCCAGGGCGGCCAACGGCAAGGTGGGCCGCACTTGCCGGTGCCTCACCCAAGCCACGAGGCTGGCAACAGTGTCAGCGACGAAGCCGACTACCAGCGGCCAGACCAGCATGCCTGCCGCGTCGGCCAGTTCGCTCAGCCCGGGCACCCTCGACAACAGCGGCCCACCCTGGCTCTGGTAGGTGGCCCGTACCGCAGACCGGAAGACGTCCCCGGAGCTGATGGCATCGGGCAGCAACCAGGCAGCCGGGACGACCACCAGCATGGCCGCCAGCAGCACGGCGGCGCGCTTGGGCCGGCGCGACTGCTTCAGTAGCACCAAGGCACCGTAGATAGCCACGAACGGGGCAAGCTCGATGCGCACCAGCGCTCCGGCCACGCCGAGCGCCGCTGCCCGCCACCTCCGCCCCCCCAGGTGGGCGTCCACCGCCGCCAAGACAAAGGCGGCGCACAGCGGCTCGGACATGCCCTCGAAGGTGAGGTAACCGGCCACCTGAGAGGCAGTCAGCCACCCCGCGCCAGCCGTGACCCCCGCCGTCCGGCCAGCCAGCACCCGGGCCAGGTGGTAGGCGAGCACGACCGAGATGGCGACCCCAGCTCGGGCACAGACCAGCCAGAGGTCCGCCGCCGCCCCGCCAAAGGGAGCCAGCAGGACGTCGGCGAACATGGGCAGCGGTTTGACCGAGGAGGCGGCCCCGGCCGTGACCAGGGCCCCGTGGTCCAGCTCCCGGCCCCACACCAACCACGACCAGGGGTCGTAACCCAGGCCGTTGGGGAGGCCGAGCAGCGAAGCGGCAGCGATGGCGAAGCTGGCCGGCACCCAGCGGCGGTAGTTGAGGGTGCGGTAGCCGGTCCCTGGCAGGGTGCCCGGCACGGCGCCAGGCAAAGGGGGTGTCGTCGGGCCTGGGCCCCCGCCCCGGCGGGGCCAGCCCCAGGTGCCCGCCCGTGCCGGCGCCCCCACGCCCGCCGGGCGGCTCACCGGGCCAAGCCCCCCTGAGGCGTGCCGAGGGGCCCGGCCAACCCGCACAAGGTGCTGCGCCCGGGCGGGACGTCGAAAACGAGGTGGTAGCTGGCTACGGCGTCGCTGACCCACCCCCCGCCGTCGCGTACGGCCAGCCCGACATAGGCCTGCCCGGGCAAAGGGTGCCTACCGGGGGTGAGGAAGCTCCTCAACGTACCGGCCAGGGACGCCAGGTGCACGGCCGCCGAACGGTCACCGCGAGCCAGCTGCAGGGCCAACTGCGGCACCCGGGCGTGAGGAGCGGCCCAGACGGTGAGGCAACCCACGCCCGTCACTTTGCCTGCGGCGCCGCCCGACAGGTCGAGCAGCCTGAACCGGCCCGGCACCAGGGGGCGGGCCGCGATGGCCACGTCCAGCACGGTCAACCCCGTCGCTCGCGCCGATGCCGTCATCGGGACCTCGGGGAGGAGGTGCCTTCGCTCCAGGGCCAGCATCCCTCGGGTGCTGAGCCAGCCGGAGTAACGGATGGGCGTAGCCGAGATGGCCCTTTGGCCTTCAGCCAAAAGCTGCGCACCGGTCAAGATCTGTTGCCGTTCCAGCAACACGAAGCCGGTACGGGAGCGCACGAAACGGTCGCCTTGGACAACGTTGCCCACGGTGCAAGCGGCCAGCACCCCGACGGCCAGCCACCGGAGGGCAGGGCCGGGCAAGCGCCGGGCGCGGCCAGCAACGCCCGGCAGCTGGGCCTGGGGCCCGCCGGGGGCCGAGGGCAGCACCCGCCCGGCCCAGGGCAGGAGGCTGCGAGCCCAGGGAAGGAGGTCGCAGGCCCGGGGAATGAGGTCGCGCAGCATCACCGCCAAGCCCGGCAGGAGGAGCACGGCATCGATGTAGACGTAGCGGCTGGGGCTGAACGTCTCGCCGAAGCGGTCCCGGGCCACGGCAGCCATGGCGTGGAAGGCAAGGTCCCCGGCTAACAGGGCCACCACCGCAGGGTGCTGGCGGAGCAGGCGCCGGCTGCCAAGCAATGCCCAGGCCAACAGGCAGGCCACCAAGACCGTTGCCAGCCAGCTCAGGCCGGCCAGGTCCAGGCTGAAGGCCCGGGCGACGTCGCGCGTGGTGTCGTCCCACATGAAGCCCGGGACGCGCCGGAGGGTTGCCATGGTGATGTGGTCGCCCTGGATGCCGCGGTAGCCGGCAGCAAGGTACCAGGCGCCGAACGCCAGGGCACCGGGGCCGGCCATCACCACACCTCGCCGCCAGCCTCTCCGGGCCACGGCCACTACGGCGAGGGAGACCAGCAACGCCACGCCGATGTCAGAGCACATGAGCGAGCCGACGGCGGCCACGGCGGCCAACGCCCAGCTGCGAGGCCCCTGCCTCTCCACCAGCTCCAACGCCACCAGGCCGAACGCCAACGAACCGAGGAACCCCACTTGGAACGCCCAGGCCAGGTCTTCGGCCGCCGTCCCGAGGAGCACCACCAAGAGGGCCAATGCCGTCGCCACCCAGGGGTCGGTGCCCTCCCGCAGGCAGCGCCGCCAGAACAGGTGGACGACCGCCAGGTGAGTGAGGAGCAAGGCCAGCACATAGGGCCAGTAGCGGCTCAGGTGGACGAGGGCGAAAATGGCCCTCCAAACAAGGATGGGCAGTGTCGACCAGTGCTCGTTGTGCGGCGCCCACAGGCTCACCTGGGCGTGGGCAAGGCCCCTCAGCACTATGAAGTCCCACTCGTCGCCGTAGAACCACAGGTGCCGGTCCAGGTACGACCACACGAGCAGCCCGGCTACCAAAGTGCCGACATGGGCGGCGACCACCGGCCGGGGCAGGGACCTTGCCTCCTGGCCTTGGCCCGAGGTGCCCAGGCGAGGGCCAGCCCCGCCCGGCGGGAGCACCGCTGCAGGCCTGGGCACTGGTCTGGTGGTGGCCATGCGCATGTCGACCCCGTTCTTGTACCACACCCATGGGCCGGGCCTTGCCGCGGCTCTGGCGACTCGCCCGATTTCGGCTAGCCTGGCGCGTATCAGCCACCAACTGTCTTCTCCGCCCGCCCGACCGCGAGAGGCCACAGGTCGCGCCAGCTCGCCTCCCGCGCCCGAGCGTTGGAGCGCCACCAAGCCCGACCGCAGCCCAGCTCGCCGCTCCGGCCCCGCTCGCCGCTCTGGCCCCGCTGGCCGCTCTGGCCCCTTCGGCCGCTCTGGCCCCGTTAGCCGTTACGGCCCCGCGGGCCGCTCCCGTCCCATGGGCCGCTCCCGCCCCGTTAGCCGCTACGGCCCCGCGGGCCGGGTGCTCGCCAGCGGCCGCAGGCTGGGCCACTGGGTGCTCGCTGGGCACTGGCTCGGCCGGTGGTACTCGGACCAAGCCGTGAAGTTCTGGCGCTACAGCGCCGGTTCGGTCGTCGCCTACCTGGTGAGCGGCGCCGTGTTGTTCGTCTGCTCGGTCTGGCTCGACCTGGGCGCTGCCACCTCTGCGGTCATAGCCTTCTTGGCCGGTGCCGTCCCCAACTGGGTGCTCAACCGCCAATGGGCGTGGCAACGCCGGGGGCGCCACGGGCTGGCCAAGGAGACCGCCCTTTACGTGACCGTCACCGGCTTGAGCCTGGCCATCACGGTGGGCGTGACCAAGCTGGCGGCACTCATCATGCAGCACGTGCACACCGGCGAGGTCACCCGGGGTGCTGTGCTCACCTCCAGCTACCTGCTCGCCACCGCCGTGCTGTGGGTAGCCAAGTACGTGGCCTATGACCGCCTGGTGTTCACCGGGCGCCGCCACTCCCGCCACCAGGTCCTCAGCACAACGGCGCCGAACCGCAACCCGTAGACCAGGTTGCCGCCTTTTTTGGTGGTGCCCGACTTGCGGCCAGGCATGGCGGTGGGCACCTCAGCCAGCTTGTAGCCCGCCATCGCCGCCCCGATCAGCAGCTCGGACGCCTGGTACTGGGGCTGGTCGAGGGCGACCGCAGCCGTGACGCCTGCCCTCATGGCCCTGAGGCCGCACGAGGGGTCGGTGACCCTCTGGCCGGTGAGCAAGCTGATGAGCGCGGCGAACACCACCACGCCCAGGTTGCGCGCCCAGTCGGTGCTGGCCGTGGAACCCAGGCGGCGGGAAGCGGACACGAAGTCGGCCTGGCCGGCCACGATCGGGGCCACCACCTTGGGTATGTCCGCGGGGTCCCACTGGCCGTCGGCGTCGGTGGTGGCGATGATGCTGGCCCCTCGTTGCCGGGCCAGGTGGTAGCCCAGGCGCAGGGCCGCGCCCTGCCCCCGGTTCACGGGGACTTCGCAGACGAGCGCCCCCGCCCGGCGGGCGGCCTCGGCGGTGTTGTCCGTGGCGCCGTCGACCACCACGATCACTTCCGTCGGCTGGCCGCAGGCCACCTCGGGGACCGCGGCCACCACCTGGGCCACGTTGTCCTCTTCGTTGTAGGCGGCGATGACGACTGCCACCGAGGCTGCAGGACGGTCCCTGTGCTCCTCCAAGAACACGGCCGCGCACTGCTCGTCCACCGGGCCCAGGGCCGCTGCCCCCCGCCGGCCGGCACTGCGCAGCACCGTGGCCCCGCTCCCCGCCTGGGTGGAGTGGGGCCAGCTCAGCCGAACCACTCTCGCGCCACCTCGGCCAGGCCGGCTTCGAGGCTCACCTGCGGCGACCACCCAAAGCTGCGGGCCAGGGAGTTGTCCACCACCACCGCTGGCATCTCCCCCGCCTTGGCCGGTACGTGGGCCACCGGCAGGTGCCGCCCGGTGGCCTGCTCGACCAGGGCGACCAAGTCCAGCACCGAGACCGAGTGGCCGGCTCCGATGACCACCGGGCCCGACATAGCCGGGGAACCCAGGGCCAGGAGCACAGCCGAAACGACGTCAGCGACGTTGACGTAGTCGCGTACCTGGCTCCCGTCCCCGTAGACCTCAAAGCGTGACTCCCCGGCCGCGGCCCGCATCAGCCTGGGGACGGCGGTGTCCTTTTCGGTCATGGCTGGCCCGTACACATTGGTGAGGCGCAGCGCCACCCCCCGCACGCCATAAGCCGCGTCGTAGCACGAAAGCAGCATCTCGCCGGCGGCCTTGGTGGCACCGTAAGGAGTGAGGGGCATGAGCGGGACACGCTCGTGCAAGGTCCCGGTGGCCCCCCGGCCCACGACCGCATTGGACGAAGCCAGGACGAAGGTGGAGACTCCGGCTTTACGCGACCGCTCGAGGAGCGCCCCCAGGGCGGTGACATTGTTGTCCAGCGCACCCTGGGGGTCCTGCAGCGAGCGCAGCACCGACGTTTGGGCGGCCAAGTGGACTATGGCGGCAGTACCTGCCTCGACCGAGGCGTCCACCACCCACCTGTCGGTCAGGTCCCCCAGGACAAGCTTCACGTCATGGTCACCCTGAGGGTGGCAGCGGAAAGGGTGAGCCGGCCTCCGGTCGACAGACAGCACATCAGCTCCCAGCCGGCACAGGGCGGCCACCACATGGCCGCCGATGAACCCGGACCCTCCTGTGACCACCACTCGCCGGCCGGCAAGGCTCGCCGTGCCCGTCTGCCCCGGCGCCAGGGGCCCAACTTCTGCTTCAGGCATCCCCCCAAGGTAGCCGGCCGAGCGCCAGGCCAGGGAAGCCCCGCGCCGGAGGGGGCCCGGTCCTGCACCTCAGCCGGCTGGGGCCTCGTGCGACTTGGGGGCCGGCTGGGGGGGGCTGGACCTCCGCCAGGTGGACAGCCACATGGCCAGGCCGCCAGCCATGAGCACGACGCCAGCAATGCTCACCCACACAGCCAGGGAGATAGTCCCGAAAACCAGCCCCAGCCCCAGCACGACTACTGCCGGGCCCAACCACCTCGCCCGCAGGCACAACCTCCTCAGGCGCCCGGGCAACCTGGCCACTGCCCAACAGCCCGCCCGCCCGAGAGCCTTGCCGGCCGCCCCCACAGCCGGGGCCACCAAGGACCATCGCAAGCCCCCAAGTCGCGCCCGGGCCCAGCACCGCAACCTCTCCCACGGCCGCAGCGAGGCGGTCAGGACCGTCGCCAGTTCCGGGTCACGGGCTTGCACGATGGCCTCGAGGGTCGCGAGCTGCCTCCGCTCCTGAACGGAGAGCCTCACCCTGTCCCGAGTGCCCATGGTCGTCCCTCTGTTCTTATCTATAGCTTACCTTTCTCCTGGTGAGGCGCGCCCCCTCGAGACGCGGCGCGCGCTCCCCTCCGGGCGAAGCCGCTCCCTCCGGGCGGGGCGCGCCCCCTCGAGCACCGCGGCCCGGGGAGTAACGTCGGGGCCATGCCCACCACCACCAAGCGCTCACCCCAAGGCAGGGCTGGCAGCGCCCCGGTCCAGGCGCCGTCGAGTTCCCGGGCGAGTGGCCGGGCCAGCAGCCGCCACCCAGCAGCGCGGGTGCCGTCGCGCCCGGCGGGCCGCACCGCCAGGCCCGGCCTCCCCCGCACCCTGTGCTTCGACATCGGTGGCAGCGGGCTCAAGGCCTCGGTCCTCTCCAGCCACGGTGAGCTGCTCCACCAACCCGTCAGGGTGCCGACCCCCTACCCTCTCCCACCCGAGCAGCTCATCAGCACCCTGGCCGGGCTGGCCTCGGGGCTGCCGGCCTACCAGCGGGTGTCCGCGGGGTTCCCGGGCATGGTGCGGGCCGGCCGAGTGCTGTCGGCCCCCCATTTCATATCCCCGAGCGGTCCCGAGGGGGTGCCGTCAGCTGAACTGCAAAGCGCTTGGGCCGGCTTCAACTTGCAGGAGGCTCTGGAGGCGGCCCTGGGGCGGCCGTGCCGGGTGGCCAACGACGCCGATGTGCAGGGAGCTGCCCTGGTGAAAGGCGAGGGCCTGGAGCTGGTCGTCACCCTGGGCACCGGGGTCGGGACGGCCCTTTTCTGGCAGGGCAAGCTGGCGCCCCACCTGGAGCTGGCCCAGCACCCTCTGGGGAAAAAGGGGCAGACCTACAACGAAGTCCTGGGAAACGACGCCCGGCGCAAGGTCGGCAACAAGAAATGGAACGCCCGCGTGGCCAAGGCCATCGAAGTGCTGAGAGGCCTTGTGTTCTTCGACCACTGCTACATAGGGGGCGGCAACTCCTCGCGGGTGAAAGCGCAGCTCCCCCCGGACGTCACGCTGGCCGACAATTCCGCAGGCATCCTGGGTGGGGTACGCCTGTGGGAGCGGGCCTGAGCCCGCCCGTCAGCTGAGGACGTCCCGGGTGGTCATCCGGGCCCAAGCGGCGGCCCCGAAGACGGCCACGTACCCGGTTTGGAGGACGAGGTCCTTGGCGATGCCGTGCCAGCGGACGGGGTCCCGCAACAGGTCAGCAAAAGCAGCCCAGTAGTTGGTGAACAGCCAGGGGTGCATGAAGGAGACTTGGGAGACGCCGTCCAGGATGGCAGAGACGATGACCGCCCCGATGGTCACGGCCATCGCCGCGATGGGGACATCGGTCATGGTGGAAACGAACACCCCGATGGCTGCCAGGCCGAACATGGATGCCCCCACCACCAGCCCGGCCAGCAAGCTGCGGCCGACCCCGTCCAAGAAGCTCACGGTCGTCCCCGAAAGAGTCACCACCCGGCCGTGCGAAAAGAAGGCGGCGCCCACGACGAGGCCCGTGACCACGACAACGAGGGCAGCAGCCAGGCAGAACAACCCCACCACCGCTGCTTTGGCCGCCAGGAGCCGAGCCCGCCCGGCGGGGCGCGCCACCAGGTAGCGCAGCGTCCCCATGTTCGCTTCACCGGCCACCGAGTCGCCCGCCACCACCGCGATGGACAAAGGGATGAAAAAGGGCATGGTGACCGTGAGGGCGGCCAGGGCGGTGAACACCCCGTTGTGCACCACGCGGTCCAGGAACGACGGGCCTTCGCCGGCAGCCGGCCCGCCCGACAGGTAGACGACGACACCCAAGAACACCGGTACCGCGGCCAGGACCCCCAGCAAAGCCCTGACCCTGGCCCGGCCGAAGACCGTACGCGCCTCGACCAGCCCCATGGAAAACGCCTCGACCAGCCCCATGGGAAGCCCCCCTCAGCCGGCCACGTCAAAGCCTTCGCCGGTCAGGGCGACGAAGGCGTCTTCGAGCGAAGCCCTTTCCCTCAACAACATGCGTACCCCGACGCCGGCTTCGACCAGGCGCCGGTTGCACTCCTCGGGGGCCACGTCGCCCAAGGTGGCGACCACCTCAGGCCCGCGGCGGCTCAGGTCCCTCAACCCCATCGCCCCCAGGACCTCCATGGCCCGGGCGGGGTCGTCAGGCTCGACCCGCAGCCGGGGAGCCGACGATGCCCGCAGCTCGTCCAGGGTGCCCTGCATCAGCAACTTGCCCCGGTGCATGACACCCACGTGGGTGCAGACCTGCTCCACCTCCGAGAGCAGGTGGGACGACAGGAACACGGTGGTACCCTCCTCCGCCAACTGCCGGACCAGGTGGCGGATCTCCCTGGTGCCCTGAGGGTCCATGCCATTGGTGGGCTCGTCCAGCACCAGCAGCTGGCGGGGCCGGAGCAGCGCCCAGGCCAGCCCCAGCCGCTGGCGCATGCCCAGGGAATAGGCCTTGTACTTGCGCCGGGCGGCGGCGGTGAGGCCCACCCGGGCGAGGGCCTCGCCGATGCGCTTCTCCCGGGTGGACGAACGCCCGTCCGGGCCCAGCGCGTCCAGGCGGGCCAGGTTGTCGTGGCCCGACAACCAGGGGTAGAAGGCAGGGCCCTCTACCAGCGCACCGACTCGGGGCAGGGCGGCCATCGCCCGCTGCGGCATGGGCTCGCCCAGGAGGCTCCAGCTGCCTCTGGTCGGGTTGACCAGGCCGAGCAGGACACGGATGGTCGTAGTCTTCCCCGACCCGTTCGGCCCCAAAAAGCCGTAGGTGCTGCCCGCGGGGACGGCCAGGTCGACGCCGTCCACCGCCGCGACCGCGCCGAAGTGCTTAGCCAGGCCGTGCGTTTCGACGGCCAATGCCGCGGCCACGTGACCAGGCGCTCAGGCAGCAGCCGAGGCGGCAGCCTCTAGGGCCCGGGGGACGACGAAGCCGGCGTAGAACCGGCCGTCGGGCATGAACAGCACGTTCAGCAAGTCAGTGCTGAACAGCCGAGCCTGCTGGCCAGCCACGGGGACGACTGTCGTCACTTGGTCGAGCGTAGCTTGGCCTGCGCCCGTGAACTGCCGGGCGACCCCGCTGACCACGCTGGCCCAACCCTGCCCGCTCCGGCTGAGCCCACCCAGGCCCAGTCCGGCGCCCGCCTGGGACGAGGAAGCCGAGCTGCTGCCCGTGGCCGGGCTGGTTGGGCTGAGGGTGCGGGTGACCACCCTGGCACCGGGCGGAGGCGTGAAGGTGAGCTCGCTGGCCGGAGGGGGGCCCAAGGTCAGCTGGCCGCTGAAGGCCAGAGACAGAGCCGGGGCGGCCTGGCCCCTAGCGTACACAGCCACCCCCAGCGGGACGCCGACCAGGGGCTCGGCCCCACCCACGTAGACCTCCACATGGTCGACCGTGCTGGCCGAGGAGCCGTTGGGCGCCAACAACAGCGGGTAGGCGGGCTGGCCGGCCACGTACAGGGGGGTGCCCACGGTGACCTTGGTGGTCCGGCTCAAGTGGTCGAGGAACTGTGCTGCCAGCTGGCTGGGGGACATGGCCGGCACGGTCGTGGGGGTGGTGCTGGTGGGGGCGCCGCCCACCGGCAGGCCCTGGAGCTCGGTGACCGTCTGGGTGGTGCTGTCCCAGATCCAGGCCCGGCTGCCGTTGCGGACCAAGTCCAGCTCGGCTGCGGGTTGGTCTTGGGTGAGCGAAAGGTGCTCGGCCCGGGCACCGTCCAGCCAGACGCTGAAGCTACGGGTACCCGAAAGCAGGCTCAGGGGGTCGAAGCCCTGGTTGCCCCCCTGCCCGCTTGCTGACTGGAGGGACGACAGGTCGGGCACGCCGAGGTTGGCCGTCCAGGTCAGGGTGCCGCTCAGCTCAGGGGGCCGGGCCTGCTGCACGTCGACCAGCAGTTGCTGAGCGGTGACTGGCGGCAACCCTGGAGCGGGAGAGGCCGACAGGGTGGGCACCCACGCCCCCAAAGCGATGGCACCAGCCACACCGAGGGGGGCGAAGTACCTCGCCCTACGCACAAGCCAAGGGCTCATGCCCACAGGCTACCGCCGGTCGGCCCGAGACCGGGCCTCATCGATGTCGGGCCAGGCTCAGGGGTGGCGGTCGAGCAGGAGGGGGCTAGACAGCCCGGTGCGGTCCCGAGCAGCCAGGTGGTACGCCCTAATGTCCCCCAGAGCCGGCCGGTGCACCACCTTGCCGTCCTCCACCACCCTCACCTGCAAGGGCTCCCCGCCGGGGTGCGGGCAGCGGGGGGAAGTGGAGACCACGTCCACCCACACGGGGAGGTCCGTCCCCGCCGTGGTGGCCTCCAAGACGGCCTCCCCTGACGAGTGTCCCGGGCGTTCGTCCAGCTGGGCCCGCCAGGCCCACTTGCGGCCGCCCACGGTGGCCTTGCCGGCCGAGCGCTTGGCCACCGGGCGTTGGGGGGCAGCAGGCCCATCACCGGGCTCCCCCACCGCCACCAGCTTGTAGACGAAGCCCGCGCTGGGCGCACCCATACCGGTCACCACGCTGGTCCCCACTCCGTAGGAGTCGACCGGGGCGGCGCCCAGGGCAGCGATGGTGCGGGCGTCCAAGTCCCCGGTCACCACCAGCTTGGTCCCGGTCGCGCCGAGGTCGTCCAACAACTTCCTCACGCGCAGAGCCTCACGGCCGAGATCCCCCGAGTCGATGCGCACGGCTCCCAAGTGGGGCCCGCACACCTCTACGGCGTTACGTACCCCCTGCATGGTGTCGTAGGTGTCCACGAGCAGCGTCGTAGCCGGCCCGAACGAGGCGACCTGAGCAGCAAAGGCTTCCTTTTCCCCCGGGTAGGCGAGGACGAAGGCGTGCGCCGCGGTCCCAGCCGTGGGGATGCCGTACCGCCTCCCCGCCTGCAGGTTGGAGGTGCTGGCAAAACCTCCTATGTAGGCGGCACGGGCCGCGGCGACGGCGGCCGAGGGGTCCACCCGCCGGCTCCCCATCTCTATGACGGGGCGCTCCGCGGCGGCAGCCGTGATCATGCTGGCAGCCCCGGCGACCGCCGAGTCGAAGTTGAAGATGCTGAGGGCCAGCGTCTCCAGCAGGAGGCCCTCGCCAAAGGGGGCTTCAACGGTGAGCACGGGCGAACCCGCGGCGTAAAGCTCCCCCTCGCGGTAGGCGTCGATGTTGCCGCTGAAGTGGTAGCCGGCCAGGAAGTCAAGGGTTGCCGGCCCCACCACGTGGTTGGCCTCGAGCCAGGTCAGCTCCTCTGGGCCGAAACAGAAGCTTTCCAGAGCCTCGAGGAACCTGCCCAAGCCAGCAAATACCCCCCATGGCCGGCGCTCCGGCAGGCGCCTAGTGAACACCTCGAAGGTGGCTGGGCAACCGGCCCTGCCGCTGCGTAGGGCGGCCTCGAGCATGGTCAGCTCGTAGCGGTCAGTGAAAAAAGCGGTGGAGGTCACCGCCCGGTCGCTCCAGGCCGGCTACGTCCTGAGGCCAGGTAACGCCCTGAGGCCAGGTAACGCCCTGAGGCCAGGTAACGCCCTGAGGCCAGGCGGCACAACCACCGGGTGCCCAACCTCGCCCGGCCGAGGGGCCCGGGCCCGCTCGGCTCGTCGTTTTGCCCGAGCCGCCCGTCCCCAGCGGGGCCGCTGCGCCGGCCTCGCTCGTTGGGCCGGCCTCGTTCGCTCCGCCACAGCCGGCCTCGTTCGCTACGCCGGCCTTGTTCGCTGGGCCGGCCTCGTTCGCTCCGCCACAGCCGGCCTCTCTCGCCCCGGGCGCGCCGGCAACGCTCGGCGTGCAAAGCCTCCGGCTCCTGGTCGTCAAGAGGGCCCAGCGGGCCAACCGCCCACCCAAGCAGCATGTCCGCCAGGCGCGGGTTGCGCGCCAGGACCGGGCCGTGCAGGTAAGTACCCCACACCCGGCCGGCCACGGCGCCCTCGACCGTACCGTCCTGGTTGCCCACACCTACCACCACCGAACCTGCGGGACGGCAGCCGGGCCCCAGCTCGGTCACGCCGCTGTGGTTCTCAAAACCGCTCAGGACAGGCAGGCCGTCGCCAGCCCACTCGCCTGCGGGTTGCACGAGGATCTCGCCGATGGCCCGCCCCCGGGCCGAGGGGGTGGTCCGGCAGTCGAGGATGCCGAGGCCATCGCTCGGGCGGCCGTCGGGACCGACGAAGCGCTCGCCCAGGATCTGTAAGCCGGCACAAACCGCCAGCACGACCGCCCCGCCGTCGACGGCGTGGTGCAGGGCCCTGCCCGCCCGCAGCTTCTCGGCCGCCAGCGCCTGGGGCAGGTCCTCCCCACCGCCGACGACGTACAGCTCACAAGTCTCGGGCACGGCTTGGCCGGCATGGACAGTCACAACCCGTGCCTCGTGGCCCCGCCAGGCCAGCCGCTGGGCAAGCACGGTGGCGTTGCCACCGTCACCGTAGGTGCCGAGCAGTTCCGGGTACACGAGGGCGATCGTCACAGTCATGGGCCAAGCCGGGTCGCGGTCATCGGGTACGGTCCTGGGCCACGGCCAGGCGGTCATGGGCCACGGCCAGGTCACGGCCCCGCGCCGAGCGCCGGCCCTGGCTGGCGGGACCGGCTAGCGCCCGGGACATGGCCAGGAACTGGTGGAAGGCGGTGTAGTTGGCTACGACGTCCAGCGCCCCGGTCACCGTGGCGTCCCCAGCTGAAGCTGGCCCAGGTTGCAGGCCGCTACGCGTGGCAGCGAGCTCATGTTGTAGGCCGACCTGGGCGGTGGCTGCCTCCGGCTGGGTGGTGGCTGCGCCGGCCGCTGCCTGAGCACTGGCCACCTGGGCGGCCGCCTCCAGGGCAGCAGCCAGGTCAGGCACGTAAAGGTGGCCCACCTCGGCGTAGTGCAGGCGCACCGCCAGGTCCAGGCCACGTTCGCCAGTGGCGGCCACCCACCTCCCACGCAACCGTTCAAAGGGTACGTCCCATAGCCAGGAGGGGTCGTGGCCGTCGGCAGTGCGGGCATTGATGGCAACTACGAGCGGTGCTGGCGAGGGGTGGAGCATGTCGAAGACCTCAGCCCAGCCGGCTGGGTTCTTGGCCAGCAGTAAGCGGGCCCCAACTCGGCCCACCTTGACGGTGGCATAGCGCCCCGCGACCTCGCTCACCGTCGACATGGCACCCGCAGCGGCGCCCAGGTCGCGCCCCGAGGTCAGGACAGCCGCCAGTGCCATGGCGGCGTTGGCCTGGTTGCAACGGCCGGGGAGCCGGAGGGTTACGGGGTAGCGGGCACCTGAGGCCAGCTCCACCATTGCCTCACCGGCCCCAGGTGCCACCCACAAGTCGAGCGGCGGACGGCAAAAGCCGCACTGCGAACAGGCCCAGCCCGCCCCTCTCAGCTCAGTCGGGTCACTACCTGGCCCCTGGCACCCGCCTGGCCCAGCTCCAGCGGCGGGCAGGGCCTCAGCGGCGGGACCAGCACTAGCGGGCGCCACGGCACCGGCGGGCGCCACAGCACCGGCGGGCGCCACAGCGCCGGCGGGCGCCACAGCGCCGGCGGGCGCCACAGCGCCGGCGGGCGCCACAGCGCCGGCGGGCGCGGCGAACCGCACCTGGCCCCCGCAAGCCGGGCAGCCGACCGCGTCCCCTCGCCAGAGCAGCCCCGCCCCGACCCAGGTCACATGCTCGGCCCCCGCCGCCGCCCAAGCCACCAGTGGGTCGTCAGCATTGGCCACGACGGCAGCCGTGGGCGACGCCTCCTGGCAAGCCCGCCGCCAGCGCTGGGCGACCTGGCGCACCTCGTTGTTGCGGTCCAACTGGTCCCGGCTCAGGTTGAGCAGCACCATGACCGAGGGGCGAACTTTCTGCGCCACCGTGGCCAGCCACGCCTCGTCCACCTCCAGCACAGCCACGGCTCCTGGGGCCCCTGCCGCCAACGCCGATGCCAGGCCAGTAGGCAGGTTGGCCCCGAGGACGTTGGTAGCCACTGGTTCGCTCGCCCCGATGGCCTCAGCGAGCAGCTTGGTGGTCGTCGTCTTTCCGTTGGTGCCCGACACGAGCAGGACTTCCCGGTTGGCAGCCAACCTCTCCAGCGCGTAGGGGTCGATGGCCAAGATGGCATGGCCCCCTACTACCGACCCCGAGCCGCGCCCGGACCACCGGGACAGCCGTGCTGCCGTCCGGCCTGCCAGGACCGCCAGGCGAGCCCGAGCCGGGAGTGCCGGGGCGGCCAGGGACCCGGCATGGAGCTTCTTGGACGAGAGTGCAAGCCCATCGCTGATAGCCGCAGGCTACCGCTGGCGCAGCCACGGGCCAGTCACACCATGGCCTCGTCGGTACCGGCCAGTACTAGCTCCTCGGTCGAAAGCTGGTGCTGGACCAGGTAGGAACGGTGCCCCACCTTCCAAAGGGCCACACCCCGTGGGAGCTGGCCCAAGAGCTCTACCTCGGTAGCGGACAAGCCGAGCAACTGGCCCGCTTGGCCGGCATCAGCGGCCGATTGGCCGAAGCAGACTCGTGTCTCGGCGTCCGACAGCAGGCCCTCGGCCAGTCGCTGCTCCTGTGAGCCCTCGGGGCCAGCCGCCCTCAGGTCCGAAAGGCGGTGCAGCACAGCTACGTTGGCCACACCGTAAGAGCGGGACAGCTTGAAGTTCGCCTGGAGCCACTTCGAGGTCGCGAGCTGGCTGAGGACGGCCCAAGCCTCGTCCAGCACGAACAGCCGCTTCCGCTTGCCCCCCTCCAGTAGGGCGCTTTGCAACCAGGCCATGGCGCACACCATGAGCAGCCCCAGGGCCGGCGAACCATAGAGGAGGGACAGGTCCAAGACGACGACGCAGCTGGCGAGGTCCAGCGCCGGTGAAGTTTCGCCGTCGAACATCCCAGCCAAG
Source organism: Actinomycetota bacterium (assembly GCA_021323695.1). Taxonomy (GTDB): domain Bacteria; phylum Actinomycetota; class Acidimicrobiia; order Acidimicrobiales; family Palsa-688; genus JAKAWM01. Next base: position 3,663 of record JAJPKN010000073.1, on the reverse strand, counting down.
TCCCCGTTCACCAACCGGCGCAGTTCCAACGCCAGCTGGCGGCCATCATGGCGCAACCCTTCGACGTCCGTCCCCAGCCGGCGCGCCGCTTCGGGCTCAGGCCAAAGCAGGGCTTCGGCCACCATGGGGAGAGTCGGCGTACAAGCCCGCAGTTCCGCAGCAGCCAGGGCCACGTCAGCGGCTGCCCTCTCCTCTGGCAGGAGCGACCGCCCCAGCGAGCTGGCCAAGAGGGCACCGAGCAGCCCGCTGCGGCGCTGGTGGCGGTCACCGTCGCTCCCCGGCGGGCCCACGTCCAGGGGGTTGAGGCGCAGGCCGGTGCCAGGACCCAGCCGAAGCGGCTCTGAGCCACAGGCGGCAGCCAGCCGGTCGTACTCTCCTTTCGGGTCGAGGACCCAGCACTGGCGCCCGAACGCCACCTGACGCCAGACAAAGCTCTTCACGAAGGCTGACTTGCCCCGCCCGATCTGGCCCAGGACCACCATGTTCGGCCCGGTCAGGACACCCCTTTGGTAACCCTCCCAGGGGTCGAAGCAGAACAGGCCACCGCCCACCTCGCGGCCCAGGTAGCAACTGTCGAGGCCCAGCGGCTCGGGGGCGACGAAGGGGTAGAGCGACCGCAGCTCGAGCGACGTGGCCCGGTGCGGAGGGGGCATGTCCTTGCGCCAGGTCACTTTCCCGGCCCCATGGGCCAAGGCCACCCTGAGGTCGTTGAGGCCGTCTCCTGGGGCGGCGACGGAGAGCTGCCGGCCAGCAACGGCGCCCTCATAGGCCCCTGCCCAACGGCAATGCCCAGCCCAGTGCCTCCTTCTGCTGGCCGTAGAGGCAGCGCAGGCACAGCTTGGCTGCTCCAGCCGCTTGCTCTAGGTCAGTGCTGGCCTTGCCTAGCTCACTTGGGCCACTGGCGGACACGGTCACGTAGCCGGCCAGCTGGAAGGCACTGCGCCCGCCCGCTATCTGCGCCTCGCGCGCCTCCAGGGCCTCTGCTTCCCGGCGGTGACGAGCGGTCTCCAGGAACCCCCCCTGCTGTCGCAGCCGGGAGTCTGCCAGTTGAGCTGTGCGAGACGAGGCGGCCTCCCGGGCCGCCCGTTCAGGCGGCACCGGGGCCATCAGGACAGAGAACGAACGGCGCCCGGCGCCGAGCAGAAGTGGGCTCAAGAAATCCGGGCCCACGTCGCTGCGGGGCCACTCCGCCACCCAGTAAGTGCGGTGCCATAAGCCCTCGACCCGCACCGAGCCCCAATGCTCCTCGACGGCAAGCGGCCATGGGTAGGCGGCCTTGTGGCGCTGGATCTCCGGGACCAGGTACGAACCGAGCACGCTGGCTATACCGGCCGCGCCCAAAGCCGGTTCGCAGCCGAAACCCGCGGCATGCAACTGCTCACACAGCGAACCGACGTAGTCGAAGAGGGCCTCGGGGTACTGCTGGGCGCGCCGTCCCGGCCGGCCCTGCCAACGCGAGACGACGACCAGGAACGTGTCCTGCTGCCACGACCAGGCTGCTTTGGCCAAGGAGCGGTAGCTGCGGTAGCTGGGGCTCTGCGGGTCACCCGCCGACTCGAGCCGGTCGAGCAACCCGCCTACGTCGCCCGGCAGGCTTCGCTGGCACCACTGCAAGCGGGCGAGCGGGCCCTGGTGGGACGCCAAAGACTCGAGCACCGCGGCCCAAGCTGCCAGTTTGCGTTGTTTGTCGGCCTCGTCCAGTAAGCAGAACGCACCTCCCCTGGCCCGCAGCACGGCGGCAACAGTCCCAGCACGCTCGTCCAGCAGCACGCCTGCCGGCTGGCCCCGAGCGGTGCCAGGGACTTCGCGGAGGGTCAAGCCCAAAGCCAGGGCCTTGGTGGGCAAGGGCACCGCTCGGCCAGGGCAAAGGGCGGGCGGTGGGACAACCGCCCGGCGAGGGCGACGGATGAAACGGGCACCCAGGGCGGCCCATGAAAGGCAAGACCGGCCCAGGACAGGCCGGCACAGGAGGCCGCCCAAGCCAAGCACCACTCCTGCACCGCCTATCCCGGCAGGGCCCCGGTGGCCAAGCAACAGCCCGAACGCCACCATGACAGCGAGGCTGGCCGAGGCCACTTGGCTGGCGCTCAGGCCCAGCACGAGGCCCCGGCGTTCGAGCGGCTCGAAGCGGTAGCGGGCACCCTCAGCCATCGCGGCTCGCCGAGCTACTGGCACCGGGCGGGACCGGGCGGGCCGGGCCCAAGGGATGGTCGTCACTGCTGACCCTGGCCAGCAGCGCACCGGGGAGGAGGCTCTCGCCGTCATGGGAGGGCCCGGCGGCGGCCGGCCCTTTGAGGTCGGACGCTTTGGACAAGGTCATTTGCACCGCCCGCTCGGCGAGGCGGAAGGGTTCCCGGGAAAGGCCATGCAAGTGTGCGAGCGCCGACGCCTCCACGACCGGGGCCAACTTGAGCACGGCCAGGGGGGCAAAGGTAGCCAGGAGCAAGATAGCCGTGCCGGTGACCAGCGCGCTCAGCGTCCCTTGGCTCGCAGTCAAGCTGTGCGCGCCCAGGCAGAGCGCTCCGACGATCACCGGCTTGGCCAACAGCAGTGCGGCCAGCACCTCGATGAGCCTCTTGGCCCAGTGGGCGGTAGCCGGCCATATGAGGCCGGCCAGGGCCAAGGGCATGAACAGCACGGCCAGCTCGACGGCAGCGGACCGCAGCGCCAGTTCGACCCAGATGACCAGGGCACCAGCCATGAAGACGACGGCCAGCAGCCCAGCAACCGGCCCGCTGGCCACGAGGCCCAGGAGCGGTTGGGGCACGATGGCCGCGTAGAGCTTGGCCAGGTCAGGGCTTACGGCGGCCTGGACCGCCTGGGACAAGCCGTCGGTCACCCTGAGGCCGAGGCCAGTGAAGTAGACCACGACGAAGCCGCCCAGGAGGGACAGCGGGAGGCAGGCGAGCCAGGCACGGGCCAGGCGGCGCATATCTTGGCGGAGGACCGCCCCGATGGTGGCAGCAAAGAGGATGGGGGCCACCACGAGCTCTTCCACAGGCAGCATGTCGCCCATCACGGACAAGAACCAAGGGCCGTTGACCACGGGAGCTGTCGACTTGGCGATGGCCTGGCCGATCATGTTGCTCGTCATCCAGACCGCACCGTGGGCCAACCATTGGGTGAAGAACCCGAAGAAGACGCTGGCGAAGCGGCTCGCCAGCCCGCCCCCCGGCAGCAGGAGGTGCAGCAGGGAGGACCACGGCATCAGCCGATCCCTTGGCCCTGGCCGTAGAAGAAGCTGATGATGTGGGAGGCCCCGCCGATCAGCAAGGCGGCGAGGGCCGAGACGATAACACCTTTGCGCCCGTTGTAGGAGTGCTGGTAGTTGTGCGAAAAATGTCCGAAGGCCCACATCACGCCCCCGGCGAAGACGCCCACTACCGAGGCCAGAAGGGCCCAGTGCCCGATCCCGCTGGCCAGGCTTTCCAGCGTGGCCTCGCCTGGCAGCCCAGCTGAGCTGCCGGGGTTGATCCCGCTGAGGCCGGTACCCCCGGCCGCGACGACAAGGCGGGTGACAAACGACTTCATAACAGCTCCTTGGTGGTGGTCCGGTGAGGGGAGGCGGTCACGCCGAGGGGAGGCGGTCACGCCGAGGGGAGGCGGTCACGCCGAGGGGAGGCGGTCACGCCGAGGGGAGGCGGTCACGCCGAGGGGAGGCGG
>JAJPKN010000021.1 GCA_021323695.1 Actinomycetota bacterium | reverse complement strand
GCCCGGCGCGGGGCGGCCTTGGTGCGAGGGGCGAAGGCTTCAGCCGAAGTGCGCCGGCCGAGGGCCCGGTGGGGCCGGGCCTGGTTGTAGTAGGCGCGGGACCGCTCAAGCTGGCGTTGGAGCTCGACGACGCTGCGCGCCCGGCGCTGTTTGGCGAGCCACTTCTCCAAGCTGTGGTGGGAGCGCTCTGCCTTGCCACAGGTCTGGGGGTGATAGGGCCGGGAGTGCTTGTAGGCGACGCCCAGGGCGACCAGCTCGAGCCCGATGGCGCAGGCCCCCTTGCGGCTCTCCGCGGTGAAGATGGCGCCGTTGCCGGTCAACATCGAGGCCGGTAGGCCCCACTCGGCAGCGCCCGGGTGGAAGGTCTCGACCACATCTGCGGCCTTGACCGTCGGGAAGGCTCGGGAAGCGACGAGCAGCCGGGAGTGGTCGTCGATGATGTTGAGGATCTCGACATCGGTGCCATCGGCGAGGGCCCAGTGGGTGGTGTCGGCCTGCCAGCACTCGTTGGGGAGCTCGGCTTGGGACCGCCGCCAGGAGCTCTTCGGCCGCTTCTGCGGCTGGGGGACGACGAAGCCCCTACGGGTGAGGGCCCGCCAGGTCGTAGCCACCGACGGCACCGCTTCACGTCGGTGGCGATGACGTCGCTGCAGGTGGTAGTGGACCGTGTGGGCGCGGCGTCGACGCCGAGGCTGGTCAGCTCCTTGCGCAAGGCCACGATCTCGTCTTCGGTGCCGACTGCCAACCGGGCCGGTGACGACCGAGGCCGCCTCGACCGAGGTTCGAGCCCGTCGTCGCCCAGTTCGCGATAGCGCCCGACCAGCTCGTACAGCCAGCTGCGCGAGATGCCGTGGGCGGCACAGACGTCGTTGGCACCCTGGCCTTCGACGAGCACGGCCTTGATGACGTAGTGGGCGAGATCCATCCGCATGACTCCTCATGGTCATGTCCGCGATGTCTCGCGACAGGTGCCCGGTATGTCATGAAACCAGACACCCCCTTCCCGACCAAAGGAGGCCATGGTCAAAGGCGGTGCCTGTCCGGGGTGCCGTCACCAGGGGTGAACCATTTGGGCCCAAATGGCGCCGAAGAGCAGGTCCAAATGGTCAGGCCCTACCCACGACCGGCCACGACCACCGCACTGCTGCACCAGCTGAAGTGGCCAGGGCGCGAGCTGTCTCCCGCACGACCGTCTCGGGCCTCGCCCGCTCAGGGGAGCTGGCGTTGTTGCACACCCGAGGCCAGGTGCGCTCCCGGCCGGAGGCAGTCGACGACTTCCTGGCTGCGGCCCAGGCCCCCAGGCCAAGGCCTACGGCCCCCAGCCCGAGGCGAGGCCGCCCCCCCAAGGAGTGGGCACCGCCCGATGCCGCGTAGGGATGGCGGGACCGAGCGCACCTCGGTATGCCTTACTGCTGCACTTGCGGCCCCTGCCCGCCCCCACCGGGTGGGGCCTTTTGGCTCAGGCCGCGGCCCGCACGACAACTTTGAGTTCCGACGAAGGCCACGGCGGGAGGTCGATCGTCTCGGAGGCGGGGTCGAAGCGGTCCCACCGTACGCCGTTCAGGTTGACGGACTGGATGCTGTGGGGGCGTGGCAGCCGCAGCCTGAGCTTGGCCCGGGGGCCCGGCTTGGGCGGCAGCGCTACGGTCGCTTCCACCCGGCCTTGGCTGAGCAGCGAACGGATGTGAAAGGACACCGGCCCCCTGCTGGTAGGGGCGCCCTTCACACCTACGCACTGGCCGTCTTCGAGCCAATGCCGGGGCAAAGCCTTGCCTAGCCACAACGTGCCGTCGACGGGGTCCTCGAAGGCGAACATCCACTTGGTGATGGTGGGGACCGTCAGCTGGGCCGGCGCGCAGTAGGGCAGGTGGTCGGCTCGGTCCCGGTCCATGTCGACGCACTCCAGTGCCGTCCAGGTGCCGCGAGTATGGAGATGGCTGGCATGGGCGTAGTAGAGGAGCAACAACTCCCGCACCAGGTCGTGCTGGACCATACCGTACGCCACACCGCAGGCCATGAAGGCGACCACGTGCTTGCGGTTGCCCAGGATGCCGAGGGTGCTGTCCCCGTGGGCGGCGGCCGCGCTGAGGACCGCCTCGACGGTCTCGCGTCCCAGGAGGCCCGAGTGGAGCATCTCCGACCAGACCCGGTCCTCATCGAAGGCCTCTGGCCGGCTACGGTAGGGCGCGTCCAGGTGCAGCATGGTTGCCCCCGCGAAGAGCGGGAGGGTGGGGGTCCCGTCGCGCCAGACCCACGACCGCTCGATGGCTCGGGCCACGTCCCGAGCCAGTGCCGCCGCTTCGGCTTGCAGGCCCTCCCCGCGCCTGACCAGCCCTGGGTTGCCCAACTGCTGGCCGATCTTGGCCCAGCAGAGGCCAAGGTCCCGCATGCCCCGCCAAGCTTCCGTGCTGTTGGAGAAATAGGGGCGCTCGTAGTCGAACGTGGCCAGTGACGGGGTTATGAAGCTGATGTCGGCCTCGTGGCGGCCAGGCAGGAGACCGTAGCCGGGGTCGTCACGGGGAAGGGCGCAGGCGGCGGCCCGGCGGCTGAGAAGCACGTTGGTCATGGCCATGACCTTGTGCTCGTGCTGTAGCAGCAGTGAGCTGTCGCCGGTGTATGTGTGGTACTGGGCCAAGAGGGCCAGGGTCCGTCCGTACTGGCCTATTTCTGGCCCCCGGTAGTCGATCGACCCGTCTGGCCTCACGAACTTCGTGAGGTAGTTGTCAAGGTAGCGGCGAGCGATGTCGAAGTAGCCCCATTCCAGGTAGCAGCTCACGGCGCTGTTCAGGACGTCCTGGAAACCATCGTGCTCGTGGCCGCCGTACATGCGGTCGACCACGCCGTAGTGAGGGTCGTCACCGGTACGGGTGACCCGTTCTTGGACCAGGGCGTGACGGCAGAAGTCAGCCACCCACCGCTCGGGCACGTCCAGTTCCATCCCGCCGTCCAGTTCACTTGCCCACCAGTTGTACAGATCCCACAGTGCCGAGTAAAAGTCACTGGCCGGGGGCTCGGCCGGCCAGGGGTAGGGCAGGTAAGAGTCGAAGTAGTGTGCCTCCAGGAGCTGGTCGCCGTCCAGTTTCACCAGGCGGTACCAGACCGGCTGGACATTGGGGTTCGGGGCTTCGGGGGTGCCGAACTGCACCATCTCCCATGCCTGCCCCTGAGAGACCGGATAGAGGACGCGCACGCAGGGGAGCCAGCCGCCGACCAACCCCTCCCAAAGCAGCTCCTGCTCCATGGCCTCACGGACCTCAGGCGCGACCACCACGGGGTTCAGCCTGGGCGTGGCTTCCAGGCAGTTGTAGTAGACGGGGACCACGTCACAGCACCCTGACGACCCAATAAAGGTGTGCGGCGCCTCATGCGCTCCCCATCGGGCCCGTCGTATGGGCGGGAAGAGCGCACTTACTGTCTGGTAGTCAGGGTCCGCGTCCCCAGCCAGCACTTCAGCTCGCAGCACGTCTTGGCCGGCCCCGAGCACTTCCGCCTTGGTATGGGAGTTGTAGCAGGTGCCCTCGGGGACGCGCGTCGGCTCGAGCGTCTTGGGCAGCACCAGCAACGGCCCGTGGGGGCCAATGTAGGCTACCCGGCCGTAGCGAGCGGCCACCTCCTCGAACACGGCGACGGGGCGCCCATCGCGTTCCATGAGCGCCATCAGCGTCCAGCCGCCGAGGCGGCCGTGCAGCGGGACCTCCTGGGGCGCTCGGGAACCGGGGCACCGGGCGGTCACCACCGCTTCAGCTACGGACAGGACGACCGGGAGGTCGGGCGAGGCTCCCAGGTCCTGGGCGCCCGGCCCGGGAAGGTCGCCGCTCCCGGCGCGGCAATAGTCGTGCTTGGGTTGCATGGGCATGGAGACGGCCGGCCTAGCCCCGTATGCCCGCCGTTGCGAAGCTGGGGACGATCAAACGTTGGAAGACCACGAACATTATGACGACGGGTACGCTCAGGAGGACCACTCCAGCCATCTGGACCGTGGTCAACGTGTAGAACTGCGACTGCAGGCTGTTGAGGCCGACCGTCATCATGTACTGGTTCGGGTCGGTCGTGAACGTCACGGGGATCATGAAGCTGTTCCAAGTCCATGTGCCAGCCAGCACTGCTTGGGTAGCGACCCCGGACATCGTGAGCGGGACCGCGATCTTCAAAAAGGACCTAAAACGCCCAGCACCATCGATCAGTGCTGCTTCCTCCAGGTCTACTGGCACTGCTTGGAACGCTTGCCTCATCAAGAAGATCAAGAACGGGTTGGCGATGAAGGGCACGATGAGCGCTTGGTAGGAATTGAGCCAGCCGAACTGGGCCACGAGCAGGTAGAGCGGTATCAAGATCGCTTGCAGGGGCACCATTAGTACTGCCAGCACCACGAGGAAAGTAACTGTCCTGCCGGGGTACCGGATCCTGGCCAGGACGTACCCCGCCAGGGTGTTGACGACGACGGCCCCCACCACAACGCCAAAGGTGACGAAGGCGGTGTTGGCGTACCATCGCAGCACCGGGGCGTTGTCGAACACGTAGCGGTAGTTCCACAGGGTGAGCCGGGACAACGCTACAAGCCGCGGGTAGTCGGCGGGCAGCTCGAACGAGGTGTACAACGCGAACAGCAGGGGGCCGGTCGCTATGAGGGCGCCCAGAGAGAGCAGGCTGTACTTTGCGACGCTGCTAGCCAGCCGGGGGAAAGTCGTCCCAGCCAGCGGTCCTGACCTGGTCATCGTTCGGGCAACAGCCTCCTCGTGAGGACGGTGCCAGCGAACACGATCAGCAGCAGGACCACGGCCGCGGCACTGCCATAGCCCAGGTTGTTCAAGCGGAACGCCTGCTGGTAGAGGAAGATCACCAGGGTCGCGGTCGCTCCTGCAGGGCTGCCGAGGATGGCCCCGTTCGAAGCGATGACGTACGCCTGGTCGAAAACCTGGACTGCCTGTATGAACCCAGCTACCACCACGAAGAAGATGTAGGGCCGCACGCTCGGCACGGTCACGAACCTGAAGCGCTGGACCACTCCGGCACCGTCGACTTTGGCTGCCTCGTGCAGCTCTACCGGCACGTTCTCTATGCCGCCCAAGAACACGACGACATAGAGCCCGATGTACATGTAGACGTACACGATCACTAGGAACGCCAGGGCCAGGTTGGGTTGGGCGTACCACGTAGCGTTGGCTACACCGAAGACGGCCGAGGCAACGGCAGCGAGGGGCCCACCGATGACGAAGAGCTTCATGAACACCGTGGTCACCGCGACGGTTGATGTCATGTAGGGGAGGAAGAAGGTCGTCCGGAAGAACGTCCTTCCTACCTGCACCCCTTGCAGCACTGCGGCCAGGGCGAGCGCTGCTGCGGTCTGGGCTGGGACCACTACTACTACGAAGACAAGGGTAATGAACAGCGAATGGTGGAAAGCTGGGTCGTCCAGTAACTGGTGGAAGTTGCTGAAGCCTACGTACGTCCGCTGAGAGAACTGGAAAAGGTTGACCCGCTGGAAGCTCAGGACGACCGTGTCTACGATCGGGTAGATGAACCACAGGCCGAGGAGCCCTGCTGCTGGCGCCAGCAAGACGTAGGCTGCGCCCCAGTCCCGCTTGGCCTGGACGGCCAACGAGCGCCGGCCCTCGGCGCGGGGCGCGCCGAGGGCCAAGTGGCGCAGGTGCCGCACCTTGAGGTCGCCTCCTACCGTGACCCGTACGTCTTTTGGAGCGTGCTGAGCAGGGCAGGGACGGTCCCGCTGTGCCTGAGGACTATGTTCTCGAACCCACTGACCAAGGCGTTGCCGAACTGGATGGTGCTCGGCGGGTAGTCCAACGTGCGGCCGCTGGCGAGCACGGCATTGGTTATGTTGGCGTACTTGGGCGTCTTCTGGCGGTAGAGGTTTATGTAGCGGCTCATGGCCGGGACAAACCCGAAGCTGGTGTCTGTGGCCACGTACTGCTCCGAGGCGGCATTGGTCAGGTACTTGATGAGCCGCATGTCAGCGGCTGGGTCGTGCGAGTGAGCAGTGATGCTGTAAGCGCCCCCATAAGTCACGACGAACTTCTGGCCGCTGGAGGTGGGTATGGGCGTGAGCGCGTAGTTGACCTTGGTCGCGGAGGAAGCCATGAAGCCGATGTACCATGGCCCGCCGTCGGACATGGCCGCCTGGTTGTCAGCGACGGCCACTCCGTCCCAAGATGCACCTACTTGGTTGGGCAGGACGGCGGCGTGCTGCTGGAAGAGGTTGACCAGGAACTGCAGGCCGGCCACGTTTGCCTTGGAGTAGATGGTCCTCCCGAAGCCCCAGCCGCCACCGAAGGCGAGCACATATTGGGTCAAATGGAAGAGGTTGTCCAGGATCGTAAGGCCCGCCTTGCCGGTCTTGTGGTAAACAGCCAGTGCGTCTGCCCCGACCTGCTGCATGGAGGAGGGGAGCTTGGTGATGCCTGCTGCTTTCAACATGTCGAGGTTGTACACGAAGGCAGAGTTTTGCAAGTACAGCGGCACCCCGTAGAGCTTCCCGTCGATCGTCCAGGCTCGGACCAGTGCCGGTGGGTCAGCCGTCAGGTCCACGTGCTGTGCTGCTACCAGCGCGTTCAGGCCCAAGATGGCGCCTTGCTTGGCGTACTGTCCGACTGGTGCGGAGTTGTCCCAGACGATGATGTCGGGGATGGTGCCGGCGGCCACCTGCGCCGGCATCTCGTTCAACTGGTCGTCGTAGGTGGCATAAACCACGGGCTTGACCCTGATGCCTGGCAGCGCCTTCTCCGCGGCGGCGATGACGTGGTTGTAGTAGGGGTTGATGTTGGTGCCCCCCGCGTAGCCAAGCGTGATCGTGACTGCCTGTTGGGGTGCAGCACCGGCACTTTGCGCCGGCAAGGCGACGACCGGCAGCGCTGAAGCGACCGCGGTGGCGGAGAAGATGGCCATGGCCCTGCGCCGCAGGGACGAGTGGCGTGTGCCCCTTACCGACTGGGTGGGCCCGGCGCCCTCGGAGCTGAGAGAACCCATTTGACCGGCCTCCTGACTGTGGAAAAGGTTTTCGTGCAGGTACCAGCGTACGAGAAGGCACAAGAGTTGTCAAGCGTGCTATCATTGTAGGAAAGTTGTCGGCAATATCACGAAAGAGCCATGTCAAGGCAGGAAACACAAAGGCCCGCACGCCTGGTGGACGTGGCCGTCAGAGCGGGCGTGTCGGTCGGGACCGCCTCCAAGGCTCTCAACGGCCACGGAGGCTTGCGGTCCGAGACCCGTGCACGGGTCTTGGCCGCTGCCGAGGAGCTGGGGTTCCTCCCCAACGCCCTGGCCCGAGGCTTGCTGCGGGGGCGGAGCTTCACGGTCGGGTTGATCGCCTCCGATGCTGTGGGCCGCTTCAGCATCCCGGTGATGCTGGGCGTGGAGGACGCCCTCAGCGCCGGGCGCATTGCGGTGCTGTTCTGCGACGGGAGGGGCGACCCGATCCGCGAGGAGCACTACTTGCGTTCCTTGTTGGCCCGGCGGGTAGACGGGATCATCGTCGCCGGAGGCCAGACGGACCCGCGGCCGCCCATAGGCTCGGGTCTCACTGTCCCCGTCGTGTACGCCTGGACCCCTTCAACTGACCCCATGGACGCGTCTGTCGTGCCCGACCACGAGGGGGGTGCTTATGCCGCTGTAGCGCACCTGCTTGGTGTTGGCCGCCAGCGAGTTGGCCATGTCAGTGGCCCGCAGCAGTTCCGCTCGGTGGAGCTGCGCGCCAAAGGGGTGTTCCGGGCACTGGCCGAAGCTGGCCTCCAGCTGGCAGGCCCCGGTCCCCTGTACGGCGACTGGAGCGAGGCTTGGGGCCGCCAAGCGGCGGCCATACTGCTGCGCAGCTGCCCCGAGCTCGACGCCGTCTCCTGCGGCAACGACGAGATCGCCCGAGGGGTGGCCGACGGCCTGCGCGACCTGGGGCTCCGGGTGCCGGACGATGTGGCGATCATCGGCTTCGACAACTGGGAGATCATGTCCGCCCACGCCCGCGTGCCCCTGTCCACGGTGGACATGAGCCTGCACGAGGTGGGCCGGGTGGCGGCGGGACGGTTGCTGCAAGCCATCAACGGGGCGGCCGTGCACGGTACCCAGTACCTGCCGTGCCAGCTGGTGCTGCGGGAGTCGACTGGGCTCCAGGCGCGCTCCGGCCGGCCCCCTGGCCCAGTCGCCCGACCTTCGCCTTGAGCTCCCGCGGCAGTGGCTGCCAACCCGTCCCACGCCTGCCCGCGTCAGGCAAGCGATACCCGGGCACGTGAGAGAAACTGGGTGGGTGGTGAAAGGAGGGCTGCGGGGGGCGAGGGCGGCGGGCGGCCGGCCTGGAGGCGCGGGGCCGTTGCCAGCGGGCGCCCTGGTGACGCTCCTGACGATTGGCGCCTTGGCTGTCCCCGCCCGGGCCGCCACCCCGCCCGCCCTGGTCCTGGCGGCCGAGGCCACCCCGGCGGCCCTGCCTGCCAGCGGGGCGACGGTGACGGTCACCGGCCGGGTGGCCAACGCCACCCGTTGCTGG
>JAJPKN010000025.1 GCA_021323695.1 Actinomycetota bacterium | reverse complement strand
TTGAGCTCCTCACCCCCATCAGCCACACTCAGAGTCAGGAAGTGCAGAGCTAGGCCGTCGCGAGTTTCGGTGATCAGAAAGCGCGAAGTTCGGGTGATCGCCCACAGGTCTTTCCTCCAGGTCCGGCAGCACTGGGCCCTCGGGCCGGTTGGTGGCCCGCCATTGCCCGCCGGTGGGCACACCTTTGGGCTGGCGGGGCTGTGTGTGCGCTGGTGCTCATGGCCTATACAAGTCCGAACGCGGCACAAAGTGGCTCAGGAGCGTGGGCGGTAACGCTCAGGCATCAGGTCCCAGCGGTGGAAGCCCGAGGGTAGGTGGCCGTGCTCTGCGGCGGCGTTGGCGACTCGTTCCTGACCGCCTGCGGGCCGGCGTAAGCAGTACGCCAGGCGCCTCAAGCGGCCGTCTTATTGCAGGGGCCACCACCCCAGGGACCGAGTTCGCCATCTCCAAGTGGTTTCACCCCGGAGCTACCAAGGCGGTCCTCCCAGGTTGTGCAGGTCGTCGGTCCTTAGTACGTCATACACCTGCCTGATTCCAGGACTCCTAGCACAGTAGAGAACTCTCCTTGAAGTAGAAGGGGAAATCCACCACTTACGCCTGGCTATGTGGGAGAGTCTATGTGTGGCTGTAGCTGAGGTGCTCCGTGGTGCTGGGATTGGCCCTGTGCGCAAAGGACGCCCCCTCCCGATCCCGCCGGCTGGCTCTGTGGCACTGAACCCCGGCGTGCACCTCGTAGAGAACGACGCCGGTGGGGTGGTGTTCTTGTGGGGGATGGCGGCTTGGTGCTGGGAGCCCGGCGACGCGGCTGCCCGGCGCCTAGCGGCAGTACAGCTCGTAGAGACCGGCGCCGCCACGCCGAGCGAGGTGGCGACCGGCTTCGGGGTCACCTACGAGAGCTTCCGCAGGTGGCACAACTCGTGGTCGAGCTCCGGTGCCGAGGGCTTGGTGGCGAAGAAGATGGGCCCCAAGCGAGCCAGCAAGCTGACCGAGGAAGTACGGCAAAAGTTGAGGGAGCTGGCAGCCAATAAGATGGGGCTGCTCGCGATATCGAGGGAGGTGGGCCTGGACCCTTCCACCGTACGCCGTGGGCTCGGGGGCTGGCCGCCGCAGCGCGAGGGCGCAGCGCCTCGAGTGCCGAAGTAGCTGCCCAGGGTGAGCTGTTCCCTCTGGCCCAGCCGGTCCCCCGCAGCGAAGAGCGCTCCCTGGCGCGCGCGGGGGTGCTCCTCGGCGCCGAGCCTGTGATAACCGAAGGCGCGTCGCTCCCTTTTGCCGGCGCCCTCCTGGTGCTGCCCGCGCTCGCCGCCACCGGGCTCCTCGACGCCTTCTCCGAGGTCTACGGCGCTGCCCGGGCCGCTTTCTACTCGCTCCGGGCGCTCGTGCTCACGCTCGTGTTCACCGCTCTTATAGGAGAGCCGCGCGCCGAGGGGCTCCGGCGCCTCTCCTCGGCCGACATCGGCAGGCTCATCGGCTTGGACCGCGCCCCCGAGGTGGGGACGCTGCGCCGCCGCATGGAGGAACTGGCCAAGAAGGGCTGCTCCGCGGGGCTGTTGCGCTCGCTCGCTAAGAGGCACCTCCAAAGGACAGGCGACTACGGCACCTTCTATATAGACGGCCACGCACGTGCGTACTTCGGCAAGTCTCGCCTGCCCAAGGCCCACCTGGCGCGCGCCCGCCTGTCGGGCCCGGCCGAGGTCGGCACCTGGGTATGCGACAAGAGCGGCCAGGGCGTCTTGGTCTGGGGGGCGGAGCCGGGGGCGAGCCTCGCCGGGGAGCTGAAAAGGGCGGTTGCCGAGATAAGGGCCTTGGTCGGGCCCGGCGTACGGCCGACCATAGTGTTCGACCGCGGCGGCTGGTCGCCCAAGCTCTTCGCCGGGCTCGTCGCCTTGGGCTTCGACGTCCTCACCTACAAAAAGGGAAAGTCGCTCCCCGAGCCACGAAAGAGCTTCTCTGAGCACGACTTCGTAGATGACCTCAGCCGGCCCCAGCACTACTGGCTCGCCGACCGCCGCAAGCGCTTCGGCTACAAGGACGGGAAGGCCGACCGCTACTTCTCTGCCCGCCAGGTGACCCGCCTCGACCCCAAGACGGGCCACCAGACCCAGGTCGTGACGACGCGGGTGGACCTCTCGGCCCCCGAGGTCGCCTACTGGTGCTTCTGCCGGTGGCGCCAGGAGAACTTCTTTCGTTACATGCGTGCCAATCTTGGCCTCGACGCCCTGGACAGCTACGCCAAGTTGGCCGACGACCCGGACCGGACCGTCCCGAACCCAAGGAAGAAGGAAGCCGCCAAGAAGGTAGAGGAGGCCAAGGCAGCCGAGGCGCAAGCCGAGGCCGAGGTCGCGAGGGCCGTCTCCGCCGGGACAGATGGCTCCCTCGAGCCGAGCAAGGCGAACGAGGAGATCGCCGCAGCCACGGAGCCGCTCGCAAGGGCAAAAGACGCGGTCGCCAAGGCGAAAGCCGCCCAAGGCAAGATCCCTGCTCGCGTTGCCCTGGGAGAGCTCCACCCAGACGCCGTCCGGCAAGCCCCCGAGCGAAAGACGACCCACGACGCGGTGAGGATGGCCACCTACAACGCGGCCTCGTCCCTCGCAGCGCTGCTCGGCTCGCACTACCGCCGCGCCAAAGACGAAGCCCGCACCCTCCTTTCCGAAGCCTTCCGCTCCCCAGCGGACATGGAGGTCGTCGGCGACGAGCTGCACGTGACGTTGGAGCCGCTCTCCGAGCCCAGGCGCAGCCGGGCAATAGCCGGCTTGTGCCAAGAGCTGAACGAGACCAGGACCATTTACCCCGGGACCAAGCTCCGCCTCGTCTACTCGGTGAAGGGCGAAGAGATGCCGCCAGTTACAGGTACCCCCGCACAGGCCTGAAGCCTCGCAGCCGCTTCCTCCCCCTTGCTAACGTCGCGTGGCTTGTCCTCTAGGCCAACGAAAGCGTCCCCACCCGGAGCCTCTCTCGCATAACTCGAAGGGAGGAAGCGCGTCAGCGACGCGGGGTGGAAGGATCAGCCACGGGGCGTTCAGATCACGATCTTGCCGATCCGTGAGGGCCGGGCCGCAACTCGACTATTCCGCTGTGCTGGGAGTCCTGGATTCGGACGTGGGTGGACCACTACTACCCGGGGACCACCGTCACTGGACAGCGGAGTCCTGGAGCTCCACCGAGCCGGACGTCTGCAGTAAGCAGTGCACAGCCGAGTGATTCGGCCAACGCGACATACGAAGCGTCATAGGCTGAGAGGTTCTCTCGCAGCTCCCAAACGCGCTCCAGCAGATGGAAGACGGAATGGCGCAATATGCCGAGCCGGCGCCACCGGTCGAGCGCTGTCCATGCATCGCCAGGCTTGACCCGCGAGGCGGCGACCACGCGCCGAAGGGCGTTGGCGACCTCAGGGTCGATCAGGTGAGGCACATGTACCTGCTCCTCGGCCAATGCCCGACGAGCAGGCCCAGCGTTGAGCAGCGCAGAGACCGCCGCCGACGCGTCGACGACGATCACCTCGCGGAGCGCCCGGCATCCACGTGGGCGACTACAGAGGCCGGGTCAATGCCTAGGTCCGGCAGGTCGTCGAGCAGCGCCGGGTTGTCCACTCGGCGCGAGACTTCCTCAAGCTCCCTCACCGCTACCGCCGCGACCGACATCCGCTCACGGGCAGCCAGCCGCTCCAGGCGCTCGACAACTTCGTCGGGCACATGGCGAAGGTAGATCGTCCTCATGTCGCATTATGCTAGCAGATCAGTTGCGGTCTGCGTACGACCTCCAACCGCAGGGTCGTCCCGGCGGTGCGGCTCCCTCTACAGCCGGTCCGTCGCCCACGTCGCCGCCCGGGGTGAGCCGCTCTAGGCGCTCCTCGTCTTACCTGGCCATGTGCAGCACCAGTGAAAGGCCGGTGCCCTGACCTACCGCTACCGCCTGCGCCGGCCCTCCAGCCTGATGGGCTCAGGTGGCCACAGCAGCCGGTCCAGCTCCTCGCTCACCCGGCCGTCGGGCGCCAGCAGGTGGCCGTAGATCCGGTCCGTGGTCGAGGTGGAGGCGTGCCCCGCCCACCTGCTGGCTTCGTACATGCTGGCCCCAGCCTTCAGCCATAGGGCGACGGCCGTGTGCCGCATGGCGTGCGGGGTGGGGGGCGGCACCAGGCCAGCCCGTCCCACCGCTGGCCGCCAGATGTCCCGGAGCCAGTTGCCCAGGGACCAAAAGCCTCCCGAGCGGGTCGGCCAGGCCGGGGCAGCCGGGTGGCGCCCCGCCATGTCGCGCTCCAGTTGGGCAGCAAGCGTCGGCGGGACGGGCACGACGCGCCCCTCGCCGGCACGGGACTTCACCGGGCCATAGCGGCCCGAGTCGGCCAGGGCGGTGCGGCGCACCGTCAGCGTCTTGTGCAGGAAGTCGAAGTCGCCCACCTGGAGCGCCACCAGCTCCCCGATTCGCAGCCCGCAAGCCACCCCGACGGCGACCATGGACCGGTAGGCAGGTGGCGTGGCCTCGGTGAGCCGGCGCACCTCGTCGAGGCTCAAGAAGCGCTGCTCGGCCTTGGGGGCCCGGGGGACCTGCACCTTGGACGCCGGGTTGACCGCGATGAGGCCCTCCACTACGGCCGCCGACAGGCAAGCTCGCAGCACCTCAAGGTGGCGCTTCACCGTACGGGGGGCGAGCCCGGCCCGCACCTGGCCGGCGACCCAGGCCTGCACGCCGGAGCGGCGCAGGTCACCCAGGCGGGCCTTGCCCAGGTGGGGGCAGATCCAGCAGTCCCAGGCGCTCTGCTCGCGCCTAGCGGCGAGCAGCGACACCTGCCGGCCGTCCTGCCACCTGGCCCACCACTCGGCCAGCGTCGTGCGCCCGCCGTCCATGGTGCCGGTACCTCCCCGGTGCACCTCCACCACCCGCTCAGCCAGCCACAGGCATCGGCCTCGGCCTTGGTGGAGAACGTGGCGCTCTGGCGGTGGCCGGTCGCGTCGTACCAGCGTGCCCGCCAGCTGAGCTGGCCCGAGGCCCCAACCCGGCGCTCAATGCCGCCGTCCCTGCGCGGTATCGGGCGGGCTACCTGCTCACGCGGCATCGGGCGGTACCCATTGCTTGCGAGGCCGGCTCCGGCGAGGCCTGGGAGCCACAGGGGCAGCGGCCACGGCCGGCGCCACGGCCGCTGCCTCGCAGCGGGCCAGGTAGCCCTCCAGGGCTTCGGGACGGGAGCGGGACTGGCCACGGGCCCGTACCGAGGCCAGCTCGCCGGAGCGGGCCAGACGGTAGACGGTGACCTTGGAGACGGCCAGGGCCTCGGCCACCTCCCCGGGGCGCAGCAGCGGGTGTGCGCTCATGCCCAGATGTGGGGTCGGCCCACGCACCAAGGGGCGATCCTGGGCCCGGGCTCGGGCCCATTTCGGGCCCCAGGATCCTGCCGGGCCCGCTGGCCGGGACCCGCACAGTGCCCCTGACCTGGACTTTTATGGTGGGCGCTAGAGGACTCGAACCTCCGACCTCAGCCGTGTGAAGGCTGCGCTCTAACCAACTGAGCCAAGCGCCCGGCTCCAACTCGGGGGGCGCACCGGTAGGCGGGCCCCCACGGCCCAACGTAGCGCAGCCGGGGCAGGTACCCCAAGGCTGCTCGGCCGAGCGGCTTTCGGACAGAGAGCGAGGTGGGAGTGGCGTGGGAGTGAGGGGGTGGGCAGGTAGCAGCAAGGTGCGCGGACAGCCCGAGAGGCGGCAGCCCCAGCCGGGCGGTACGTTGGAGGGGTGCCAGGGCACGAGCCAGAGGACCACAACGACGACATGGACGCTGACGACATGGGCGTCGACGACCTCGAGACGGAGGACCTCGACGCCGACGACCTCGAGGCAGCAGACGAACTGCCCGAAGTCGATGAGCAGGGGCGCCGACATGTCCGCCGAGCAGCCCCCGAGGGCACCGAAGCGGTGCTCGAGGCCGAGCAGGCTCGCACCACCGGGCTCCCGGACAAGATCGAGGCCTGGCGGCGCCGCAGCGCCACCGGTGCCGTCCTGACGGCCTTCGCCCTGGGCTTGCAGGAGGTCTTCGAGCCCGAGCGCAAGGAACCCGCCATCATCATGCAAACCTCCGGCGACCCACCCAAGGACTTGCCGGTGGAAGCCCAGCTCGAGCAGCTCGGGCCCCGCCAGAGCACGATCAACGTGCGCCCCTGGCTCCTCGGTGGCGACCAGCCGGACGGTCCTCCCAGCGCCGAGGAGGGGCCCAACGGTCCTGCCAGCTCCGAGACGGAGCAGAAGTGAAGCTCCTGAGGCGGGCCACGGGCGCCCCGCAGGCGGACGAGGAACCCGTCGACCTGGTCCAGGCAGAGGCCAAGACCGGGGCCAACGGGGCCCCTGCTGCGGCCAACGGGCACGCCGCTGCCGCACCCACCACCGCCCCTGTGGATCCCAGCACCAAGGGCACCAAGGCCTCCTCGCGGGCAGACCGGGCCGCCGCCCGCTCAGACCGGGCCCACCTGGTGAGGCAGGCCCGCAAGGCCACCTCCAAGATGGAGCCCCCCGAACCCCGCTATGGCATCTATGTGGCCTTGTTCATGGCGGCGGTGGCCCTCGTGTCGCTGTTCAGCACCGACGCCGAACAGGTCAGCCAGAAGGTGGGCAAGGCCACGCGCACGGTCTGGGAGGTGGTGCCTCACGACCAGGTAGTCCCCGCCGCCTCGGCGGTGCTCGCCCTGGTGGCGGCCAGTGCCCTCACCATCTACTGGCGAAAGCGCATGGTCACGATGGTGGCCTTCATGATCACGGCGGCCCTCAGCATCTCGCTGCCCCTGCCCCAGAGCATGGCCGACCTGCGGTGGGGCCTGTACCTGGTGCCCCTGGGCTATGCCATGTGGGTGTTCTGGCGACAGAACAAGGCACAAAAAGCGCTCCTGGCTACTTCGGCCCGGGAGGCACGGGACGAGGGGGCTACCGCCGGCAGTGGGCCGCGACGCTCCCAGGCGGCCCACCAGGCGACCGCTAGGGCGGGGCGCTCCCGGCGCAAGGACCAAGACGCCCCGATTTCGGTGACGGGCCGGCCCCTGCCGCCGAGCAGCGGCCGCTACACCCGCCCGCAGCCCAGACGGAGGGCAGGCCAGCGCAAGCGCTGACCCAACGGGCCTTGGCGCGTTGAGCCTGGCGGTGCCAAGACCGGCCCACCGCTGGTGCGGTGCCACTGGTGGTCGGTGGGGCGTGGTAGACACAAGGGGTGCTCCGAGAAGCGCTCGACGGCCAGCGCATAGCTGTTACCGGGGGGACCGGCTTCCTCGGTACCGCGCTCATAGAACGGGTCCTGCGCTGCCTGCCCGAGACAGAGGTCGTGGTGCTGGTCCGCCCCGGCCGGCATGGCGCGACCGAGCGCGTGCAGCGTGACATCCTGCGCAACGACTGCTTCGACCGGCTGCGCAGCGAACTGGGCGAGCGCTTCGATGCCGAGGTGGAGCGCCGGGTCAGGCCTCTGGCCGGTGACGTCACCCAGGACGGGCTGGGCCTGGACGAAGACGGTCGCCGGCTGCTGGCCAGCTGCCGGACGGTCGTGCACTCGGCCGCCACGGTGAGCTTCGACTCTCCTCTCGACACTGCCGTGGAGGTCAACCTGCTCGGCCCCCGCCGCGTAGCCCAGGCCCTGCAAACCCCCACGGCCCACCCGGTGCCGGCAGCGGCTGCGCCCCCCGCGCCGGGCCTCGCCGCGGCGGCCAGGCCCGCCACCCGAGGACGGACGCGGGCCGCCCAGGGCTCCCCCGCGCTCCCTCATATGATCGCGGTCTCGACCGCCTACGTAGCTGGCATGAGGCGTGGCCCCGCTCCCGAGGCGCTGCTGACCGAGACCCCGTTTTCCACCCGGGTCCCCTGGCAGGCCGAGGTGGAGGCGGCCCGCCGGGCCCGTTCGGACGCCGAGGCAGCCAGCCGGGAACCCGAACTGCTGGCTCGCCTGCGGGCCAAGGCGCGCTCCGAGCTGGGGGCAGCCGGCATGCCCCTGCTGGCCGAGCGCACCGAGAAGTTGAGGGCCGAGTGGGTCGACGAGCGCATGGTCGAGCTGGGCAAGGCACGGGCCCAGGCTCTCGGCTGGCCGGACGTCTACGCCTACTCGAAGGCCTTGGGGGAATGGGCCTTGCTCGAAGGCCGCGGCGCCCTGCCGGTCAGCGTAGTGCGCCCGTCCATCATCGAGGCCTCCCTTTCCCAACCCCGTCCTGGGTGGATCCGCGGGTTCCGGATGGCCGACCCGGTGATCATCAGCTATGCCCGCGGCCTGCTCAAGGAGTTCCCAGGCATACCTGAGGGGGTCATCGACGTCATCCCCGTAGACCTGGTGGTGGCGGCCATCCTGGCCATCGCCGCCCGGGGGCCGCAGCCCGAGCCAGACGTGGTCCACGCCGCCTCCGGTTCGCGCAACCCCCTCCGCTACGGCCAGCTCGTGCGCCTGGTCCGGGAGTGGTTCTCTGAGCACCCGCTGGCAGACGACCGGGGCCAGCCGATCGAGGTCCCGGAATGGTCGTTCCCGGGACGGCGGCGGGTCCAGCGCCAGCTCCACCAGGCGACCAGGGCGCTGCGGGGTGCCGAGAAGGCACTGCAGGCCCTACCCCTGCGGGGGAACCAGGCCGACCTGGCGGCACGGGTCGAGGAGCGCCGGGAGGAGGCCGAGCGCGCCCTCGGCTACGTCGAGCTCTACGGCGCGTACACCGAGACGGAGGCAGTCTTCCAGGTCGACCGCTTGTTGAGCTTGGAGGCCCAGCTCGGCGGGGAGGAACGGGAACAGTTCTGCTTGGACCCGGCTTCAGTCGACTGGCCCCGCTACTGCCACGACGTCTACCTGCCGGCGGTCGTCGCCCACGCCCGCGTACGGCAGGCAACCGGTCGCCCCCGGCGAGGCTCCAGTGGGCTCAGCCGGGAGGAACGGGGCCGGAGGGCGGTCCTGTCCCCCGAGCGCCAGTTGGCCGTTTTCGACCTGGAGAACACCCTGGTGGCCACCAATGTGGTGGACTCCTATGCCTGGTTCGCCACCCGGCACCTGGGGCTGGGGGCGCGGGCGCACTTCACCGTGCGGACCTTGATGGAAGCTCCCCGGATGCTCTCGCTCGACCGGCTCGACCGGGGGGACTTCCTGCGCTGGTTCTACCGTCGCTACGAAGACGCCCCCCTCGACCAGCTCAACGAGGACGCCTGGGAGCTCACGAGCAACCTCCTGCTGGCCAAGTCGTTCCCTGCCGGCATCCGCCGGGTGCGCGAGCACCGCGCCTTGGGCCACCGCACCCTGCTCATCACCGGTGCCCTCGACTTCGTGCTCGAGCCCCTCCGCCCCTTGTTCGACGACGTGGTCTGCGCTCACATGGGGGGGGCCGGCGACCGGCTGTCGGGCGAGCTGCTGGAGGCACCGCCCACCGGTGAAGCCCGCGCCCTCATCATGCAGCAGTACGCCGACGAGCACGGCTTGGACCTGGCTCAGTGCGTCGCCTACGCCGACTCGACCAGCGATCTCCCCATGCTGGAAGCGGCCGGCTACCCGGTGGCCGTGAACCCCGAGACCAAGCTCGCCGCCATAGCCCGCAAGCGGGGTTGGCACGTGGAGCACTGGCCCCGAGCGCACGGGTACCGGCGGCCCTGGCTGCCCTTCGGCCCGCAGGCGAGACAAAAACCCGGCCGCGGGGGTCTAAACGAGCCATGAAGGCCCTCCGCATCGAGCGGTCCGTCCCTCGTTTCGCAATGGCCCGGGTGGCCTCGGGGTGGAAAGGGGGGGCCGGGGCGCGCTTGGGGCCGCTCCGGTTGGTGGACACAGCCCCTCCCGCCCTGCCCGGTCCAGGCTGGCAGTACGTGTTCCCCCGCCTGGCCGGCATCTGCGGCAGCGACCTAGCCACGGTCGACGGGCGCTCGTCGCGATGGTTCGAGCCCATCGTCAGCTTCCCGTTCGTGCCCGGCCACGAGGTCGTAGCCGACACGGAGGCCGGCCAGCGGGTGGTGATCGAGCCGGTGCTCGGCTGCGAGGCACGGGGGGTACAGCCACTCTGCCCGGCGTGCGCCGCGGGGCGCAAGCGCCACTGCGTCAACCTGACCGGTGGCCACATCACCCCTGGGCTGCAGACTGGCTACTGCCAGCAGACGGGCGGCGGCTGGTCGGTCGCCTTGGCTGCCCACGCCAGCCAGCTCCACCCCGTCCCCGCGGGCCTGCCCGACGAGGCTGCCGTGCTCGTCGAACCGGCTGCCTGTGGTGCCCACGCCGCCCTGGCCCCCATGCCGGCCCCGTCCGGGAGGGAGGAGCTGACCGCCGTGGTCATCGGGGCGGGCACGCTCGGGCTGTGCACCATTGCCGCCCTCGCCCGCTACCGCGACGAAGTGGCCAATGTCCTGGCCGTGGCCAAGCACCCGCACCAACGCCAGCTGGCCCGGGCCCTGGGGGCCACGGCGGTGGCCGAGCCAGCCGACTTACGCCGGGCCGTGCGCCGGGCCACCGGTTCGTGGATCTTGGACAACGGCCAGCTCTCGGGAGGGGCACCGCTGGTGCTGGACTGCGTCGGCACGGCGGCCTCCCTGGCCAGCGCCTTGGCGGTCACCGCTCCTGGGGGCACGGTGGTCTTGGCCGGGATGCCGGCCCCCTCGTCGGTGGACCTCACTCCCTTGTGGCAACGGGAGGTCCACCTGGTCGGTGCCTACACCTACGGGCCGGAGCCCCTTGCCGGCGGGCGCCACAGCTTCGACCTGGCGTTCGAACTGGCCGAGGCCGTCCACCTCGAGCGGCTGCTCTCAGCCACCTACCCCCTCGACCGGGCAGCCGAAGCCATCGAGCACGCGGCCATGGCCGGGCGGCGAGGAGCCGTCAAGGTCGCTTTCGACCTGAGGGGCGAAAAAAGAAGGACCGTACCACTACAGCCGGCGCACCCGGCGCACCCGGCGCACGCAGTGGAGGGGCCGGCCAGCTGATGCCTCGTCCCGGGTTCGTGCTCGAAGTCGACCGCGCCACCCCCCCGGTGCTCATGTGGCACGGGGAAGGGTTCCGCCTGGAGCGCCTGCCCGCCGAGCGCAGCCGCGTCGTCTACGCCCCCGAGCCGCTCGCCCCCCTGCCCGACCCCGATGCCGCCATCCGCCGGGCCCTGCTCGAGCCGCTGGGAGACTGCCCGCCTTTGCCACAGCTGCTCCATGCCGGCATGCGGCTCACCATCGCCTTCGACGACCTCTCCCTGCCCCTGCCCCCCATGCGCCGGCCCGACAACCGCCAGAGGGTGATCGAGGCGGTGCTTGACCTGGCGGCCGAAGCAGGGGTGGACGACGTGGTCCTGATCGCCGCCCTCGGCCTGCACCGGAGGATGACCGACGCCGAGCTGCGCCACGCCCTGGGCGACCGGATCTTCGATGCATTTGCCCCCCACGGCAAGCTGCTCCAGCACGACGCGGAGGACCCCGACGGGCTCGTCCACCTGGGCAAGACCGAAAAGGGCGAGGACGTCGAGGTGAACCGCCGGGTGGCAGAGTCGGACCTGCTCGTGTACGTGAACATCAACTTGGTAGCGATGGACGGCGGCCACAAGTCCACCGCCACCGGCCTCATGAGCTACCGCAGCGTCCGCCATCACCACAACGTGCGCTCGCTGCAGCACAGCCGCTCGTTGATGGACCGGCCCCGTTCGGAGCTCCACTCTTCCAGCTGGCGCATCGGCCGGCTGCTGGCCAAGCACGTGAAGGTCTTCCAAGTCGAGACGACCCTCAACAACGACGCTTTCCCTCCACAAATGGCCTTCCTGCAAAAGCGGGAATGGGAATGGAGCGTCCGGGACCGGGCCACCTTCCTGGCCGCCAGCAACGGTGCCGCGCTCCTGAGCCCGGCGGCACGGCGGGCCGTTTTCCAATCGGTGCTCGCGCCCCACGCCATGACCAGCGTCCAGGCGGGCGAGGTCGAGGCGGTCCACGAGGCCACCATCGCCAACATCCACCGCCAGCAGCTGGTCGACGTGGAGGGCCAGAGCGACATCGTGATCTTCGGGCTCCCCTACATCGGCCCCTACAACGTCAACTCGATCATGAACCCGCTGCTGGTGCACTGCCTGGGGCTCGGCTACTTCTTCAACATGTACCTGGGCAAGCCGCTGGTCCGGCCCGGTGGCGTGGTGATCCTGTCGCACCCGACCCCTTGGGCTTTCCACCCTGTCCACCACCCGTCCTACATCGACTTTTTCGAAGAGGTCCTCCCCACCACGACCGACCCGGTGGAGATCGAAAAAACCTTCGAGGAGCGCTACGCCACCGACGAGTGGTACCGCCACCTGTACCGGACCAGTTACGCGTTCCATGGCGTGCATGCCATGTACATGTGGTACTGGGGCGCGCACGCCCTGGAGTACACAGGCGGGACGATTATCGTCGGGGGCAACCGCCGGGCCGTCCGCCGTATGGGCTTCAAGCCGGCGACCACCCTGGCCGACGCCCTGGAGATGGCCGAGGACGTGGTGGGCAGGGGCCCGACCATCACCTACTTCCGCGCCCCCCCGTTGATGCTCGCCCATGTCCATTAGTGACCGCGTCGGGCCCCTAGGCCTCGGCCCGGCCCGGGGCAGCCGGGAGCGAGGCTCCTCCGGCCAAGGGGCGGAGGGGCCAGCCCTGGACCTGGCCCTGGGGCGCCTACGAGAGGCCCTCCTGCCGTCGACGGGAAAGCTGCGCCCACCCTGGCCGTTCCCCCTCGGCGCAGCCCCGTGGCCCCCGTCGGTCCCTCGGCCGCCCAAGCGTCCCGACCTCGGCGTCAACTACGCCACCGACTGGGCCCGGCGCTACCCGGTCCGCTTGGCGCGCGCCGCGTGGACCGAGCTGGTGACCCGGCCCCTGATGGCGGCCATCGCCCAGCCCAGCACCGAGGGCCTGGACCGCTTCGAGAGCACCGAAGCCCCGGTGATCTTCGCCGCCAACCACTCGAGCCACCTGGACACGCCTCTTTTGCTGTCGGTGCTGCCCGAGCGTTTCCGCCACAAGGTGGTCACCCTGGGCGCGGCCGATTATTTCTTCGACTCCCGGGCCAAAGCCATCTATTTCGCCTTTTCCGTCAACGCCGTGCCCATCGAGCGGGTGAAAGTCAGCCGCAGCTCGGCCGACCGTGCCCAAGCCCTCATAGAGGAGGGCTGGAACCTGTTGATATTCCCCGAAGGGGGCCGCAGCCCCGACGGCTGGGGCCAGCCGCACCGAGGCGGCGCCGCCTGGCTGGCTGCCCGCAGCGGCCGGCCCATCGTCCCGGTGCACATCCAGGGCACTGGGCGCCTCTTGCCTCGGGGCGCCAAGCGCCTGTACGTGGGACGGACCAAGGTGACCTTCGGCTGGCCGCTCTACCCCGACCTGCCCGCCCGCCAACTGGTAGGCCGTTTGGAGGACGCCATCGCGGCCCTGGCGGACGAGGCTGCCACCGACTGGTGGTCGGCCCGCCGACGTGCTGCCCAGGGGGCTACGCCGCCCCTGACCGGCCCCGACGCCTCTGCCTGGCGACGGGCTTGGGCGCTAGGCCCCTCCCCCAAGGACCGGGCACGGCGGAGGTCGCCGGCCAGCGCCAAGCGCTGGCCGGCGGGGTACGGATCTTAGGGACCTGCCCGAGGTGCGGTCCCTCGGCCTAAGTGCGGTTCTTTGCCCGAAGTGCGGTTCTTTGCCCGAGGTGCAGTTCTTTGCCCGAGGTACAGTTCTTTGCCCGAGGTACAGTTCTTTGCCGCAAGTGCGGTCCTTTGCCCCAATTGAGCATTCTCTGTCGCGGTTTGATGCGCGAACAGCGCTTTGCGGGACAGGGAACATCTTACCGGGGCAAAGAACCGCCACGTACGGGCCCCATACGGCGAAGAACGCCACATCCCGGCCACAGCGGGCGAAGAACGGCCACGGCGACCAGGCCCAAAACGGCTGGACGGGCCAGTTGGTGACGTGGTGCACAATATGTTAGCGTTCACTGCCTCGCCTGCTGCCAGCGGCCGCGCCCTCAGCGGCCGGGCCGGGCTGGTGGCTGAGGGGCGCGCTGCCCCTGCGGGGCCGGTGATGGTAAGGTCCGCCTAATCCGCTCATCGTGGCGGCAACCGCTCGGCACCGCCGGGGACGACCTGTCGTTGCCCGGCAGCCCCGGGACGAAACAAAGGAGGGTTGCGACATGGCAACGGCAACCGCTCGCCCGCTAAGGCTGGAGGTCAAGCCGAAGTGGAGAGGAGGCCCCACATCCAGGATCGGGGCAGCTTTGGCGGTCTCCGCTCTCCTGGCCAGCATGGCCAGCACGGCCTCGCCTGCGGGCGCGGCAACGCTAAGCACCAGCGCCCGCACGGCCCACATCGGGGGCTCGGTGTCCGTCTGGGCCGAATGGACCAGCACCGAGCAGCAGGACTTCGAGGCCGCGCTGAAACCGTTCGAGAGCTTGACTGGGGTCAAGGTCAACTACTCCGGTAAGGGCAGCAACATGGACACCGCCATCGACACAGCAGTGGCTGGCGGGAGCCCGCCCGACGTAGCCCTGGTGCCAGACCCGGGCACGGTGATCAGCCTGGCCAAGAAGGGGGCGATCCAGCCCGTCGGGCCGGTGATCGGCAGCGAGGCCTCCAACTACGGGGCGGCTTGGAAGAGCTTGGTCACCTACAACGGCAAGCTCTACGGCGTGTGGTTCAAAGGCGCCAACAAGAACACGATCTGGTACAACCCGGCCGAGTTCGCCGCCGCCGGCATTACGGCCCCGCCAAAGACCTGGGAACAGCTGCTGAAGGACGCCGCCACCTTGAAGGCGGCGGGCATAACGCCTTTCTCGCTGTGCACGGACATAGGCTGGCCGGTCGCCGACTTCTGGCAGAACGTCTACTTGAAGACGGCGGGGGCAGCCAACTACAACAAGCTTGCCGCGCACCAGATCTCCTGGGAGAGCCCCACGGTGACGACAGCCTTCAACACGCTGGCCCAGATCGTCGGCAACCAGGGCTACCTCTTGGGCGGCACCAAGGGCGCACTGTCAGAGAAGTACCCTGAGTGCGTCGACAAGGTGTTCCCCAAGGCCGGCGCTACCCCGCAGGCGGCCATGGTCTTCGAGGGCGACTTCGTCGTGTCCGAGATCACGGGCAACTCGCCCAACTACACTGCCGGCACGAAGGGCAAAGGCGGGGCGGCCTGCACCACCAGCGTCTCGGCCACACCGTGCTACGACTTCTTCCCCTTCCCGGCCCCGGCCGCGGACCAGAAGAACAACTCCGCCATCCAGGGCGCCGGAGACGTGGCGATGCTGCTGAAGCCCACCCCAGCAGCCAAGGCGCTCATCAAGTACCTGGGCAGCCCTCAGGGCGCGGCGATATGGGCAAAGGCCGGTGGCTTCACCTCGCCCAACAAGAAGGTCCCCCTGTCCGCCTACCCCGACCCGGTGACGCGGGCAGACGCTCAGGAGCTGCAGTCAGCCACCAGCTTCGTGTTCAGCCTGGACGACTTGCAGGGCAGCTGGGAGCCGAGCCTCTGGCAGGACATGCTCAACTTCGTGAAGAACCCCAGCCCGGCCAACATCAGGTCGATCCAGGCGACTATGCAAAAGCAAGCCACCGCCGCCCTGGGGCACTGAGCCCGGGCAGCCAGCAGTAGCTGTAGTAGTGGGCAACCAGCTCCGCGGTAGCTGACCCGCTCGCAACAGCTCAAAAGTTCAAAGGTCCAAAACGAGCCACGCCCGGCTGGTGCGCCCGGCCGCCACCAGCCGGGCCCCGGCCCCTTGCCTGGAGGAGGCTTCGGAGATGGCAACCGTCGTCCGCCGGCTACAGCCAAGGCCGCTGCCACCCGGCCCGCCACGGCCCACGGCTGGGTGGAGGCGTGCCGGAGGCCTGAAGTGGACCGACCACCTCGCCTCTTTGGGGTTCCTCGCCCCGGGGGCGATCTGGCTGTTGGCCATCGTCGTCTACCCGGCGATAGCGACCGTGCGCTACAGCTTCTTCAACGAGAACGCGACCAAGGCTGTCGGCCTGGCCAACTACAAAGCCCTGTTCTCGACCGCCGACACCCTGATCGCCTTCCGTAACAACGTCATTTGGGTGCTCGTTTTCCCGTTCGTAGTCACTGTCCTGGGGCTGGTCCTGGCCGTCATGTCGGAGCGGGTCCGCTGGGCCACGGCGTTCAAGACGGTCATATTCCTCCCGGTCGTGTTCAGCGTCACGGCATCGTCGCTAATATTCACCCAGATCTTCCAGCTGGACCCCCACGTAGGCGTGCTCAACGCCATCATCCGTACCGTCGACGAGTGGGTCAACCCTCCTGGGGCTTACCCCCTGACCAGCGGGCAGACCCCCGGGTCCCTGGCCACCGCCGGGGTCAGGCCCGGCCCCGGCGGCACCCTCGTCTCCACCTCAGCGGTCAAGGCCGGCGGCACCGTGCGCCTGGGGCTCACAGGTATCAGCCCCCAGACCCTGTCCGTGCTCGGGGCCCGCCCCGCCCGGTTGCCCGCCCCCAAGCCAGGCGCGGTCACCGGGCTGGTGTGGCGGGACTTCTCCCCTGCCAACCCCACCGACACCAAGGACGTCCTGCCCGGGGAAGACGGCCTCCCCAACCTGCACCTGTCGCTCCTGCGCAGCGACGGCCGCGTGGTCGGGAGCACGGCCACCAATGCCTTCGGGCAGTTCAGCTTCGACAACCCGGGCCCTGGCAGCTTCCACGTGAGGGTCAACGCGTCCAACTTCAAAACTGCCTTCTCTGGCATCTTCTGGCTCGGCCCCCAGTCCGAGACGCCGACGGCCAACTTGAGCCAGACCGCCCAGGCCATGCTGAGCGTGCCCTTGATCGACATATCCATGGTCCTGGCCTACTTGTGGATCTGGGCCGGTTTCACCATGGTGGTGGTCGCCGCCGGGTTGGCGGCGCTCAACCGGGAGACCCTGGAAGCAGCTCACGTGGACGGTGCCACGGAGTGGCAGACCCTCCGGCGGGTCACCGTGCCGATGCTCGCCCCGGTTCTGACCGTCGTGCTGGTGACCATGGTCATCAACGTCCTGAAGATATTCGACATAGTCATCAACTTGGGGGCCGATTCGTCCCAGCCCGGCGGGCAGGCCAGCACGCTTGCCTCAGACGTCTATTACCTCGGTTTTGGCGGGGGCGTGCACACCGGCCTGGCCAGTGCCCTCGCCGTGATCCTGTTCATCCTCGTGGTCCCAGCCATGCTGTTCAACCTGAAGAGGATCGGTGGGGAACGATGACCACCACCACCGTGACCGGGCCCGCCCCCGCCCTTCCTGGCGCCATGGCCTCCCGGCCCCACCGGAGCCTCCTCCAGCGCCTGGGCCGCCACCACGTGGCGGTCAACCTTGCCCTTGGGGCAATTGCCCTGCTCTGGCTCGTGCCCAGCCTGTCTATGCTGATAATCTCGTTCCGGCCCAACGGGTTGTTCGAGATCTCAGGGTGGTGGAAATGGTTCGTGTACCCCACCCAGGTCACCATCGACAACTACAAGGCCCTGTTCGCTGGAGGGGTGCCGGGCCTGTCCGGGGTCGTGCCGACTGGCTTGGCCGCCGGGAGCGTGCTCGACTCCCTAGTCACCTCATTGGAGATCAGCGTCCCCGCCACTGTCCTGGTCACCTTGATCTCGAGCCTGACCGCTTACTCGCTCGTGTTCGGCCGCTGGCGGGGGCGCAATGCAGTGTTCCTCACCATCGTCGGCTTGATGGTCGTGCCGTTGCAGGTAGCCCTGATCCCAGTGGCCCAGCTTTACAAGGACCTCGGTTCGCTCACCGGCTGGAACCCCTTCGGTACGGTCACGGGGGTGGTCATCTTCCATGTGGCCTTCGGGCTGCCCTTTGGCGTGTTCTTGATGCGTAACTTCTTCGTGGGCATCCCCACCGCCCTGATCGAGGCAGGCCGTATCGACGGCGCTGGAGAATGGAGGCTGTTCCGCCGGGTGGTAGTGCCCCTGGGAGTTGCGGCCGCCGCCTCCCTGGCCATATTCCAGTTCATATGGGTGTGGAACGACCTCCTGGTTGCGCTCGTGTTCCTGGGCGGCGACCCCCACGTACCTCTCACCTTGTTCCTTTACGACCAGGAGCGCACGCTCGCCAACAACTTCTGGATCGTGTCCACCGGCTCCATGTTCTCCATCATCGTGCCCTTGGTCGTCTTCTTCGCCTTCCAGCGCTACTTCGTCCGGGGCATGCTGGCCGGGGCAGTGAAGTAGGCGCGAGGTGGGCCGGGTGCGCCAGGTGGGCCGGGCGGCAGGGCGGGCTCCCGAGGACCGCCCGAGGTGGCTGGGCTGGAGCCGCCAAGGCCAAAATGGCCCGGGAGGCTGTCCCGGGTGAGCTGGCCCCGGCTGCCCCGGCCACCGGGCGAGGCCCCCAACGTGGTCATCGTCGTCATCGACGACATGGGCTTCGGCGACCTCGGCTGCTTTGGAGGCCTGGGCGGCCGGGTGGCCACGCCCCATATCGACGCACTGGCCCAGGCAGGGCTGCGCTACAACAATTTCCACGTCAACCCTATGTGCTCCCCGACCCGGGCTGCCCTGCTCACGGGCCGCAACTGCCACAGCGTGAGCGTGGGGTCGATCATGGAGCTGGCCTCCGGCCGCTCCGGCTACCACGGCCACATACCCAAGAGCGCGGCCATGCTGCCGGCAGTACTGGCCAACGCCGGGTACGCGACCATGGCCCTGGGCAAGTGGCACCTGGCACCGGTCGAGGACATAACCCCCATCGGGCCGTTCGACCGTTGGCCGCTCGGGCAGGGCTTTGGCCGCTTCTACGGGTTCCTGGCCGCCGAGACCGACCAGTACCGGCCGACGCTGTACCAGGACAACCACCGGGTGGCCACCCCCTCGGGGCGCTACCACCTGAGCGAAGACCTGGCCGACCATGCCTTGGCCTGGGTAGCCGAGCACCTGGCGACGGCCCCACGGCGCCCGTTCTTCCTGTACCTGGCCTTCGGGGCCATGCACCAGCCCCACCAGGTCTGGCCTGAGTGGTCAGGACCGTACCGGGGCCGTTTCCAGGCCGGTTGGGACCAGGTCCGCCGGGAGACCCTCGAGCGCCAGGTGAGCCTGGGGGTTGTCCCCGCGGGTACCGCACTGCCGCCCCCCAACCCCGGGGTACCGGCGTGGGACGACCTGAGCGACGCCGAAAGGCAACTGGTGGAACGCCAAGCCGAGGTCTACGCCGGTTTCCTTTCCCACACCGACCACCAAGTCGGGCGCCTGCTCGAGGCCCTCGACCGCCACGGGGTGGCCCACAACACCTGGTTGGCCCTGCTGTCGGACAACGGCGCTACGGCCGAGGGCGGGCCCCTGGGCACCCGGTCCCCGGTGCCGGAGGAAAATGGCCAACCCGATCCCCTGGAAGCCAAGCTGGCAGCCCTCGCCGGCTGGGGTGGCCCGGGTACCTCCCCCTGTTACGCCGCCGGCTGGGCCATGGCCGGCAACACCCCCAACCGCTGGTACAAGCAGTTCACCCATGAGGGCGGTACTCGGGCACCCCTGGTGGTGCACTGGCCGGCGGGGACCACGGCTCACGAGGTGGTCCGCTCCCAGTTCCACCACGTGACCGACATCATGCCCACGGTGCTGGAGCTAGCTGGCATCGAGATGCCCTCTCAGGTGGCAGGCCACCACCAGCGCCCTCTCGAAGGCGTGAGCTTCGCCTACACGTTCAGTTCACCCCGGGCACCCACCACGAAACAGGAACAGTACTTCGAGATGGTCGGCCACCGGGCCATCTGGGCAGGGGGCTGGAAAGCGGTAACCACCCACTGGTCGGCCCGCATGGACCGTTTCGTCCCCCAGCGGGCCGAGCCGCCCCACGACGGCGATTTCGACGCCGACCGCTGGGAGCTGTACGACTTGGACAACGACTTCTCCGAGAGCCGGGACCTGGCCCACCAGCACCCCGACAAGCTGGCCGAGCTGGTCTCCCGGTGGTGGGCAGCAGCTCGCCGGCACCAGGTGCTGCCACTGAGCGAGCAGCTCCAGGTCCAGGACCGGCCCGAAGCCATCTTCGAGGACCGGGAGGAGCACGTCTACTACGGGCCGCTCCACTTGGACGAGGCGGCGTCCCCTGACCTCCACGACCGTCCCCACCTGATCACCGCTGTGCTGGAGCTGCCCACCTCGGAGGCCCAGGGCGTGGTCGCCTCCGACGGCGGGCCGGAAGGCGGCTGGTGCCTGTGCATCCGGGACGGCCGCGCCCACTACGTGGCCAACTTCCTGGGGAGGCAGGTAAGCGTGGTGACCGCCAGCCAGCCCCTCAGGGCGGGGCGCACAACGCTACGGGCTGAGGTCACCGTGCCCGCCCCCGGCCGTGCCCGGGTCGCTATGTCCGTGGACGGCAGCCACAGCGCGCCAGCCGAGGTCAGGGGAGCCAACCCGGTCAGCTACGACGTACGGGGCCGAGGGCTGCGGATCGGTGCCGACCCGGTAGGCGTTTGGGCCGCCTATGAACCCCCGTTCCCCTTCACCGGCCGCATCGTCGAAGTCCGCGTCCGCTGCGCAGGAAAAGCGCCGGCCGCCGCGGCAACCCGCGCTCGCGCTGCCCTCAAGGAGCAGTAGCGGCACCGCCGGGCCTCACTACGCGACCGCCCGGCCTCACTACGCGACCGCCGGGCCCTCCAAACCGCCCTTCTCCGCCCCAGGTGCGCTTCCTTGATGGGCCCAGGTGGCGCTCCTTGTCTGCCCAAAGTGCGCTTCTTTGCCCCAAGTGCGCTTCTGCGCTGCCCCAGGTGCGCTTCTTTGCCCCAATCCGGCATTCTCTGTCGCGATTTGAGGCGGGAGCGCCACTTTTTGGGACAGAGAACACCGTACCGGGGCAAAGAACGGCCACATAGGGTAAAGGTCAGCCAGGGATGGCAAAGGTCAGCGGGGCTCAACCGACCGGCAGAGGCCAGACCGGCTGGGGGGCCAGCCGGCAGGGGGGCCAGCCGCCAGAGGGCCGGCAGCACGCACGCACCGGCCAGGCCGGGCCTCAGCCGTCACCACCCGGTGCCCGGGCAAGCAACTGGCGCACCACGAACGGCAGGATCCCGCCGTGGCGGTAGTAGTCCTCTTCCACCGGCGTGTCTATGCGCAGGCGCACCTCGAAAGTGCGGCGTGGGCCATCGTCGTCCACCTCCACCTGGAGCGTCTCGGGCAAGGGCCCCTCGCCCGCCGCCTCCAGGCCGCTGATGCTGAAGCGCTCCTCGCCGGTCAGGCCGAGCGAGGCGGCCGACTGGCCGGGCAGGAACTGCAGCGGCAGGACCCCCATGCCGACCAGGTTGCTGCGGTGGATGCGCTCGAAGCTCTCGGCCAGGACCGCCCGTACCCCGAGCAGCTTCACCCCCTTGGCGGCCCAGTCGCGCGACGAGCCCGAGCCGTACTCCTTGCCGGCCAGGACAATGAGCGGCGTCCCTTCTTGGGCGTAGCGCTGGGCAGCTTCAAAGATGGCCATGACCTGGCCGCTGGGCAGGTGGCGGGTGAAACCGCCCTCGGTGCCTGGGACCAGCTCGTTGCGCAGCCTCACGTTGGCGAACGTCCCCCGCACCAGCACCTCATGGTTGCCCCGCCGGGAGCCGTAGGAGTTGAACTCGGCCGGGCTCACTCCCTGCTCGGACAGCCACCGGCCGGCCGGGCTGTCCCGCTTGATGCTGCCCGCGGGCGAGATGTGGTCGGTGGTCACCGAGTCGCCGAGCTTGGCCAGCACCCTGGCACCACGGACGTCCGACAGCCCGGACGGGACCAGCCACATGCCCTCCAGGAAGGGGGGGCGGCGCACGTAGCTAGACGCTGGCCACTCGTAGCGCTCCCCCGCGGGGACCGGGAGCGAGGCCCAGCGCTCGTCGCCGGTGAAGACTTCGGAGTAGGTCTTTTGGAACATGTCGGCGGCGATGGCTTCGCCCACGACCGCAGCCACCTCCTCGGGACGGGGCCAGATGTCGCGCAGGTACACCGGCTGGCCGTCGCTGCCCGTCCCCAAGGGCTCCCCCACCATGTCGAAGTCCATGGTCCCGGCCAAGGCGTAGGCAACCACCAAAGGCGGCGAGGCCAAGAAGTTCATGCGCACGTCCGGGTGGACCCGGGCTTCGAAGTTGCGGTTGCCCGACAGGACCGAAGCCACCACCAGGCCACCCTGGGCAACCGCCTCGGAGACCCCGGGCAGCAGCGGCCCACTGTTGCCGATACAGGTGGTGCAGCCGAAGCCGACCAGGGCGAAGCCGAGCTTCTCCAGGTAGGGCAACAGGCCGGCCCGTTCGTAGTAGTCCATCACGACCTTGGACCCCGGGGCGAGCGAGGTCTTGACCCATGGCTTGGCCGACAGGCCCCGTTCCACCGCGTGCTTGGCGAGCAGCCCGGCCGCCACCATGACGTCGGGGTTGGACGTGTTGGTGCAACTGGTTATCGCGGCGATGACCACGTGGCCATGGCCCACCTCGAAGCCAGCCCCACCATCGGGGTTGACCGGCACCCGGCTGGGCTGGGAGGACGCCGCCTCCTTCCCCAACAACTTCTCCAACGAAGAACGGAACGCGACCTTGGCCTGGCGGAGCGGGACGCGGTCCTGGGGCCGGGCCGGGCCGGCCAGGCTGGGCTCGACCGTGCCCAGGTCGAGCTCGAGGCGCTCGCTGTAGCGCGGCTCGGCCGTGGGGTGGTGCCACAGCCCCTGTTCTTTGGCATAAGCCTCGACCAGGGCCACGTGCTCGGCCGAGCGGCCGGTCAACCGCAGGTACCGCAGCGTCTCTTCGTCGATGGGGAAGATAGCGCAGGTGGAACCGTACTCGGGGGACATGTTGCCGATGGTGGCCCGGTTGGCCAGGGCCAGCCGGCCCACCCCCTCGCCGTAGAACTCCACGAACTTGCCCACCACGCCGTGCTTGCGGAGCAGCTCGGTGATGGTGAGGACCAGGTCGGTAGCGGTCGAGCCTTCGGGCAGCTCACCGGTCAACTTGAAGCCAACCACCTCGGGGACGAGCATCGGGACGGGCTGGCCGAGCATGGCGGCCTCAGCCTCGATGCCCCCGACCCCCCAGCCCAGCACCCCGAGGCCGTTGACCATGGTGGTGTGGGAGTCGGTGCCGACCAGGGTGTCGGGGAAGGCCTCAGCGTCATCGGTCACGAACACCACCCGGGCCAGGTGCTCCAGGTTCACCTGGTGGCATATCCCGGTCCCGGGCGGCACCACCCGCAACGTGCCGAACGCCTGCTGGCCCCAACGCAGGAAGCGGTAGCGCTCGGCGTTGCGCTCGAACTCGACCTCGACGTTGCGAGCGAAGGCGTCCGGCCGGCCGGAGAAGTCAGCCACCACCGAGTGGTCGATGACGAGCTCGGCCGGCACCTGGGGTTGGACCACCCGGGGGTCGCCCCCCAGGGCCGCCACGGCGTCGCGCATAGCCGCCAGGTCGGCCACCACCGGCACCCCGGTCAGGTCCTGCATGAGTATGCGGGCGGGCGAGAAGGCGACCTGGGACCGGGGCCCGGACGGCCAGGAGGCCAGCGCCTCGATGCTGGCCGCGGTCACGGAACGGCCGTCCTCGTGCCGGAGCAGGTTCTCCAACAGGACTTTGAGGGAAAAAGGCAGCCGGCCCACGTCGAAGCGGCTGGCCAGGGCGTCAAGGCGGTACAGGGTGAGGCGACGGCCGGCCAGTTCCACCGTGGCTCGCGACCCGAAGGTGTCGTGCGTGCTCATCACCGGCCAGCCTAATGAAGGGGCTGGCCAAGCTGCCCGCCTCGGGGGCGCCCCGAGGTAACCTCGTTGCCGGCATGGCTGGCAGCACTGGTCCTAGTCCTGGCGCCCCGGGCGCGGGGTACCTCGCCCCGGGCGCGGGGTACCCCATGGGCGGGCCCGCGCCCTTGGTCCCCAACCGGTACCGGGACCGCCGCTGCGGGTCGCTGCGGCCGGCGGACATCGGCCAGCAGGTGCGCCTGGCCGGCTGGGTGGCAGCCAAGCGGGACCACGGGGGGCTTTTGTTCGTCGACCTCCGCGACCCGGTGGGCCCTGACGCCGACCTGCCTCTGGAAGCCACCAGTGCCTCCACCGGGCCAGCCGGCGCACCGGGCACGGTGGCCCAGGCCAGCCCCACCAGCCCGGCCAGCCCCACGAGCCCGGCCAGCCCCACGAGCCCGGCCAGCGCGGCCCGCCCTCTCGGCCCCCTGGCCCGCGGCGACCACCACGCCTGCACCGTCCAGCTGGTGTCCCACCCCTCCGACCCGGCGTTCGAGGTGCTCAGCCGCCTGCGCCTGGAAAGCGTTGTCTCGGTGACGGGCGAAGTGGTCGCCCGGCCCCCCGAGACGGTCAACCCCAAGCTGGCCACCGGGGAGGTCGAAGTGCGCCTGGCCTCGGTGGAGGTGCTGTCCTCGGCTGGCGTGCTGCCTTTCCCGGTCGAGCAGGAAAGCGACGTGGGCGAGGAAGCCCGCCTCACGTACCGCTACTTGGACCTGCGGCGCGGCCCGCTGGCCCAGAGGCTGGCCAAGCGGGCCCGGTTCTGCCAGTTGGCCCGCAACCACCTGGCTTCCCGCGGCTTCCTCGAGGTGCAGACCCCGGTGCTCACGGTCTCCTCGCCCGAAGGTGCCCGGGACTACCTGGTGCCCAGCCGGCTGTACCCCGGGGAGTTCTACGCCCTGCCCCAGGCTCCCCAACAGTTCAAACAGCTGCTCATGGCGGGCGGCATCGAGCGCTACTTCCAGATCGCCCCCTGCTTTCGCGACGAGGCGTCCCGAGCCGACCGCAGCCCGGGCGAGTTCTACCAGATCGACATCGAGATGGCCTTCGCCGAACAGGAAGACGTCTTCCGGGAGGTGGAACTGCTCTTCGGGGAGCTGGTCTCCAAGCTTTCCACCAAGGTTGCCACCTTCCCTTTCCCCCGGGTCTCGTACGCCGACGCCTTGGCCCGCTACGGCACGGACAAGCCTGACCTGCGCTTCGGCCTGGAGATCGCCGAGCTGACCCAGGTCTTGGGCGGCCGCACCGAGCTGCCCATGTTCGCCGAGGCCCCGGAGCGAGGCCACGCCATCCGGGCGCTGGCCGTCCCCGGGGGCAACGAGCGGCCGCGCAGCTGGTTCGACGCCTTCGGTGATGCAGCCAAGCAGGCGGGTGCCACCGGGAGCTGGCTGGCCCTCCCGCCAGGAGACGGGGACGGCGGGCGGGGCACGGGGGACGCGGCCGGCACGAGGGGCACGGGGGACGGAGGTGGCAAAGAGGGCGGAGGCGGCCCGGAGCCCCGGGGGCCACTGGCCCGGAAGCTGACCGGCGGCGAGGTCGCAGCCCTGCTCGAGGCCACCGGTGCCGGGCCGGGCGACGCGGTCTTGACCTGTGTGGGCCCGGCGGCCGGCTCACTGCCCAGCATCCCCTTGGGCCAGGTACGAGCGGCCCTGGGCCGCGAGCTGGGCCTGGCCCGCCCCGACCAGCTGGCCTTTTGCTGGGTGGTCGACTTCCCCATGTACGAGCGCAACCCCGACACCGGCGCCTGGGACTTCTCCCACAACCCGTTCTCCATGCCCCAGGGGGGCCTGGAGGCGCTGGAGAGCAAGGGCCCAGGAGAGATCCTGGCCTGGCAGTACGACGTGGTGTGCAACGGCGTCGAGCTGTCGTCCGGGGCGGTGCGCAACCACCTGCCCGACGTCATGGAAAAGGCCTTCGCCATTGCCGGCTACAGCCGGGAACGCATCGAGCGGTCGTTCCCTGCGCTGTGGAACGCTTTCCACTACGGTGCTCCCCCTCACGCAGGCATCGCCCCGGGTGTCGACCGGCTGCTCATGCTCCTGGAGGACCAGCCCAACATCAGGGAGGTCATCGCCTTCCCCCTCAACCAGATGGCGCGCGACCTGCTGATGGGCGCACCTGCCCCGGTAAGCGCCGCCCAGCTGGCCGAGCTCCACCTGCAGGTGGTGCGGCCCGGCCCAGGAGGGGACGGCCGCCCGCCCCGCTGACCCACGCTAGCGGAGGAGGGCGGCGCGGCCTTAGCGGTCCCCGCACCGCGTCCGCCCGACAGACGGGGGCCAGCTTCCGTGGGCCTTCGCCAGGCTCGGCTGAAGCCAGACAGGAGACCCCCCACTTCCCTTGCACCACAAGGCTTGGGGCTTCGAGGGGCCTCAGACGGTCCGCTGGTCTGGACAGCGTCACCGGCGTGCTAGGCCAACAACTCGAGCCCCGCAGGTACCAACCACTCGCACACCGGAGGTTTAGGCTGAGGGTGCCGAGCTCACCAGGGCCTGGGACCGGGTAGCCGAGGGACTTCCTCTGGGACGTCGAGGGCCACTCGGGGAGCTGTCGCCCGTAGCCCGACCGACCATCACCGATCTCGTCATACGCACCAACTAACATTGCTGTTCGAGACCAGTCGGCCAGCGTTGGCCGGTGGTACAGGGGTTGAGGTGGGACTTGAGTACTGTGGCTCGAATGGCTGGCCGAGACTGTGGCGTGGCCCTTGGCGCGCCCTACGAGGGTGCCCTGTCGTCTGTTGTCCCAGCCGACCTCCTTGCGATGGCCTCCAAAGAACCGCAGAGGGCGTTCCCGGCAATAGCCAAGGATGGGAATGCGTGTGCCCGTGTGCGACAAGCGGTGCAAAGCCTCAGGACAGGGCACCGCCTCTACAATATCGACAGCCGCTCCATGGAGCTAGAGCCAGGGAGCGTTGACCTCGTCGTAACTTCCCCGCCCTATTG
>JAJPKN010000028.1 GCA_021323695.1 Actinomycetota bacterium | reverse complement strand
GGCTGGTAGGTGCCGACGGAGGGATCTTCAGCTTCGGCGACGCCCGTTTCTTCGGCTCAGCCAGCTCCCGTCACCTGGCCAAGCCGGTCGTCGGCATCGCCTCGACCTGACATGGTCGGTAAAGCGAGACTTTTGCGCACCACGCTTTAGGTAGGTCGCACAGCTCTGGCTCCTGCCTGGTCGCACCTTGGTGGCTAGGAAAAGCCACCGGCTTTAGCCGGTGCGGCCGGCCCTGGGCCGCGGCCCGTACTACGCCAGGCCCGCTGGGCACCCACCTGCCTGGGCGCGCCCAAGGCCCGGCCCCAGTGTGACAAGGTCCGTGGCTGTGGAGCGGCCACCCGGCTCAGTGTTCGAGGAGCTCGCCGCTGGCTACGACGCCTGGTACGACAGCGCGCCCGGGCGCGCCCTGTTCGAGCTTGAGCTCGCCTGCCTGCGACCACTGCTGGCCCGAGCTGCGGGGCCGTGCCTAGAGGTAGGGACCGGTACTGGCCGTTTTGCCGCTGCGCTTGGTTGCCAAGTCGGCCTCGACCTGTGGCCTGGGCCGTTGCGGCTGGCCGCCCGCCGTGGGGTAGCAGTCGTCCAAGGTCGCGGTGAGCACCTGCCGTTCACCGGCGGCTGCTTTGGGCTTGTAGCCCTCGTCGCCACGCTCTGCTTTGCTGAAGACCCTGTGGCGCTCCTCAGCGAAGCGCAGCGCGCCCTCGCCCCGTCGGGCCGACTTGTCGTTGGCCTGGTGCCGCTTGACAGCGCCTGGGGCCATCTCTACGAGCAGCTGGGCCGCTCTGGGCACCCGTTTTACCGAGTTGCCCGTTTCCTGCCTTTGGCCGAGCATGTCCGGCTGCTCGCACGGGCGGGTTTCGGGGTGGTTGGCGCTCGCTCGACGCTGGCCCAGGCTCCCAGCGAGGAGCCTTCCTGGGAGCCTCCCCAAGAGGGCATGGTCCCCGGTGCGGGGTTCGTAGCCCTTGAGGCGAGGCCCTCGGCGACCTAGGGTGAAATGCTGTCGCCTGCCAGCAACGTGGGGGCGCGATCAGGTTGTGGCCTCTGCGGAGCTGAGCAGTTGTGGGTGGAACGGAAGAGGCCTCATGCTGCTTTCTCGGTGAGGCTCTCACGTCGGGCCCGAGCGCTTCGGCCCGTCGTGCGAGCCGCTTCGCCTCGACGGCGGGGCCACGGTGGCGCTCGAAGTAGCCCCCCGGGGCCTTCGAACAAGGTGCCGTTGGAGAGGAGGTGCCAGATGGTGGGCAATATTGAGCTCGCCACAGCGACGGCGGCCTTGTTCGGCCCTCTGCGTCTCGCGATGCGGGCATACTGAGCGGCGTAGTAGCTGTTCTTGGTGTGCACCCCTGCCCAGGCGGCCTCGACGAGGGCGTGGCGCAGCCACTGCGAGCCAAGCGGGCCGGCCGTCAACGCGACCTGGACCGCCGAGCGGCTGAGGTCCACACGCCCTGCGCCGCCCCAGCTAGCCGCCCCCTGTCGTAGTGGCCCAGGCCTTCGCCGCCACCACCAAGGCCGCGGTGGGGATCGGTCAGCGGTCACCAGTGAGCCCAACCGGGCCATCGCCCAGCTTGAGACCGCGCTCGCGGGCCGTTTTGAGCAGCACCCGGACGCCGACACCTGCCTCTCCCTGCCAGGACTTGGTGATGTGCTCGGCGCCGGCTGCTCGGCGAGCTCGGGGACGCCCCCGACCGGTACGCCCGCCAAGTCTCGCAAGGACTGGAGACCTCCACCACCAAGCCCTACGAGCCCTTGGCAACCGCCTCGTCGGCATCCTCCACGGCTGCCTTGTCCACCGCACGCTCTACGACGAGCACACTGCCTGGGCCCAACGCGACGAGAAAATCCCCACAGTCGCTTGACTATGGGCCCCTGGGGAGCTTAACAGAGGGGTGCGGTACCTGGGCCGCTCGTGCGGGCACGGGGGTCCTTAGGCTTAGGGGCGCGTCTTCGGTCGCGCCCCGGTCGGTACCTGCCACAGGCGGTCACTGCCTGTTTGGCCCAACCAGAGCTCCCCCGGCCCTGCCGCGGCCAGGGCAAAGCGCGCGCTGAAGCTGGCGTGGGAGTAGGCAGGGACGAACTGCCAACGGCCATCTCTGTAGCCCAGGGCGCCGGCCACGCCGTTGCCCGTGACGGCTCCCACCCACAGCCCGTCGTCCCAGGCCAAACCTGAGACAGAAGCTATGTCCCTCGGCGCGGGCAGCCATTGGCGGGCACCGCTGGCACTGTTCACGGCATAGATCCCTACCGTGCCGGGTGCTGCCCCCGCCACGGCGGCGTAGGCTGTGGTGCCGACGGCCATGATGGCGTCCAGGCTGACCGGGGTGGTCGTCCCTGGTGCGATGAACGTGCGGACCGGGCCCCTCGGGGAGCTGAGCAAGAAGATCTCCGAGGACTTGGG
Organism: Actinomycetota bacterium; assembly: GCA_021323695.1. Classification (GTDB taxonomy): domain Bacteria; phylum Actinomycetota; class Acidimicrobiia; order Acidimicrobiales; family Palsa-688; genus JAKAWM01. The sequence continues at coordinate 44,937 of JAJPKN010000028.1, read as the reverse complement.
GACGATCCCCCATACTCCGCCGCCTGGGGCAGGAGCCAGGCCGCCCACGTAGCCTCCTTGGGGGCTCGGCACGGCGCGGGACGTGAACCGGCCCGTGGCGGGTGACAGCTCCAAGACCACGGGTACGCCGTAGGGCCCACCGATCTCCGAGACGCCCAAGTACACAGGCTCACCGTGGGCCCCGACCGCGACTCCCCCGGGGCCGGTGGGGGTGGCAGTGTAGCTGAAGCGCCTGGTGCTGCCAGTAGCAGGGGAGAGCCGCACTAGGGTCGTCTGCCAGTTGGTGTAACTGGTACCCGTGCGGGCCAAGTAGTAAAGGACGTCGTCGTAGAGCGCCATCCAGCCAGTCGTGTTGGGGGCAGGGTAGCGCCGGGCCACACCGCCGCTCTTGGCTACAAGGACGATGCTGCCTGCCGGCGACGGTGCTCCCCCGGTCCCTCGTGGCGAAAGGCTGGCCCAGGCACCCCCACCGGGCGCCGGGGCCATGCCGTTGAGGTCGCCCGGGAGCACGACGGCTCCGTTGGCAGGCACGCTGGTGCCACCGAAACTGTAGCGGTCGGCTGTGTTGGCTGCCGAGGTGCCCAGCGGGGTCGTCACCTGGACATTGCAGGTGCCCTCCCCGCGGGGGGCGACCACCATGACGGATCCGTCGCTTTGCACCCAGAAGCCCGGCGCCGGTACGCCACCGAAGCTGACCTTGCTCGCTCCCCAAAGGTCCTGCCCGGTGACCTTCACGGTGTTGCCGCCGGTCGCCGGGCCACTGGCCGGGGTGACCCCGGCCACGCTCGGCGCAGCGGAACCGTAGAGGCCCACGTCCAGCACAGCCAGGCTCTGGCGCCAGGTACCGGCATGACCGGGGACATCGTCTGTCTTGGCGCCCACCTCGACCGACGTGGTCGTCTTGGGCACCGGCACCTCGACGGCTACCTGGCACGAGCCGTCCTGGCCCGTTGTGCATGCTGGTGCTGACAGACTGCCAGGCCCGTCGGTGCTGAACTGCACGGTTGCACCTGGGATGGGGTTGCCGTCCAACAGGACCTGGGCCGTAAGGGTGCCGGAGGTCTTGAGCGACAGCTTCGGTTTGCAAGTTGTGCCGCCGAACTTGTTGGTACTGCAAGCCTCGCTCCAGCTGTAGCCCAGTTCGGGTGGCTCGGCCGTAAGGAAAAGCCCTACACCCGGGTGGGCGACGGTAACGGAGGCCGCCATCTCGCCGGCCGAGCCCACGTAGGTGCGGTTGCCCGTCCAGGTCGCCTCAAGCCTGGCAGGCCGGGTCGCCGTGCCCGCCGCCAGGAACGGTACCCAGGTGATGTCGCAGCCGTCACCGGAGGTCTCAGGTAGCTCGGCGGGTACGCAAGTGCCGACGACCGTGCCGTTGTCCAGTAGGCTGACCGTCCCGCCGGTGCCCAACTGGAGGAAGTTGACACCGCTGGCCGACGACAGCAGCACCCGGACGCCGTAGCTCTGGCCTGCCATGACGTCTGCCCCAACGGGCCACCGTGGGACCAGTTGCACCCGGCTGGGGCCGGGGCCAACGTCCACCAGGGCCGAGGTGCCAGAGCCGGCGTAGCCGTCACCTCCGGGCCATCGCGCGGCGACGACTTGGAAACCCGTGGGCATGGGGCTTGTCGCCAGGACGGTAGCGGTGCAAGCCCCGTCCTCCAGGGTGCAGGTAAGCGGCTCGCGGGCACCGGCGGCGGGGACCTGGAAGGCCACCTTCGGCCCGGACAGCCCAACAGTGCCTCCGCTCGAGGTGCGCAGGGAAGCCTTGAGCTCAAGTGGTTGGCCGAAGCCCGCAGTGGGGAAGCCGTGGCTGTCGACCGGCAAGGGTTGGCCCCCTGGGCCATAGAGGCTCAGCGCCAGCGAGGTCGGGGTACCCGCAGGCTGAGCCGTCCCGCTCACCGTGAGCTGCACCAAAGACACGGCGTAAGTGCCAGTTATGCCGAGCCCGGCGTTGGCCACCACCAAGTCGGGGCTGAGCTGGATGTCCACGGGTTGGCTGTTCTCACCGTTGACATATACGTTCACCTGTACTGTGAGGTCGGTCTGGTAGACAGCCCCGCCCAACGTGCTTGTCAAGAAGTTGGAAAAGGCGGACTGGGGGCTTGCTTGGCCCTCGACAGCAGAAATAGCGCTGGTGGCTGCATTTTGCATCTGGGAACTAGCGAAGTCGAGGAACTGCTCGAGCGTCTCCATGCTCTCTGTGTCGGGGGGGCCGACCGTGACGCCGGTGTTGACGCTCACGTCCTGTTCGTCTTGTACCCCCTCGCTTTGCAGCACGAAGTTCAAAAAGCTAGCGGACACGTTGGAGAACACCCCGAAGTTGTTGCTGAGCACTTCGGTGTAGATGTGGGCGTGGACGGTGAGCGAGTCCCAAGCCGAGCTCGTCCCTGTAGGGTTGGGCGCGTCGTAGACGGCTTGGAGCCAGTCCTCTACTCCCTGGTCGGCCACGCCGTCGGTTATAGCCCCAACCGTCACGATGCCCCGTTGGGGCACTGGCGTAGCCCAGCCGACGTTGCCCCCCGTTGGGACGCCGAAGAGGCTTGGGGTCGTGCTCCAGGTGAGCGGGGCTGGGTAGACCTCTGACAGCGGGTTCGCGAACTGGCACGAGCTAGCCCCGCAGGCGACTCCGTAGCTCGCTGTGGGCAGCACCACGGCTGCGCCAGCTGACCTTGTGGTGGGCGCACTGCGTGGTGCGGCGCTGGCGGGGCCGGTGCTGCTCGCTAGCCCAGCCACCACCACGAGGGCGACCACTGCCCAAGATCTCATGAGGGGCTTGGCTGTCCCCCTTCCCGCGTGCACTATGCCGTCCTCCTCCCGGGCCGCCCTGCACCTGCCTCGCTAGTCGGCAACAGTGGCTGCCCAACATGTAGTGATGACATATATGTTATGTACTATGCTATGTACAGGCACCCAGGTACGCAACTGGGAGCTATGGCGTGGGGGGCCGGTGGGCTAGTCGTGCCCTCGTTGGTGGCCCCTGCCCCCGCAAGCCCGGAGGTTTGCCATGCAACGCCTTGGAGTGGTGCGGGCCGGCCGGGTTGGCCCGGGAGCGGGCCGGGCCGGCTGGCGGGTACCGGGCTGGGCTTTCCAGCTCCCAGGCCAAGTTACGCAAGAAAGCCCGTACTGCGCGTTTGGCCCAGAGCTCGAGCTCGCGGTGGGCGATGGCTGGTGCCGTGGGCCCCGGTCGCCAAGTACCCTCCACCGACAGCGCGCAGCGGTCAGCGTCGACCGCTATGACCGAAAGGTCGGCTTCGAGGTGCCCGGCGTGCTCACCTCTAGGCACCCACCAGCCAAGGAGGTAGTGGGTACCTCTGCTGCCCCGTTTGCCTGGGCCGGGCCCAGTGGGGGATAGCGAGGCGGCGACGTCGAGGCGGCCCCCGCTGCGCTCGGGTCGTGGGGCCCCCGCTTGTTGAGCGGCAGGCAAAGCGCCAGACAAAGCAGCGGTCGCGAGCGCGTCGAGGTCCGCTGCGGCGCGCGCCAGGCCCAAGTGGGCCTGCGTTGCCGGCAGCTCGACCTGGACGACGTCTGAGACCCCTACCGATGCTGGGTGCAACCGGTGGGAGTCGCCCGGTGCAAGGTAGGTGCCGGCTTCGATGGCCGCGTCCCGTGACGCCAGTTCAGCGAGGCTGGTACTCGAAAGCAAGTCACGCAGCGCCATGGTGGCCGCCGACCAGGTCTCATGCAGGGGGCAGACCGCTTCCCAGTGGCAAGGGCCCTCCCCCAGGGCGCAACGGTCAGCTCGGAGCGGGCCCTCTGCAGCTTCGACGACCTCGAGCACCGTGATCTCGCTGGGTGCCCGCGACAGCCGGTAGCCGCCGCCGCGCCCGGCGCGGGACGTGGCCAGCCCGGCACGCACGAGGTCGGCGAGGACCTGGGAGGCGAAGGTCTGGGGCACCAGGGTGCCCGCCACGACTTCCCGGATCTTGCGGCTAGAGCCATCGTCGAAGGCGCGAGCGAGCAGGATCGCCGAGCGCATCACGTAGTCCCCGCGCTTGGACAAGGTCATGTTCATGGCTGTACGTGTACCTCACCTGGATACTACTCGGTGGTAACTACGGGTGGCCTAGGGCCAGTGGCTCTGGGCAGGGAGCTGCCGGGCTGGCCACCGGCTGCGCCCCGAGTGGCGTGCCCGCCTGGCCGTGCCTGCCTGAGTCGTGCCTAGCTCAAGGCCCTGGGCTGTGCCGCCTGGGGGCCAAGCCAACGTAGCCGGGCAGTGGTCGGCACGCTGCCAAGCAAGGCTGTAGGCGTACCAAATGTTGTGTAAGTAACTTGACGTTGTGAGCCACCGTACTTACACTTGAGTAGGAGCACGTAGGCCGACTACGGGGAAGGAGGAGCAGTGGCCCTAGCCGAGCGAGAGAGCCCCGTGGCCCTGAGCACGGTGGCCCACCCAAGGGCAGCCACAAATGGGGGGCCCCTGGCGGGCCCAGGGGCCAAGTTCAGCTCGGGCCCCATATCGGCCGCCGTGCGCCTGCGGCCGGCGCAGCGCCAAGGCCTGCGCGAGCGCTTTGCCTCGAGCGACCCCGTCCCTGAGCGGGACCTGACCGCTGCCTTCCCCCGGCTTGCCCGGCTGGTGAGGAGCCGGCGCTTCCAGTTCTTCTTGGTGCTGCCCAACCAGGTGGTCTTCTGGACGGTGATCGTTGTCGGCCTGGTTGGCACGGTTGTGCCTGGGTTGAACTTCGGCACCGCGATCACCTGGTACGTATGGTTCTGCCTGGTGTTCGTGCTGATGGTGGTGGTCGGGCGGGCCTGGTGCGCCATGTGCCCCTTTGGGGGCTTCGCAGAATGGGTGCAGCGGCGGGCGCTGTGGCGGCGCACACAAAAGGCCTTGGGCCTTGGGCGCAAGTTCCCTGAGCCGCTCGCCCGCTACGGGTTCCTGCTCCCGGTCGCGACCTTCTTGTTGCTCACCTGGATCGAGGAGTTCTTCAACATTGCCGGTCCCGGTACCCCTTCTGACACCTCGTGGATGGTGGTCGGGATCGTCTCGAGCGCGCTCGTGTTCTTCCTCGTGTTCGAGCGCCGGACTTTCTGCCGTTACATTTGCCCGCTCAGCACCCTGATCGGCACGGTCGGCTCGATGGGCTCGGTAGCGGGGTTCCGCACCCGTGACCGGGAGGTGTGCCTCAACTGCCGCACCAAGGACTGCATGCGGGGCGGGGACAAGGGCTACGGGTGCCCGTGGTACACCTGGCCGGGCAGCGCCGACTCCAACCTGTACTGCGGGCTGTGCAGCGAGTGCTACAAGGCATGCCCGGAAGGCAACGTTGGCCTGTTCGTGCAAAAGCCCCTCACCTCTCTCGTCGCCCCCCGCCGCCGGAGGCCGGACATTGCCTGGGGGGTAGCGGCGCTGTGGGGCCTCGTCCTCTACCAGCAGGTGAACGCCACCAACGCCTTCAGTAGCGCAGACACCTGGCTCAACCGCGAGCTCCACTTCCCCCATTACCCCAACCCGGTCGACTATGTAGGCTTCATAGGGCTTGGCGTGGTGGCCACCGCGGCAGTGGCGTGGCTCATGGCGGCGCTTTTTGCCGACCGTCGTTACCACTTCGACCGTCCCGGCAATTTCCAGGAGAGGTCCTCGCGCTTCAGGTCGTTCTTCGTCCCCATGTCCTACGGCCTGGTGCCCGTGGTCGGTGCCGACTACTTCGCCCGGCAGTTGCCAAAGTTCTTGCAGCACGCTCCCCGGGTCCTGCCGGCTGTGGCCCATATCGCCGGCTTCTCTTCGGTCAGGTCACCCGTTTACTCCTTCTCGCTCATGTCCAACGGGTGGATCGTGCTCACCCAGGTAGCGGTGGTTGCCCTCGGGACGCTGGCGGCGGCTTGGGCCAGCTGGAGGATCGTTGGTGCTGAGGTTGCCCCAGCCAGCCGCCATGGCCTGGGCGTAAGGTTGGCGTCTGTGGCGTTCGTCCTCGCATGCGGGACGGCCGCAGCAGTGCTGTACGTAGTCATGCACGCGGCGGACTAGGAAGGAGGCACACGGGTGGCCCTTGCTGACCTGCTCGAACGCACCGGGTGCCACGTAACGGTCTTGGCCGACCGCTGTGCCGGGTGCCAAGAGTGCGTCGTGCGTTGCCCGACTGGCGCGCTGCACATCGAACCGGAGCGGTGGGTGGCCCGAGCTGACGACGCGGCTTGCGTTGGGTGCCGCCAGTGCGTGCAGACGTGCCCGTTCTCGGCGATCGTCGTCGAGGGGCCGCTGCGCGCTGGCCAGCGAGCCAGCCTCCCGCCTCTGCACCCCGGCAGTACCGAAGGTGGCACGAGCGAGGTGCGCCCCGGGTTCTCCTCTCTGGCCGAGGCCCAAGCCGAAGCTGCCCGCTGCCTCCAGTGCCCTGACCCGACTTGCGTGAGGGGCTGCCCAGCCCACAACGACATCCCAGGCTTCATCGCGGCCGTGGCCGGGGGGGACTTGGAGGGGGCACAGGAGATCTTGAGGCGCACAACGGTGATGCCGGACATATGCTCACGGGTTTGCGACCAGGCCCTACAGTGCGAAGGGGCTTGCACGTGGTCGCTGGCTGGCGGCACACCGGTGGCCATAGGGCTGCTCGAACGCTTCGTGGCCGACAATGTACCGGTGCCACCGCCAGCGGCTGGGCCCGATGGCAGCAAGCTATCGGTGGCTGTTGTTGGTTCCGGCCCGGCAGGCATTGGGGCCGCCTTCGAGCTGGTGGCCAGCGGCGCTCAGGTGACGGTCTACGAGGCCGACGACGAGCCCGGTGGGCTGCTTCGTTGGGGGATCCCGGCCTTCACCCTCCCCCTCGAGGTGAGCGGGCGGCCATGGCGTCAACTGCTGCAGGCGGGCGTGAGCTTGCGTTGTGGGGCCAAGGTGGGCCCCGAGGACCTGGACGAGCTCCTGCAGCAGCACGACGCGCTCGTCCTTTGCCACGGGGCCGGGCTCCCCCTGAGCCTGCCTGTGCCCGGCGCCGGCCTACCCGGCGTCGAAGACGCCACCTCGTTCCTGAAGCGGGGCAAGGCTGCCTTGGTGGAGGGCAAGGCCCTCCCGGACTTCGTCGAACTGGCTGCTCGGCCAGGGGCAGGCCGGCCAGTGGTGCTCGTGGTCGGGGCGGGCAACACCGCCATGGACGTGGCCAGGACTGCTCGCCGGCTGGGGGCCCGGCCCATTTGCGTCGACTGGATGGACCGCCGCTTTGCCCCGGTCCGGCCCGACGAGCTGGAGGAGGCGGAGGCAGAGGGGGTGGAGGTCCGCTTTTCGACGACGCTGCGTGCCCTCCAGGAGCTGGACGGTCGGGTAGGCCGCGCCTTGTTGGCCCGCACGGCCCAGCACCGGGCCGACGAGCGCCCTCAGGTGGAAAAGGGGCCGGGTGACTGGCAGGCAGTGGACGCGGTGGTCATGGCCATGGGTTACCGCACCGACCCTGCACTGGCTTCGGCCCTGCCGGGCACGCCTCTTCGGCGCGAGGCACCAGGCTTGGCGGACCGGCGCTGGCAAGCCAGCGGTATCTTGGCCGTCACCAGCCCCAGGTTCGCGAGAGGCCGTCCGGTGGGCCAGCTGGCGCTCGGCCGTGAAAGCGCGCTGGCAGCTGCTGGGCTCCCCTTGCGGGAACGGACCTGGGTGGCCGGGGACGCCCTGGTCGGGCCGTCGACCGTGGTAGAGGCGATGGCTCAGGGGCGGCGGGCGGCTCAGGCTGTGCTGCGCTCCCAGCCCCGTCGGGCTGGGCCGCCTGGCGGCCTCAGGGCGAGCCGGGTGCTGGTGGCCTACGAGAGCCGAGGGGGCCACACCAGGCAAGCAGCGGAGCTTGTTTCGCGCGAACTGGCAGCCTCGGGGGCCACCGTGGCCACCCTCCCACTCGAACGTGCCGGGTTGGCAGAACTGGCCGATTGCGACTTGTTGGTGGTGGGCACCTGGGTGGAGGGCCTCGTCTTGGCGCGGGTGGGGCCGGCCAAGGCCACCCGTAGGTGGTTGGCGGGGCTACCCCTGCTGCCTGGCAAGTCTGTCGCCATTTTCTGTACCTACGGCGTCTCTCCCAAGGCCACCCTGGCCCTCATGCGCCGTGCCCTTGAGGCCAAGGCAGCCACAGTGACCTGCGAGGCGGCATTTGGGCACCGCGACCTCAGCGAGGCTGGGCTGGCCAAGCTGGCCGCCTTCGCCCACCAGGCGCAAGGGTCAGGCCATGGCCAACTTCCCGAGCACCGCCAACCCCCCGAGCACCAAGGTGCCTACGTCAGGGCTTTGAGCGCGCCAGTCAGCTCACCGATGGCCTCAGCACCAGCAGCCGACGACGCTTGAGCGCTGGGCCGCGCTCAGGGCGCCAGCGCCGTGGGCCGGGCAGGGTCATGGGCGCGCCAGCGGCCCGGTGTGCCCCGCATGTGCAGTGGGCAAGCCAGAAGCATAAAGGGCTGCCTCAGTCCGTGACCCCACGCCGAGCTTGGCGAGCAGACTGGAAATGTGGCCTTCAACTGTCCGCACCCCGAGGCCGAGCTCGGCCGCGATACGTTTGTTCGGCCAGCCCTGTGCCAGCAGGGCGAGGACCTCGGACTCCCGACGCGTCAAGCCAAGCCCTGGGCGACGGCTTTCCCGCCGCTGCGAGAGCCGCCGTGAGATCGCGCCGTCCAGGACGAACACCCCCTCCGCCGCGGCCCGTACTGCCTCGGCGAGCTCTCGTGCCGAAGCTGTCTTCAGTAGGTACCCAGCGACTCCGGCGTCCAGGGCTTCGTCCACGAAGGCGATGTCGTCGTACGCGCTGAGGACGACGACACGTACCCCGGGATGGCGCTCGGACGCCCATCGAGCGAGCTCCAGGCCGCTGGCGCCGGGGAGGCTGACGTCGACCAGGGCCACCTGCGGCTGAAGCTCGGCGAACAAGTCAATGGCCTCCTCGGCACTGGCTGCTTCGCCGAGGACCTTGAGATCTGGCTCCTGTTCGAGCAGACGGGCTGTGCCTTCCCGCACCAGGGCGTGGTCGTCAACAATGACCACGCCGACCCGGGCCGGGCGAGCCTGGTTGCTGCCGACGCCCGGCCCAACCGGTGCACCGGTGCCCGAGGCCGAACGTGGTTTTCGGGACGTCACCTGCTGCTAGGATAACATTGCTGGCACAGGGACCTACGTTGGAGCTGCCAAAGTTGGGCATGTCGCAGGCCAGGGCCCACGCTCCGGGGGTAGGCGAGATGGGTGCCCGGTGACGACGGCCTACGGCACGCCTAAAGGCCTTGACGGTGGCCGGGAACTTATGACGGCCACCCCAACCAGGGTTGAGCTGGCTGCGGTCCTTCGCCGCGCTGCCCGCCCGCCGGTGCGCGAATGGCGCTTTTGGGCCCTGCAGGCCGGCGTGGTGCTGGTTGCAGCCCTGCACCTAGAGGTCGACCTGCACTCGTCGCTCGAGACCAAGGGCTTCCCGATCGGTGTCCCCGTGGCGTTGCTCGTCGTCCCGGTGGCGTACGCCGCGCTGCGCTACGGGCTGGCCGGCTCGGCCGCAACTGGTGCTTGGGCAACCCTGCTGTGGCTGCCCGACCTCCTCCTGCCCCACGACCAGGGCCACGCGGGGAGCGACATAGTGGAACTGGCGCTCGTGGACTTCGTAGCTTTTGTGATCGGCTTGCGCATCGAAGCCGAGAGGCTGGCGCGCGCCCGCGCTGAAGTGGCCACCAACCAACGCATGGACATCGAGGCGCGCTACCGCCAGCTTTTCGACGCGAACCGTGCCCCTACCGTCGTCTTGGACGACCGCGGCCGCCTTGTGGACGCCAACCCCGCTGCACGGGCAAGTTTCGGAGGGGGGCTCCGCCTCGGTGCCTCCCTGGAGGTGCCGGGGCTGCAAGGCTTGTCGCCCGCAGGCTGCGCTGGCCGGGTGGTGCGCCTCCCTGACGGCAGGGAGTACCGGGTGGCCCTTGCCGAGCTGCCTGCCCAGGCCGGCCCTGCGTTGGTGCAGGTGGTCTTCGAGGACGTCACCGAGGAACGTACAGAGGGACGTCGCGCCAGCACCTACGCTTCGGCCGTCGTGCAAGCGGAGGAGGACCAGCGCCGTCGCCTGGCCCGCGAGCTGCACGACGAGCCGCTCCAGCTTTTCTTGCACCTGGCTCGTCGGCTGGAGAGCCTGAGGGAGGCCCACGATGTGCCCGAGGGCGTCAGGGACAGCCTGGACGAAGCGCGCCGCCAGGCGCTCGACGCGGCGGGCCGGCTCCGTGTCATCGCCAGGGACCTTCGACCCCCGGCCCTGGACCAGCTCGGCCTGCCTGCCGCCATCTCGAGCCTGGTGGCTAGCACCGAGGAGGAGGCCCACCTGGCCACCGAGCTGGAGATATGTGGCCACGCGGAGCGTCTTCCGCACGAGGTGGAGCTGGGGGCTTTCCGCATCGTGGAGGAAGCGTTGCGCAATGCCGTGCGCCACTCGGGGGCGACCATGGCCCAGGTGAGGCTGTGCTTCGGGGAAGCTGAGCTCTCGGTGAGGGTCTCCGACAACGGCAGGGGGTTCAGGCCGCCTGCTTTTGACGAGCTTGCTAGTGCCGGCCACCTCGGGCTTGTCGGGATAGCGGAGCGGGCCCGTCTCCTCGGTGGCCACCTCGAGGTGCGTAGCGCGCCGGGCCAGGGGACTGAGGTCGGTGCCGTGGTACCCCTCGGTAGGCCAAGGAGGTGAACTTTGGCTGGCCCGGGCCACACCGTTGCCCGTCCCGGTGAGCCATGCTGGGCTGTGGGGGAGGCTGAGCCGGCCACGGCCCCCAAGGCACGCGTCAAGCCATGAGAGAACTGCACCCGAGCAACGCCATGTGGGCCCTCGCTCAACGGGCTGTCCAGCAGGGCCAGCAGGCTGGCCTCGCGGCGGTCGGCATCGCCCCGGCCACCCCGATGGACAGCACCAGGCGGGTCCTCGAGGAACGCAAGCGGGCCGGGCTGTCGGGGGGCATGCAGTTCACCTACCGCAACCCGGCTCGCTCGACCGACCCGAGCCGGGCACTGCCTGGAGCTGCCGCGTTGGTGGTCGGGGCATGGCCCTACGGCCCAGAAGGCCGGGGACATGCCGGAGAGGGGCGCTTGGCCGCCAGGTGCCGGCCAGCGGGTGGCCCCCGGGGGCCGGCCGGGGGGCGCGCCGGGGCGGGGCAGGGGCCCAAGGGGGCGGAGGGCTGTGGCGGGGCCACCCAGTTACCCCTCCGGCCTCGGGGGCGGGTGGCTCGCTATGCCTGGGAAGACCACTACACGGGCTTGCGAGCCGCCCTGGGCCAGGTGGCAGGCGTGCTGGAGGCTGCCGGGTGGCGTGCCCGGGTACTGGTTGACGACAACGCTTTGGTGGACAGGGCCGCCGCCCATCGCGCTGGCCTGGGCTGGTTCGGCAAGAACAGCAACATCCTGCTCCCGGGGCGAGGTTCGTGGTTCGTGCTGGGCTCAGTGGCCACCGACGCTCCGCTGCCCACCGGGACGCCGGTCGCAGGGACGTGCGGCCCTTGCCAGCACTGCCTGCAGGCTTGCCCCACGGGCGCCCTTGTGGCACCGGGCACCCTGGACGCCCGCAAGTGCCTGGCCTGGCTGCTCCAGTGCCCGGGCGTGTTCCCGTGGGAGCACCGGGAGGCCCTCGGGGACCGTATCTACGGTTGTGACGACTGCCAGGACGTCTGCCCGGTGAACCGGCTGGCGGCCCGCCGGGCCAGCACCGCCGGAGCGGGGGGGCCAGGGGCCAGCCGGCCCGGCCCGGGGAGGGCTACGAACGGCGGCACCGCCGGAGCGGGGGAGCTGGCCCTGGGTGGCGAAGAGCCCCCGGACGGCAGTGGGGCCAGGGCAGGTGGCAGGCGTGAGGTCGATGTCCTCGACCTGTTGGCGGCCAGCGACCAAGAACTGCTCCAGGGCTACGGCCGCTGGTACATTCCCCGACGTGACCCCCGGTACCTGCGGCGCAACGCCTTGGTCGTGCTGGGCAACACCGCTGACGGGTCGTCCCCGGCGGTGGAGAGCGCCGTGCGCGCCTACCTGGCGCACGACGACGAACTGCTGCGGGCGCACGCCATATGGGCCGCGGCCCGTCTGGGGCGGGCTGACCTGGTGACCTCGGCTCGGCCTCCTTTGGCTTGGGGCCCTGCTCCCCTGGTCCAAGAAGAACTGGCTCGGCTGGGCCAGGTCCGCCCGGCCCGGGCCGGGGTGCAGGGCAGGGCTGGCGGGCAGGGAAGGTGAGTTCATTGGTGCCCCACATCCTGGTGACCAACGACTTCCCGCCCAAGGTGGGAGGCATCCAGTCCTACCTGTGGGAGCTGTGGCGGCGGTTGCCGCCCGCGGACGTCACCGTGCTTACTGCCTCTCACCGAGGGTCAGGTTGGTGGGACCAGCGCCAGCCGTTCCGGGTCGTCCGGGCCCCCGAGCCGGTGCTGCTGCCTCATCCCCTCCTGGCTCGGCGGGCCCGCCAACTGGCTCGCCAGGTGGGCGCCAAGCTCCTGGTCTTCGACCCGGCGCTGCCCTTGGGGCTCCTCGGGCCGTCCCTGGGCCTGCCTTACGCGGTTGTGCTCCACGGTGCCGAGGTGACCGTGCCCGGCCGCTTGCCGGTCAGCCGCCAGCTCATGGCCCGCGTGCTGAGCCAAGCCTCGCTGGTGGTCGCGGCGGGCAGCTACCCCGAAGCCGAGGCCCGGCGGGCGTTGGGCCCGAGCCGGCCGTTCCCGCCGTCGGTGCAGGTCCCGCCGGGGGTGGACACCGAGCGCTTCCGGCCTCTGTCGGCCATCGAGCGGGCGGCGGCCCGTGCTCGCTTCGGCCTGCCGTCGGACCGCCCACTGGTGCTCAGCGTCAGCCGCCTCGTGCCTCGCAAGGGCATGGACACCTTGATCAAAGCGGCTTCTTCCATAGCGGGGGACTTCCCCGGGCTCCAGGTGGCCATCGCTGGGGAGGGCCGGGACCGGGGGCGGCTCGAGCGGCTGGCCGCCCGCTCCCGGGCCCGGGTTAGCCTGCTCGGGCGGGTCCCCGGCCCCGACCTGGCCGACCTGTACGGCTGTGCCGACGTGTTCGCCCTCTGCTGCCGGTCGCGCTGGGGCGGGCTCGAACAGGAGGGGTTCGGCATCGTCCTGGTCGAGGCCGCCGCCGCCGGCGTGCCGTGCGTGACCATACGTACGGGCGGCGCCGGTGAGGCGGTGGCGGCCGACGTGACCGGGCTGGTGGTCGAAAGTGCGAGCGGCTGGGGGCGGCGCCAGCGGGCCGGGGAGGCCCGGCGGGTGGCCGAAGCCCTGGCCTTCGTCCTCAGTGACCCCGCGGTCGGCCGCAAGATGGGGGCTGCGGGGCGGGAGCGCGCCGAGCAGGAGTTCTCTTACGATGCGCTGGCCCGCAAGCTGGCGGTGGCCCTCGACGGCGTGGCCAACGTGAGCTGAGGCGCCCGGCCGGTTACCGTTTGCCACAGGGAGGTACGCAGGTGGAAGAACAGGTCACCGAAAAGATGGTCGTGCGGGCCAGCCCCGCCTACTGTTACGCGGTGCTGACCGACTTCGAGCGGTACCCGGAGTGGGCGGCGGACATAAAGGCGGTGACAGTCGAGGAGCGCGACGACCAGGGGCGGGCCACGCTGGTCACCTTCAGGGCGGCTGCGTTCGGGCGCAGCACGTCCTACACGCTCCGCTACGACTACAGCGGCGCCCCCACCCGGCTGTCGTGGGCCCAGGTGGAAAGCGACGTGACCCGCAAGCTCGACGGGAGCTACCTGATAGAGCCCAGCGCCGATGGCTCCGCCGAGGTCACCTACCAGCTCACCGTCGACCTGAAGGTGCCTTTGCCGGTCTTCGTGAAGCGCAGGGCGGAGGGACGGATAACCCACACTGCCCTCCGGGAGCTGAAGGCACGAGCCGAGAGCTGACCCCGGTCAGCGACCCGGGGGACCCCCGCCTGCGCGGCTACCGGGGGCTGCGTGACCCCGTCCTGCGACGCTGGCGCGAAGCGGCCCAAGGGGTCTTCGTGGTCGAGGGCAAGCTGGCCCTGCAAGCTGCCCTGGGCTCGCGCTACCCGCTGTTGTCGGTGCTCGTCTGGGACCGCCGCCTACCGGCCGTCCTCGCCCTGCCGCTGCCTGGGGGCGTGCCCGTGTACGTCGCCAGCAGGGAGGTGATGAGCGAGGTCACGGGCTTCGACGTGCACCGGGGCGTGCTGGCCCTGGCCGCCCGGATCCCCGAGCCCCGCCCCGAGGACCTGCTTGCCGGCACCAGGCTGGCCGTGGTGGTGGAGGGGTGCCACGACCAGGAGAACTTGGGCGCCATCTTCCGCAACGCGGCCGCCTTCGGGGTAGGGGCCGTGCTGCTCGACCCCAGCTGCGCCGACCCCCTGTACCGTCGCAGCGTGCGGGTGTCGATGGGCCACGTGCTCCGGGTACCTTTCGCCCGGCTGTCGCCGTGGCCCTCTGCGTTGCAGGCCCTGGGAAAGGGGGGCTTCGTGCTGTTGGCGCTCACCCCTGCCCGCTACGCCAAGCCGGTCCGGTCGGCTGCGGCCGAGCTCCAAGGGGCCCGGGTGGCCCTGGCCGTCGGCAACGAGGCCACCGGTTTGAGCCAGCAGGTGCTGGGACAGGCCCGCCCGGTGCGGATCCCGATGGCACCCGGTGTCGACTCGCTCAACGTCGCCGCGGCCACCGCCGTGGCGCTGCAGTGCTTTTCCGGCCTGGAAGAGCAGCCCTGAAGTGGCCCCGGGGGCGACATTGAGGGCACCTTGTGTGGGCGTGGACATCGGAGGGTCCAAGGTGCTCGCCGTGAGGCTGGGGCCCACGGGGGAGGTGGAGGCCCAGTGCAAGCGGCCAACCCCTACTGAGCCCATGGAGGTGGTGGCTGCCGTCTTGGCGGCGGCGGCAGAGGTGTCCGGCCCACTGGGCAGCGGTGGGACCTTTCCCCTGGGGCCGGCTCCTCCGCTGGGGGTGGGCTGCCCGGGGATGGTGGACCGGCGCGGCCGGGCCCACTTCTCGCCCAACCTGCACGGCGTCGACGGTTTCGACTTGCGCGCCGCGCTGGCCGAGCACCGCCCGCCCGGGTCCACGACGGTGGTGGTGAACGACGCCACCGCTGCTTGCTGGGCCGAGCACGTCTTGGGGGCTGCGGTCGGGGCTGGCGACGTGGTCATGGTCACGATGGGCACCGGCATCGGGGGTGGGTTGGTCATAGGGGGGCGCCTGGCCGTGGGTGCCCACGGCTTTGCCGGTGAGGTCGGCCACATGGTCGTTGACCCTCAGGGCCCAGCCTGCCCCTGCGGGAAGCGAGGGTGCTGGGAGCGCTTCGCCTCGGGCAGCGGGCTGGCTCGCCTGGCCCGGGAAGCGGTGCTCGCGGGCCGGGCGCGCCGCGTGGCCGCGTTGGCGGGCGGCGAGCCGTCTGCGGTGCGCAGCGAGCACGTGGTCCAGGCAGCCTCGGAGGCTGACCCCGAGGCCCTCTCCCTCGTCCGGCACTTCGCCTGGTGGCTGGCGCTCGGCCTCGCCAACCTGGCCAACGCCTTGGACCCGGCCGTGATCGTCCTGGGAGGCGGCCTGGCCGAAGCCGGCCGGTTGTTCCTGGCCCCGGTCCGGGAGGCGTTCGATGAACTGGCCGAAGCTCCTCGGGCCCGGGGGGTGAGGATCGAGCTGGCGCGGCTGGGCGAACGCTCCGGGGCCGTCGGGGCTGGCCTCCTGGCGGGGGGCCTCCTGGCGGGAGGCCTCGCGCCGGAGGGGCTCTCGGGGGAAGACGACTGGCTGCCTGGGGCGGGGCGGCTAACCTCGTAGAGGACGAGGAGGGAAGCTGTGGAGTTCCGACGCATAACTGGGTTGCCCCCGTACGTTTTTGCCGCCATCAACCAGCTCCGGGACGAGGCCCGCCACGCCGGTGAGGACGTGGTCGACCTCGGCTTCGGTAACCCTGACATACCGAGCCCGGCCGTGGCAGTGGAGAAGTTGGCCGAGGCAGCCCGCAACCCGCGCAACCACCGCTACTCGTCCTCTCGGGGCATACCCAACTTGCGGCTGGCGGTGGCCAACCTGTACCGCCGGCGCTTCGGGGTGGAGCTCGACCCAGACCGGGAGGTCGTGTTCACCATCGGGGCCAAGGAGGGCCTTTCCCACCTGATGTGGGTGCTGCTGGGCCCGGGCGACACGGCTTTGGTGCCGTCACCTTCGTACCCCATCCACATCTATGCCCCGTTGTTCGCCGGTGCCGAGGTCCGCCAGGTGAGGCTGGGCCCCAACGTCGACTTTTTTGCCAACCTGGTCGAGAGCTGGGAAGAGGCGTGGCCCCGGCCGAGGGTGATCGTCTTTTCGTTCCCACACAACCCGACGACCGAGTGCGTGGACCTGGCGTGGATGCAAAGGATCGTCGACTTTGCCCGGGAGCACGATGTCGTGCTGGTCCACGATTTTGCTTACTCGGACACCTCTTTCGACGGCTACGAGCCGCCGTCGGTCCTCCAGGTCCCGGGGGCCAAGGAGGTGGCCGTGGAGCTGTACACCCTGACCAAGAGCTTCTCGATGGCCGGTTGGCGGGTGGCCTTCGCCGTCGGCAACGCCGAAGTGGTCGGCGCCCTCACCAAGCTGAAGAGCTACTTGGACTACGGGGCCTTCCAGCCCATACAGATAGCCTCGATCGTCGCCATGAACGAGGCACCCGATTACCCCAAAGAGGTCAACGCCATCTACAAGTCTAGGCGTGACACCCTGGTGGACGGGCTCAACCGCATCGGCTGGCCGGTGGCCAAGCCTCGGGGGACCATGTTCGTCTGGGCGCCGGTGCCCGAGCCCTACAGCGAGATGGGCTCGCTCGAATATGCCAAGTACCTGGTGAAGGAGGCCTGCGTGGCGACGTCGCCCGGCATCGGCTTCGGCAACGGGGGCGAGGGCTACGTGCGCTTCGCGCTGGTGGAGAACGAACAGCGCATAGCTCAAGCCGTGCGCAACCTGCGGCGGGCCCTCACCAAGCTCGGCTGAGGCCCCCGGCGGGCCCACTGAGGCCGGCGGCCGGGTGCGCCGGTCGTAACTCGGCGTTCATTTCCCCCTCCTAGAGTGGCGACCATGGCTACGTTCGTGCTGCGGGTGTGGCTGCCCGACCGTCCCGGGGCCCTGGGCGCGGTGGCCAGCCGCATCGGGGCCGTCCGAGGCGACCTGGTGGGCATCGACATCTTGGAACGGGGGGCTGGACGGGCCATAGACGAGCTGGTGGTACAGCTCCCCGACGCCACCCTCCGCGACCTGATGGTGAGGGAGGTCAGCCAGGTGGACGGGGTGGAGGTCGAAGACATCCGGGTGTCGCCCTCTGCTCCGGTGGACCCCCGCCTGGACGCGTTGGGGACAGCTGCCCACCTGGTGGAACGGGACAGCCTGGGCGACCTCCTGCCCGCCCTTTGTTCCCGTGCGGCACGGGACCTGGAGGCCGAATGGGCCGCGGTCGTCGACCCGGGCACGCCTGAGCCCCTGGCCTGGACGGGCGCAGTACCCCCGAGGGCGTGGTTCCTGGCCTTCGTCGAGGACGCCCGAGCTGCCCAGCCCAGCCCGGAGGAAGGCGGTGAGCACCACGACGAGCACCGTCCCGTCCACCGCGATGGGGCCGACGGCCACCACGTCTCTTGCACTGGCGGCGCCGATGGCCACCTCGGCTCTCACGGTGGCGGCCCGAGCAGCCCTCACCGCGCTAGCCACCTCGGCCCAGCCGATGTCGCCTGGGCGGAGATGCCGGTGGCCTCGCTCGTAGTCGTGCTGGGCCGGGACGGCAGGCCGTTCCGCGCCCGCGAGCGGCGCCAACTGGTGGCACTGGCACGCATAGCCGACCACCGGTGGGCGGACCTGGTGGCCCCGCCGGACGCGGCTGTAGCCGCCGACGGCAGCGGCCCGGCGGGGGCGACGGTCCGTCCCCGGGGCCGGTAGGCCTCCCCGGCTGCTTGGGGCAGGGCCCGGCCCCCATCACAGGGCCCAGAGAAGCGCCGGCGCCAGGACCGCACGGTCCGCTCCGGGGCGCCCCGGCAGAGCCTGGCAGAGCCATCGGGCAAGCCGACGCCGGTAGGAGCGAGCACGGCCACCTGGCGGCCGTGCTGTCCCGGCGCCTAAGACAGTTCTACTCTGGCCACGTCCTTGCGGCCCAGCAGCCACAGGGCTACTTCGCTGGCGCTGCCCCGGACCGCCATGGGACCAGCCTGGGCCGTCCGGGCGCGGCGCCCGGCCAGCAGGACGGGCGGGTGGCCCGGCACCTCAGCCCGGGACGCCGGGGGCCGGCGGCCCCACGAGCTGAGCAGGCGCAGCCACAGGCTCATGGCATTGAGGCGCCTCCACAGCTCGTCCTCAGCCTCCGGCCCAAGGGCCCTCGGTTGCCAGCCCGGCTGAGCCCGGCGGACGTCCTCGTGGTGCACGAAGAACTCGACGGTGTTGACCGCCCCGTCCAGCGGCCGCACCATGGCCGGCGGGCCCGCCCTGAGGCGTGCCAGCAGCTCCGACCAGGTGAGGGTGTCGCGCAGGCCGTCCCGGACGCGGTCAGCCCATTCCCGTAGTGGCCTCAGGCGCAGGACGGCCCCCGGCGTGGAATCTGGGCGGCGGTCCCGCGCCACCAGGTGAGCAGCCAGGTCAGCGGTACGCCAGCCCGCGCACAGCGTCGGGGCGTCAGGCCCCAGGTCGTAGAGCAGGTCGCACAGAGCATGCCGTTCCTGTTGGGCGAGCCAGCCACCGCGCCGGGGGCCCGGCTTGCTCCCGGGCTGGCCGCTGCTGCCGGGCCGGCCAATGGGCACGGAGGAGGCGTTGGGGCTCATGGGACGATAGTAGGGCCAGGGCCCCGGAGCCGGGCCCGCATCAGGGCGAGCGGCTCCCAGGCCGGGCACGTCGACGCGAGATCCACAGGCGGCCTGGGCTTTTCCCCTGGCTACGCACAGCTGCCCCCTCCTATGGTCTCCCAGGGTGGCCCAGCGGGGCCATGGGCGAGGGCAGCGCGACGAGGGCACAGCGACAGCCCCTGCACGGGACGCGAGGGAGGTGACGAGGAAGTGCCGAGGTGGGGACTGCAGGCCAACGCTATTGACAGCGGTGTAATTCTTGTGCTGTAGTATACCCTGTATCTTGTGAGCGAGTAGCCCAAGACCACAAGGGGTTGTGGTAGCCACAAGGGGTTGTGGTAGGAGGTAACGGTCGGCGATGGGCCGGCCAGGGAAGAGCCGCCCGCTACCAGCAGGCGAGCGACTAGCAGGCGAGCGAAGAGCACCCAACGGGCCGGCCACCCTACTTGGTGGCCTCCCTGGCTCCTCGGACAGCCCAGGCTGACCAGCTAGGCCTGGGGCCCAGACAGAAGGGACTTTGGAGATGGCTTTAGCCCCCGAGCGCACGGGTATCGGCATCAGGCGCTACTTCACGATGCCAGGCATTGACCCTTACAGCACGGTGACGTGGGAGCGGCGAGACGCCCGGATCACCAACTGGGTGACCGGGGCGGTCGCCTTCGAGCAGCTCGGAGTGGAGGTGCCGAGCAGCTGGAGCGTCAACGCCACGAACATCCTGGCTCAGAAGTACTTCAGGGGCACGCTCGGCACGCCCGAGCGAGAGTGGTCGCTCAAGCAGGTCGTGGACCGGGTGGTGGGCACGATCGCGGCCTGGGGCCGCAAGGACGGCTACTTTGCCAGCGACGAGGAGGCCGAGGCGTTCGAGGCGGAGCTCAAGTGGCTCATCATCCACCAACGAGCGGCCTTCAACTCACCCGTGTGGTTCAACATAGGGGTGCAGGGGGTGCCCCAGCAGGCCTCTGCCTGCTTCATCCTGTCGGTTGAGGACTCGATGGACTCCATCCTCAACTGGTACGTCGAAGAGGGCAAGATATTCAAAGGCGGCTCGGGCGCGGGCATCAACCTTTCCCGGATCCGGTCGTCCAAGGAGGGCCTGCGGGGCGGGGGGACCGCCTCTGGCCCGGTGAGCTTCATGCGGGGGGCAGACGCCTCGGCGGGCACCATCAAGTCTGGAGGCAAGACGCGGCGGGCGGCCAAGATGGTGATCCTCAACGTCGACCACCCGGACATCGAGGACTTCATCTGGTGCAAAGCCATCGAGGAACGCAAGGCCCGGGCGCTACGCGACGCCGGGTTCGACATGGACCTCGACGGCAAGGACAGCTACTCGGTCCAGTACCAAAATGCCAACAACTCCGTAAGGGTGACAGATGAGTTCATGCAGGCCGTCATCGATGACAAGGACTGGGAGCTGCGTGCCGTTTCCACGGGAGAAGTGCTGAAGACAGTGAGAGCTCGTGACCTGTTCCGCCAGGTCGCCCAGGCGGCATGGGAGTGCGCCGACCCCGGCATGCAGTTCGACACCACGATAAACAGGTGGAACACCGCCTCCAATACCGGCCGCATAAATGCCAGCAACCCGTGCAGCGAGTACATGCACCTGGACAACTCAGCCTGCAACCTGGCCAGCCTCAACCTCCTTGCCTTCTTGGGCACGGACGGGACTTTTGACGTGGAGGGGTTCAAGGCGGCAGTAGAGGTCGTGTTCACCGGCCAGGAGGTACTGGTAGGCAACGCTGATTACCCAACGGAGGCCATCGCCAAGACGTCACGGCGCTTCCGCCAGCTCGGGCTTGGTTATGCCAACCTGGGGGCGCTGTTGATGGCACAAGGGATCCCTTACGACTCGGCTGCAGGCCGGGCCTGGGCGGCGGCCATCACTGCCCTTATGACCGGCCATGCCTATGCCACCTCGGCTCGGACAGCTGCTCGCATGGGGCCGTTCGCCGGTTTCCACGACAACCGTGAGCCCATGCTCAGGGTCCTGCGGATGCACAGGGCTGAAGCTGCCAAGATCGACGAGGAGCTGGTGCCGCCTGAGCTGCTGTCGGCTGCTCAGGAGGCATGGGACAACGCGGTGGAGGTCGCCGAGGTGTACGGGGTGCGCAACTCGCAGGCGACTGTCCTCGCACCGACCGGGTGCCTGGTGGGGGGTTCCCTGGTGCCGACCGAGCGGGGCCTGGCCCGTCTGGGCCGCCTGGGCGACCCCGACGGCCCGCAATGGCAGGACCTGGGGGTCAAGGTGGGCACGGACGAGGGTGCCCGGGAGGCGACCAAGTTCTACGTGAACGGGTTGGAGCCGGTGGTCACGGTCGAGACAGCCCGGGGTTACCGGTTGCAGGGGACACCCCAGCACCGGGTCAAGGTGGTCGACCCGGCCACCGGCGGCTGGGAGTGGAAGCGCCTGGCTGACCTGGGCCAAGGCGACGTGGTGCCCCTGAAGCTGGGCCAGTTGGTAGGCGAGCCCCAAGTCGTGGCCCTCCCCCCGTTGCCAGGCGCTGGGGCAGGAGAGCGCCATGGCGCCGTCCCCCGGGCCATGACCCCGGAGCTGGCCGAGCTGGTTGGCTATTTCATGGGCGGGGGTTCCCTCGACCGCCGTTGCCTGCGCCTGGTGGTGGCCGAGGACGACTTCGACGTGACCGAACGGCTGCGCCTGCTGGGCAAGGCCTGTTTCGGCGTAGAGGCTTCGGTCACGGCCAAGGGCGGCCGCACCGAGGTGACGTTCAGTTCCTCGCACCTGGTCCCGTGGTGGGAAGCATGTGGGTTCTCCAAGCGGTTGCCGCCGCCCGGCCAGGCGTCGTTGGGCCTCGTGGCCCATGTCCCGGACGCAGTGCTGGCGTCCAACGACCCCGACGTGTACGCCGCCTTCCTGCGTGGCCTCTACGAGGCCGGTGGCACCACGGCAGCTGGCTACCCTGTCTTCAAGTCGACCTCGCTGGGCCTGGTGCGCGACGTCCAGTCCGTCCTGGCCGCCTTGGGCTACCCAGCTCAGGCCCATGTCTCGGGCCGGCCGTCTGATGGCAGGCACCTGCCTCTGGGGGTCGTCCGCCTCGTTGGGCGCGAGCGCTGCCAGCAGTGGGCGGAGGAGATCGGGTTCATCAGCTCCCGCAAGCAGGCCGGGCTGAAGGTGCCGGGCCCCGCCGAGGAGACCGACCGCGACTTTGTCGTGGTCCCCCAGGAGGTCTGGGGACGCCTGGCCCCTGCCGAGGCCCTAGCTGCTACCGCGCCCTCGGCTCCCACTGGGGGCGCGCCCAGCGCCGGGCCGGTGCCTGGGCCTGGCCCGGTCCGGGTAGGCCGGCGCGTGGCCCATGACCTCTACCAACGTACGCAGGACGACCAGCTGGGCGAGCTCCTGGGCTATTTCTACGACGAGGTCTCTTCGGCCGAGCTGGGCGACGAGGAGCTGACTTACGACCTGTCGGTGCCCTCGAACGTGACCTACATAGCCAACGGGTTCATCAGCCACAACACGATCGGGTTGCTCATGGACTGCGACACCACTGGTGTGGAGCCGGACCTTGGGCTGGTGAAGACGAAGAAGCTGGTCGGCGGGGGGACTATGTCCATCGTCAACCAGACCGTGCCCCGTGCCCTGAGCGCCCTTGGCTATTCCGAGCTCCAGGTCGCGGACATATTGGCCTATATCGACGAGCACAAGTCCATCGTGGGTGCGCCCCACCTGGCGGCCGAGCACCTGCCTGTCTTTGCGTGCTCGATGGGGGACAACACGATCCACTACTTGGGGCATGTGAAGATGATGGCGGCCATCCAACCGTTTATAAGCGGTGCATTGAGCAAGACGGTGAACATGCCCGAGGACGTGACCGTGGAGGACGTCGAGCAGCTGCACATAGAGGCGTGGCGGATGGGGCTCAAGGCCATAGCCATCTACCGCGACAACTGCAAGGTTGCCCAACCACTGGCCACCACCAAGAAGCTCACCGCAGCCGGGGCTGGCGGGGGGGTGCATGACGCGGAACTGGAAGCCAAGGTAGCGGAGCTGGAAAAGGCTTTGGAACGCCAGACAGTGGTGGTGAAAAAGCCGGTCCACGAGCACATGCCGCGCAAGCGCAAGTCGCTCACGTTCTCGTTCCGGGTGGCCGACTGCGAGGGCTACGTGACCGTTGGCGAGTTCCCCGATGGCCGGCCGGGGGAGGTGTTCGTCAACGTCTCCAAGCAGGGCTCCACCCTGGCCGGGATAATGGACGCGTTTGCCATATCGGTGAGCATGGGCTTGCAGCACGGGGTGCCGCTCGCCACCTTTGTCCGCCATTTCACCAACATGCGCTTCGAACCGGCGGGCATGACCGACGACCCCGAGCTGCGCTTTGCTTCTTCGTTGGTGGACTACATCTTCCGGCGGCTGGCTGTGGAGTACATGGCACCGGAGGAAAGGGCCGACCTCGGCATCTTCACGGTCAGCGAACGCCTCCAGCCGACCCTGCCGGGAGTGGAGGAGGCCTCGGTCGTCGACAAGCCCGGGGTGGACGGCACAATCGCGGACGCCGTCCCCCGGCCGCTCGCTCCACCAGCACCCGCTACCAGTCGCGGCCCATCGGCAACGGATGCCCCTTACTGCTACCAGTGCGGGGTGAAGATGCAACGAGCCGGCAGCTGCTTCGCATGCCCGTCGTGCGGCACCACGAGCGGCTGTTCCTGACCGACGCGGACGGGCTGGTCCGCCTGCCCGGGGCGGGCTGGGCCGCGAGGTGGGCGAGGCGGAGGTTGGCGGCCGCGCCAGCCAGGGCTACCATGACGGCGAACTTGGCCTTCCTGCGCGCAGCTTGATGGCCTGGCCACTGTGAGGGTGCCGTCGGGCCCAAACCGCCCGTGGCTGTGAAGGGTGCCTCGGTGCTGGCACCAGGGGAACACTGGTCGGAGGCGATCTGGCCAGCTCGCCGTCCCTGACAGCCGCATGACTTCTCACGGCAGCCTCCTTGTCACTTGACGTGTGTGCTTGGCTTTCCGGCTACCGTGCTCGGTTGGCTAGGCCACGGCGCGACCTGTCTCAGGTGCCAGAGGGGCTTTCCTGCAGGACGTAGACCGTCCCCCTACCATCGTTGTGGCCGCTGGCTGCAATCGCGACGGTCGCGCCAGAAATGGCCACTGAAGTGCCGAAGGCGTCCCCTGCCACGGTGTCTGGGCCTCGCGTTGCCGCCACCTGGCGCCAGTGGCCAACCGACTGCTGGAACATGTAAACCTCTCCCGCCCTCTTGGCGTGCAGGGGCGCACCGACCACTATGGTCGGCCCCGAGATGGCTACGCAGTTGCCGAAGGTGTCCCCTGCGACAGTACCCGTCCCCTTCAGCTCGGCGGACTGGCGCCAGCCAAGAAAGCTCCGGCTGAAGACATAACCCGCACCCGTCCCTGAGCCGTGCCAAGACGCACCGGCGACCAAGGTAGCACCCGAGATCGCGACCGAGTAGCCGAAGTTGTCACCCGGGACGCTGTCAGCACCCTTGAGCTCGCTTTCTTGCCGCCAACCACCCTGGCCCGGCTCGAAGACGTAGGCCCTACCGGTGCCCGCCCCGTGCCCAGGTGCACCTATGACAATGTTGTTGCTCGATACTGCGACCGCGTAGCCAAAGTTATCACCGGCCAGCGTGTCGCTCCCTCGCAGTTGCGCTGTGCGGCGCCAGCCCTTGTGGGCCCTTTGGAAGACGTCCACCACCCCAGAGAACGAGCCCCTGAAAGGGGCGCCTACGACGATCGTCTTGCCCCACACGGCCACCGAGCTGCCAAAGCCGTCGCCCGGTTGGAGGCCAGGACCGCTAAGTTCTGCCGTTTGCTCCCACCCGCGAGCAGTCCTGGCAAAGACATAAGCGCGCCCTGTGCCTCCATCGCGGCCGTTGGCTCCGACTACGATCGTGGGGCCGGAGACGGCGACGCTGATGCCGAAGAAGTCCCCGGCGCGCACGTCCGAGCCCTTGAGCGCGGCCACCTGGCGCCAACGCTTGGCCGCCTCCGTGAAGACGTACGCCCTACCCCCTGAGAGGTAGGGGACGCCGACCACGACCTCGGTCCCGGAAGCAGCAACCGATGCACCGAAGAAGTCGTGAGCCGAGGTACCGGTCGCGTGCAGTTCCGCGGATGGGCTCAGCTCGGCAGTGGCCCACTCTCCCCACCAGCCAGCATCCACCAGGGACCGCCCAGCCGTACCACTGTGGCTGGCTGCGGCCAGGGCCGTCCCGGTAGTGCCGGCGCTCATGAGGGCCAAAGCGCCAACCCCTCTTAGCCAACCGCGCCGCACCTGGGCGCCGGACCAGCGCGGCTTGGCCATTGGCACATGTTAGAAGGAAGGCCGCCAACCTGGAAGAGGTCCCCCAGTAGCAGGGGTCACGGGCAGCAGGAGCTGGCCTCGCCCAGAGCCGAGGCCCGGTGGCGGGCCGAGGTTGGCTCAGCCCGGCAGGTGGGCCATGACCTCCTCAGCCACCAGGTGCAAGTGGTCTAGGTCGGAAAGGTCGAGCACCTGGAGGTAGATGCGCTGGGCCCCGGCTCGGGCGAAGGCCCCGATCTTGTCCAGCACCTCCCCCGGGAGCCCGGCCAGCCCGTTGGCACGCAGCTCGCCTACCTCCCTCCCGATGGCGTTGGCCCGCCGGGCGACCTCGGCCTCGGAAGCCCCGCAGCACAGGACCTGCGCCACCGACCAGACCATGCTGGCTGGGTCGCGCCCTGTGGCTTCGCAGCGCTGGCGGACAGCACCGTAGACAGCTTTCACCTGCTCCAGAGGTGCAAAGGGGACATTGAACTCGTTGGCGTAGGCAGCTGCCAGCCGCGAGTTGCGCCGTCCGCCCGCGCCCCCCAATATGACCGGCGGGTGAGGCCGCTGCAGAGGGCGCAGCGGGTCGGCCTGCAGGTGCACACTGCATGTCCGGCCCGAGAAGTCAAAGCCTTCCCCCGGCCCGGCCGACCAGAGCCCGAAGAGGATCTGCAACTGGTCCTCCAGGAGGTCGTAACGGGCCTTCGGACCAGGGAACGGGAGGCCATAGGCCTCGTGCTCCTCCTTGTACCAGCCGGCCCCCAGCCCCACTTCGAGCCGGCCGCCGCTCATGTGGTCGACCTGGGCGACTATGGCGGGGAAGCTGCCGACCGGCCTGAAGGTGACCGGGGTGACCAGGGTGCCGAGCCGTATGGTGCTGGTGTCCCGAGCCAGCCCGGCGAGGGTTGTCCAAGCATCGGTGTAGGCGGGCAAGCCGGTGGCCCTGCCCATCCGCAGGAGGTGGTCGGAACGGAAGAAGGCACCGAAGCCGTGCTCTTCGGCGGTGCGCGCCACCGCCAGGAGCTGGTCGTAAGACGCACCCTGCTGGGGTTCAGTGAATATGCGGAGGTCCATGGCCAAACCCTAGGGCCGGGAGCGGCTTCGGTTCTCGGAGGTTGCCCTGGGGCAGCCCAGTGCCCACAGGGGCGCGCCTGGCTGCCCCACCGGTTGGTGGGCCATCGGGCACCAAGCAGCGCCACCGGGCCACTGGGCAGGGGCAACGCTACCTGGCCACCGGGCCACTGGCCGCCGGGCAGCGCTGCTTGGCTACCAAGCCTTCGGCCTATGCAGCCCTACCCAGCTTTGGCCGTTCGACGGTCTCGATCGTCTCGGCCTCGTCGTTGAGCTTGCGGCCCAGCCCGGAGAACATGGCCAGGATCTCCGTGAAGAACTGCGCGGTCCCACCGAGGGCGGCACCTGTCAATGTCACCCCCACCCAATCGGCACGCATGGGCACGTGCCACAAAGACCACAGGTTGAAATGGATGGCCCAGGCCGCGCCGGTCCCCAGGGCCACCTCGAGCACCGGGTAGAGCGAGAAGTTCAGCTTGTGGCGTACCAAGCGCAAGGGCAGCTGGAACCAGCGCGCCACGCACATCACGCCCAACCCGAGCAGTGCAGCTATCCCGAACACGTACACGTTGACCAGCACCTCCTCTGTTCCCCAAAAAGCAGGAACTGTAGGCGCATGGCTTCCCAGGCCTCGCGGCGGTGGCCTCGACGTGGGTACCCTGGCGAGGTCCAGCCAGCGCCCACGTCAACAGTTTACATAGAGGTTTGTCGATCTAGACCTGGTTCTTAGAGGTGCCGGAGGGCTGGCCATAGGCGCTGGTCATCGTGCACCGGGCCCGAGCGTGTGGAACTGGCCGTGGTACCAAGCCAAGCCCTTGCCGGCCGGGCCAACCTCGGTCGCCTCCACCTCGGCCAGTACGAGCAGTGACCAGCCGAAGGGCTCGTGGCTGACCGCACGGCAGTACAGCCGGTCCGCCACCGCCTCCAGGGCCGGCCCATGGGCGGAAGGGCGGGTGGCCAGCATTTCCGGTGGTGCTGGGATGTCACCGCCGAAGTGCTCTGCCAGCCTGCGGTGCTCAGCGTGGAGCAAGTGCACCACAAAGCGGCCCGGAGGCTGGGCGATCAGGTCGGCTACGTCCGAGGTGGGCGATATGAGGCCGGCCAGCATGGGTGGCCCCCCCTGGCTCAGGACCACCGAGGACACCGTGATGCCGGCCAGAGGGGCAGGCCCAAGGCTTGCCGGCGTGCCCGCCCCTGGCGGCGGGGCGGCCCCGGCTAGCCACACCGTGACCGGCAGCACCAGGCGGCCTCGTAGCCTCCGTAGCGGGTCGCGGGCCTCGGGCGGGTCAGCCCACGGGTTGCCGTAGCGCAAGGAGGCCCCTCCGGCCCAGCTGGTCGGCGAGCTACGCCGTCCGCCTGCAGGCGGGCCGCCCGCCGGCTGCCTGGCCGGGGGGTGGTCGCCGGTGGGTTGGTTGCCTGCGGCCTGGTCCGGGTTGCCTGCGGCCTGGTCGGCGGGGAGCCGGTTGCCTATAGGCCCGAGCTCGTCGTCCATGGCCTGGTCCATGGCCCCCACCGTAGGCCCGTTCGGCTGCGGCAAGCAGCGGGCCCCAGGCCTCCCTGGGCCGCACCCTCACCTGGGCGAGGCTCCGGCCCCCACGGCAAGCAGTGCTAGCTGGCCACTGGGGTCAGCTGCAGAACCGTGTAGAGGTCGAAGGGCGGCGCTGGCTCCGGAGGTTCGTACGGCTCGTTGGCGTTGGGCCAGCCGACGGCGTGCTCAGTGCTGCAGGCCCCCCATGCCACGCTGTACAAGAGGGGCACTACCGGCAGGCGGGCTGACACCACGGAGGCCAGTTCACGGATGGCTGCGTTGGCCGCGGGGGAGCCCGTTGGGCTGTCTTCGTAGTGCTCCAGGGCAGCTGTGGCACGGGCTGCTACCGACGGGCTCGTAGCCGGTCCCAGCCTTTCGTAGTCGCCGCCGTGCGCCACGCCCCCTTGGAGCAAAGAAGGGTCGAGGAGGTCCCGGTACATGTAGAAGGGGGTCGGGCCGGTGGAGCCCGGGAGGACGGTCGCGTCGTAGTGCCCGGCTGCCAGCTGGGCCGACAGCTGCCCGGCTGGGACCATGTTGGCCACGACGTCGAAGCCGGACGCCCGGAACTGCTGGGCCAACACCAAGGCCGTCGTTCCGTAAGGGGAGCCCTGGGGTTCTTCGATGCTGAAGCTGACCAGCCTGCCGGTGGGGCTGGCCCAGTACCCCGCCTTGGTCATGCGGAACCCGGCCCGGGCCATGATGGCCCGTACCTCGGCGGGGTTGGCCCTGGTGCTCAGGTCGTTCGCCTGGTGAGCGTCGAGGTACTGGCGGTCGGTGGGCAGCACCAGGCCAGAACTGGTGGTGGCCGGTGGTTCCTGGCCACCCAGCGTCGCACTGGAAAGGGCCTGGCGGTCGGCGGCGGCGCTGAGCGCCTGACGTACAGCCAGCGAGCTGAGCGGCCAACGAGCCAGGTTTGGCACCAACCAGACGGAGCTGACGGGTGGCAGCCAGACCTGGAGGCCGGGGCCTTGCTTGGGCAGGTGGGCCACGTTGGCCCCGGGCAGAGGGCCCGACCAGTCCAGCTTGCCTTTCACAAGTGCCTCGGCCGCCTCCGCGCTGTCCTGGAAGGTGGGGAAGACCAGCTCTTGGAACTGTGGTTGGCCGGCTTGCCAGTAGCCCCGCCGGGCGTGCAGCACGAGGGAGCTGGGGGTGAGGTCACTGGCTTTGGCCAGCCAGAACGGGCCGGTGCCATCGGGGTCGTGCACCAAGTACCGGCCGGGGTCATGGCCCTGGGCGAAACCGTCCTTCACGACGGGGACTCGAGCGATGTCGTACAGGTAAGCCCAGCCCGGCCGGCTCAGCGTCAGCGTGAAGACCTCCGGGCTGGTGGCTACGGCCGAGACGATGGGGATGCCGGCCGGGTTGACGTCCGGGTACTCGCGGAGCAAGTTGAACGTGTACGCGACGTCGCCTGCTGTGAGAGCCGAGCCGTCGTCCCAGGTCACGCCGGGCCGCAGGTAAAACGTTATGGCCTGGCCGCTCAGGCTGAAGCTCCATGACTCGGCTAGCCAGGGGTAGTAGCGGTCGACCTGCAGGTCGTTGTACAGCAGCAGGGGCTCGTAGATGAACGCCAGGGCGCCAACCTGCGAAAGGGTGCTGGAGGGGGCGAACGGGTTGAAGTTGTCGCCCAGCCTCGCCTCGACGTGGCCGGCGACCACCAGTGCCGTCCCGGCAGCCGGCCCGGAGCTGCCTGCCCCCGGTCCGGCCGTAGCCCCCGGCCCAGCAGTAGCCTTGGGGCCAGCCTTGGCCTGGGTGCCAGCCGTGGCTCTGGTGCCAGCCGTGGCCCCTGGCCCAGGGCCGGCCGAGGCAGCGCCCGACGAGGCCGAGCCGGTGGGAGCTGGGGTGGGGGCGGCGGGCAGACGGCTCGGTGCGCACCCCAGCAGGGAAGCTGCCAAGGCCACGCTGGTGACGCCGGCTGCCAGCTGGAGGCCACGGCTTTGGTTGGCGGTCCTGTTCCCCTCTGCCCCGTGCTTGCCCATGGGCCAGCTCAGGGCCCTGCCACTAAGTAACTGCTGGTCAGGTGGTCGAGCTGTCCGGCCTCCACGGGCCTGTGTCTAGCAGGCCTGCCTCCGGGTAAGGTGGCGGGGGGCAGCTGCAGCTGGCCCTGACCATGAGCTGGGTAGGTAGCACCCGGTCCCTTTGCGCGTTGGGACGGTCTTCGATCAGGGCCACCAAGGCTTCGACTCCGGCTGAGCCCAGCTGCTGGGAGGGCTGACGGACGGTGGTGAGGGGAGGCTGCCAGTGGCGGGCTATGGGTATGTCGTCGAAGCCGGTGACGGCGACGTCCTCCGGGGCGCGGATCCCGGCCGTGCGTAGGGCCTGGAGCACGCCTATTGCCATCTGGTCGTTGGCGCAGACGACCGCTTGAGGCAATGGGGCCCCCGATGCCAGCCTGGCCCGGGTCGCCCGGTAGGCGCCCGCCGTGGTCCAGTCGGCCGACCAGCCCTCCTCGGAGGGCTCCACTTCCCCCCCGAGGAACCGGGCCATATCGGTGAAGGCTTCCTCCCGGGTGGTGCTGTCCGGGCTCCCTTCCTTGCCCGCCATGAACGCGAACCGCCGGAAGCCGTGGTGGGAGACCAGGTGCCGGGCCATGGCCTGCATGCCCTGGACGTTGTCCACCCGGACATTGACCGCGGCCTGGGGTTTGCCGCTCCCGGCCAGCAGGACCAGGGGCGAACGCCTGGCCAGTGCTGCTACCCGCTTTTCCGGTAACACTCGGTCGAGCAGGATCACCCCGTCGGCCTTGCCGGTGAGCATGGCCACCTCGTTGCTGGAGTCCCCCTCGGTGACGCCGGTCAACAGCAGCGAGTAACCCAGGCGCTGGGCGGCCAGTTCTGCTCCCCGGACGACGGCATCGGTGAAGAGCAGGGAGTCTTCCTCCACCGAGGACATCTCGTCTTCGGGTGGACGGATGAAGGCGAGGCCGATCACTTTCGTGGTGCCGCTGGACAGCTGGCGAGCGGGGCCGTTGGGCACGAAATGCAGGTCCCGCACAGCTTGCAGGACACGGTCGCGGGTCTCTGGCCGCAAGTAGCCGTGGTTGTTGAGGACGCGGGACACCGTGGCGATGGAGACGTTGGCGTGCCTGGCCACGTCGTAGATCGTGGGCGGGCCCGAGCCGTGCCCACCACCTGCTGCCATGGTCCTCCTCTGGTCCAACTTGGGCACCGACTATACTGATGAGGAAGCGCTTCCCATCACCACTGTAGCGTGGCCCGCGGTGGGCAGCGCCCTCGGCCCCCGGCAAGGCTTGGTCAGTTTGGTACCGGGGCGCCCCGGCTCGCCCAGGGGCTACGCCCTATGGGTCACGTCGCGTCGGTTGAGGAGGGAGTTCACGTGACGAGCAGTGCCAGGTTCCCGGAAGGCTTCGTGTGGGGGACAGCCACCGCTGCCTACCAGGTCGAGGGCGCAGCCAGTGCCGGGGGCAGGGGGCCGTCGATCTGGGACACCTTCTCTCATACGCCAGGGCGTACCCTCAACGGGGACAACGGCGACATCACTTGTGCCCACTACGACCACCTCGAAGAAGACCTGGACCTGGTCGCCGGCCTGGGCCGCTGCGCCTACCGGTTCTCGGTCGCTTGGCCACGGGTCCAGCCGGACGGCAAAGGGCCGGCCAACCAGGAGGGTTTGGACTTCTACCGCCGCCTGGTCGACGGCTTGCGCCAGCGTGGCGTGCTGCCTGTGGCCACCCTCTACCACTGGGACCTGCCCCAGGCCCTGGAGGACGTGGGCGGCTGGACGGCGCGCGACACCGCCGAGCGCTTCGGTGAGTACACCCAAGCCGTCGTGGGAGCGCTGGGCGACGCCGTGGCCATGTGGGTCACCCTGAACGAGCCGTGGTGCGTGGCCTGGCTCGGTTACGGGACAGGCGAGCACGCTCCTGGCTATGCCGACGTGAGCAAGGGCCTGCTGGCCACCCACCACACCCTGCTCGCTCACGCTCGGGCGGCCGAGGTGCTGCGCCAAGCCACCGAGGCGCCCGTCGGGATCGCCCTGAACATCGCTCCCATGGTCCCGGCCAGCGACCACGAGCTGGACGTGGCCGCGGCCAAAAGAGCGGACGGCTTCCAGAACCGGCTGTTCTTGGGGCCGCTTTTCAAGGGCAGCTACCCCCAAGACATGGTCGAGCACTATGCCCGCTACAAGCCCGGTTGGGACGCCGTCTTGCCTGGGGACCTCGACCAGGTCAGCCGCCCCCTGGACTTCCTCGGGCTCAACTACTACAGCAGCAACGTGATAGCCGACACCAGCCGCTTGGACGCGGCCCGCAAGGCGGGCTACGAGGTGGCGCCACCGGTGACGACCGGGGCCAATGGCGACCTGGGCATCGCGAGGGTCGGGAGGGTCTACGCCCCGCACACCGGGGCACGCTGGGAGGTCGACCCCGAGGGCCTGACCAGGCTGCTGGTGCGGGTGCGCGACGAGTACACGTCCGTACCGCTCTACATCACCGAGAACGGCTGTGCTGAGAACGACTATGCTGGCCCCGACGGCGCCGTCCACGACCCCAGGCGGATCTGGTACCTGGAGCGGCACTTGGTTGCCGCTCGGGCCGCCATCGAGCAGGGAGCCGACCTGCGTGGCTACTTCGTCTGGAGCCTGATGGACAACTTCGAGTGGGCGCATGGTTTTTCCATGCGGTTCGGGCTGGT
This sequence comes from Actinomycetota bacterium, assembly GCA_021323695.1. Taxonomy (GTDB): domain Bacteria; phylum Actinomycetota; class Acidimicrobiia; order Acidimicrobiales; family Palsa-688; genus JAKAWM01. Next base: position 12,763 of record JAJPKN010000028.1, on the reverse strand, counting down.
CTACGTGGACTACCCCACCGCCAAGCGCACTCCCAAGGACAGCTACCGCTGGTACCGCGACGTGATAGCGGCCAACGGCCTCCCCTGACCAGGAGCCCTCGAGGATGCTGGGCGGCGGGCCGCTCAGGCTGGTCAGCGGGGCGAGACCGGCGAGCCCCAGCCAAGGCCGGCAAGGCGCAAGGCTGCTCCGACAGTGCTTCTCCGGCCGCTTGGCACGCGCGGGACGAAGTGCCTCTTTGGCCGCTTAGGCGGGCGCGCGTGACAAAGTGGTGCCCATGATGCACATGGGAGGTGGCAGCGGCCGGGCGGCGTGGGGCCTGATGCGCAGCCTGCGCCAGGACGAGGCTGTCCGGCAGCACAAGCTGCCCCCGGGGACGGTCCGGCGCATCGCCCGCTTTGCCCGCCCTTATACGGCCATGCTGGGCGTGTTCTTGTCCCTCATAGTCGTGGACGCCTTGATCGGCAACGCCAACCCTCTCATTTACCGGGCCATATTGGACCAGGGGATCCTCCACCGTGACGCAACCTTGGTGGTCTGGCTGGCGCTGGCCGTGGCCGGCCTGGCGGTGCTGGACGCGGGGGTCGGCCTGTGGCAGAGGTGGATCTCGGCCCGTATCGGGGAGGGCCTGATCTTCGACCTGCGCAACCGGGTGTTCGCCCACGTCCAGCGTATGCCGATCGCCTTTTTCACCCGCACCCAGACCGGTGCGCTCATCTCTCGCCTCAACAACGACGTGCTCGGTGCTCAACAGGCCTTCACCGACACCTTCAATTCCGTTGTCGGCAACACCGTGAGCGTCGCCGTCACCCTGGTCGCCATGTTCGCCCTCAGCTGGAAGATAACGTTGCTGGCCCTGCTGATGCTGCCGGTCTTCATCTTCCCTGCCCGCTGGGTTGGCCGGCGCCTGGCGGCCGTGACCCGGGAGGCTTACTCGCTCAACGCCGAGATGAACACGATGATGAGCGAGCGGTTCAACGTGGCCGGCGCGTTGTTGGTCAAGATCTTCGGCAAACCTGAGCGTGAGGCAGCTGACTTCGCCAAGCGGACGGGACGGGTGCGCGACATAGGGGTGACCACGGCCATGTACGGGCGGGTGTTCTTCAGCGCCCTGATGCTCACGGCCTCGCTGGCCACCGCGCTCGTTTACGGCGTCGGGGGAGTGGCCGCGGCTCACCACCAGTTGACGGTGGGCACCCTGGTGGCCATGACCCTCTACCTCAACCGGCTTTACGGGCCGTTGACCGCGCTGTCCAACGTCCAGGTGGACGTGATGACGGCCCTGGTTTCCTTCGACCGGGTGTTCGAAGTCCTCGACCTGCCCCCGATGATCGACGACAAGCCCGGTGCTGTGGCGCTCCCCCGGGGGCCGGCCCGGGTGGTCTTCGACCACGTGAGCTTCCGTTACCCGCGGCCCGAAGAAGTCTCGCTCGCGTCCTTGGAGTCGGTGGCGGTCTTGGAGCGGGCGGGCGGGCAACAGGTGCTCTTCGACATCTCCTTTGTCGCTGAGCCCGGCCAGCTGGTCGCCCTGGTGGGCCCGTCCGGTGCAGGCAAGACGACCATCAGCCACCTGGCGGCTCGCCTCTACGACGTCACCGAGGGCGCGGTGCGCATAAACGGCGTGGACGTGAGGGACGCCACTTTGGCCTCGGTCCAAGAAGCCGTGGGCGTGGTCACCCAAGAACCGCACCTTTTCCACGACACGATCAGGGCCAACCTGCTGTACGCCCGGCCGGAGGCGACCGAAGCAGAACTGGTCCAAGCCTTGCGCGACGCTCAGATCTACGACATGGTGGCGCAGCTGCCCGACGGGCTGGGCACGGTAGTGGGCGATCGCGGTTACCGTCTGTCTGGGGGGGAGAAGCAACGGGTGGCAATAGCCCGGCTCCTCTTGAAGGCACCCGACTTGGTCGTCTTGGACGAGGCGACTGCCCACCTGGACTCCGAGTCCGAGGTCGCGGTCCAAAGTGCGCTGAAAAAGGTGCTGGCTGGGCGGACCTCGATCGTGATCGCCCACCGCTTGTCCACCGTGCGGGAGGCCGACCAGATCCTGGTGGTGGACGGGGGCAGGATCGTGGAGCGGGGCACGCACGCCGAGCTGGTGGGTGCCGGAGGCCTGTACGCCGAGCTCTACCATACCCAGTTCGAGGGCCAGTCGGCCGGTGGTGAGGAGCCCGGAGTGGGCACGGACGGGGACGCCCCGGGTGCCGGTGGGGCTGGGCTGGCCGTCGACGGGGGAGCCTTGGTGCCCGGCAGTGGGAAAAGGGGGGCTGAGGCGGCAGCCACCTCTCCCCTGGGGTATCAGGCCGGCGGGGACTGGGAGGCGAGGTAGGCTGCTCCGACTATCCCGGCCTCGTTTTGCAGTTGGGCGGGCACGATCTTGGTGTCGAGGGTCAACAGCGGGAGGAACTTGTCTGCTCGCCGGCTGACGCCACCGCCCACGACGATCAGTTCCGGCCGCAGGAGGAACTCCAGGGCGGAGAAATAGCGCTGGAGCCGTTTGGCCCATTTTTCCCAGCTCAGGCCCTCCCGCTCCCGCACCGCGGCCGACGCCTTGCGCTCGGCGTCTTCCCCGTCGAGCTCGATATGGCCTAGCTCGCTGTTGGGTACGAGCACACCGTCGTACAAAAGGGCGGTGCCTATGCCAGTGCCGAGCGTGACCACGACCACGAGGCCGCGCACGCCTCGAGCCGCTCCCCAGGTGGCCTCGGCCACACCGGCCGCGTCGGCGTCGTTCACGGCCTTGACCGCCAGGCCGGTAGCGGCACCGATGACGTCTTGGACGTTGGTGCCCACCCACTGGGGGTCGATGTTGGCGGCCGTGCGGGCCACCCCTTGGCGGACCACGGCCGGGAAGGCGCAGCCGAGCGGCCCCTGCCAGCCGAAGTGGGCGACCACCTGGGCCACGGTGGAGGCCACTGCGGGCGGCGACGAGGGCTGAGGAGTGGGCAGCTTGAACCTCTGGGCGGCCAGGGCCCCCGTGCTCAGGTCCACCACGGCACCTTTTATGCCCGACCCACCTATGTCTACCCCGAACCCCTGCACGCTCATGCGGGCGAGCATATCTGGGGGGGCCTGGGGGCGTACCCGGTAGCGGGTGCCTGAGCCGGTGGCCAACCGGCCGGCCGGGGGTAGGCTGGTACAGATGGAACAAGACCGTGCGGTGCCGGCAGTTGCCCAGCCCCCTGCCGGCCCGGGGGGACGCGAGCTCAGCCCTGAGCAGTACGACGTCCTGTGGTGCTCGGCCACCGAACCGCCCTGGACGGGCAAGTACGTCCACCACCACGGGGACGGCACCTACCACTGCGCTGGGTGCGGCGCGCTGCTGTTCAGCTCGACCACCAAGTTCGAGTCCGGGACGGGGTGGCCGAGCTTCTACGAGCCCGCAGTGGCGGACGCGGTGGCGTTACGGCCCGACCACAGCCATGGGATGACCAGGACTGAGGTGGTGTGCCGGCGTTGTGGTGGCCACTTGGGCCACGTGTTCGACGACGGCCCCCAGCCCACGGGCAAGCGTTACTGCATCAACTCCCTCGCGCTCGAGTTCGAGGGCCGGGCCTAGGCCGCCCGCCCGCTCCCGGTGCGCGCCCGTCCCCTGGGCACCTGGGCTGCCCTCGCCGTCCTCGCCGCCCTCAGCTTGTCTTCTTGTGCCGTGGGGGCCCAGACGGCGGCCAGGGGCGTCAAAGCTAGGCCGGTGCCGGCTGCCCGCCGGCCACCAGCCACCACCTTTGGTTCTTTCGCGGCTGCTGCCTCGGCCCCCACTACGGCCTCGGCCCCGGCCGGCACCCCAAGCACCTCCCCCAGCGCGCCGGCCTCCTCACCGCCGAGCCGCACGGCTCCCCCCACCACCGCCTCTCCCACGACGGGCGTCCCCACATCGGCCTCTCCCACGACGGGCGCCCCCACATCGGCCTCTCCCACGACGGGCGCCCCCACGACCGTGGCCGCCCATGGGCCGGTCGCATCGCCGCCGTTGCCGGCCCCCGGCCCCGGGTTCGTGGAGGGCCATGTGACCGCCATCGGTGACTCGGTGATGCTCGATTACGCCGAGCCGCTAAGCCGGGACATCCCCGGCATAGACATCCAGGCGGCCGTGAGCCGCCAGTGGCCGGCGGGCGAGGCGCTGGTGGAGCAGTTGAAGGCCCAGGGCCGCCTGGGCGCAGTGGTCATCATCGGCCTGGGGACCAACGGGCCGGTGACCACCGCTGATTTCGACCAGATGATGGCCGACCTGCAGGGGGCGTCGCGGGTCGTCTTCGTCACCGTGCACGTGGACCGTCCCTGGCAGGCTTCGGTCAATTCGGTACTGGCCGCCGGTGCGGCCCGTTACCCGCGCGTGGTGCTGGCCGATTGGTACTCGCTGGCCCAGTCCCACCCTGGTTGGCTGTACGCCGACGGCACCCACCTGCCCATTGACGGGCCGGGGGCGCAGGCCTTGGCCGCTCTGGTCGCGGCCAAGGCCTAGGAGCTCAGCCCCCCGGCCGTCCGCCCCTCGGCTTGCAGCCGGCCGGGCCAACCCCGCCCGTTGCCCCTGGGCTGCTCACCAGTTGACCCGTTGGCGTTCGGGGGCGATGCGCAAGATGACCCGCTCGCTCGTTATGGCGTCGGGGTCGTAGGGCTTGCCGTTGTACTTGTTGGACAGTTCGTCGATGTGCGCCCGTGCCCGCGGCCCGGTGACCTTTTCCACCACCCTGCCACGGACCTCCGCGTAACGGTAGGGGTTGTTGGAGTCGATGATCGTGACCGTGACGCGGGGGTCCTGGGCCACGTTCAGGTACTTCCGCCTGTGGACCTCGGTGTTGATGAGCACGTGGTCGTCTTCGGCGTCCACCCACATCACATGGGTCATGGGCTGGCCCCCGGGCAGCAGGGTCGTGAAGGCAGCGAAGTTCTTGTCTTTGGCCAGGTCTTTGACTTTTTGGTCGAGCATGGCAACAGGGTACTCGGCCAGCCGCGCCTTGGGGCTGGGCGGGTGCCGCCGGACGGGGGTTGTGCCGGCCAGGCGGGCCGGGTGCGGCCAGGCGGGCCGGGCGTGGTCAGGCTGGCCTGCGCCGCTGGCGTGCCTCGCTCACCCACGGAGGGGCCCAACCATGGTCGGCCGGGTTGAGGTCCTGGCCCGGGGGCACGACCTGGTCGACCTCGTCCAAGATGGCGTCCTCCAGGCGGATGTCAGCGGCCTTCAGCACCCCGGTCAGCTGTTCCATGGTCCGGGGCCCGATGATGGCCGAGGTGACGGCCGGGTGGGTGAGCACGAAGGCCACCGCCATCTCGGGGAGGCTGTAGCCAGCCTTGCCCGCCAGCTGGGCGAGCCGGTCCACCGCGGCCAGCTTTGCCTGGTTGGCAGGGTCTTCCAGGTTGTAGCGGTCGGGCAGGCGCGACGCCCGGCGGCTGGTGTTGTCCCGGCCGGTGCCGAAGCGGCCTGACAGCCAGCCCCCGGCCAGCGGGCTCCACGTCAGCACGCCCATGCCGTAGCGCTGGCAGACGGGGAGCAGGTCGGCCTCGATGCCTCGCACCAGCATCGAGTACGGGGGCTGCTCGGTCGAAAGCCGCTCCAGGCCGCGGCGCTCGGAGGCCCAGTGGGCCTCGACGAGCATCCAGGCCGGGAACGTTGAGCTGCCGAAGTAACGGATCTTGCCGGCGTGGACCAGGTCGCTCAGAGCCGACAGGGTATCTTCCATGTCGGTGGCAGGGTCAGGCCGGTGGACCTGGTAGAGGTCGATGTAGTCAGTCCTCAGGCGCCGCAGGCTGGCTTCGCACTCGGCCAGGACCCACCGCCGGGAGTTGCCCTGGCGGTTGGGGCCGGGGCCCATGCTGCCGTGGACCTTGGTGGCCAGCACGATGTCCTCGCGCCGGGACGGGCCCAGCGCTGCCAGCGCCTCGCCGACTATTTCCTCTGACTCCCCATTGGAGTAGACGTCAGCCGTGTCGATGAAGTTGATGCCCTCGTCCAGGGCGCGCCCGATGATGCGGGCGCAGTCCTCGTGGTCGGTGTTGCCCCAGCCCCCGAACATCATCGCCCCGAGGCACAGGGGGCTCACCTTCACGCCGGTGCGCCCAAGTGTGCGGTACTCCATGGGACGACCTTAGGCCGCGCCGCAGCGCTAGCAGGTCCCCTGCAGGGCCCCCGGCTCAGGGCTCTTCGGCGATGGCGCGGGCCGCCGCGTTGCGCTCGGCCCACAACCGGCGGCGGCGTTTCCAAAAGGCGGTCTTCCAGACCTTGAAGCCTCCCCGCCGGGGTGGCTCGGGGGCGCGCCTGGGCTTGGGTGACGCCTTGCGCCCCACGTCGTGGGGCACTACGGGCAGCACGGCTTCGTCCAGGGCTTCTTCGTCCCACGCGGCCACGTGCAAGTGGCTGCGGACAGCGTGGCGTGTGGTGCGGCTGCTCCGGCGCCGGTGCCCCAGCGCATCTTCAACGAAGGGAGCGTCCATCACTCGGCTCATGTCCACCTCCGCTATCTCCCGGTTGCCGCCTGCAACCGGTATGTGCTCCCATGCTGCCACGTCAGGGCGGCGTTGTGAAGGATCTTTCTCTAAAGATCGTCGCCCGCCAATAACGCAGCTCGGCAACGCTCTCTTTGATGTCGTCGAGGGCGCGGTGCGCCCCTTGCTTCTTGGGCGCGGCGGCGAAGGCCTCAGGGTACCAGCGCCGGGCCAGTTCCTTGATGGTGGAAACGTCGACCGAGCGGTAGTGGAGGTGGGCCTCCAGCTCCGGCAGGTAGGCAGCCAGGAAACGCCGGTCCATCCCAATGGAGTTGCCGCACAGGGGCACCGTCCGGGGCTCGGGCACGTAGTGGCGGACGAAGTCGAGGGTCTGTTGGGCCGCCTGTTCCAAGGTGACGGTGGAGGCGGCGACCGCCTCGAGCAGGCCGCTGCGGGTGTGCATCTGGCGGACGACGTCGTCCATGAGCTCCAGGGCCCCCGGCGGGGCAGCCACGACCAGGTCGGGGCCTTCGGCCACTATGTCGAGCTCGTCGTCGGTCACCAGCGTGGCCATCTCCACGATCACGTCCCGGGCCGGGTCGAGGCCGGTCATCTCCAGGTCCATCCACACGAGCACGGTGGCGACTCTAATCGGCTCGTCTGCCCAGGCCGGCCGGGTGGTAGCGAGCCAGCCCCGGTAGCCGTTGGCCCCCGTCCTCGGAGCGCGTACGTTGGTGGGGTGGCCACCGAGGTGGACGGCAGCACCTTGCCGACAGCAGACGGGCCAGCCCAGCCAGCCGCGCGGGAGCTGGCCGCTGGCCCTCGTGGCCCCGGTGGGAGCGTGGTCAGCCTGCAGGTACTGTGCTTGGACCCTGACCTGCCGCTGCCTTCCTATGCCCGGGAGGGCGACGCCGGCTTGGACCTGTTGGCCCGGGAGGACGTTGCCCTGCGCCCCGGCGGGGGCCGGGGCTTGGTGGCGACCGGCATCGCGGTGGCCATACCGTCGGGCTACGCCGGCTTCGTCCAACCCCGCAGCGGCCTTGCCCTGCGCCATGGGGTCACCGTCCTCAACGCCCCAGGCTTGATTGACTCGGGCTACCGCGACGAGCTCAAGGTGCTCCTGGTCAACACCGACCCGGAGGCCCCCTATTTGGTCCGCCGGGGCGACCGCATCGCCCAGCTGGTCATAAAGGCGGTGGCCCGGGCCGAGCTGGTGCCGGTCGCTGCCCTGCCGCTCTCAGAGCGGGGCCTGGGTGGCTTCGGCCACAGCGGCCGTTAGGGGGCCTTCGAGTGCCTGAGCTCCCCGAAGTCGAAGCACTGGTCGCCTTCGTCACCCGCCGGGCCGCCGGCCTCAGCGTTTCCCGGGCCGAGCTGGGGTCCCTGTCGGCCCTCAAGACCTACGACCCGCCGCTCGAGGCCCTGGTGGGCAGGGTGGTCGAAGGGGCCGAGCGCAGGGGCAAGTACCTCTGCACCCGCTTCGGGGGTGCCCCGGGGCTTTGGGCGGTGGTGCACCTGGCCCGGGCGGGGTGGCTGCACTGGCGGGAGCGGCTGGCGGAGGGCAGGGCCCGTCCCGGCAAGGGCCCGCTGGCCCTGCGCGTCGGGTTCTCAGACGGCTCCGGCTTCGACCTGACCGAACAGGGCACGGAGAAGAGGCTGGCCATCTGGGTCGTGCACGACCCGGCGGCGGTCGAAGGGGTGGCCCGGCTCGGCCCCGACCCCCTGGCCCCGGGCTTTACCGAGGCCGTGCTGGCTGAGGCCCTGGGCAGGGCCGGAGGCCAGCTCAAGGGGGCCTTGTCGGACCAGTCCGTGCTGGCCGGGGTGGGCAACGCCTATTCCGACGAGGTCTTGTGGGCGGCTCACCTTTCGCCTTTCAAAGCCGCTGACCGCCTGAGCCCGGAGGAACTGGGCCGGCTTTGCTCGGCGCTGACCGGGGTGCTGCGGGCCGCGGTGGAGCGCAGTATGGGCGCGCCGGCGGCGGAGCTGAAGGACGCCAAGCGTTCCGGCCTGTCGGTGCACGGCCGCGGGGGCGAGCCGTGCCCCGCCTGCGGGGCCAGGATCAGGGAGGTGCACCTGGCCACCCGCAGCTTCCAGTACTGCCCACAGTGCCAGACCGGGGGCAAGGTGCTGGCGGACCGGCGCCTGTCCCGCCTGCTCAAGTAGGCGGCGAGCAGGTGGCTCACGACGAGGTGGTCGGGACGGCTGGCATGGGCAGGTTGGAGGAGAAGTCACCAGACGAGCAGGGCGGCGAGGCAGGAGGCGAGGAGCTGGCCCACCGGGGCGTGCGCTGGCGGCGCTCGTCGGCGGGGGTGCTGAGCTGGTTCAACGAGGGCCTTGGGTACTGGGTGCAATGGGAGCCGGGGGCAGATGCTCCGCCCCTGCCGCCGGCCTGGGCCGGCGTTGCCAGCACAGAGCCGGTTGCTGGGGGTGAAGGGGGGCCAGCCGAGGGGGTGGCGGAGGTCGGTGGGCACCGGCCCAACGCCATGGAGGCCCGCCCGTCCATGCGCTCTCCGTACCGGGTCGTCCCCATCTTGGTGGCAGCCTTCATCGTGGCTGTTGCCGCTTGGCAGGCCACCAGGCCGCCCAGGCATGCCGGGCCGGCCGACATCGCCGCCGCCCAGGCCCTCAAGGGCCAGTGCCTAGCCCAGACCGGGGGGACGCCCAGCTCCCCTCGCTACTCACCGAGCCCTGTGCCGTGCACACAGCCCAACGCGGCGGTCAAGGTGGTGTCGGTGCTGGTCCCTGGGCACCCTAGCCCGTGCCCGGCCGACGGCTTGGTGGTGCAGGTGCTGCAGCCCGGCGTGGTCGGCGAGCCGAGCGAGTGCGTGGTGCCGGTGAGGCGCTAGAGACGTCCATGCCGACGCGAAGCGTCCGCGCCAACCCGGAGGGTCCCGGCCAAGAGGTCGTGCCCGGGGTGGGGGCGGGGCCGGTGCAGCCGGGGGAGCGCTTGGGGTGCCTCCTCGCCCCCCTTGTGGGGAAGCGTTAGAATGTCCCCCACCACGCGGACGTGGCTCAGTTGGTAGAGCATCACCTTGCCAAGGTGAGGGTCGCGGGTTCGAATCCCGTCGTCCGCTCGAGGAGGTCTTGGTAGAGTGGGGTAAGAGCAGGAACGCGGACAAAGAGCACGCCAGGGGCCGCGGGCGGGCCGCCTGGAAGCCGGACAGGAGAGAGGCCGGATTGCGACCGCGAGGAGGCCGGGAGGACTGCCACGCATGAGGGAGCGAGGCGAGGCGGACGTGTCCGGAGGTGAGAGGCGAGGAGAGACGTGCTAGCCGAAGGGGAGGAAGAGGAGGGGAAGAGAAGCTCGCTAGCCAACCAAAATATACGTGTGGCACTATAGGTCATTACCGAAGCCTTCACGACCGAGCGGCTGCTCAGCTTGGATGCTCAGGGTTACGTAGTGGTCGAAGCCCTCGCCGAAGCGCCGCTGGCTCCCTCCAGGTCGTATTCCCGGCCGAGTGCCCTGGTGGCGATTGACGGCAAGACCTACTGGACAAAGGGCGACGTGCAACAGGGTTTGGTGGCAGAGCTCATAGCTGGTCGCCTGGCCGCCAAGATCGGTGCCGGCCCGCTCGCTAAGGTGCTGCGAGTCACCAGTATGGCACTCCCAGCAGACGGTTCTGCGAACCACTTGCTCGGCATTGTCTGTGGAGTTGAACACTTGGAGGGGGTTGTCAACGCCAGAGAGCTGCAGCCCCTGGTAGCGAGCGGTCAGCTCCGGGCGGGGGCAGTAGAGCCTCGGTCGCGTGCCAAGACGGTGGTGTTCCAGAGCTGGCTCGGTGTAAACGACCAGCAGGTTCTCGTGAACTTGACCACTGGTCGGGTCTGCTCGATCGACCATGGCGACTGCTTCGGGAACCTGAGCAACCCGCTCCCGATATCAGTCGTCATCACGCCGATCCCTGGAGTCGCTCACAACCTCGGGAGTGACCCCTCGTTGGTGGACGAGGCCGTCAAGACGGTCCAAGCCATTACGGACACGGACTTGCTGCACGCCGTGAGCCAGGTGCCCTTGGGCGACGCCTGGCGGTCGCCGCCTGACCGGCGCCTGGCCGTGGCCCGGTGGCTGGCGGTCCGGCGAGACAACCTCGCCTCAGCCATGGCGGAATGGAGGAACTGATGTCTGACCAGGGATTCTTCTCAGTTCTCAGATGGCGCGCCGATGCCACACGGGACGAAGCTCGCAACGTTGCTGTCATTCTCGTGAGCCCCGACGGGGAGTTCGGAGGGGTAAAGGCCGCACCGCTCAGTTCGGTTAGCCCGCGGCTTCACGATCAGGGGATTCTCGATGACGTCATTGCCGGGCTGGAACAGCAGTTCTCTGCTCCCCACAAGCCGGGCTTGGTGGCCCTGGAAGAATGGCACCGCTCAATGCAGCATTCGCTTTGCCTAACTGAGCCGAGGCCAACAGCCGTGAGCGATGCTGACGTGGTCCTTCAAGCGCTATACCGGGCGTACGTACAACCGCGGGGTCATGGAAGCTCAGTCTTGACCAAGGGCCGTCTCTTGGACCAGATCGTAGGCAGGGTCCGGCGCCGAGGCTTCGAGGTTCGACGCGGCACCTATGTCGACGACTACCTATTCGATGCCGTCGTTCACGGCCCTGGGGTCTCTTCGGCTGTCGAGGTGCTCTCCTTCGCAACGTCTGCTCGCAGCTGGGCGAGCGTCGAGCACGACGCCGGGCACTTCTTGTACGCGCTTGGGCGGGTCAATCTCTCGGGGTTGGCGGTGGTACAGGCCCCAACAGACGGGAGCCAGACGGCTGCAACGCAGTCATGGGAACGAGTCAACCGCTGGTTCCGAGAGGCTGGCCTCCGAGTGTTGGCACCCGCAGGTGTCGAGGGTTACTTTGTCAACGCTGGGCAGCTCGGTTTGGGAAGTTAGCTGGCATAGCTGCCCGCATGGGACTTGGACGCCCACGTGTCCACCTGGCCGGCGCTCGCCAAGCTCGTCGGCGTCAGCGCCGACTAGCTAGCCGTCCGAGTCGGGCACTCAAGGCAACCACCCGTCCCAAAGTTCTCAGCGAGCAATCCGTTTCGCCGGACGCCAATCTCAGCGGATCGGGCTCCGGTTATCCAGGGACAACCCTTGGGTGACCCGGTGAGGGCCAAGAGGGCGCTAGGGGCGCTGAGCAGGGCGTTTGCGGTGCCGGGCTCGATTCGAGCCATCCGCTGCGAGACGCCCAACATCGTTGGCGTGCCGACGCCTCCAAAGCTATCCTTACATCCTTATGGGAGAGGAACCTCGGTGACCAGTAGTTGCAACAGCTCCAACGCCCCGGGAAGCGCTACACAACAAAGAATGCTCCCACGAGGTCTATGGAGAGCCTGCATTGTGGTGGTGGCGGCAATCGTTGGAGCCGCCCCGGCCCTTATAGTTGCTGGCTCCATCGGTGCTTCAGCCTCGGTCGTTACGCCCAAAGTCAACGTCGCATTCGAAGCGTTCGAGTCAGGTGGCCTCTTCTATCCGCCTCCTAGGTTGAAGCGCCGCCCGGTTGCGCTGCCCAACGAGACAGGGATGGAAGACATTGTGCTAGCGCCCCAGGTGATCGACGGTTGGTTGACGAACATCGATTGGGCGACATGGGGGGCACGGAGAGCAACTGGCAGTGGGCTAGTGCACGTCCTTCGAGGCACCCTGGCCCCTAGGGTACTTCCGGTCCCAGTAGTCCTCGACCTACCGATTGAGACCCGTGAAGGCGTCGTCTTCAGCAGACTCGCCCTACCATCCATCAGTAGGCAGCACTTCGATATCCTTGGTGCCCTTGCCCCTCATGTCGTGAGGTAGCTGGTCTACGAGCGGCAAAGCCCGCCCGTCCACGTGCGCCCTGCTACCAACGCGGCCCTGAGATAGCGGTCGCCTCGAGACCGGGATGCGCATAGGCCAGGCGCTCGAGTTGCGCCACGCCGACTTCGTGTCCCACCGCCGGGAGCTGCTGATCGTGGCCCGGGCCGACAACGCAAACGGGGCGCGGGCCAAGGTGTCCGAGGTGGCCACCATCCCGATCACGGCCGCCTGGTGCGCCTTTACACCGCGTACATGTTCGAGGAGTACGGCGAGACCAACTGCGACTACGTGTTCGTCAACCTGTTCGCCGAGCCCCGCGGGGAGCAGATGCGCTACCAGGCGGTTTACCGGCTTGTCACCGCTCTGCGGACCCGCACCGGGATCGAGTTCAGCCCGCACATGCTGCGCCACTCGCTGGCCACCGAGCTGCTCCGCCAGGCATCGCCGTCGAGGTCTGAACATACCCCGGTTCCGTTGTCACTCCCCGATGAGAGGAGTAGACAGGTCCCATGGCACCACAGAGGCGGTCCTTCAGCCCAGAGTTCAAAGACAAAGCCGTTG
>JAJPKN010000039.1 GCA_021323695.1 Actinomycetota bacterium | reverse complement strand
CCTGCGTGGCCGTGGGCTACTACAACAACGGCCGCCACGACCAGGCCCTGGTCGAGACGCTCTCGGGCGGCACCTGGAGCGTGACGCCGAGCCCGGACGCCAGCTCGGGGGACAACGTGCTCTCCTCGGTGCGCTGCAGCTCGCCCACCGCCTGCGTGGCCGTGGGGTACTACAACAACGGCACCGAGGACCAGGCCCTGGTCGAGACGCTCTCAGGCGGCACTTGGAGCGTGACGCCAAGCCCGGACGAGGGTAACGGGGACAACCGGCTCGCCTCGGTGGCCTGCTCGTCGGCCACCTCGTGCAGCGCCGTCGGCTACTACAGCGCCAACGGACTGGACCAGGCCCTGGTCCTTAGGTCCGCCAGCGGCCAGTGGGCGGTAGCCCCAGCCCCGGACCGGGGGGCGGGGGCCAACCGGTTGGCCAGCGTGGCCTGCCCCCCTGGCCAGTGCGTGGCCGTGGGCTACTACTTGGCCAACGGCACCGCCCAAAGCCTGGTCGAGGCCACGACGGGGGGCAGCTGGGGGCTGCGCACCAGCCCCAACCAAGGCTCGGGCGCCAACGTCCTGTCCGGTGTGTCCTGCTATTCCGCCACCTCGTGCGTGGCTGTGGGGTACTACAACAACGGCACCGAGGACCAGGCCCTGATCGAGCGGATGACCGGCTCGGCCTGGTCCCTCATGACGCCGGCGGTGCTGGTCACCACCACAGCCACCACCCTGTCCACCTCTGCCAACCCGGCCACCGTTGGGCAGGCGGTGACCTTGAGCGCCCGGGTCACCCCCGTCCCCCCGGGGGGCACCGTCCAGTTCACCGACAACGGGGCGGTGCTGAGCGGCTGCGCCAGCCAGGCCGTCAACCCCCAGGCGGGCACCGCCACCTGCGCCGTGGCCTACGCGGTGGCCGGTGCCCACAAGCTGGTGGCAACCTATTCGGGCTACGGGAGCTTCAGCGCTTCCACCTCGGCCAGCTACACCGAGACTGTCAGGCTGGCCCCCACCACCACGTCGGTGTCCTCTTCGGCCAACCCGGCCCAGATCGGCCAGGCCGTGACCTACACGGCCAGGGTCACCCCCACCCCCGTAGGGGGTGAGGTCACCTTCGCCATCGACGGCGCCCCGGTGCCCGGCTGCAGCGGCCTGCCGGCCACCACCGGCCTGGCCACCTGCACCTCCACCTACTGGTCGGGGGGTGACCACCAGGTCCAGGCCGTCTACTCCGGTTCGGCCGGCTACCGGGCGTCCGCCTCCAGCGTCTTCAGCGAGGTGGTGAGCTTCCCGGCCCCCGGCTACTGGCTGGCCACCGCCCGGGGACGGGTCTACGCCTTCGGTGCCGCCCGGGACCTCGGCGGCATCAGCCCGTCCAAGTCGAGCGGGCCGGTGGTGGGCATCGCCAGCACGCCCACCGGCAAGGGCTACTGGCTGGTGACCGCCAATGGCACGGTGGCAGCCTTCGGGGACGCGGCCTACCACGGCGACCTCCCCGCCCTGGGGGTGCACGTGGCCAACATCGTGGCCATCGCGCCCACTACCGACGGCCAGGGGTACTGGCTGGTGGGCCGGGACGGGGGCTTCTTCGCCTTCGGCGACGCCTCCTACCACGGCTCGCTGCCGGGGGCAAAGGCCCACGTGCACGACATCGTGGGCATGGTGGCCGCCCCCAACGGCGCCGGCTACCTGCTGGCGGGGGCCGACGGAGGGGTGTTCTCCTTCGGGGCCGTCCGGTTCCACGGCTCGCTGCCCAGCATGCACGTCCACGTCCACGACATCCGCGCCATCCTGGCGTCGTCCTCGGGGCGGGGCTACGTGCTGGTGGGGGCCGACGGAGGGGTGTTCGTCTTCGGGAGCGGGGTGAAGTTCTACGGCTCGCTCCCCGACCGCCACGTACACGTCTCCGACATCGTCGGCATAGCCCTCACGCCCAGCAACGGCGGCTACTACATGGCCAGTGCCAGCGGCTCGGTCTACGGCTTCGGCAACGCCGCCACCTGGCCCCGGCCGGCGGCGCTGCAAGCCGACCTGCCCGTGGTGGGCATCGCCAGCACCTGAAAGGCGCCCGGGCACCCCGGGGCCGCCTCAGGTGGCCCCGGGGCCGAAGGGCCCTTATTGGCCCGGGCCGAACGTGTGGGACGTCCCCCGGCCAGCCGACTTGGCCCGGTACATGGCGATGTCGGCGTCCCGCAGCACGTCCTGGGGGGTTTCGTAGGCGCTGGTGCCCATGACGACCCCGACGCTGCCGGTGACGACGAACTGGCCCCCGTCGACCTCATAGGGCGCCCGGAGGTCCTCGAGCAGGCGCTGGGCGACCCCCTGGACGGCGTCGGGGCCGGCAACGTCGAGGAGGAGCACAGCGAACTCGTCGCCGCCAAAGCGCGCCGCGGTGTCCGGTTCCCTCAGGTTGGCCCGGATGCGCTCGGCCACCTGGGCCAGGAGCTGGTCACCGGCCAGGTGGCCCCGGGTGTCGTTCAGGCTCTTGAAGTTGTCGAGGTCGAGCCACAAGACCGCGTACCTCCGCCCGGGGTGGCGCCGGGCCTCGGAAATGGCCTGGGACAGGCGGTCTACGAACAGCACCCGGTTGGGCAAGCCGGTCAGGCTGTCGTAGAGGGCCTGGTGGCGGAGCTGGTCTTCGAGCTGGTGGCGCCCAGTCACGTCGGTGAGGGAGCCGACCACCCGCTGGGCCGGCTGGCCGCCGCCGGGGACAGCCAGCGCCCGGCAGAGCACCCACAGGTAACTGCCGTCCCGGGCCCGGAGGCGGTGCTCGGTCAATATGCTGTCGGCCAACCCCAGCTTGAGCTCGGAGAGCTGGGCCAGCAGCCCAGGGCGGTCCTCGGGGTGGGCACGCTCCAGCCACTCGGCCGGGGCCTCGCCGATGGCGTGGGGGGCATAACCGAGCATCTCTTTCCAGCGGTCCGAGTAGTAGACCCGGTCCCGGGCGACGTCCCAGTCCCACAACCCGTCGTTGGCGGCCCGCACGGCCAGCGCGTAGCGCTCTTCGCTGCGCCGGAGCGAGCTCGTCACCTCCATGTGGTCGAGGCTCTCGGCGAACAGGGCGGCCCACATGAAGTGCATGTCCTGGCCGATGCTCGAGGAGTCCACCGGGGCGACCATCGCCAGCAGCCCCCAGTCGGCCCGGTCGCTGGCCACGGGGATGACCGCCACCACGCAGCCCTCCTCGAGCTCGGCCAGCAGCTCGTCGGGAGGGAAGGCCTCGGCGCGGCAGGCCGAGGCAGCCAGCCGCAGCTCCCCGCCACCCGCCTTGTAGGTGCTGACCAGCTGGAGGGCGCTGGCCGCGTCCGTCCCGGCCGCCAGGCGGGGCGCGCCGGCGAGACCTGAGCCGGTCGCCGAGCCACCGCCCCACAGCCCGAGCACAGCGGCGGTGGCCTCCGTGCGCTCGAGCCAGGTGAGCAGGCGGGGGTCCCGTTCCTCCCGGCTGGCCAGGAGGTCCATGGTGATCAGGTGCACGTCCCGGACACCCCGGCGCATGGAGTAGTACGCCTCGTTGCGCTCCTCCAACGAAGCACGGGCCAGGCCCAACAGGACGTGCGCCCGGCACTGGCCCAGCCTGGCCTCCACCTCGCCGGCCTGCTCCCCCGCCGCTGCCCGCAGCTGGCTGCCCAAGTGCTCGAAGAAGGCCAGCACCAAGTCGTGGGTCGACTGGTGGGGCCTCAGGCGGCACAGCTCGGCGCACTGGTGGCTCAGCTGGTCCAAGTCGGCAGCCGACGGCCCGCCGGTGGCGGCGGCTGCGGCCCGCACGCTCTGGGCCACCCCGGCCACGGTCTCCACCAGGTGGGCCTCGTCAGCCCCGGGCCGCGACGAAGCCGTGCCCGGCAAGGGCCGGGCCCCCATCAACTGCCGGCAGAGCACCGAGACGGGGTCCCGCCAGTCCTGCAGGTGGCTGGGCACGGCCACGACATCGGCACGGGTACAACCGCAGCTCTCCCGCCGGACGAACATGGTGGCCACCAGGTGACGGCGGGGGGCGACTTGCTCCCCCGCCAGTTGCCGCAGGAGGAGCTTGGTCGCCAGCACCCCCAGGTCGTCGAAGTTCTGCGAGACGGTGGACAGGGACGGCCTGAGCAGCGCCCCGCCCATGATGTTGTCGAAGCCGGTTATGGCCTGGTCCGCCGGCAGCCGGTAGCCCGCCTGGGCCAGCACCTTGATGATGCCTACGGCGTTGAGGTCGGTGGCCGCCACGACCGCCGTCGAAGGCAGGCGGGCGTCGAGCAGGCGCCGGCCCGCCACCGAGCCCCCGAACTCCACGTTGTCTGGCGCCTCGAAGAACAGGTCAGGGTCGGGACGGATGCCATGAGCGCTGAGCGTGCGCAGGTACGAGTCGTAGCGCTCCTGGGTGTCGAACTGCTGCAGGCAGCCGGCAAAGGCTATCCGGGAGTGCCCGTGGCTGATCAGGTGCTCGACCACCTGGCGGATCCCGCCCCGGTTGTCGACCAGGACCACCGGGCAAGCCAGCCCTGGCTCCTCGTGGCCTATGGCCACCACCGGCTTGCCGGCCTGCCTCAGCTCGGCCAGGTAACCCGGGGGCGTCGCGGCACCGATGGCCACGAAGCCGGCCAAGCGTTCCCAGCCCACCCGGTCCAGTGCCTTGGCGGCCACGCCCTCGTGGAGCTCCATGCCTGGCAGGGCGGTCTGCACCGACACCACCCGGAACCCTTCCTGCCACGCCACCCGGGTTATGGACGAGATGAGGGCGCCGTAGTAG
Organism: Actinomycetota bacterium; assembly: GCA_021323695.1. Lineage (GTDB taxonomy): Bacteria > Actinomycetota > Acidimicrobiia > Acidimicrobiales > Palsa-688 > JAKAWM01. Next base: position 26,485 of record JAJPKN010000039.1, on the reverse strand, counting down.
GTGCCGGCCAGGTACGGGGAGACCACACCGATGGCCCGACCCGGCCAGCTCGGCCGCTCAGGGCCCCGGGGGCCGGTGCCCGCCACAGGGGCCGGGCAGCCGGTGCTTGCCCAGGGAGCGGGCAGCCCGTGGCCCGGGCCACGCAGCACGCGGGCGTGGCCCTCGGCTAGGCCGGTGATCGCCCAGGGAGCGGGCAGCCCCCTGCCCGCCTCGGCAGCCCCAGCGGCCACGACCGGCCCCTACCGCCAGCCGTCGGTGCCCGCTGTTAGCCGAGGACGCGCCGGGTCGCGCATGGTCACGCACACAACGTTGCACGTGTTCACGGGTACAACATCGTCCGGCTTGGGGGAACCTTAAGTGCACCCGGCCCATGCACAGCGGGGGCAACCGGTCAGCTCGGCCAAGACGCCACCTCGGGGGCCCCAAATATCCCAAATATGGGGCGTTTGCCCGATGTGGCTGGTGGCCGGTTGCGCCCATGCTCGGCTGTCATGACCCGCCGAAGCGTCGCGGCCTGCTTGGCCACCGTTACCTTGTCCGGCAACCTCGCCCTGTCAGCCAGCCTGGCACCCCAGCCCGCTCAGCCAGCCGGCGCCGCACTGCGCCCATGGGCCGCCCACCATGCCGTAGAGCCCAAGTCGTCGGGGCCCAGGCACAGGGCCGCCCCCCGGCGGCCCCCGGAGCGGCCCATGGGCTACCTGGTCGTCTCGGCCAACGGGGACGTCTTCGCCTTCGGCAGCGAGGAGCTCGCCAACGCCAAGCCAGCGGTGCGCGTCAACGGCCCGGTAGTGGGGGTCGCGGCCACTCCCGACGGTGGCGGCTACTGGCTGGCCAATGCCTCGGGGGCGGTCTACGCGTTCGGCGACGCGCGCTATTACGGCGCTTGGCCGGCCCGGCCCCGTCACCAGCGGGTGGTAGGTATCGCGGCTACGGCGACGGGGCACGGCTACTGGCTGGCCACCGTCACCGGCCAGGTGCTCGCCTTCGGTGACGCCCGCCGGCTGAGGCCAGCCGGGCACCCCCGGGTGGCCGGGCGGGTGAGCGCTATCGCTTCCACCTCCGGTGGCCTGGGTTACTGGTTGGCGACAGCTTCCGGCCAGGTGCTCGCGTTCGGCCACGCCCGGGCCTGGGGCGAGCCCTCCGGGCTCAAGGGCTCGGTGGTGGTAGGGATGGCGGCCACCCCGGGTGGGCGCGGGTACTGGCTGGCAGAGCGGGACGGCAGGGCCCTCAGCTTTGGCAACGCGCCCCGCTTCTCCCCTCGTCCCTATGCTTCCCCGGTCGTCGGGATCGCCCCCACCCAAGACGGCAAGGGGTACTGGCTCGCCACAGCCAACGGGGGCGTGCTCCCCTTCGGCGACGCGCGGGCCTTGGGCTCGGTGGTGAGCCTGCACCTTCGTTCCCCCTTGGCCGGCATTGCCGCCTTTGCCAGCCGGGCCCAAGCCGGTCCCCAAGGCCTCCGCATTACCACCCTGGCACTGCCTGCGGGCCGAGTGGGCCAGCATTACCGCGCCCGCCTGGTCGCCACCGGGGGCACCCCGCCTTACCGGTGGCTCATCGAGCACGGTTCGTTGCCAGGGGGCTTGGCCCTCGACGCCACCTCCGGTGCCATCACCGGCGTCCCCCTCGCCGCGGCCATCGCGGAGCTGACGGTGGCGGTGTCCGACCGCCGGGGAGCCCGAGCCAGCACCATCCTCACACTGGCCACCGGGCCGGCCCCCGGCCCTGTCGCCCGGGGACGAGGGGCGCTCGCGATCACCGTCGACCAACTGCCAGCTGGCCTGGTGGGCTCAGTGCTGGTCCGGGGCCCGGACGGCTACTCCGCCCACCTCAGCTCCACGACGGTGCTGAAGGTGGCACCGGGCACCTACGCCGTCCGCGCCCAGCCGGTCGGTGACGGCACAAGCACCTACTACCCGACGGTGACGGGCAGCCCGGCTCAGGTGGTGGCCGGCCACGAGGCGGTGGTCGGGGTCAGCTACCTGGTGACCATCCCTCAGACCACCAAGGTCCTGGGGCCGGCCGACCTGGCCGACTTGACCTCCGCCTCCCCCAACGGCTCGGACCTCTCCTTCAGCTGGAGCGGCGAGGAGCCGCCCGACCTGGCAGCCATCCAGCAAGGCGACGTGCTCAACGCGCCGGCCAGCGCCCAGCTGCCCCTCGGGCTGTTCGTGAAGGTGACCAGCCTGGCAACGGCCAACGGGGCCCTTTACCTCACAGCCAAGCCGGCGACGCTCACCGAGGCCGTCACCCGAGGGGAGCTGAACGTGAACGGCCGCACCGAACAGCTCACTGCCGCCCAGGTAAGGGCGCTGGGAGGCAAGGTCCAGCTGGCCTATCAGGGTGCTTACCAGGGCGTCCACCAGGGCGTCCACCAGGGCGTCCACCAGGGCGTCCACCAGGGCGTCCACCAGGGCGGGCCGAGCACTACCTGCGGGCTCGACCTCAACGGGCAGCTCAACCTGGCCAACCCCACCTTCACGGTCACGCCTCATATGGACGCGTCCTGGAGCCCGGGGGGAGGGTTCCAGGCGGACGCCTACCTGACGGTGGTCGAAAGCGTCCAGTACAGCTTCAAGTTCAGTGCCGGGCTCGACTGCACGGTGACCTGGAAGCTGGTGCCGCCGTTCAACCTGTTGGGCACGGTGGGCATACCGATCGACCTGGGGATAGTGGACATCAACATCAGCCCTGTGTTCGAAGTCGACCTGACGGCCAAGGCCGAGGTCAACGCCCAGGCTTCGGCCGCCGGCCAGCAAGGCTTCACCCTCCAGGTCGGCGCTTCCTACGCCAACGGCCAGCTCTCGCCGATCCACAGCTACACCCCCCAGAACTGCTTCGCCAGCACCTGCCCAGGCGGCAAGGCCCCCAGCTGGAGCGGCGGCGGGTACCTCAAGCTGTCCATCGGCCCCAAGGTGACCTTCAACATCGGCGTGGTCCCTTGGGAGCCAATGCCTCCCAGCCCGCTGCCCATGCCCCTGATCGGCCCCTACGTGGGCATAGACGGGTTCGCGAAGCTGGCCTTGTCCACGAGCCAGCCGGTCTGGCAGCTGGGCTTCGGCCTGGAAGCCGCAGTCGGGTTCCAAGCCAGCATCTCCCTGGGGTCGTTCAGCCTGGGCCTCAACGCCCAGCTCACGATCCCGATCGTGACCGTCACCGTTGCCGCTTCCCCACCGGTGCTGTCCACGCCGGCGCCGGGCCCAGAGGGCCTGTACGTGCTCCCCAGCTTGGAGACGGGCACCCTGCTCCAAGACTACGTCGTGAAGCTCCAAGCCCAGGGTTACACAGGCACCGGCTCGCCCGGCTTCAACGCGCCCTCAGGGCCGGTCAGCTTCGCACTGGCTGACAGCTCTACGCAGTGGTACCCGCAGGTCACCTGCGCCGACAACTACCCCCAGGACCTGGTCAGCCTGACCAACACGACCAGCGCCAGCTCGGGCGCCAGCGCCGTGACCAGCAGCGCGACGCTGACTTTGAGCACACCGGGCCTGCCCCTCAACTTTTCAGGCCAGGACCTGGAGATCGGCATCACCCTCACCGACGTGCTGAAGAACCTGACCCCGGTGTGCCTTGTCATACCCCTGGTCCCCGGCGTCCACCCTGAGTCCTACCCGCTCAAAGACGCCGAGGCAGGGGTCAACTACTCCTACCAGCTGCCCATCACCCCCTCCAACCAGGGTGGTACCTACCCGTACACCTGCCCCAGCGGAGGCGGCCCCGGGGGGAGCTATGGCCTCATCTACTACGCGGGCCCCGTTACCCAAGTAGTGACCGAGCTCTACGTGGCCCCGGGGCAGTTGCCCGCGCCGCCCGCAGCAAGTACTGCCTGCACGGTCGAGGGCTACTTCCCGCCGAGCTCGCCGGCCAGCTACTTCACTTCCCCCCACGATTTCGCCATGCCGGTCTCGGACACGCAAACCACCAGTACCGACTCCCTGGAGCTGCCTCCGCTCCACCCGGCGCTCGAGCTGAGCATCCCGGCCACGACGGTCCCTGCCGAAGAGGGCGTGCCCTTCAGCTTCGCACCCCAAGCCGAGGGAGGCGAGCCCCCCTACACATGGTCGGCGAGCTCGGCGTGCCCCGGGCCAACCGCTCCCGGCTCCAAGCCGTCATGGCTCTCGATCGACCCCACTACGGGGGCTTTGAGCGGGACGCCCCCTCCAGGCTCGTCCAACCTCTACAACGTGCCCGTCAGCCTGACCGACGCCCTCGGCGGTGGCACGGGCAACCCCTTCGTGGCCTGCGAAGACCTCGGGGTCTACGTAGCCCCCCCACTTTCCCTCACCGGTGCCGCGATGCCCGATGCCGAGGTGGGGGCCGCCTACAGCTACACGCCCACGGTGAGCGGAGGCTCGGGCACGACGGACTTCGCGCTCCTCGGGCTGGCGCCCGGGGCTGTCCCGCCAGCTGGGAGCTACGACGAGCTGCCCCCGGGCCTGTCCTTCGACCCTGCCACCGGGTCGGTCAGCGGGATCCCGCTGCCCGGCTCGCAGGGCAGTTACACCTTCCAAGAGGTGGCTACGGACGCTTTTGGCGTCCAGTCCACCGCCACGTTCAGCGTCACGGTCGTCCCGCCCGTGCAGGTGACCAGCCCAGACCTGCTCCCTCCTTCGAGCACCAGCCCGGTGGCACCCGTGTACTACGCCCAGCTCACCGCCAGCGGCGGGGTGCCTGGCTACACCTGGAGCATCGTGAGGGGCGCCCTGCCCTGCGGGCTGAAGCTGTACCCCGACGGCTCCATCCTCGGCTACCCGGGCATCCCACCGGGTGGGGCGGGCAGTTGCCCGCCAAAGGTCTACACCTCGTCCGCCCTCGTGGAGGTAACGGACGCCCTGGGCGGCACGGCCACGCTCGCGGTCACCGTACCGGTGGGGGTAGCCATCATGACCCAAGGCCCCTTGCCCGAAGCTGAGCAGGGCGTCCCCTACGGGCTGCACCAGGTGGGCAGCCCGCCCCAGCCCGTGGCCCTGCTGGCCCAAGGCGGCTCGCCCCCCTACAGCTGGGCTGCCCGGGCCACGTTCGTCCAAGGAGCCAACGGTGCTTGGCAGCAGGTCGGCAAGCCGGGGAGCCTCCCGCCCGGGCTGCGGCTGGCGGCACTGCCGAGCCCGTGCCACCTGGCTTCGTCCCCCTGCAGCCTGGAGGCCATCGAGGGCACCCCGCTCGCCGCCGGCTCTTACATAGTTGCCGTCGACGTCCAAGACGCCTCGGGCGGGCCGGCTTGGGTAACCAATTTCAGGCTGGTGGTGGCACCCCCGTTGCGCTCTGTCCCCCAGCCTCCTACGGCCGACGCCGGGGTGCCCTACTCCTATGTCCTGCAGGCGGTGGGTGGGGTGGGGCCCTACCGATGGGCACCTGGGCACCTGCCCGCTGGGCTCTCGTTGGCCAGCGACGGCTCCCTGACCGGCTCCATTGCCAGCATTGGCACCCAGGGCCCGTTCAAGGTGCTGGTCACCGACAACCAGGGTGCCCACCTGGTGGCCTCGCTGTCAGTGAGCGTGGTGGCGCGCCCTACGGTCACGACCAGCTCGCCTCTACCGACCGCCCGCCCGGGGACCGCCTACAGCGTTGCGCTGGCGGCCACCGGAGGTACCCCGAGGGACCTCTCGGTCAACAACTTGGGCACCTGCACCGTGACCGTCGGCTCGCCGACGACCTGCACGGCCGGTTCTTCCACCACGCCTCCTTACCTCTGGTCGCTGGCACCCTCCGACCAACTCCCGCCCGGGCTCGGCTTCGACCCCGCGACCGGGACGATCAGCGGTGTGCCTGCGCTGGCGGGACAGGGCACGACCACCATCCTGCACGTCACCGCCACGGACTACTGGGGCGCCCACGCCTCCGCCAAGTTGGCCCTGACGGTAGCCAGGCCCTTGGTGCTGGCAACGACCACGTTGCCACCCGCCGAGGATGGCCTGGCCTACACGGCCACCTTGGTGGCCAAGGGTGGGAGCGGGGGGTACACCTGGAGCCTGAGGAGCGGCTCGTGGCCCGCGGGCTTGTCGCTCGACGCGTCTACCGGCGTCATCTCCGGGGTGCCGGCCCAAGCGGGCGGTGGCGCCAACCCGCTCGAGCTGTGCGTGAGCGACTCTGCCGGGGCGAAGGCTTGCGCCGAAGTGACAGGGCTCAGCGTGGCGCCTGCCTTGAGCGTGGCAACCGGCCACTTGCTGCCCGAAGCGGGACCGGGCACCCCCTACAGCGTCAGCCTGCTGGCCAGTGGTGGGGTACTGCCCTATGCCTGGTCGGTCCCTGCAACCACAAACGGGTACCCGATGCCTGCCTGGCTGGCCCTGTCGGCCCAGGGCATGCTCACCGGGACCCCGCCGGCCTCGGCCGCTGGCCACAGCTACACGTTCCCCGCCCAGGTGACCGACAACCTGGGGGCGAGCGTGCCCGCCCAGTTCACCCTCATGGTGGGCCAGCTGCCTCCGGCTGGTACGACCCCGCCGGGGACGACCACCACCACCACCACGGCCGCCACAACCTCGACCACGTCGGCCACGACCACCACCACGGCCGCCACGACCTCGACCACGTCGGCCACGACAACCACGGCCCCGCCGGCCACGACAACCACGGCCCCGCCGGCGGGGCCCACCTTGAGGGCCGTCTCCTCGGTGCTAGCCAACGGCGACGCGCTGGCGGTGGGCGACGGCGGGACTGTGCTCCAGTACAACGGGAGCTCCTGGCAGAGCGAAGCCTCGGGGACCACCAGCGCCCTGTACGGCGTCGCCTACGACGGGACCGGCAGCTCCGCCGCCTGGGCGGTGGGCGCGGGCGGGACGATAGTGGCCACCACGGACAATGGGTCGTCATGGTCGGCCCAGGCTTCGGGCACCACCAACAACCTCTATGCGGTGGCCTGCCCGGCCGCGTCTACCTGCTGGGCAGTGGGCGCAGGAGGCACCATCGTCTCGACGGCCGATGGCGGGTCTACGCCCTGGGTTGCCCAAAGCTCAGGCACCACAGCTGACTTGTACGCCGTGAGCTGCTCGTCCAGCTCGGACTGTTGGGCTGTGGGCGCTGGCGGGACGATAGTGGCCACCACTGACGGGGCCCACTGGTCGGCCCAGCCCTCGGGCACCGCACAGGCCCTCTACGGCATCTCCTGCCCCTCAGGCACCCTCGGGTGCTGGGCAGTCGGGGCAGCGGGGACGATCGTGTCAACCTACGGCGGGCATGGCTGGGCCCCGGAGGTAAGCGGGACGACCGCCAACCTCTACGCGGTCGACGTAGGCGGTTATTGCGGGGTCGCCCCGTTCTCGGACTGTGCCTATGCCGTGGGCAGCGGGGGTACCACCGTCTATTACGGGACGTCGGGCTGGGTTACGGCCTCGCCGGCAACCTCAGAGGACCTCTACGGGCTCAGCTACCTCGGGCCGTACTTCACTTCCTACGCGGCCGTGGGTGCTGCGGGGACGGAGGTGACCCAGGTGCCGCTGGGAGCCTGACCTGGCCGCACCTGGCCGTGGCCTGCGCCCCGCGCCCAGTGCCCAAGGCGGCGGCTGTCCGGTCTAAGCGAGGTCGCGAGGCACGACAAAGGCAGTCAGTTCCGCCGTCCCCTCGGCCAGTTCCGCCCAAGGCACATGGAACACCAGCTCGGCCAGGGCGCCAGTCGGGAACTTCTCGTTCAGCCGTGCCCTGGGAGCGGCCTTGCCTTTGCCTGCGAGCATGACGGCCAGCTCCTGGATGCCGGGGTTGTGCCCGACGAGCAGGACCGAAGCGGTGGCCTCGGGCACGAGCCGCAGCCGCTCCAACAGTTCCCCGGCGGCGGCCCCGTACAGGGCGTCTTCATAGCGGACCTCCCCGCTGGCACCCAACGCCTCCAGGGTCTGTCGGGCCCGGCGGGCGGTGGAGCACAGGACCAGTGCCGGCCTGAGGTGCCTGCGCCTGAGGTAGGCGGCGACGTCTTGGGCCGCCCGTTGCCCTCGGGCAGACAAGGGCCGTTCGTGGTCCGCCAGGCCCGGGTCGCCCCAGTCCGACTTGGCGTGGCGGAGCAGGTAGAGCTTGCGGGAGGCCATCGCGGTGCTCCTTGTCGGGACGTAAGGTTAGCCCCCGGACAGCTTGCTCGGGCCCAGCCTGCCCGGGCCCGGCGCGCTCTGGGCCAGCCTGGGCCGAGGAGCCCGCCGAGGGCGGGAGCCAGCTTCGGCGAGGCCCCGCGACCCGCCCAGGTTTAGTAGCCTGTCCTAATGGCTTCTATGGGAATGCTGGCTGTAGGGGCCGCCCTTGGCTCCCCGCCCATGTGGTCGCTGGCCGCTTCGGGCTTCCTGGGGGGCCTAGCCGTGGGCGTGGCCGGCATGGGTGGGGGTGCGCTCATCACGCCGGCGCTGGTACTACTGTTCGGCATCGACCCTCGGGTCGCCATAGCCAGCGACCTGGTCAACTCCCTGGCCATGAAGCCGGTGGGCGGGGCCGTGCACGCTCTCCACGGCAGCGTCAGCTGGCCCCTGGTGCGCCGCCTGGTGGCCCTGGGCGTGCCCGCGGCGTTCGGGGGAGCCTGGGCCCTCAACCAGCTGGGCAACAGCCAAGCTGCCCAGGGGCACCTCAAGACCCTGCTCGGCTGGGCCCTGGTGGTCGCCTGTGCCAGCCTGGTGACCAAGGCCGCCTTGTCTGCCCGGTTGCGCCGCCGTGGCCGGGCTCCCGGCAACCCTGCCCCCTACCAGGTGAAAACCCTGCCCACGGTGCTGGTCGGGCTCCTGGGCGGCTTCATGGTGGGCATGACTTCGGTCGGCTCGGGGTCCCTCATCGTCGTGCTGCTCATGCTCCTGTACCCCCGTCTTTCTTCCAATGTCCAGGTGGGCACCAACCTCGTCCAGGCCGTGCCGTTGGTCGCTGCCGCCACCTTGGGCCAAGCCCTTTTCGGCCACGTCAACCTCCACGTCGCCGGGAGCCTGGTCATCGGGAGCATCCCGGGGGCGTTCATCGGTGCCCGCGTCTCGAGCCGCGCCCCCGACGCCTTCGTCCGCCCGCTGCTGGTCGCCCTACTGGTCTCCTCCGGGCTGGCCCTGCTCATCACCAGCTACAGCGGCCTGGGTTGGGCGCTCGGCATAGTGGCGTTGGTGGGGCTCCCCCTGTGGGGCGCCGTAGACGCGACCCTGCACCTTTCCGAGGACTGGCAGGAGGCCGGGTACCACCGGACCACCTGGGTGGCGGCCATGGGCATCGGTGCGCCGGTGGCGGTGGGCCTGCTGGCGGCCGCCATCTACGCGTGGCGGGTCCGGCCGGCAGTCACTCGGGCAGCGAGCAAAGCGATGGCCGTCGCCGCTACCGAGCAGGGCTGACAGCCTCGCCGCTACCGAGCAGGGCTGACAGCGTCGCCGCTACTGAGCAGGGCTGACAGCCTCGGGGCAGCTGCTGACCACTTCGGAGCAGCCTCGGAGCAGTGCAGGAGCCGCTGCCCGGGCCACCGAGCGCCTGTCCGAGCGGGGCCCGCCCTTGCCGGCCACCCCATGGTGGTCCGCCTTGTGCCGGCCCACAGCCCGGCCAGCCTGGGGCGGCCAGAGCGGTGCCAACCCGCTCGGTACCATGTCGTCGCATGCTCCCTGCGGGACGCGCGGCCCTGCCCACCATCGCCCTGGCCGCGGTCGCCCTGGCCACCTCCGCCACCGGGTGCGGCGCCACCGCCCACCTGCAAGCGGGCCCCAGGAGGCCAGCGGCGGGAGGGCCGGTGGTAGAGGTGGTGGCTTCTGCCTACCCGTTGGCCCAGCTGGCCAGCTACGTGGGCGGCAAGGACGTCCGGGTGGCCGACCTGGCCGGCCCCGGGGTAGCGCCCCGGGGCCTGGAGCTGACCGCCGCCCAGCGCCAGGAGGTCGCCAGAGCCGCCGTGGTCTTGGACGTGGGCGACGGTTACCAGCCCGAGGTCGAAACGGCACCGGCCCGCCGCCGGCTCTCGCTCTTGCCGGCGGTGTCGCGCCAGGCCCGGCCCTACCAGTTCTGGTTGGACCCTTCCCTCATGGCTCGGGCCGCCACCCAGGTGGCGGCGGTACTGGCGCAGGTGGCCCCGTCCGCCCGGGCCCAGTTCGCCAACGGCGCCCGGGACTTCCAGTCCGTTGCCAGCTCGCTCCAGGCTGATTTCCAAAGCACCTTCTCGCAATGCAACCGCAACCAGTTGGTCACCGCAGACGATGCCTTTGGGCGCATGGCCGCCGCCTACGGCCTGGTGGACATAGCGGTGGACCGTTCCCCCGTGGCCCAGGTGGTGGCCCTGGTGAAAAAGGACCACGTCCCGGTCATCTTCAGCGAGGTAGGCGTAACATCGGCAAGGGTGGGCAAGGTAGCGGCTGCCGCCGGGGTGCCAGTCAAGTCCTTGGACCCGCTTGAAGTCGCCCCTGCCGAGGGTGCCCGGCCCCAGAGCTATTTCGACGTGATGGAAAAGGACCTGACCGCCATGGAAAGCGCACTGGCCTGTGACATCTCGTCCGGCTACTGACCTCCGGTCGCCGGGCCCGGTTGGCCGGCCTGCACCCCGACGCCCACCCAGCGAGATCTGTGGGTGAGGCTCGTCTTGGACCAGGACATCGCCTTGAGCGCCGAGGACGCCCAAGCGGTGCTCACCGACCCCGCTTTCTACCACGACCTGGGCGAGCTCCCGGGCATCTCGCCACCCGCGGTCCTTTCGTTCTCCAAAGGCCACGGCCATGCCCGTTTGGTGCTCGGCTACCGCTTTAGCGGCCAGCTGCCTGGGGCGGTGCGCCACCTGGTCGACCCCGAGCGCCTGACCTGGTCGCAAGAGACCGACGTGGACCTTTCCTCCCGGCACACCGAGGTCAAAATGGTGCCCGGCTCCTACAAGGGCCTGTTCTCCTTCACGGGCTGGTACGACTTGCGCGACCAGGGCCAGGGGCTCTGTACCCAGCACCTGGAGGCCGACCTCCGGGTGCACCTCCCCCTTTTGGGCCCAGTAGCCGAGCGGGCCATAGCGGCGGGCGTCCGCCAGAACCTGGCGGCGACGGCTCGCCTGGTCGAACGGTACGCGGCGAGCAGCGCCACCGGCACCTGAGCCGAGCAGAGGCCGCGGCTGCTAGCTGGAGGGCCGGGGGCCAGCCTTGACCACGCCCGGGTTGGCAGCGCCCATAGCAAGCTGCTACAGGCCGGGGGGGCCAGCCAGGTCAGGCAGCTGCTGCTTGCGGGTCAGCACCTCGGCCATCAGGTCCCCGTAGCGCTGGGCCCGCTCGAGCACATCGTGCCATTCGAACACCAGGCGCCCCGGCTGGCCCGCGTGCAAGGCGGCTTCGACCTCGTCCCAGGTGACAGGGGCGGACACCGTGGGCCGCGGCCTGGCCCGCAGGGAGTACGCGGCCACTGTGGTCTTCGACGCCGTGTTCTGGCTCCAGTCGACCAGCACCTTGCCGGCGCGGGCGGGACGGTCTTGGCGCGACAGCACCAGTTGGGGGTAGCGCCGCTCGAGGACCACGGCCACCGCTTGGGCAAAGGGCTTGGCTCGCTCGTAGCTGACGCCACTGTTGAGCGGGGCGTACACCTGCAGCCCTTTGCTCCCCGACGTCTTCACCCACGCCTCCAGCCCCAGCGGGCCGAGCAGGTCCCGTACGAGCAACGCCACCCTGGCGCAGGCCAAGACATCGGCGGGTGGCCCTGGGTCGAGGTCGAAGACAATGGCCGTGGGCGAGCCCAGGTCTTGCACCGTGGCCAGGCTCGGGTGGATCTCTATGGCCGCCAAGTTGGCCAACCACACCAAGGTCGCCGGCTCTTGGACCAAGCAGTAGCCGACGTCGCCCATTCGGGCTGTTGGCACCCACGGCGGCCGGTGCGACGGGCAGTACTTTTCAAAGAACGAGGTGCCGTCCACACCGTCGGGGAAACGGTTCAAGGTGACCGGCCGCCCCTCGAGGTGAGGCAACATCAAGGGCGCGACCTCGGCATAATAACGGGCCATGTCACCCTTGGTGGTGCCCGTGGCGGGCCACAGCACCTTGCCCAGGTTGGAAAGCCTGAGCTTCCGGCCGCCTATATCGACCTGCTGGCCCTGGGCTGCGCTCACCCGCTTACGCGCTCACGCGCTTTCCCGGCGGGCCTCACCCCGGCCCCGAGCTGGATCCCTCCCCGCCTGTTGAGCCCGAGCCAGGCTGGCTTCGAGCGCGGCCATCAGGTCCACCACGGCCGCGGGCTCTTCGTGGCGTTCGGCCACCGTGACCTCATTGCCCTGCGCTTTGGCCTCGATCAGCTCCATGAGCCTTTCGCGGTACTCGTCTTTGTACTTGGAGGGGTCCCACTTGGCGGACAGGGAGCTCACGAGCTGGCGGGCCATGTCGACCTCCCGCTGGGTGGGCCGCGTGTCCTTGGTGGTGGGCACGTCCAGTTCGCTCACCGCCACCACCTCGTCGGCATAGAACAAGGTGGACAGGACCAGTGCCCCCTCCAGGGGCCTGAGGGCGGCAAGGTAGCCCTTGGTCCTCAGGACGAACCGGCCGATCCCCACCTTGCCCGTACCCGCCATCGCCTCCACCAGCAACGCGTAGGGCCGAGCGGCGGGCCCGTCGGGCACCAGGTAGTAACTGTGCTCAAAGTACAGCGGGTCAATGTCCGCCAGGTCTACGAACTCTTCGATGTCCACCCGGCGACTGGCCTCTGGCCACAGGGCCTCGAGCTCTTGGGGCTCGACCACCACGTAGCGGCCCTTGGAAACTTCATAGCCCTTGGCCAGCTCGCCGTACTCGACTTCCTCACCGTCTACCGAGCACACCCTCTTCTGGTTCACCCGCCCCCCGTCCTTGGCGTGCAGTTGGTGGAAGCGGACGTCCTTGGGAGCAGTGGCGGCTACCAGCTTTACCGGCACGTTGACGAGCCCGAAGCTGACCGACCCGCTCCAGATGGCCCTGGGCATGGGCCCATTCTGCCCCGCGTCCACCGTTATTGGGCTATGTTCGCAGCAACCTCGGAGCGAGCCAACCTAAACCTCGCAGCCAGCCAACCAACAGCGGTACCGGCCTCGCAATAGGGCTACCTCGCAGCGGGGCCCACTTTTCAACAAGGAGGCAGGAAGGAAGTGGCTTTACGGGACAAGTTGCGTGAGCGGGTCGGGCCCTACCTGGAGCCGGGCGAGCAGGTCCAAGCCGTCTGGTTGGGACAGTCGGGGCCAAGCCCGTACATGGTCTTCCTCAGTTACTGGGTCATCCTTATCGGCGGCCATTACAAGGTCTTTGCCGCCACCGACCGGGCCATCTTGGTGCTGGACGCCGGCAAGCTGGCCCCGGCCCGGCCCAAGCGGCTCCGGCTGCGTGCCCCGCGCCAGGTCAAGCTGGGCCCGTGCAGCGGGCTGTGGGGGCAGATCCACATAGACGGCACCCGCTACTGGGTGCACAAGCGGTTCCACAAGGACATAGACGCGGCTGACGCGGCCCTGGCGCCCAGCTCCGAGGCCCCGCCGGCGTCCCCCCTGAGCTAGTTGGCAGGTGCGCATGGCCACGGTCATTGGCATTGGCAGGTGCGCATGGCCACGGTCCTTGGGAGGGGCGCATGCCCACGGTCAGTGAGGCAGCCAGCCGTCTGGCCCGCTTGCTCACCGGTCAGGCCGGGGCTGCGGGGCTCTCCGATGCCGACAGCGCCCACCTCGAGTTCCTGGGCCAGGTGCAGCCAGTCCCGTTGGCCCGCACCGCACCTCCACCCGACTGCTGGGCGGTTGACGGCGGCCAGGCGCTGGTGGCCGACGCTCGGTCAGTCCAAGTGGCCGTCACCCGTGCCGCCCGCTGCCGTTGGCAGGCGGGCCGCTGTAGCCTGGAGGACGAGGGCGAGCTGCTGGCCCACGTGCTGATCGGACCGGATGGCGGGGCGGAGGGCAGGCGTTCCCTGGCCGAACTGGGTGCCCCGGTGGCTCCTGGTGACCGAGTGGACCTCAACTTGCTCAGAGACTGGTCAGAGTGGCAGCTTGTGTCCCGCTGTGTCGAGGAGGCCGAGCCAGGCGCTTTGGTCCTGGTCGATGGCGACCTCCAGCCCGACTGGCGGGTACCGGCCGACTGGCTTGCGGGGCTGCTGGCCCGGGCTGCCGACCGCCAGGTGGCGCTGGCCGGGGTGACCAAGCACAGCTCACTGGCCCGGGGGGGCGCACCCCTGGTGGGCCAGATGGAGCTGGAGGCCGAGGAGCTCTTGGGGCCGCGGGCCTGCTGGTGGGCACCCATAGCCCTGAGCCGGGCCGAGCTCGGCCCCAGTCAGTTGGTGGTGGTGGCCCGCCTGGACCCCGATGCTCGCTTCGCCTTCCGGGTGGACATCCCGGGCTACTGCGACCCGGAAGGCCTGTTGGGCCAGCTCTCGGCGCTGTCGGACGACGCGGCTTTCCCTGGTTACCCCTACCCTCTTTCGGTGGCCGACCGCCTGGCGGCCTGCCCGGAGTGGCTGCGGGCCGAAGTCTGGTCCGAGCTGGAAGGTGCCCTGGAGCAGGCCGGGGTGCCCGAAGAGGTGACCCAGCGGGCGTTCGCCGACCGCCATAGCCTGATGGAGAGACGATGACACCACCAACCTCCGAGATGGCATGGGACCGGGCGGCAGAGGCTGAGGCAACAGGGGCGCGGACGGGGGGCGCCCAGGTAGAGGGGGCCCGGGCGGCGGGGGCCGAGGTAGAGGGGGCCCGGGCGGCGGGGGAGACGGTAGCGGGAGCGCGGGTGGCGGCGACCTCCAAGGGGCAGGGAGGCGACGGTACCAGGGCGCCGGTGCCGGTGCCGGTGCACACGAGGGGCCGCCTGTTCGGGCGCAACGTCTTGGAAGCGGTCTTCCGGGCCTCCCCGGACGAGGACCTCTTCCTCGGCGAACTCCTGGTGGGAGTGGACGAGGCCACCGACCGCCGTTACCTGTTCCGGGTGGTGGACGTGAGCTACGGGAGCGAGCACCGGGAGCCGGGCTGGGCCGAAAGGGTGGCGGGCACCCTCCTGGCCGACGATGCCCGAGGCGAAGCGGGTGCCCACCCCCTGCACGAACAGGGGCGGCGCACCTACCGCCTGGCCGAGTGCCGGTGCCTCGGCTACCTGGCCCCACCGGCACGGCCAGGAGGCCCGCGGGAGGTCTTCCGCAAGCCCAAGAGCCTGCCCACCCAGTTCTCCCGGGTGGTGTCCCCCACCAAGGAGGACTTCACCTTCCTGGCCAAGCGCATGGGGGACCTGCCCTTGGGCCACCTGCGCAGCGGCGAGACCGTGGTCGACTTCCCGGTCGGCATCCCGGGCCGGAGCCTGGCCAGCCACGTGGGCATCTTCGCTACGACCGGGATGGGCAAGTCCAACCTGCTCCAAGTGCTGTGCGCGGGAGTGCTCCAAGCCAACGGCCGCTACAGCCTGCTGGTGTTCGACCCCCACGGCGAGCACCGTTCGGCTTTGGCCCGCCACCCGTGGGCGCCACAGGCCCTGCGGGTGTACTCCGACCGGCGGCTGGCAGGCACCTCGACGCTGCGTGTCAGCCTGGGTGAGCTGTCGGTCGACGACCTGCGCACTGCCTACGACTGGAGCCGGCCCCAGGAGGAGGCCCTCCACGAGCTGGAGCGCCACTACGGAGGCGACGGGCTCGCCTGGATGGCCGACCTGGCCCAGGTCGAGGACCTGTCAGGGTTCCGGGACGTCGAGCTGTCCGCCCGGGTCGCTCTCAACACACTGCAGGTCGTCCAACGCCGTGCCCGGCGCATCGTGAACCTGCCCTGCATATCCACCGACCCGGCTGTGTCGGTGGGCCGGCGGATCTTGGACGAGCTCAAGACGGGCAAGGTGGTGCTGGTCGACGTGAGCGGCCTGGGCAGCACCGAGGAAGTCCTGGTCGCCTCCTACCTGACCCGCCGTGTGCTCGAAGAATGGCAGAGCGCCTTCTTGGAGGGGCCCGAGCGCCATGCCGCCCTGCCGGTGGTGGGGGTGGCCCTGGAAGAGGCCCAAAGGGTGCTCTCGGCGAGCCGGGACCGCGAGACGAACGTGTTCCCCAGGGTGGCGCGTGAGGGGCGCAAGTTCGGCGTCGGGCTCCTGGCCGTCACCCAGCAGCCCAAGTTGCTCGATGACGAGCTGCTCAGCCAGTTCAACACCTTCTTCGTCCTGGGCCTGGCCGACGAAAAGGACCGCAACATCGTACGGTCGTCGGGCAAGCAGGACCTTTCCGCCCAGGGCCCGGAGATCCAGACGCTGATGCCCGGCGAGTGCCTGCTGGTAAACCTGGAGGCGCCCTTTGCCGTGCCCGCCCATGTGTACCTCTATGAGGAAGTGGCTCGGTCGGCGCCGCCGGCGCCGGCGCCGCGCCCGGTGGCGGCCCCGAACGTGTCGGCGTTGGTGGACTGAGCCGGCCGGCGGGCGGGGCGGGCCGGGCTGGCATGCGGCCTGGCTGGAGCGGGGGCGGTATGAGGCCTGGCTGCGGCCGGGGCGGCATGAGGCCTGGCTGCGGCCGGGTAGGGCCGGGGCCTCCCGAGTGCCCAAACCAGCCGTTCTTTGCCCCAGTGCCTTGTTGTTCTTTGCCCCAGTGCCTTGTTGTTCTTTGCCCCAGTGCCTCGTTCTTTGCCCCAGTGCCTCGTTCTTTGCCCTAATACCGTGTTCTCTGTCGCGTTTTGGAGGGGAGACGAAAGATGTCAGGACAGGGAAACCTGGAACAGGGCAAAGAACGCCCCAGCGGTGGTCGCGGACCAAGCCTCGCACCCGGCCGACAGCTGTAGGTAGCCGCTGTGCAGCGCCGACGGCATAGGGCCGACGGGGCGTTGCCGCCCTAGCTGTCGCCGCCCGCCTCAGCCGTCGCCCCGGCGCAGCCGCCGCCCGTCGCCCGCCTCAACCGTCGCCGCTCAACTGCTCCGGGGCCTCGGGACCACGGAGGCCACCGGCTGCAAGCCGGCCCTCATCCCGCAAAGTCCCCCGCCCCTTTGCGGAAGCGCTGCAGCACGTCCACCAAGAGCGCCAAGTCCTCCTCGTTCATGCCCGGCTTGGAAAATACTTGTTGGTTGAGCGCAACGGTGGCTCGTTGGGCCAGGTCGCGCCCGGCTGGCAGGATCTCGGCCAGCGTCGTACGGCGGTCGCTGTCATGCGGTACCCGTTTTATGAGGTTGTGCTCCTCCAGGCGGTCGACGGCGTTGGTGACGCTGGTCGGGTGCACCTGCAAGCGAGCCCCGATCTTGTTCAAGGGCAGGGCACCTCGGCGGGAGAAGGCAAGGAGCATCAGCACTTCGTAGCGGGCAAAGGTGAGCCCGAGCGGCCGCAGCACGGCGTCGATGCGAGCCAGGAAAAGCTGCTGCGCCCGGAAGATGGACGTTATGGCAGCCATGCCGGAGGCAGCCTCGGGCCACCCATGGGCCACCCATTGGCGGCGGGCCTCAATGATGGGGTCGAAATCAAGTGACCGGGACATGGATCTTCTCTTTCGCTGGTCGGGTGGCCGAGCCCGCGCCCTCCCAATGCTCCCATCGGAGACTAGCCGCTCCAGCCGCCCGGGTGCCGGCCCCCCTCGGGTGCAGGCCCCGGGGGCGGGTTGGCCACCTTGAGCCAGGTCACGTTGCCGGCCCCCCTCGCGGGTGCAGGCCCCGGGTGGCACAGCAGGCTCTCGGGCGGCCCAAACTGGCCCGGGGGCCCGCCAGGGCCCGCAGCCCCTCCTGCCGGCGGGCAACATGCTTGCTTAGCCCGTATGACCTAGCCTGGAGGCGTCCTCAAGGACAAGCGAGGTGATTACTTGGCCCAAGCATTGCGGGGACGGGTTGACGTGCCGGCCGGCCGGCCAAAGCTGCCTGGGTTGCGGGCGCTGACTGGCCCAACCGCGGCGAGGAGCACTCCGGTGCGGGCAGAAGACGCTCTGTTCCTTTACGCCGAGACCCCCGCTGTCCCCCAGCAAGTGGGCGCGGTCGTCTTGGTGGAGGGTGGCCAGGTGGAATTGGGAGCCCTCCGAGCCGCCATAGCCGAGCGGGTGGACGCCATCCCGGAGCTCCGGCGCCGGGTGCTGCCTGCCCGCAGCCGCTGGTCGCGGCCGCGCTGGGTCGTGGACCCCTTCATAGACGTCGGGAACCGCATCCACGAGGTGCCCTTGAGCGCTCCCGGTGAAGGCCCCCTCGACGAGCTCGTTGCCCGCTTCTTTGCCGAGCCGCTCGACCCCGCGTGCTCGCCTTGGGAGATGCTCCTCGTACCCGGCTCGCCCGCCACGGGCTTGCACACGGTAGTGGTGAAGGTCCACCACGCCTTGGGTGACAGCTTCACCCTCATTGGTGCACTAGGCGGGCTTTTCGATGAGGCCCGAGGCCGCCTCGCTGAGCGCGTCCCAGGCGGGGCGACGAGCGAAGAGGGCCGTGCTGCCACCAAACTGGCTCGCGCCGGCCGCGTGCTGAACGGCCTGGCTGGCATGCTCCGGGCGGGGCGGGCGCCAACTGCACCCATCTGGCCTGCTCCCCCCAATGGTTGTCCCGGCCCCCCCCTACAGGTGGCCGAGCGGGCCAGGAGCGGGCCACCTGCGAGCGGGCCACCTGCGAGCGGGGCCCTGACCGAGAAAGCCGAGGTCGAGGCCACCGCAGGCGGGCCGACGCGCCAGTTCGTGCACTTTTCCCTCCCGGCACGCACCGTTACCAAGGTTGCCAGCCAGTTCGGCACCAGCATCCCGGACCTCCTACTTGCCCTCTTGGCCGATGCCATCAGCCGGCGCCGCGCTGGCACACCGGGCGCCGGCACACCGGGCGCCAATGCGGGCACCACCCTTCGAGTGATGGTGCCGCACTCTGTCCGCCGCCTGGCCCGACGTGACCTTGTCCCCGGCGCGGGGGCCCGGGGCAGCCCAGCCAGCAACCGCACGGCAGGGGCCCTCCTCGACCTCCCGGTCCTGCCCATGACCTTCACGGACAGGGTGACGGCCGTGCGGGAACTGCACGCCCGTTGCCTCCGCCGAGGTGACCCCGAAGCAGCCGCCTTTGTGCTGCGGACGATGAACCTGCTGCCGGCCGTGCTGCAGCGCCGCTGGGCCTGCTCGTTCTACACGGGGGCGTGGCTGGGCATGATCGTGTCGGTCTTCCCCGGCGTGCGCCGGCCTTGCCGGCTGCTGGGCGAGGGGATAACCGCGGTCTACCCGGTCCTGGCCCTGGCCAAAGGGACGGACCTCGCCATGGGGGCTATGACCTGGGGGAGCTCCATGTCGGTCAGCCTGCTCGGCAGCGCACCCCGGGCGGGGGACCTGGCCTCCCTGGCCAAGGACATCGAGCAGTGCTTTTACGACTGCTCCGAGATAGCCCGCGCCGGGCCCAGCGAGCACCGGTAGGTGGGACAGGTACCCATGACGGGGGCATCGCCATTGCCGTCACTGGGCCGTGGTGTACTTGGGGGCATGAAGGGCTTGGGGACATGAAGGTCGCAGCCATCGGGGACGCCCACTTGGGCCGCTCGTACCTGCCGTACACGACCAGCGTGGCCGAAGGCAGCGTCAACCAAAGGGAGTGGGACTTCGAGCGGTCCTTCGAGGCGGCAGTGGAGCTGGCCTTAGCACAGGAGCCGGACCTTTTGCTGTGGCTGGGCGACATCTTCGACCACCCGGCGCCCCACTACCGCTCGTTCCGGGTGGTGCAGAGGGCCCTCGCCACCATCCGGGACCATGGCGTGCCCATGGTCGTGATCAGCGGCAACCACGACACGCCGCGCCTGGCAGGGAGGGGCAGCCCGTACTCGGCCCTGGCCGACACGTTCCCCCATGCCCACTTCGCCACCAGGATGGCTTACCAGCGCTTCGAGGTGAAGGGGCAGGGCGAAGCGGTGGTGGTCCACGCGGTGCCCCAGATGATGACCGTCGAGGCCACGCTCGCTGCCCTCCAGGAGGCCAACGCGGCTCGGGCCACCGCCTCTGGCCACACCAACCTGCACATCACCCACCCCCGTGTCAAGCAGGTAGAGCCCCGGCACGCGGACATCAACGAGATAGAAGTCGACTTGGGCGACCTGCGCTCGGACCTGGTCTTGCTCGGGCACTACCACTTCCACACCCGGGTGGCGGAGGGGATCTGGTACGCGGGCTCCACCGACACCTTCAGCTTCGCCGATGACCCAGACAAGCCCAAGGGCATCGTGGTGCTCGACACCGTCACCGGCGATTGCCACCACGTGCCCCTGCAGGGCCAGCGCCCCCTCGTCACGCTGGAGAGCGTGCACGCCCTTGGCATGTCGCCAGCCGAGCTCTCCGAGCATGTCATCCAGCGGGCGTCGACCGTCCCGCCGGGGGCAGTGGCCCGCTTGTACCTAGAGGGGGTGGACCCTGAGGCCTACCGGCTGCTCGACCGCCAAGCCGTCCGGGAGGCCGCGGCCGCTGCCTTGCACCTGCAGCTGGAGCCCCAGTTCCAGGCGGTAGCCGTCCCGGCCGAGCTGCCCAGCGTGGGCACGCTGGCCGGGCAGTGGGGTTCCTGGCTCGGCCACCAGGACCTGACCGGGCTGGACCGGTCCCGGGTGCGGGAGCTGGGTGAGCGCTACCTGCAAGAAGCGATCGAGGCAGCTGGCTAGCAGCATGCTCATAGACCGCATCTACCTGCGCAACTACCGGGTGTTCGAACAAGAGCTCGACTTGGCGTTGCCGCCGGGGTTGGTCGGCGTCTACGGCCCCAACGGCGCGGGCAAGTCGACCCTGCTCGAGTCGGTCCTGTGGGCACTGTGGGGCCAGGCGCGCACCAAGAAGGAGGAGATCCCTACGGCGGGGGCGCGCGGCGAGTGCATCGCCGAGGTGAGCTTCGAGCACGAGGGCCACATCTACTTGGTGCGCCGGGCCATCACCGGTGCCAATGCCACCGTCCGGGCTGAAGCCCACTGCGACGGCTTGGCCATGGCCGAGGGCGTGCGGGACACCGGCCGCTATGTCCACTCGGTGCTCGGCATGGACGACCGTGCCTTTCGTGCCTCGGTGTTCGCCGAGCAAAAACAACTGGCCGCTTTTTCCAACCAGGGCCCAGCCGAGCGGCGCAAGCTGGTGCTGGCCCTGCTCGGCGTCACCCCTCTGGACGCGGCCCGGGACAAGGCACGGGCCGACGCCCGGCACACCGCCGAGCAGCACGAGCGCCTGCGGGCCATGCTCCCCGACATCGACCAAGCCAAGGTGGCGGCCGCCGACGCCGATGCCCGAGCCGGGGCGGCCGAAGCACGCGCCGACGAGGAGGAAAGGGCAGCCTTCGCGGCCAGCGAGCGGGCGCGTACGGCCGAGGAAGCCTTCCAGCAGCTCAACCTGCTCCACCAGGAGCACGAACGCCTGGTCCTGGAAGGCAAAGCAGCCCGCGCCACCTACGAGGCCGCCCGCCAGCAGACGGCAGAGCTGGAGTCGGAACTGGCTGAGCTAGACCAGCTGCAGGCCCGCCTCGTCGTGGCCCAACGCCGAGCTGCGCAGCTGGCGGAAGCCGAGGAGCTGGCCCAGCGGTTGGCCGCGGTGCAGCAGGCGGCCACAGACCTCGACGCGTTGCCCGAGCCCGAGGAGCCCCCTCCCCCCGACGAGGCTGGCCTGGCTGCTGCCGAGGAAGCAGCGATGACAGCTCGCTCGGCGCTCGGCTCGGCCGAGGCAACCCAGCGCTCGGCACTGGCCCAGCTGGAGCTGGCCCGCTCAGCGTACGACAAGACCGCCGACCTCTCCGGCCAGGAAGACTGCCCTCTGTGCGGCCAGCCGCTCGGGGACGCCTTCAGGCAAGTCCAGTCCCATCGGGCCGACGAACTGGCCAGGGCCGAGGCCGCGGCCGGCCAGGCCGCGGCCAGCCTGGAACGGGCCTCCGTGGCTGCCCAAGAGGCCGTCGGCCAACTTCGCCGGCTCACTTCCGGCGTCGAAGCCGCCCGCCGGGCGCACCAGGAGTGGCAACAGGCCAACACCCGGCAGGCCGACGCGCAGCAACGCCTGGGGGCAGCGCTGGCTGCCCTGGCCGAGGCATCGCCGGCCGGTGCCTCCCGCCTCGGCGACCGGCCCTCGCCAGGCAAGTTGTCGAGCTTGCTGGCCGAGGCTCAGGCACACCTGGCCGAGTGCCAGCAAGCAGCCCAAGAAGCTGCCCACCTGAGGGGCCGCCTGGAACGGCGCGCCCAGGCCCAGGCCGCCCTGGAGCAGGCCCAGGCACGCGCCGAGGAAGCCGCCTCCCTGCTCGAAGTGCTCCGTTCCAAGCTGCGCGGGCTGGGCTTCGACCCCGCGGCACTGGAGCAGGCCCAGGCCTCGATGGCCGACGCCCAAGCCGCCGCCCAGCGCGCGGCCTCGGCCGCCAACCTGGCCCGCCAAGAAGCGGTACGAGCTCGGGCAGGCGCCGAGGCCGAGGCCAAGCGCCTGGCCGACGCCCAAGCTCAGCACGCCCAACTGGCCGACCTGGCCAGCCAGTCCATCTACCTGGGGCGGGTGGCCGAGCTGCTGAACGCCTTCCGCAACGACGTCGTCGCCACCGTGGGGCCGCTCCTGGCCGTGCAGGCGGCGGAGCTCTTCGCCGAGCTGACCGACAACGACTACGACCGCCTGGAGGTCGACCCCGAGACCTACGGCCTGCAGATCTCCGACGACGGCCGCTCCTATGGCCTAGAGCGGTTCTCGGGGTCTGAGGTCGACCTGGCCAACCTGGCCCTGCGGGTGGCCATCAGCGAGCACGTGAGGCTGCTGTCGGGCGGGACAGTGGGCCTGCTGGTCCTGGACGAGATCTTCGGCCCTCTAGACGAGGAACGCAAGGCCCGTATGTTGCAGGCCCTCGAGCGCCTGCGCGGGCGTTTCCGCCAGGTCCTGGTAGTGACCCACTCGACCGACATCAAAGAACAGCTGCCCCACGCCATAGAAGTGGTCAAGAAGCCAGGCCGCCGGGCCACCGCCAGGTTGGTCGAGGTCTGACCACAGCGCTGTGGCCGGCCACGCCCGGGCCCAAGGGAGGCTGCCCTGCGCAGACAAGCACGAGCGCTGCCATCACTTGGCATATCACGGGCCCAATTCCTGCGTCCCGCAAGGGGCCTGTTCTTGCGGCTGACGGCAACAGCTGAGGGTATGTTGCCAGTAGCATTAGGCAAGCCGAAAGTTGCGCGTTGGCAAAGCGAGCACGGAGCTGGGCGACGCTGCAGCTCTGGAAGGCTCCATGCCAAACGGCACTGCCGTAGGCACCTCGTTCGCGCCGTATAAGCGCGGCCGGTCCATTTCCCCACCACTCAAGGTGGCCAAACTCGGGTACACGGCTGGGTTGTGCGCGCTAATAGTGCTCGCCAAATCGGCCATTTAAGTCAGCCCGGGACAGTGCCGAGAACTTTCGCCAGGGACTTCTGGCGATTGCCGGAGGACATTATCGGGCCACTCTCGGAGCCGGGCTCGGCACCCTCCCAGCCGGCCATGCCCCGAGAGGGCCCGAGGGCCCAGCGGCAAAGCAGATGACTTGCCGCGCCCAGCGAGGACCGCGAACGGGCGCGGCCCCGCAACCCACAGAAAGGCCGCAACCAACAGAAAGGACAGCTGGACATGACCAGGGGACTTCCCAGGCGCAGCGTGGCGACCAAGCTGCTTGCCTCCTCGGCGGTGGTGGGCGGGGCACTGGCCCTCACTTTTGGCGGGGCCTTTGCCACCCTTACCGCCAACGCCACCGGGGCCACCTCGGTCACCTCCGGCACCCTCCTGCTCACCTTGGCCAAAGACGGGTCGAGCGCAGGGCTGCCGGAGACAATTTCCGCCATGGCGCCCGGCGACGCCTACAACGTGTACGTAAACCTCAACAACACCGGCACCCTGGCATCGGCGGCCGGCATGACCCTGGGCTGGTCGGCCAACCCGGCCAACGCCCTGACCAACGGCAGCATCGCCAACGAGGGGTTGGCGGTGGCCATCACCCAGTGCTCAGTCGCCTGGTCGGCCGGCAGCTGCTCGGGCACGACCACGACCATCCTCGGCACGACCCCGTTGTCGGCTAGCAACCCGGTCAGCCTTTCCAACGTGCCGTCGTTGGCCGCGAGCAGCGGTCAGCTGGCCCACCTCCAGTTCCAGTTGACCCTGGCCGGCAACGAGACGTCGACCAACGGGACCTTGCCCTCGCCGACCATCCAGGGGCTTTCCACCACCATCACCTGGACCTTCACCGAGACCCAGAGGGCGGGCACGACCACCAACGCCTGACCCAAGGCTGGGCATGGAGGAGAGCGACCATGCAGCGAACAGCTCAGCGAGCGAGCGAGGTGGCGGTGGCCCTGGCCACCTTGCTCAGCGCGTCCCTGGCCTCCATGCCCAGCGCCAGCGCGGCCCAGGTTGCACTGGCCACCTCGACAAGCACCGTCACCGCTGGGCTCTGGGGCGCAACCCCGACGGCCGCTTCTGTCACCTCGCCCCCCGACTGCCAGGCCAGCCCCAGCCCCTGCGGGCCGGTAACGCTGAGCTCCTCCTACAGCCACGCCTATTTCAACCTCTGGGACACCGGCACCGAGGCCCTGAGCGGCGCTGTCTACGACATCTCCCCCGCCGGCAACCAGGCCGGCCCTCTCACGCTCGACATCACAGCCTGCTCGGCCCCTTGGCTGAACTTTCTTTGGTTCAGCTTCTGTACAGGGACGAGGACGACCGTGCTGTCGGGCGTGGGCACGGGCACCTTCCCCGTCACCCAGGGCGTGCCCCCCAACCCCGGGGACGTGACCTACCTACAGGTCAGCTGTAGCGGCTGGGGCTGCCAGTTCGACGTGACCATCTCCATCTCCGTGGGCCCCGCGGACGTGGTGACCGCCACCACCAACGCCTGACCCATGCCCGGCCTGCCGGAGGACGACCATGCCTGACCACCAAAGCACTGCCCCGACCCCAAGCCAAAGCACTGCCGCCCCGACGGCAAGCCTCGGCAGCCCCGGGGCCAAGCGCGGGCCTGACCGGCGACGGAGGTGGCGGCTGAGGCGTCTGGCCGGCCTGGTAGTGGTACCCTTCCTCGGCCTGTTGGCCGCGGTGATCATCACTGCGGCCATCGGTGCGGGCACCGGCTGGTGGCACTTCGAGGTTATCGAGAGCGGCTCCATGACCCCCGCGCTGCGGGTCGGCGGCGTGGCCGTGGTCCAGCCCGAGCCGGTCGGGGCGGTTCGGGTCGGCCAGGTCATTGCCCTCCACCCTCCCAACCAGCCAGGCATCGTGCGGGTGCACAGGGTCATCGAGGTCACCCACCGAGGCAACCAGGTATGGGTGCGCACCAAGGGCGACGCCAACCCCAGCCCGGACCCAGGGCCGCTCCGCCTGGTGGGCCCCAGGGCCTACGTGGTGCGCTTCTTCATCCCCTACGTCGGCTATGGCGGGGTCTGGCTCTACAAGGCCATCACCCGTAGGGTCTTGGAGGCGGTCTTCTTCGTGCTGGTCGTAGGTGGGGCCTTGGTGCTCATCTGGGGCAAAGGAGACGAGGAGCGCGCCCGCGAGGCCAAGGGCAAGCACGCCCAGGCCGACGGCCAGCCGCCTCCCCGGCCGGCTGGCCCCATCGGTAGCACCTCCCACGCTCTGCGCCGGCCCCCCACGGCGTCGCCCGCTGCCGCTGTCGCCACCCAGGCAGCCACCGCCACCCTGGCCGCCCTCGGCCAAGCCTACGCCGCCGCCAGCGAAGCCCGGGACGAGACGGGCGACAAGGCCGTTGAGCCACAAGGCCGAGGCACGCCGGTGGGAACGGCGACCCCCTGACGGGCCACCTGGCCCTCACCCTGGTCCTACGCGAAGCGGACCCTCAGGCCCGAGCTCGCCAATGCCTGTACGGCGGCCGGGTCGGCTGACTCGTCGGTCAAAAGCTCGTCGACCGCCGAGATCTCGCAGATGCGGGCAAATGCCACCTTGCCCACCTTGGAGCCATCGGCTACCACCACGACGTGGCTGGAGTGCTCGACCATGACCCCGTTGGTGTGCGCCTCGACTTCCTGGTAGGTGGTGCACCCCGCCCGCGCGTCCACCCCGTCCACACCGATGAAGGCGAGGTCCATCCTGATCCCCGACAGGCTGGTATCGGCCACCGGCCCCGAGAGCTCATAGGACTGGCTCCTCACCACCCCGCCGGTGACCATCAACTTGATGTCGGGCCGGATGGCGAGCTCCGAGGCGATGTTGAGCGCGTTAGTCACGATCGTCAGCCCTTGGCGGTCGGCCAGGGCACGAGCGATCTCGGTGGTGGTGGTCCCCCCAGTGAGCCCGATGGTCATGGCCTCGGTCACCAGCTTGGCCGCCTCCTTGGCGATGCGCCGCTTTTCCTCGGCGTGGCGGACGGTCTTGTACCGGAGTGGTAGCTCATAGGAGACGGCTTTGGCGATCGCGCCGCCATGGGTACGCACGAGGAGGCGGTGCTGCTCGAGGGCCAAGAGGTCCCGCCGGACAGTCGCCTGCGAAACGCCGAACTCTTCGGCCAGGTCGCCCACGTCGACTGACCCGCCGTCGGCCAGCCGCTCCAGCACCGCACTGAGACGCGCCGACTTGTTCATACCGGCACGAGTGTAACCGCCCGGGCCAAGCGGTCCGCTCAAGATCAACCTTGCCATGATGATTGATTATGCACTAATCTACTAGCTCCCGAAAAACCCGGTGCCGTGTGCTCGGGCTTTCACCTCAGAGCAGGGATGCCCCTCCTTCCACCCCGTCCCGGAGGCCCTTTTTGCTTCCCCTCGGG
>JAJPKN010000013.1 GCA_021323695.1 Actinomycetota bacterium | reverse complement strand
TTGAGCTCCTCACCCCCATCAGCCACACTCAGAGTCAGGAAGTGCAGAGCTAGGCCGTCGCGAGTTTCGGTGATCAGAAAGCGCGAAGTTCGGGTGATCGCCCACAGAGGACAAGAGCCGGGGCGCTCGCTGGGCGCCGGCCGATTGCCACCACGCCCCGAGGCGCACGGACGGGCCGGGGCCTTGGCCTCAATGCACCGGTGCCCAATGCGACCAGGGTGTTGGCTGGGGTCCAAGCGACCCATTCCCACGCCGCTGGCGCTGAACTGGTCCCCCTCGTGCTAGCCGGCGCCACCTTCATCGACGGCAAGCTGCAAGAAAGGAGCCCAACCGGCACCGATATGGCCACCAAGAACACCGATAACACGGGGTGTTTGGGCTGCACACTGCAGGCTGCTTCTCCGCCGCCTCACGACTGAGACAACACGGAACGCGCTGGGATTGCTTACGCGACAGCCTCTTAACGCGGTCCGTTCAGCCAACCAGTTCAGTGCTGTCGGGAAGGGGCTGTGGCCGAGCGCGACTGGCCCCAGTACACGCTCCGCTACCGCCGGCGCCGGCGGTCCTCCGCCTGACCGGCTCAGGTGGGTACAGCGGTAGGGCACCACGGGGCCACGGGCCAGAGAGCGGCTACAGAGCTATGTAGGACGCCGCGCCGGCGCCCCTGGCAGGCTCGTGGACCCGCCGGCTGGCGCCCACGGGCCACGGCCCAGCTGTGTTTTGCTGCTCCCTTTGGGCTTCGGCCCTCTACCAGCCCCGGGCGCGCCACTCGGCGATGTGGGGCCGCTCGGCCCCGAGCGTGGTGTCCCGGCCGTGCCCGGGGTACACCCAGGTGGCATCGGGTAGCTTGGCGAACACACGCTCCTCCAGGTCGCTCATGAGCTGGGCAAACCTCTGCGGGTCGCTGCCGGTGTTGCCCGGCCCGCCAGGGAACAGGGAATCACCTGTGAACAAGTGGGGGCTGGCGGCCAGACGGCCCCCAGCGTCATAGCCAAGCGCGATGCTGCCGGGGGTGTGGCCCCTCAGGTGGATGACATACAGCTCCGCGGCACCGACGGGCACACGGTCACCGTGGCGCACGATGGCGGTCACCGGTACCGGCAGGTCAGCAGCGTCGTCGGGATGAGCCAGCACCATCGCGCCCGTGGCCGCCTGCACCTCCGCCAGCGCCTGCCAGTGGTCCCAGTGCCCGTGGGTCGTCACTATCGCCCGCAGGGGCCCCCGGCCTACCAGCCCAAGCAGCCGGCGCGCGTCGTCGGCGGCATCGACCAGCACCATTTCCCCCGTACGGCTGCACTGCAGCAGGTAGGCATTGTTGGCCAAGGCACCGACGGCCAGCTTGGTCAAGGTCAGGCCGGCCAGTTCCCTTCGGTCTGGTGGCCCTCCGACCCTCACGTCACCTGTGTACGCCACTGGCAGCTCCTGTTGTAGGGGTGTGCGGCAACGCAGGCCGCCAAAGGCGTCTTTGGCTCGCCCGGTAGGAGAACTTTACGGTGCTGCCTCGCTAAGTTGCTCACGCCCCGGTGTTGGGTGCACGAGCACAGGCCCTGGGGTGCCTACCCATATGTGTGCTAAACTTCTAGGTGTACATGGCGCTTAGCCGGGCAGCAGGCCTCCCCTGGTCGGGCGGCCCGGACCGGAGCGAGCCAGGCCGGAGGGTGCGGGTTGAGCACAGCCAACCGAGACAAGCAAGGTGACGGGCAGGGCCCGGCCCAGCCCACGGTCGTTGCCGTACCCATCGACGAGCACGGCTGGGTCGGCCCGTGGGGACGGGCGCACAGGGTCGCACTGGCCAAGGTGCAAGACGGGGCTGTCACCGCCTGGGAGGAACTGGAGGTCGGTTGGGACGCCCTCCACGACACCGGGAGCGAGGCTGCCCACCACGCACGGGTGGCTCGGTTCGTGAAACAGCACGGTGTGCAGGTGGTGGCAGCAGCTCACATGGGCCGGGACATGCAGGCGATGCTCGAACGCATGCACCTACGGGTCAGTCTCGGCAACAGCGGTGACGGGCACCACGCTGCCCTGGTCGCTGGGCAGGGCCCGGCTACGCCCTGAGCCAGCCTAAGGTGCGCGGCTGGCGGCTGCGAACAACAGCCCGTCCTCGCTGACCAGTCCTGCCGCAACCAGTTCCCGTAAGCCGCTCCTTACCCGGAACAGCGGGAGCCCGGTGGCAGCTGCCACCTGTTCAGGAGTGGCCGGCTGCTCGACCGCTCCCAAGATGGCGCGGCCCGAGGCGCTGAGCGTGCCGTCAGCGTTGACACAGGCCATGGCTCAAGCTGGGGCCACGGACTTCTTGCAGAGGTACCAGTCCACGCGCTCGAAGCCCTCCGTCTTGCGTGCGAAATCGTCGGACATACGTTCAGCGGCCACCTCGACGGTCGGTGGGGTCGGGATGATCACCTTGTCACCGGGGCGCCAGTTTGCCGGGGTCGCTACCTGATTGGCATCGGCCATCTGCAGGGCGTCCACAAGCCGCAGGATCTCGTCCATGTTGCGGCCTGTCGTGAGCGGGTAGTAGATCATGGCCCGCAGCACCCCCCGGGGGTCGATGACGAACACGCAACGGGAGGTCTCGGTCTTGGACTCTCCCGGCATCAACATCCCGTAAGCGGTCGCCACCTTGCGGTCGAGGTCGGCGATGACCGGGAACGGGATCTTGACGCCCGTCTTCTCCTCGATGTTCCTGACCCAGGCAATATGCGAGTAAACGCTGTCAATCGACAGCCCCAAGAGCTCGGTGTGGCGCTCCTGAAGCTTCGGGTAGATCTCGGCGAAGGCCATGAACTCCGTTGTGCACACAGGGGTGAAGTCCGCTGGGTGCGAGAACAGGACGAGCCAGCTGCCCTCGAAGTCCGAGAGCCGGACCGTCCCCTGGGTGGTCACCGCCTCAAAAGCCGGGGCCGGCTCGCCCAGCCGGGGCAGCCCAACGCCGACCGGTTCCTGTTCGGTTGCTGTCATGCTTTGCTCCTTCCCACCTCACGGTCGCCCGGCCTCCTGGTACCGGCGGCGTCGCGGGGGCCCAGGAAGGTGGCGGCCACCGGGTCACCCAGCCATTGTGGGTGCCGAGCGCCAGGAAGTGGTAAGGGCGAAGGTCCCCAGTCGCCCCAACCCGGGCACCCCGGCCCCCGGCCACCCGCCGTCTGCCCGTAGGGCTCGCCAACTGCCCGACAACTACGCTGAGCGCGTGAGCACCGGCCCTATAGATCCCTGCTCCGAGGCCGAGGACAGCTGCGGCGGTGCCCGCTTCGACCTCGCTGGGCCCGGCGGCGGCCGAGGACGCCGGCTGCTGTTGGAGGCCGCGGTCCTGGCCGCGTTGGCCGAGCACCCCTGCACCCACGGCTATGGCCTGCGCCGCAGCCTTGCCCGCCTCACCAACGGCTTTGCCCAGCTGAGCTCGGGCAACATCTACCGCCTGCTGCGGCGGTTGGAGGACGACGGCTACGTCACTTCGGCGTGGGCCGAGGGTGGCTTTGGCCCCCAGCGGCGGCAGTACCGGCTCACCCCTGCGGGCTACGAGCGCCTCTTTTCCTGTCGGGAGGACCTGGAGGCGCGCGAACGGGCCTTCCGGGCCGTGATCGACGCCATCGACCGCTGCGCCGCGCCAACAGCGGGCGCGCCAGGCCACAGCTGACCCGCACCCGGGACTGGCTGGCTTGGGGAACGGCGCCCCACACGTTGGCCCGCTGACGCCTACCGTAGGCTCATGAGCCCGCTGTTGCCCCCGGTGCCCCTGGTCGGGGACGACGTCTTGGTGCCCTGCGTGGACGGCGAGCAACGCGAGTACCTGTCCGCCGACTCGGCTGCCTCGACCGCAGCGCTGCCCGCCGTGCTGGAGGCGGTTGAGAGCTTCGTCCCCTGGTACTCGAGCGTCCACCGGGGCGCCGGTTACAAGTCGCAAAGAGCGACCCGGGCGTTCGAGGCAGCCCGCGAGGCCGTCCTCCGCTTCGCCGGCCGCCAGGGCACCGACGACGTGGCGATCTTCTGCCGCAACGCCACCGAAGCAGTCAACCACCTGGCGTACTGCCTGCGCCTGTCACCCGACGACGTGGTTGTCACCACCGTCGTCGAGCACCACGCAAACCTGCTGCCGTGGGCTCGGGCAGCCTCGTGCCGCTACGTCGAGTGCAGCCCGGAAGGGACCTTCACCGCTGCCGCGGTGGAAGAAGCCCTGGGCGCACCTCCGCGCCCGCGCCTGCTGGCAGTGACCGCCGCGTCCAACGTGACTGGGTGGGTGCCACCGCTGGACGAGCTGGTCTCGGCCGCTCATGCCCGGGGCGTACCGGTCCTGGTCGACGCCGCCCAGCTAGCCCCTCACCGCCCGCTGCCCAAAGAGGCGGACTTCGTGGCCTGGAGCGGGCACAAGATGTACGCGCCATTTGGCACCGGGGTGCTCATCGGCCCCCGCCAGGCGTTCACCGAGGGTGACCCTTTCCTGGTCGGCGGCGGGGCCGTGGACCTCGTGACCCTGGACGAGGTCATCTGGACGGGGGTGCCCGAGCGGGAGGAAGCGGGCTCGCCCAACGTGGTCGGGGCCGTCGCCCTAGCCGCCGCCATAGAGCAGTTCGAGGCCATGGGTTGGCCGGCCCTGCGTGCCCACGACAGAGAACTGGCCCGGGCGCTCAGAGCTGGCATCGCGGCCGTACCGGGCGTCAGGCTGCTGGGCCCCGCCCTGGACGTCGAGACGCTGCCGGTAGCAACCTTCAGCGTGGACGGCATGCCCCACGGGCTGGTCGCCGCCCGTCTGGCGGCTGAGCACGCCATCGGGGTACGCCACGGGTGCTTCTGCGCCCACCCCTACTTGGCTCGGCTCCTCGGCCTCGGGCCAGCTGAAATGGAGCACCACCGGGCCGCGGCCAGGGCGGGGGACCGAGCCGCCATGCCCGGAGCCGTCCGGGCCAGCTTCGGGGTCAATGCCTCCTTGGCGTCGGTGGAACGGTTCTGCCGCGCCCTTGCCCAGGTCACCTCGGGCGAACCTCCTCCTGTGCGTTACGTGCAGGACCCGGCGACAGGGGACTTCTGCCCCTCCCCGTCCGCCGCCCCCTGGGTAGCCACCAACAGGCCGCACCCCGCGTCCTGTTCCCCCGGCTGACCTGCAGGCCTGGCCCGGCTGCCAGGCCCCCTCCAGGCCGGCCTGCCTGCCACAGCCCGGCCTCGCGCCGCCCCGTACCCCGGGACGTATAGTGGCCGGCTATGGGACGCCAGGAGTGGGACGAGCGCTACCGCACCGAGGAGCTTGTCTGGGGCGCGGAGCCCAACCGTTTCCTCGTGGAGGAGGTCGAAGGCCGCCGGCCGGGGACGGCCCTGGACCTGGCGTGCGGCGAAGGTCGCAACGCTCTGTGGCTGGCCGAGCAGGGCTGGCGGGTCACGGCCGTGGACTTTTCCGCCGCCGGCCTGGCCAAGGCCAGGGAGTTGGCGTCGCAGCGTCACTTGGACGTGGACTTCGTCCAAGCTGACCTCACCCAGTGGGGACCACCGGCTGGTGCCTTCGACCTGGTCATCGTCATGTACCTGCACCTGCCGCCCGCGGACCGCCGCCGGGTGCTCCGGCGGGCTGTCGCTGCCCTCGCCCCCGGCGGAGAAGTGCTCGTGGTCGGCCACGACTCGGCCAACCTCACCGATGGCGTGGGCGGGCCCCAGGACCGGGCAGTGCTCTACAGCCCGGCAGAGGTTGTGGCCGACCTGGGGACCGGCCTGGAGGTCCTACGGGCCGAGCAGGTCAGGCGCCCGGTGGCCACTGGACAGGGCGAGCGCTACGCCATCGATGCGCTCGTCCGTGCCAAACGGCCCGACGGGCAGCGCCCGCGGCCTGTGCTGGCCAGCTCTTAGCTCCTGGGGGAATGCCGAGGCCTCCTCCTGCGTTGTCCTATATACCCGGAGGGGTATACTGGTACTCAGCGATAAGGAGGGCATGTGAGCCAACCAACCCAGTCGCGGCCTCACCGTGTGGTCATATTCACCACGCCGACCTGCTCTTGGTGCAAGAGGGCCAAGGCCTACCTGCAAGGGCGGGGAGTCCGCTTCAAAGAGGTCGACGTCTCTCGCGACATGCGGGCCGCCAGCGACCTCGTCC
This sequence comes from Actinomycetota bacterium, assembly GCA_021323695.1. Lineage (GTDB taxonomy): Bacteria > Actinomycetota > Acidimicrobiia > Acidimicrobiales > Palsa-688 > JAKAWM01. The sequence goes on along the minus strand of JAJPKN010000013.1, from coordinate 14,093 downwards.
GCCGCACCGGGCAGATGGGAGTACCGGTCATAGAGATCGACGGGCGGCCCATCGTCGGTTTCGACCAGCGTCAAGTCGACCGCCTTCTCGGCCTGGTCCGGGCATGAGCCATCATCCACTGTCCAAAGGAGCTGCACATGAGTGAGACGGTACGCCCCCTGGGGGCAAGGGTCCTGGTCCGCGTGCTGGACGAAGAGAGCGTCACGCCCAGTGGGCTGTTCATCCCTGACACGGCAAAGGAAAAGCCTCAACGCGGGGAGGTCGTGGCCATCGGGGACGACGAGGACATCAAGGTGGCACCGGGCGACCGGGTGCTCTACCCCAAGTACTCGGGGACAGAGCTCCGCCTAGACGGCGTCGACCACTTGATACTCGAAGCCACAGACCTGCTTGCCGTGCTGGGGCCACCAGCTGCCTGACCGGCGGCACCGGCTGGCCGGTTGAGCGCGCCCGCCGCCGGGCTGCCGCCCTGCCGCCCTGTTGGGGTCGCCACCCGCCGGCCCACGGAGGTGGCGGGAAAGCCCAAAGTCCCGGTCTCAGGGGCGGGCCCGGCTTTCAGAGGCTGGTCCCGGCCAGCGGGGTTGGCGGGGGCCGCAGCCAGCGTAGCTGTTCCCAGTCCCCTTGGAGCTCCAGGCGTCGCCACAGCACAGGGTTGTCAGCTACCTGGCTGTGGTGGCACGCGATGGCTTCGCGCTGGCGGGAACGGTCGACCTTCACGGTGATGTCCACCTCGGCAGCCGCTCGCCCCACGAAGTTGGTGCCGAGCTCCGAGTTGAGGGTGCCCGCCATGCTGTCGGCCAGGGCCCAGGCCAGCACCGGCAGGCCATTGCTCCCGGCCAGGGCCGCCTGTGTGGCCCGGTGATGGTCAGAGTGCCCACTGACCCCACCCGTGTCGAACACCAGCACCAGTTCCGGGTGGTGGAGGCCCACCAGGCGGCCCACGTCGGCAGCCAGGACGTCTATGCCTACCTCGTCCAGATGGCCGTCTGGGTACTCCCTGAGCTCGACGTAGCTGAGCCCGAGCACCGCCGCGGCCGCCTCCAGTTCGGCCGAGCGCACCTGAGCGAGCGACGCGCCGGCTAGCCCCCCAACACCCTGGCCCACCCCCAGCCTAGAGGCTTCGCCTCGGGTGAAGCACAAAAGGCCCACCTGGGCACCCCTCCTGCCGAGCTCGGACAGGACGGCACCCAAGCCGAAGCTCTCGTCATCGGGATGGGCGCAAACAGCCAGTAGCGACCTCACACCGGGCAGGCGCTGACGTCGGCTACCTGGCAGCTGCCTCTTCGGCAAGGGCTCAGGCTCAGGCATGGCACCCCTAAGCTCCTTCCCCGGCCTGGCTGGACGGCTGTTCAAGCCAGCCGCATGAACATCTTCTGCACCGCATCGAGGCCATAGCCCTGGGCTTGCGCCTCCCCCGGGTGCTGGAGGCAGTAGACAGCCCCGGCGGCCACGAGCTGGAAGCCGGCCTGCTCCAGGGCCTTGGTGGCAGCCGACAGCTGCGTGAGCACGTCGCAGCATTCACGGCCTTCGGCCAGCATCTTTTCCACCCCCACCACCTGCCCGGCCGCTCGCCGGAGACGCCTGCGAACTTCTGCTACCACTTCCTCAGGGAGTTCCATCGGCCCTCCTTTGGTCCAGGGTGCCGAAGGGCCCCCGCCCCGGCGGCCAAGCCGGGCCGAGGAGCGGCCTCAGCGATGAGCAGTGGCTGCCTCGTGCTCGGCGATCTTGCGGCGCACGTCGTCCATGTCGAGCTCTTTCACCTTGGCGATCAGGTCTTCGAGGACCGGGGCGGGAAGAGCGCCCGGCTGCGCGTACAGCAGCACCTGGTCCCGAAAAGCCATCAAGGTGGGGATGGACATGATCCCGAAGCTGCCAGCCAGCTCAGGCTCGGCCTCAGTGTCAACCTTGCCGAACACGATGTCTGGGTGCTGCTCAGAGGCTCGCTCGAAGACGGGAGCGAACGCCCGGCACGGCGCACACCAGGCAGCCCAGAAATCTACCAGTACAATGCTGTTGGACGAGACGACCTGTTCGAAGTTCTCCTTGCCCAGGGCCACAGTCCCCATTCGGCCATACCTCCGGTGCTAAGTGGGGCACCCCGCGGCACCCTCGGTCCGTACAACCACAATACCCCCCTGGGTATTCCCGGCAAGCATCAGCCGGGCACCTGGGTGACGGGGAGCCCACTGGAGCCAGGTGGGCTAGCTGGCCGCCAGGTTCAGTCCATGAACGCGCCGCCGTTGACGGCCAACGACTCTCCCGTGATGAAGCTCGCATCGTCGCTCACCAAGAACGCCACCGCCCGGGCGACATCTTCGGGCTGTTCGACCCTGCCCAGAGGGGTGTCGGCGATGTAAAGGCCCCGGACCGCCTCCGGCGTGGTACCGCGGAGCTCAGCCTCCCAGGCCAGCTCGCGTTCTTGCATCGGCGTTGCCACGTACCCGGGGCACACACTGTTGACCCGTATGCCGTAGCCCGCCAGTTCGACGGCCATAGCCTGGGTGAGCCCGACGACACCGAACTTCGAGGCTACGTAGTCAGCCAGGAAGGGTACCTTGCCCTGTTTGCCGGCCATGGAAGCTACATTGACTATGCACCCACCGTTCCCGGCCCTCACCATGGCGCGAGCAGCCGCCTGGCTGGCCAAGAAGGCCCCGCGCAGGTTGACGCCGAGCGTCCGGTCGAGCTCCTCCGGAGAGATGTCCAAGAAGCGCCGCATCCGTGAGACGCCGGCGTTGGAGACGAAAACGGACATGGGCCCGTGCACAGTGGTGAGCTCAGTGATGACCTCACCAACTCCTGCTGCGTCGGTCACATCGAGCCGGTAGTGGCCAGGTGAGCCGCATGCCGCCGCGGTTGCCGCCGCCGAAGCTGCATCGATATCGGTAGGGAGCACCTCGTAGCCGCGCTCGGCCAGCTCCCGGGCGATGGCGGCCCCGATCCCCGAGCCAGCACCTGTGACCACTGCCAGCCGTCGCGTCATCGGGCACCTCCAAAAGCGGGGCCCTGCGGGGAGGGCGACGGCTCCGGATGGGCACTACGCCGCCCACGTGCCGCCAGGCGGTGCGCCACCGGGGCGAGCTGCTCCTGCAGCTCCAGGTACATGCGGTACCCATCGTCGTACAGTTCGCGGGCCGCGGCGGTTGGGACGACCGGCTCCCCTAGCCGGACAAAGCCGGTGCCGTCAGTGAACGAAGTGAGCTGGCCGGCGCCGACAGCCGCAACCAGCGCCGCCCCCTGCGCCGCCCCGCCGTGGTCGAGCACCGGGTAGAGCGGGCGCCCAAGCACGTCTGCCACTATTTGTTTCCACAGCGTCGACTTGCTGCCGCCGTTGCTGACCCGTCCCACGCCGAGCGTCAGCCCGGCTTGGGCGAACACGTCAAGGTGCTGGCGAAAACCGTACGCCACCGCCTCCATGAGGGAGCGAAAGATGTCCCCGCGGCCGTTGGCCAGGTGCAGGCCGACCACCGCCCCGCGCAAGTCCGGGTCGTGCAGAGGCGACTTCTCTCCCAGGAAATAGGGGAGGGACAACAAGGCCGCTGCAGGGGCCGCTGCTGCTTCAGCGTCGAGCTGCTCCAAGGGCACGCCCCCAAACAACTCCTGCGCCCAGCGCAGGAGGCCTCCCGAGGTAGCCATGCAGCCGTTCGGCAGCCACAGCCCGGGCACCGGGTGCTCATCGAGGTACCAGCGCCGGTCAACCGCCGGCCGGTCGCTCACAACCAGCACGTCGCCAGCACCGCCCAGCTTTACCAGCCAGTCCCCGGTCCCGACCAGGCCGGCCGCGTACGCCGCCAGCACATGGTCAGCACCGCCGGCGTAGATAGGCGTCCCCTCCTTGAGCGACGTTGCCAGGCCGGCACCGCCCACTCGTCCCACCAACTGCCCGCAGCGCTTCCTCGGGGCACACAGCGCGGTGGGCAGCCGGGCAGCCGACAAGACCGGACCGGCAAGGCTCCCGTCCAGGCGGAACAGCCCGCTCTCCAGCGCCCAGTTCTCCTCGACGTGGGCCTCTGCCCCGAGCGCGATCGCCAGCCAGTCGTAGGAGCCGACCAGGACAGCCGTGCGCTCGGCGATGGCCGGCTCGTTGCGCTCAAGCCACAGCCAGGTCGGGGCCACGGACTGCTGGCTGAGCACTGACCCAGTCTCGCCGAGCACGTCGTAACCGGCACCCCTGAGCGCCGCGGCCAGTTCGGCGATCTCCTGCGTGGCGCGGGCATCGTTCTGTAGGATGGCTCGGCGCAGCGGGTGCAGGTTGCTGTCGAGGGCCACGACCGAGGGCACCATCCCTGTGGTAGCCACCGCCTCGATCGCCTTCGGAGTGGTACCCGCGCTCTCGGCCACCGCCGGCACCAACGCGCAGACGTTGTCCCACCACTGCCGGGTATCGGCCTCTGCCCACCCTGGGTGGTCAGAGAAGAGCTGGGACGGTGCCGACACAGAGGCTACGAACCCTCGGGCGAGATCCAGGAGGCTGACCTTGGTCCCAGTACTACCCAGGTCGATGCCGAGGACCAGCGGGGGCACGGGGATGACGCCTTGGTGTCAGCGCCGGGCCGCGTCCACGAAGGCGCGGGCACGCTCCGGGTCTACAGGGTTCCAGGTGTAGCCGTCCTTCTTCAGTGAACTACCGACGATGCAACCATCCGCGTGCTCAAGGAACGCGGCTATGTTGGCCGCGGTCGCGCCGGTGTTCAAGAGCACCGGTACCTCAGATGGCACTGCGTGGCGGATCTCAGCCAGGGTAGATGCCTCCGGCTGCGCGCCCGCCATGGGGCCCGACACCAAGATCGCGTCGGGGAGGCTCGACACCGCCACGGAGCGGGCCACGTCTGCCGCCGTCCGGCGCCCCGTCGTGGAGGCAAACTCTGGCGTGACGTTCATGAAGACGGCGATCTGTCCCGCGTCCAAGGTGCGCCGCCGCCGTAGGAGAGCAGCCGCGTCCGGCGACCATGAACCCATGTCGGACTCCCACGTCCCAGTGACGACCTCCCGGATGAAGCTCGCCTCGGTGGCAACCGCCGCTGCCAGCGCGCACTCGGGGTCCCACAGGTAGTCCACCCCGTAAGGGATGTCGCTGGGAGCGCACTCGGCCACCACCCGTGCCATGACGGCGGCGCCAACCAGGTCGGCCTTGAGGGCGTAAGGGCGGTCGTTCTCGTTGCAGAACATCACCGCATCGAAGCCGGCGTCAACCAGCACGGCGACATCCTCACGGACCTGGCGGACCAGGCCCGCTACTCCTTCTTCGGCCGAGTACAGCGGGGTGCCGGGGAGCGCGGGCAAGTGCGCCATCGCGATCAGGGGCTTCGCCGTACCCGGGAAGATCCTCCGGAACCGCTCACCCAGGGTCACCCCGTCTCCCCGTGCACTGTCCTGCACGCTTTGGCTCGTACTCATGCAGTAACCTATACCACAGGGTCTTCGTGACCTGCAACCGGGGCGCAACTAGTGCAGAGGTGGACAAAGTGATCGGTGAGAGGCGCCGGCGTGAGATCGTCGAGCGCGTGCAGCGGTTTGGCTACGTCGAAGCCCGCAAACTGGCAAAGGACCTGCGGGTGGACGTATCGACGATCCGGCGCGACCTGGACGCCCTCGGCCGGACGGGCCTTGTCCAACGGACCCACGGCGGTGCCCTGGCGATGGGAGGGGCCACGCTCGACGTGCCGTACGAAGCCAAGCGGCTCGAGCACCTGGTGCAGAAACGGGCGATCGCTGCTTACGCCGCTGGCCTGGTGAAGGACGGGGACTCCATCGTCCTCGACAGCGGGTCGACCACCTACGCCCTGGCCGAGGCACTGCGGGCCCACAGCCAGTTGACCATCGCCACCAACGACATCCGCATCGCCCACTACTTCGCGGGCCGGGGTGGTGCCCGTCTGCTGGTGTGCGGCGGGCAGTTGATCGATTCGGTCTTCACCCTGGTCGGGCCGGCGACGCTGTCGTTCCTCGCCGGTCTGCACTTGAACTGGGCGTTCCTCGGTGCGGACGCGATCGACCCGGTAGGCGGCGTCTCCAACTTCAACACCGTCGAGGTGCCGGTCAAGCAAGCGATGATCGAGGCCGCCGACCGGGCCGTGCTCCTGGCTGACAGCTCCAAGTTCGGCCGGCGTGCCCTTGCCGCCGTCGTCGGCGTCGACGCCTTCGAGATGATCTTGACCGACGAGGGGCTCGACCCGGCCGACCGCCAAAGCTACGGGCCTCGTCTGGTCTGCGTGCCACCTCTCCCGGCTTCGCGGCGCAAGCGGGAGGCCGTTGGCCCATAGCAGGGCGGCGCCCGTCGCGGCCCCGAAGGTGGTGGCCGTCGTGGCAAGCGTGGTGGTCAGCACGCATCCGCCTGGCCTTGCACGATCTAGTGCACAATGCTACCCTTGGCTCCGTGGAAACGGGTGAGACAAGGCAACAGGCCGTCCCCGCACCCTTCGACCTGCGTGGCCGAGTGGCGCTCGTAACCGGCGCCGGCCGCGGGATCGGACGTGCAACCGCCCTGCTGCTCGCCCGTTGCGGCGCCGCAGTGGTAGTCAACGACCTGGTCGAGGGCGCTGCCGAGCGGGTAGCTGCAGAGGTCGCCGGCCTAGGCCGTACCTCGCTTGCTGCCCCGGCCGACGTCTCGAGACCTGAGAGCGTCGAAGCACTGTACGGAGCTGTCTCGGCCGCCCACCTCGACGTCGACCTGCTCGTCAACAACGCCGGCATCTCCGCGTACAGGCCCATCCTGGAGTGCACCGAGGACGACTGGGACCGTCACGTCGACATCATGGCGAAGGGGACGTTCCTCATGATCCGGGCCTTTGCCCCAGGGATGGTCGCCCGCCGCTTCGGGCGGATCGTCAACCTCGGTTCCTACGTCGCCCAGGGCAACTGCGCTACCAAGAACTTCGGGCCTTACTGCGCGGCCAAGTACGCGGTGGTGGGGCTTACCGAGGTCGCAGCCCAGGAGCTGGCGCCCTACGTGACCGTCAACGCGGTCGGGCCGGGCGATGTCGCCACCGAGATGATGGAGCACGAGTGGCAGCAAGAGGCGGACCGCCGCGGGCTGGACGTCGCCACCGTGAGAGAAGAGTACCGTCAGCGCCTGCTGCTCGGGGACTTCCAGCGGCCTGACGACATCGCCGGGGCAATCGCGTTCCTCTGCTCGCCGCTTGCCTCCCAGATCACTGCATCACATCTCATCATCAGTGGTGGGCTGCCCTACAGGTTCGCGGGTACGCACTCGTGAATGAACAAGGAGGACCAATGACAATAAGAACTGGACAAGGAGGGACGAAGAGCAGGCGGTCATTGGCCGCCTTGCTCACCGCTGCCACAGCTGTCATGGGCGTAGCGACCACCGCCAGTGCGAGCGCACCGGTGGCCGGAGCAGCGCACACCACGGCTTTCAACAGCGCGCCAGGCCCAAAGGGGACGTTGACCATCTCGAACGCTGAGTTCCTCTGGACCTGCGGCTTCAGCCCGTTCAACCCCTCGTCGAACTTCCTCTCGCTCGGCCCGGTCTACCAGACCCTCATGTTCGTCAACACGATGCAGAACGGCAAGGTCACGCCGTGGCTCGCCACGAGCTACGCGTGGAGCAACGACAACCGTGACCTCACCTTTACGGTCCGCAACGGGGTCCGGTGGAACGACGGGGCACCTTTCAGCGCGGCTGATGTCGTCTATACGTTCGACCTGCTCAAGAAGTACCCGGCACTCGACCTGAACAGCATCTGGTCGGTGCTGGACAGTGTCGCCCAAAAAGGCCCCCGGGTAGTGATGACGTTCAAGTCCCCGGCGGTACCGTACTTCTACTACATCGCCGACCAGGTAGGCATCCTGCCCGAGCACGTCTGGTCCAAGGTGGGCAACCCGGTCACCTTCAAGGACGCGGACCCGGTCGGCACCGGCCCCTATGTGGTCAAGAACTGCACCCCCAATAACATCACCTATGTTGCGAACACCCGCTACTGGCAGCCGGGCCTGCCCAAGATCGAGACGATCGAGTACCCGGCGTTCACGTCCAACCCACCGGCGAACACCCTGCTGTCCACAGGAGGCGCCCAGTGGGGGTTCCAGTTCATGCCGAACCTGAAAGGCGAATGGCTCTCGAAGAGCCCGTCGAACCACTACTGGTTCCCACCGGTGGTCAACGTCTCCATCTTCATCAACCTCAAGGACCCGGTCCTGTCCAACCTGGCCGTCCGCAAGGCCCTAGCCTTCGCTATAGACCGGGCGCGCGTGGCCCAGATCGGTGAGTACGGTTACGAGCTCCCAGGCAACCAGGCGGGCATCGTGACCCCTACGTTCAACTCCTGGCTGGACCGGGGGGAGCTCCAAAGGGCTGGGTACGGGTACGACCCGGCAAAGGCGATCTCCATCCTGGAAAAGGCTGGTTTCAAGCGTGGGCCCAACGGTGTGTTCGAAACCCCCCAAGGTAACCCGCTAGCCTTCACCATCATCAACCAGAGCGCCTACACGGACTGGGTCGCCGCCCTCCAAGTCGTCTCGCAGGAACTAGCCCAGGTCGGCATCAAGCTAACGGTCGACAACCTGGCGGGCACCGACTACGAGTCCAAGCTTTTCACCGGCGACTACCAGCTCGCGTACGGCTACGAAGCGGGCGGGCCAACGCCGTACTACGAGTTCCGCCAGTGGCTATATGGGCCGGGATCGGCACCCATAGGCAAAGCGGCGACCACCAACTGGGAGAGGTACCAGTCCCCCGCGACCGACCAGCTCATCAACCAGTACGCCGCCACGGCGAGCACCACGCTCCAGCACAGCATCATGGACAAGCTGCAGGCAGTGCTGTTGGACGACGTCCCGCTCATACCCGTCACCGAGCAGGCTGACTGGGACGAGTACTCGACGGCACAGCTGACCGGTTGGCCGACCCCCGACAACCCCTACGCCCAACCGGCACCACAGGTCGTCCCTGACTTCGGCATCGTCCTCCTCCACCTGCGATGGAAGTAACGGCCAGGCAGCACCCAGCGGGCCGGGAGGAAGCCTGCTGAAACATGAACGGCCTCGCGCGACGGCCCGAGCCACCCACCCCGCCCCCCCGGGCCCATGGAGGCAACCCCGGGGACGGGGTGGGGCCATGGCTGTAAGCCCCTTGGGACCATGAAGTGCCCACGCCATGAAGTACCTGCTTAGGAGGCTTGGCTTCTTCATCGTCACCTTGTGGGTGGCGATGACCATCAACTTCTTCCTCCCGCGGCTGATGCCCGGCAACCCTGCCGAGGCGATGATGGCACGCTTTCACGGGAAGCTCTCGGGCCAAGCCCTTACAGCCATGGAAGCAGCGTTCGGCGTGAACACCCACTCCAGCCTGCCCGCCCAGTACGGGGCGTACCTGGCAAACAGCTTCACGGGCCACTTCGGCTCGTCCCTAACCTTCTTCCCGACCTCGGTGAGCAGTGTCGTGGCAGGAGCCCTCCCCTGGACCCTCGGCCTGGTAGGCGTCACGACCCTCATCGCCTTTGCCATCGGCACCATGATCGGGATCGTGGGCGCTTGGTACCGGGGTGGCGCCTTCGACAGCGTGCTGCCTCCCGTGTTCATAATCTTGTCCTCCTTCCCGTACTTCTTCATCGGGATGCTCGCCATCCTCGCCTTCGCCATCAAGCTGCACTGGCTGCCGCAAGGCGGGGCCTACACCGACGGGGCCAGCGTCACGCTCTCGTGGGGCTTCGTGGGCGACGTGCTGGCCCACGCCGTGCTCCCGGGGCTGACCATCGTCGTCACATCGATCGGAGGCTGGATCCTTACGATGAGGAACAACATGATCACCACCCTGTCCGAGGACTACGTCCGCATGGCACGGGCCAAAGGCTTGTCACCTTGGCGCATCATGCTGGACTACGCAGGGCGCAACGCCCTGCTGCCCAACCTCACCGGCTTCGCTATGGCTCTCGGGTTTGTCGTGAGCGGCGCCATCCTGGTGGAGTACGTCTTTTCGTACCCCGGTGTCGGCTACATGATGCTCCAAGCCGTGCTCAACGAGGACTACCCGCTCATGCAGACCCTCTTTTTGCTCATCACGGTCGCCGTGCTCGTCGCCGTCTTGGTGGTGGACGGCATCACCCTCGTGCTCGACCCGAGAACCAGGGGAGCATGAAGTGGCCGCCACTCCCGAAGGCTCGCCCGCCGTGGCCCAAGGCACCACCTATGGCCCAGGCCACCGGCTTGCGACAGAGCTGGCTGTCCCTCCCGAGCCAGTGAACGGCACCGGCGCCAGCGCTCAGCGAGGTGGGTGGGCACGGTCGTTCGGTGGCGCAGTCCTCAGGAGCAAGAAAGCCGTTGCGGGCCTCGCCATCCTGCTGGTGTTCGGCGTCCTGGCCACCATCCCGGGCCTGGTCGCTCCCGACAGCCCGAGCGCAGAAGTCTTCTCCCCAGGGCTCGGGCCCTCGTGGGCACACCTGCTCGGCACAACGGCCTACGGCCAGGACATCTTCTCTCAGTTGGTGTGGGGGACACGCGTCTCGCTCATAATCGCGGTCGTCGCTGGAGTGCTCTCGACCCTGCTGTCGATGATCGTTGGCATCACAGCTGCCTACGTGGGTGGGCTGGCCGATGGCATCCTGTCCCTGTTCACTGACGTGTTCCTGGTGCTGCCCGCTTTCCCTCTGGTGGTCGTGATCGCGGCCTATACCAACGGCGGTGGGACCTTGGTGATAATCGCGGTGCTCGTGGTCACAGGCTGGTCCTTCGGGGCCCGCCAACTGCGCTCACAAGCTCTGTCCTTGCGTAACAGGGACTTCCTCACCGCGGCACAACTAAGGGGAGAGCGCCGCCTCCGGGTCATCGTCTTCGAGATCGTGCCCTCGATGACCTCCCTGATCGTCGCCAACTTCTTGGGTGCGGCCGTCTACTCGGTGCTGGCAGCAGCCGGGCTGCAGTTCATCGGGCTTGGCAACGTCAACACCGAAAGCTGGGGCACGATGCTTTACTGGGCGCAGAACAACGAGGCCCTCCAAGCCGGCACCCCCCTCTGGGCGCTGGCCCCTGGCTTGGCCATCGCCCTGCTGGGCGGGGCGTTCGCCCTGGTCAACTATGCCTTCGACGAAGTCACCAACCCCGCCCTGCGACCTGTGCCGCTGAAGGGGCCCCAACGGCGGAGGGGCGAGCGCCGTGCTGCTTGAAGTGGAGGATCTCTGCGTCGAGTACCTCGGCACCAGGCCCACCAGAGCAGTCGACCACGTGAGCTTTTCCCTGTCGGACGGCGAGTTCCTTGGAATCGTAGGCGAATCGGGGTGCGGGAAATCGACCCTGCTGTTCGGGTTGGCCCAGTTGCTCTCGCCGCCGGCCCAGGTCACCTCCGGGACGGTACGCTTCCAGGGCCAGGACCTGCTCAGCCTCGACGAGCGCCACTTGCGCCAGATCCGCTGGCGAAGGATCTCGGTGGTGATGCAGAGCGCCATGAACGCCCTCAACCCCGTAAAGAGCGTCGGCACCCAGTTCTCCGATGCAATGAGAGCACATGGCGAACGCGACCGGACGGCCATCAGGCAGCGCTCTGAGGAGGTGCTCCGCCTGGTTGGCATAGACCCGGCCCACCTGCACAGCTACCCGCACCAGCTTTCCGGTGGGATGCGCCAGCGGGTCATGATCGCGATGGCCCTTTTGTTCTCGCCCGAACTGGTCCTAATGGACGAACCCACTTCTGCCCTCGACGTTGTCGCCCAGCGCTCCTTGATGGTGCAGACCAAGCAGCTCCAACGGGCCTTGGGCTTCGCCGTCGTCTTCGTGACCCACGACATGTCGCTCGTTTCCAACTTCTCCGACCGCTTGGCGGTGATGTACGCGGGGCAGATGGTCGAGGTCGGCCCGACGGCAGAGACCTTCGCGCACCCCCTCCACCCTTACACTCAGGGCCTGCTCGAGGCCTTCCCTTCGGTCCACGGCCCGCGGGTGCCACTGGCCGGCATCGCCGGCGCCCCACCCGATCTGTCCCAGGTCCCGCCCGGTTGCCCCTTCCACCCGCGCTGCCCGGTACGGATCGGGCCGGTTTGCCAAACGGTAATACCGTTGCGGCACCGGGTGGGCAACAGCGACGTGCTGTGCCACCTGTACAGGACGGAAAGCTCCAGTGTCGCGTGACCGCCAGCCACCGCCACCTGGCAGTCAAGGGGTACCTCGGCAACAGGGCGAAGGACCAGCGCCCGAGGTGCACGCGCCGAGCAGTGGGCAACCAGCTGAGCCCTTGCTGCGCACCGTTGGGCTGACTCGGCACTTCCGGGTAGGTGGGATCTTTGGCAAGACCCTGCATGCCGTCGACGACGTCGACCTTGAGGTCGGCGAGGCGGAGATCGTGGCGCTCGTTGGGGAATCCGGCTCAGGCAAGAGCACCGTGGCACGCCTGCTCGCCCGGACTTACCCGCCTACCAGGGGTGCGATCTGGTTCGCCGGGCGCGATATCTCGAGGCTTTCGTCCCGGTCTGACCTCCTCGCCTACCGCGGCCAGGTCCCCATGGTCTTCCAGGACCCGTTCAGCTCGTTGAACCCCGTCCACACCATTGGCTACGTGATGCGACGGGGGCTGCGCTTGCACCGACCGGAGCTCAGCCGTCCCGAGCGGGAGGCCGCAGCCGTCGAGGCCCTCGAGACCGTGGGGTTGGTCCCCGGCAGGTCGACCATGTCGAAGTACCCGCACGAGCTGTCAGGAGGCCAGCGCCAGCGGGTGGGCTTTGCCCAAGCGATCAGCTGGAGGCCTCGGCTGATCCTCGCCGACGAGCCGGTGTCGATGCTGGACGTCTCCATTCGTATCGGCGTGCTCAACTTGATGCTGGCCCTGCGCGAAAGGGGCATCTCCTTCCTCTACATCACCCACGACATCGCTTCGGCTCGCTACGTCGCCGACCGGGTCGTGGTGATGTACGCAGGGCATGTGGTCGAGGCGGGCCCCACGGAAGAAGTCCTCCACCGTCCCGTCCACCCCTACACCCGCTTGCTCCTGTCCGCGGTGCCAGATCCGCGGGCCAGCGCAGAGGTGGCCGTCGGTGACCCTGGCGAACCCCCTCGGGTGATCAACCCCGGGGAAGGCTGCCGGTTCCGTTGGCGGTGCCCGCTGGCGGTGGAGCGTTGCGCCATGGTCACCCCCAGGCTCGTACCTATCTCCGAGGGGCATGCGGCCGCCTGCCACGTCACCACCGCCGGGAAGGCATTGACACCCGAGGGTGCCTTCATCGAAGGGGCATGACCTACCCCTCAGCCCGCGTAGCTCGGCCCCAGCCTGTGTAGCTCACCGAGAACCCACCGGGCGCCAGCTCAGAGGGCGTCGAGACCTGCCGGAAGCCCTGCACCATTGCCACCTCGTCCAAAGAAGTCTGCGGGGCGCCGGCCATGCCCAGGGCGCTGAAGCTGACCGCGGGCGAAAAGGAGGCCAGCATCGACGGCTGGCACTCATAGCTGCACTGGGTCGCCGCCTCCACGATCCAATCGGCGCTCAGGCCCGGGCCCGAGTAATGCTCGGGCGGGCTGGTGAAGGACTGGCCGGTGGTGGTGTCGGTCAAGTTGACCTCCCAGGCCTGCGGCCCGACCTGCCAGATCGTGACGCTCACCTGGTCCCCCGCCCTGACGTCCAAGCCGTTTATGGGCGTCTCGGCCGAAGGGAGCACCTCCCACCAGGGGCGGACCGAAAAGCGGTACGGGTTGGCCTGCTCAGGCGCTTCCGACACACCGGCTTGGATGAGCGAAGGGTCACCGCTCCCGGTACCGTCGAGGCCCACCCACTCCGACACCTGGGAGCCGTACGGCCCGCCCACGGAGGTCGGCACCCTGAACGTGCCCCTCACCGCGGAGAACGGCCCGCCCACCGCAACATAGCCGGACCAGTTGGAGCTGTCTTCCTCGACCAGCTGGGCAGCCGACGGCGCCAGGGGTGTGGCCGGAGGCACCGGCGAGGCAGAGGTGGCCCCCGGCTGCAGGCGCACGTAGAAGCGGCCCTGGTAGCCGGAGGCGGCATTGCTCGCGACCAGGGCCAGGGCGACGGTCCGGGGGAGGGGGGTAGGGTTGGGCCCGATCGTCACCCGGGCCTGGAAATGCCCCGAGGTGCAGCTCCTTGGATCCCGGGAGAACACGACCGGGAAGCTCTGGCGGGACAGGACCTCCAGCCA
>JAJPKN010000053.1 GCA_021323695.1 Actinomycetota bacterium | reverse complement strand
GCCCGGCGCGGGGCGGCCTTGGTGCGAGGGGCGAAGGCTTCAGCCGAAGTGCGCCGGCCGAGGGCCCGGTGGGGCCGGGCCTGGTTGTAGTAGGCGCGGGACCGCTCGAGCTGGCGTTGGAGCTCGACGACACTGCGCGCCCGGCGCTGTTTGGCGAGCCACTTCTCCAAGCTGTGGTGGGAGCGCTCTGCCTTGCCACAGGTCTGGGGGTGATAGGGCCGGGAGTGCTTGTAGGGCGACGCCCAGGGCGACCAGCTCGAGCTGGCCCAGGTCGACGCCTGTGGCCCCAAGTTGCTGGGTTCAGGCCTCACACCTCTCACTGTGCCCAAGGCCCACGCCATCCTCTCTGCCTCCTGGGCGCCAGCACTGCGCCCCAGCTGGGCCGACCGCAAGCCGGCCCTGCGCGCCTCGCCCCCGACCCTCCGACGCCAGACGAACTTGGCCAGTTGCTACGGGCCTGCGCTCGCCCCAGGATGGCCCCGCCCACCTGGTGATCGGTGCCTTCAGGCTGAGGCTGAGGCTTGCCAGAGGCTTGCCTAGCAGAGCGACGGCCCAGGAGAGGTGCCCGGTTGGCCGTCTGTGGCCCTGAAGGAGCTGACAAGGCCAGCGCCCGGCCTGTACCAACGGGTGCCGTGTGGCTGGCTTGTGCCTACGGCCTGGTCACTGCAGCTTCGCTAGTCATATGCCTTATGGCCTGGCACCTGCAGGGCGGCCTAGTAGCAACGACGTTCCCCTGCCTTGGCTTCCGCTTGACTATTTGCGCAGCTTGGCAGGTCCAGCCGGCTAGCAATGGCAGCATTTGACGAAGGCTACGCACGCCATACGACGCCTTCCGCGAGAGCCGACAGCTCCCGGCCGAACGGGCCGTCTGGCGTAGGCTGGGCGACCATGACCCCATGCAAGGCTACGGGCGCCGGTCAAGTGGCGCGAAGCCTCTGGGCAATGCCGCTGCTATTGCCCGGGCTGTGCCTGTTGCAGTGGGCCCCCGGAGGCCCGGTAGCACCATTGGGAGGCCACCTCGGCGTGCGCAGTACCCGAGCGAGCGTGAGGAGCGCTGCACAAATACCCACTGGGCACGGCGAGCTCCTGGTGGGTAACCGCGATTCCCTGACCAGGTTTTCGCTGCCCTCAGATGGCGGCGACGTCCCACCGGGACAGGTGGTACGTACCTCGCAAGGGCAGCCCGCGGCTGCGGTCCTTGATGCTCATGGCAACCTGTGGGTCGGGAGCTGTAGCGACCACACCGTCGCTGAGTACCCTAGGAAGGAACTGCTGACCTCAGGGGCCCGTACCCCTACGGTCGTCGTAGAAGACCCCACCTACCCAACCTACAAGAACATCATAAGTTGTCCCGACGCCATGGCCTTCGATACCCGCGGTGACTTATGGGTGGCCACGGGTACGGAGACGTTGGTCGAGTACAGCCCAGCCGAGTTAGCCCACGATGGCTCCCCGCTCCCAGAGCGCACCATCAAGGTCGTGCACGCAGGGCCGGGTGGGTTCTGGGAGATGCATTTCGCCTCCGACGGGGATCTTTGGGTGTTGACGGCGAGCAGCCAGCTGATCGAGTACACGTCCCGTCAGCTTGCCGTGAGCGGGGCCTACGCACCGCAGGCCGTGATCGCATGCCCACAGTTCGAAGGGGGGCTTACGACCAGTTTCGCGTTTGACGCCAGTGGGGACCTGTGGTCAGCAAATCTACGTGGCACCTATGAGCTAGTGCCACGCCAATTGAGGAGCAGCGGCGAACCTTCCGCAGCCCTTCTACGTGGTTCGTCGTGGGGTGACGGGGTAAGCTTTGACGCCCGTGGAGATATGTGGGTGTTCCAGTCATCGGAATATGGCTCTTTCGGCCCGGCTCACCTGTTCGAGTACCGACCAAGCGCGCTTCGGTCCAGTTCCCCGGAGCCGGCCCTGGAGATCACTTCACCTGTCCCGCTGGGGTCGACCAGCGGCACAGCAATGGTCGGCTTTAGTACCTCTGGTACTTTGTGGCTGTTCGAAGACCAGTCAGTTGTCTTCGCTGGCTATAGCAGCGCCCAACTGACCAGCGCAGGTCTAAAACGCCCAGCCGTCATCATGTCCTCAGTGCTGTCGTCACCAGCCGGGATGGCTTTCGACGCCCGGGGCGACCTTTGGGCGGTCGGGACAGACGATGGTCAACTTGACGAGTTCACGCCCAGCGAGCTGGCCGAGGCAAAGGGCCCAGCAAAGGTCATTTACCTCCGCACCAGGGCCTCAAGTGGGCCGAACAGTGCCACCGCCGCAGGCTTAGGTGCAGGGCCATTGGCCTTCGATGCTAAAGGTGACCTCTGGATCGGTTGCTCCTCTGACGTCTTGGAGTACAGCCCAGCGCAATTAGCTGGTGAGGGTAGCGTCAAGCCACAACTCGACTGGCACGATCCCACCGGTCACACCATCGATGATGTGACCGCGCTCGTGTTTGACGCCCAGGGCGACCTATGGCTTGCCAGTGGCGGGAAGCTCGGCGAAGTCCCGGTATATCAGCTGTCCCAGGGCCACCTACCGCACCCACAGTACCCGCTCAGCGTTGACGGAGACCCGATCGGCCTGGCGTTCGACGCCCACGACAACCTCTGGGTCACGTTTGCGACGCTAGGCTCCCGCTCCGAGCTGGCAGAGATCAGCTTGCAAAACCGCGAACTGTTCAGAGCCACCACGGGCGGCACTCTCGGGCCTGGGCTGGCTTTCGACGGCGCTGGCAACCTCTGGGCCACAGACGAGAACGGTCCTCGGTTGGTGGAGTACTCCTCTGAGGAGCTCAGCAGCCATGGGGATGGGCCGCTTGGTGCGCTTCCCGCGTCGAAGGTCATCGCGGGGCCACGCACGAGACTTTACGGTCCCGAGTACTTGGCTGTACACCCGTCGCTCGGCGACTGATACCACACAAGCTCTCCCTACAGCCACAGCCGGCTCCCGGCGGCCGGGCGAGCTCGTCTGCACCGACGTCGTCGGCGGCCTCCGGCTCGCGGTGGAAATAGACGACGGGCGTAGGATCCATAAGCAGAGAGGTGGCCCGCACCCGTGCCCGCACGAGCACCCCGTGCCTGCACGAGCACCACCGGTCGAGCGCACCCGCGCGGAGGTCGACGACCTGTCCGAGCTGGGCGAAGTGCCGGAGGAGTTGGCCCGCCTCGGGGTGCGCCTGCTCATGCAGACCGCCATCGAGGCCGAGGTCACCGAGCTCCGAGGCCGGCAGCGCTACCGCCACGGCGGCCCGAGGCCTTGGCGGTATGACCCGACGTGGCCGCCAACCTCACCAGGTCGTAGAACGCAATATCGGCCTGATGGGGCGAGCTGCAGATCTCGTTGGGTAGAGCGCCCCTGCCGAGGAGGGTGATGGCCCCGCCCTTGCCCCGTGGCCCGCACTGCACTGTTGGGGGCCCAGGTAGCGCGGCTCAGGAGCTTCGTGATGGGTCGTACCGATGACATCAGGGGGCGGTCACCGGTGCAAACAGGGTGCTTGCCCCGAGATTGCCCGCCTCGTGCCGTAGCCTACTACGGGGCACTCAGGACGACTGGCTGGCTGCTGTCTCGCACTGGCCCGGCGACGTGGCGACGACCGCCGGGTCCCAATCGTAGACAAGGGCCTTGGCGATGGACGCGGAGAGTGCAGGGCCACCCGTCGTACGCATGACCATCCACAGAGCCAGGTCAATACCGCACAACACGCCCCCGGCAGTGACTATGTCGCCGTCGTCGACCACTCGCGAGCCCACCAGTGCGACGTTGTAGCGTGCGAGGTCTTCGGTCGCGGCCCAGTGCGTGGTACATCGCCGCCCGTCAAGGACACCCGCCTCAGCTAGCAACATCGCCCCGGTGCAGACGCTCATCACGAGATTGCCACGGGCGTGAGCCCGCCTGATCACACCCTGCCAGTAACCCCTTCCCAACTGCTGGCGAGCTCCCGAGGCACTGTCGGCGGCCCAGCCGCCCCCCGGGACCAGCAACCCTGCCGCCTCTGATGGGAGCCCCTCGGGGTGCAGCGT
This sequence comes from Actinomycetota bacterium, assembly GCA_021323695.1. Taxonomy (GTDB): domain Bacteria; phylum Actinomycetota; class Acidimicrobiia; order Acidimicrobiales; family Palsa-688; genus JAKAWM01. The sequence goes on along the minus strand of JAJPKN010000053.1, from coordinate 85,727 downwards.
CATCCCGTTGGCGCAGCGAACCGGGCGGAGAACCTCGGCCACGACCCGCGACTGCACTGGGGCACCGGCCGCTTCGGCCCGCCGTAACACCTCCAACGGGCCAACAAGGTCGAGCTCGTCTAAGCCCTCGTACACGATCAGGTCAACGTTCAGCACTTGTCGGTCACCACTTTGTGCACAACATGTGCGGCGGGCACTTTCCGTTCAACAGTTCCTTCCCATTGGGCTGGCCCGTCTACCCAGGCTGAAGGCACCCACGACCACATGCGACCGAAAAGCCACCGCGTGCCGACGGCTAAAGGCCTACGCTGAAGCCCAGCCCAGAAAGCCCGCTCAGGAACCACCGCCCGTCGATCTTCGATGCCTGGATGCCCGGCTCGCTGAAGGGGAACCACATCGTGGTGGTGTGGCCGCCGATGGTCTCGGTCCCAGCTTCCAGGCCGCTCACAGTCATGACCGCCGTGGTGGGGGTGAGCTTGGTGACCTTTACCTTCAGGTCTCGGTAGCTCCCGGCCCCCGGCCCACCGCCTCCGCCAGGGGCCCGGCCGCTGTGGCCGAGGCCGAGGAGGGAGGTGAAGCCAGATGTGCGCCCCGTGACCCAAGCGTTGATGACCGCTCGCTTCTGTGCCGGCGAAAGCGACTCCAGCTTCTTGCGGAAAGCCTGGCCTTGCGGGCCGCCCAGGCTCATGAGCGCAACCACCACGCCCAGAGGTGCAGCCACGTACGCCGTGGTCTCGAACGAGCACCGGCCGCTGGGTGTCTTGGCTTCGAAACCCCCCAGGAGAGCGGCCTGGGGGGAGGCACCGCCTGTAGCCGGCAGGAGCCTTTGGCCTGGGCTGCGCACCAGGGCAATGAGCTTGCGCTCACCGGCAGCGCCAGAAAAAAGAAGGTCGTTTATCATCTGGGCCATGGTGGCCTCGCAGGGTAGAGGCGCACTTGCGTTGGTCGGAGGCGTGGCCGCTGCGCTTACCGGGCTCATTGCCACCGCGCCTGGCAGCACGAACGCGCCGGCCGCCACCAGGGACATGAGCCGGCGGGCTACGCCGGCCTTCTTGTTCCCCACGGTTCGCATCTAGCAGCCTCCTTGGTAGCCAACCCAAGGCTGGTGCCCTGGGCGTAGGTAACGGTGCGCCCCTTTGGGGTCACGCATTGAGCCCTCCCGGCGCGCCCACTGGGCCGGGAGGCCCTGGGCGCTTGGGTACGGCCACCGGCCCACCTGGTCATCGCTTGGGCGGCGAGCACACCTTGGGCGGGCAGGTGGTGCTCGTGGTGGGTGCGGCTGTTGAGATCTTGATGGTGTACGTCCCTGTCGCCGATTTGCCCTGCCCGTTGGTCACAGTCAGCGAGAAGGTGAACGACCCCGGCTTGGTCGGCGTGCCCGAGATGCTTGCCTTGGAGCCGTACCAGGGCTTGGCCGATGCCACCGACAACGCGAGCCCGGGTGGCAGGCTGCCCGAGGTGACGGCCCAGTGGAAAGGCGGTACCCCGGCGCCGGCTTCCAGTTGGGCGGAGTAGGCCTGGCCTACTGTCCCCGGGGGCAGGCTGGGCGGCTGGGGCCCGGGAGGTGGCTGGGTGTACACCGCGATGGACTCCAACGCGGTAGCGGTGAAGTGGGCGCCGTCAGTGGCAGCGACGACGAACTTGTAGTCCCCGGTCTGCTCGGGCGTGCCCGTTATGACCCCGCTGGTGCGGGAAAGCTGCAGCCCGGGCGGCAGCGTCCCGCACCCGTGGCAGGGGTCGACCTCCCAGGAAAGGGGCCTGACGCCCCCGCTCGCCCAGACGGGGAGATCCTCCTGGAAGGGCTGGCCCTTCGCCGCCGTGAGCAGGCCGCCCACCAAGGAGAGCCTGGGGACGATAACGACTTGGAGCGGCGGGGAGCTGACCGAGGTGTAATAGTCCCAAGCCTGCAGGGTGAAGCTATAGGTGCCACTTGTGGGTATATTTCCCAGAGCGAACAGGACAGGCGGGCTACCAGTCCCGGGCCCCGACGAGGGGCTGGAGGCGACCCCCAACCAAGGTGGGTTGCCGGCCAACGACCAGGTCACCCCGCCCACGCCGCCGCTCACGTTGAACGGCAGCACGAACGCCTTGTCGGTGGTGAAGCCAACCCCGGTCTCGTAGTAGTACGTGGTCGCGCTGCTCTGTGGCAACATGGCCAACGGTGGGGCGACATCAATGGTGCAGGAAAATACGTCCGTCACAATGTCGGTGGCCGTGCCACTGGTGACCTGCACAGTGAACTGGTAGGTGCCCTCCGACCCAGGGGAGGGGGCGCCAGCCAGGGTTACGTAGCCGCCATCATCAGTGGCGATAGACATGCCGTTCGGCAAAGTGCCCGAGGTGACGGTGGGTGTACCGCTGACCAGCTGGCAAGTGAGCGGGTCAGGGGTGGCACACGCTTGGAGCCATTGGCCGAGCAGGGGTTGGCCCACCTCGGCAATGGGGAAGACCCAGCTGTAGTTGTTCTGGGTCTGCTGCACGGTGACCTGGTACTGCTCGCTGACCACGAGCTCGGCCCAAGAGACCATGATGTTGACCTCGGTGCCGAGGCCCACGTCGGAGACCTGGACCTCTGGGTCGACGCTGAAGTACGACGTCGAACCCCCGGTCGTGGTGCCCTGCCAGGTGAACGCGGACTGGTGGAGGTTGAACGACAGGCCAGTGCCCTGCAGGCTCATGAGGGTGCCGACGGCGGTGTTGACCGCGTCCAGGGAACAATTGTCCTGCTGGGGAGCCTGGATGCAGTCTTTTTCGGTCTGGGAGAGGTTCGCCCATTCGCTGGTCGCGAAATTGAGCACTGCAGAAGTGACCGAGGCCACATCGCCCAGAGGTATCACAGCCTGGAAGCTACTAAGGCAGCTACTGATGCTGTCTGAGCTCGCTTCGGTCGGCGTGTACCAGTTGACTTCGGTGGGCGCACAGGAACCGCCCGCGCCGGAGAGCCCAACGGTGAAGTCGGCACTGTCCACGACCGCTCGCACGCTCAAGGTAGACGTGGTGCCCTTGGGGGCTTGGGAGGTGTACTCCACCCCCATCTGCTGGTCTGCCTCCCCGCCGGCTACGCCAAAGACCGTCGTGCCGACATGGGCCAGGCCGCCACTGGGGTTGTTGTCAGACAGCTGGCCGGACGTGCACGACCCGAGCGGGTAGGGGCCCAAGTGCTGGACGTTGCACCAGTTGCCGACCGGGGGAGCATAATTGAAGCCTTGGCCCTCCCGCCCGTACACGGTGGTGATGGTCCGGGTCACGGTCGAAGTGGTCGTCTGGCTTCCCCCTGAGCTCCCGGACCCGCCGTTGCCGCCCCCGCTGCCACCGCCACCGGGGGGGTGGGTGCTCTCGAACGGGCTGAAGCGGCTCAGGGCCACGCTGTGGCCCGGGCCTTGGTGCACGGCCAGCCCGAAGGCCCGGGCAAAGGCCTCCAGCGGGACGAGCAAGACGCCATGCTCGAAGACCGGGCCGGCCGGCGAGGCCTGGGGCCGGCCGTCGAGGTCGTAGCGGGGGCTGCCGACCTGGAAGACAACCTCGCTTTGGGCGCTCGCCACCCTCAGTTGCCGGAGAGGCCGGTCAAAGCGGCTCTTGGCACCGGTGAGCCACAACAGTACGCCCAAAGGCGCCAGCAGGGTGCGCTTGCTGACGAGCGGCGCCGCACCCAGGCGCACGGTGCGCCCGCCAACCTTGGCCAGCGAGGACCCAACCTGGAGCACCACGGTCGTCCCCGGCGGGGCACCCACCGGGTGGCCGACGGTGACGCCCACCGAAGCCGCTACAAGGGCCGAGGCCGCCGCGCCGCCGCTTGTGACCAGCAGCACGTAGTAGCTATGGCCGAGGGCCAGCGTGCCCCGGACGGCAGCAGCCACGGCCGTGCCCGTCCAGCTCGTCACCTGGGTGGCCAGGACAGGCCCGGAGGAGCCCTTGGCGTAGCCGATGAGCATCACCGAGCCCGGGCTGGGGCCGAAGTTGCTCCCGGTGACGACCAGCCGCGGCTGCAGGGCAGCAGCCGGGCCGGTGAAAAGGCGGGCACTGCCCACCAAGGGCACCTGGGACGGGCCCGGGAGCGAGCTGGGGGCGATTTCCCAGGTCCCATAGGCGCATTGAGGGCCCTGGAGGCCGTTGTGGAGGTAGAACTGCCCGTGGAAGGAAAAAATGTTGATGCTCGACCCGTTGAGGCACCCATAAGGTGAGCTGGCCACGTTGACATGCAGCGCCGCCTGGCCAGCGACCTTGCCTACGTCCTCCAGGGTCAGGTTGACGAGGTGGACGAGGTCGTAAACCTGGCCCACTGCCAGCCCTGAAGTGCTGCTCGATGTCACCGTGGCGGTATAGGGCCAGGTGGACGGGTTGGGTGAGGTCGTGGAGGGCCCCGGCAGCGTTGTCCCCGTGGTGCTGGTCGGTACCGGCTCGGTTGTCGTGGAGCTGGGAACGGTTGTCGTTGTCGTGTTCGGTGGGAGCGTCACCACGGTCGGCCCGTTCGTCGCGCTGGCCGGGCCACTGGCCAAGCCAGTCGCCAACAGCAAGCCCGCCGCCAACACGGCACTGGCCGGGGCTAAAGCCGCACGCGCCGCCCAGCGGCGCCGGCGCCTAGGGTCGCTCATGTTCGGACCTCCTTACAGCCCAGGACGCCAGCCAAAAGCGGCATGGTGGCCCATTACTAATGATGCACCGTGCCGGCGGCCCACGCAATGCGGGTGCCACCCCCAACCGAAGGCCAGAGCTTGCCTGACGGTCGGGCTGGCCCGAGGCTAGCCCCCAGGCGCGACCTGCACTTTCAGGCCACGGCCCAGGCGCACTGCTTCTAGGGCAGCGCTATAAGAGGCCAGGGGGGCTACATCGCTCACCAGCCGTCCCAGCCCGAGGTCGAGCTCGACCGCCAGGTCGCACGCCCGGTCGAAACTGTGCAGGACCGACATCGAGCCCAAGTAGCTTGCCTCGTCGCTGTAAAGACGGTAGGGAGCAATTCGAACGGTGGCGCCTGGCGCCGCCACACCGAACTGGAGGAACTTGCCCGCCGGGGCCACGCGGGAAAGGGCGTCCTCGATGGCACTCACAGAACCCGACGCGTCGATCACCACCTCGAATTGCTGGCCCTCGAGCTCATCGCCGGCAGCCACGACCCTGCCGGCCCCAAATGACACAGCCAGTTCGCGTCTTTCCGGACGGGGCTCGACCACCGTCACCGTCATTGCTCCCACCCGCTCAGCCAGGGCCACGAGCATGAGGCCCATGGTGCCTGCCCCGTAAACCAAGAAACGGTCCCCGAGCTTGGGCTGGAGCACGTCATAGCCGTGGACCACGCAGGACAGGGGCTCCACCAGGGCGGCTACCGAGGGGTCGAAGCCGGGCGGCAGGGGCCGGGCCAGCCACCACGGGACGCTGACCAGCTCGGCGCAGGCACCGGGCACAGTGACGCCCAGGGCGGTGAAGTTATGGCAGACGTTCCCGTGGCCCTCACGGCACGGCCGGCAGCGCCCGCAGTGCTGGTTGGGGTCAGCCGTCACCAGGGTGCCCACCTCGATGCCCTCGACCTGGCGCCCCACGGCCACGACTTCCCCGGCCAGCTCGTGGCCCGGCACCAGCGGGTAGCGCGCCAGCGCGAACTCCCCGTCGACGATGTGCACGTCAGTCCCGCAGATCCCGCACCGGCGCACCGCCACGAGCACCTCGTCCGGCCCCGGGCTCGGGTCTGGCAGCTCGCCCACCTCGACCTGCCCGGGCCCCTCGATCACCACTGCCTGCAACTTCGGCTCCTCACGGGCCCGGGGGCACGGCGGTGCACCCTATGCAGGGGGGCCTGCCCTTGAAATAGGCGGGGATGGAGGGTGAGTCGGTGGGCGGGTTGGTGGGCAGGAGGACCGGAGGCCGCGGCGGCTGGCCGAAGTTGAAGTCGTTGACCAGGTTGCCGAGCACGGGCTCGTCCTCGCGGACATCTGGCCGGGGGTCGGGGCGGCCGTCGGTGGCCGGGTCGAGCCGGGCGCCGCCAAGGAAGTCGTCTTCGACGAACTTCAAGTAGGCATCGCTGCTCAGCACTTGGTGGTCGACATAACCGTGCCGGGCGTATGGCGAGATCACGATGCTGGGGACGCGCAAGCCGTAGCCGTTGCGGTCGACGTAGGGAGGAGGCACGTGGTCATAGAACCCGCCCCAGTCGTCCCAGGACAAAAAGATGGCGGTCGAAGGCCAGTCCGGGCTCTCCATGGCGGCATTGACCACCGCGGTCACGTACGCCTGGCCCTGGTGGACGCTGGAAGGGGGGTGCTCGCTGTCTGCCCGGGAGGGGACCACCCACGAGACCGCGGGCAGGGTGCCCGCCTTGGCCGCCTTGAAGTAGGAGGCAAGAGGCTGGATGCGGCCCAGCTGGCGGTCCTGGTGCACGTCCTCGAACAAAGGCAGGGGGTTCCAAATACCGGCTGTCTGGTACGACTGGGGCACCGGCGGGCAGGTGACAGCTGAGTCGTTGGCACAGTCGGGTTGGTAGCCGGTCTGGACGTAGTACGCCCAGCTGACGTGGTGCCGGTCGAGCAGCCAGGTGATGTCGGTCCAGGCTAGCTCGAACTGGGTTTGGCCAGTGGACAGCTCCCGGCTCACGGCCGCGTTGAACTTCAGCACGCCGTAGGGGCCGATGATGTTGTTGGCGCAGCTCGAGGGGGACAGGCCGGTGCAACGAGCGGACCACCCGGACACCATGTAGAGGTGGTCGGGCTCGGACCACGAGCTGACCGGCTCGAACATGTGGTCGTCCAGCACGAAATCACGGGCATAGGCCCAGTAGTTGGGCACCTCACGCTGGTCGTGGTAGCCCATGACGTCGGGCTCCCGGCTGGTGGCCACGACGCAGGCGGGGTCCACCGGGTCGTGGCAGCGCGGCGCCAACCGCTGGGAGCGCACGAACCCGTCCATCTTGCCGCCGTCTATGTCAGCCACCGCGTTGACGTGGCCGTGCGGTGCGCCCCCGTTGATGTCAGCCCGGTCATGGAAGGGGCGGTCACATCCCCCGGTGGCCGGGTCGGGCACGCACACCGTTGGGTGGCCAGCCTTCATGGGTATGCCGTCCGCCCCGGGGAAAGTACCGAAGTAGCTGTCAAAGGACCGGTTCTCCTGCATCACGATGACCACGTGGCGGATCTTGTGGATGCCGGGGGGCACCACATAGGTCCCCGTCAGGCCACCTCTGACCAGCTCGGTGCCAGGCGGCAGAGGGGCCGCCCCGGCCAACCCGAAAAGCGCCGCAGCCAGCACGAGGAGCGCACCTGCGCTCCCCCCCAGGCCCCGGTGGCGGGCAGGCCAGCGACCAGGCCGGGCGCCAGCAACCATCAAGCGCTCAGCCGGACGCATAATGCCTGTTATGGTACGGCCAGACCAAGGGCCCCAGGCGGCATCCCCGGCCCGAGGCGGCCTGCCGGCCCGCCCTGCGGCCCGGCAGCCGGGCGCTGGTGCACCTTCCCTGAGGGCGGCGGTCTCCCGTCGGCGCTTCTTGCGGGACGCGGGAGCGGCAGCGGCCGCCACCTCCTTGCTCAGCACCCTGGCAGCGGCCTTGAGCAGCGAGGAGGCCGCCGCCCGGACGCCTCCTCGGTACACCAAGTTCCCCACCGAGAACCCCTGGCCTAAGTACCCGGCTTTCCGTTTTGCCTTCGTGTGCCACCAGACTGATGACCCCTTTTTCGTGCCCACCCGCATCGGGGCCAAGGATGCCTCCACCTTGCTGGGCACTTCGTTCACCTGGGAGGGCTCGGCCAGTGGGGAGGTGGACGAGATGGTCGACTCGTTCTTGGACGCCATCGACAACGAAGTCGACGGCATCGCCTGCTGCGTCGTGGACCCCAAGGCCTTCAACGGCCCCACCGACCAGGCGCTGGCAGCCGGCATCCCGGTCATCGCCTTCAACGCCGAAGCCCCCGCCGGCAGCGGCAACAACGCACTGGCGTACGTCGGCCAGGACCACTTCGCCGCCGGCGCCGCCCTGGCCCGACGCGCCGTCCGGGACCTGCGGCCCGGCCAGAAGGTAGCGGCCCTGGTGGCCAGCCCGTCCTCCAGCACCGAGCGAGCACGACTGGACGGTGCCGCCAGCGTTTTCAAGGCATTCGGGGCCGAGCTGTCGCAAGTCGTGGTCGGCACCGGCCAGGCTCGGGCGCCGAAGGCCATCGCCGCGTGGTACAAGGCGCACCCCGATGTGAGCTTCTTTTTCGCCAGCGCGGGCGGCACCGGGGCGGCACTGGCCCAGGTGGCCGAGGACCTCGGGCTGGCGCACAAGGGCGTGCGGGCGGCGGCCTTCGACATCGACCCCAGCGTCCTCCGGGCGGTGAGCCGGGGGGTGCTCGCCTACACCATCGACCAGCAGGCGTACCTGCAGGGGCTCATCCCGGTGCTCCAATTGTTCATCTACAACGTTTCGGGTGGGCTGGTCCTGCCGTTCGACGCCGACACCGGGCACCGGTACGTCACTAGGGAAAATGTCGGCCGTTACCTGTTGCACCGGGACACCTGGGAAGGTTCCAGCACCACTCCGGTCCTCCTCAGCCCTCCCGAGAAGATCCAGCTTGCCTGAGGGGTAGCTGCAGCCCGCCCAAGCCGGGGCGTGCCCGCCCTCAACGGCCGGGCACGCCGACCGGCGCGCACCCGGGTGCTTTTACCTGGTAGAGGTACAGGCGCTCAGCCCCCGCAAAGCCGACCTCCCGGTACGGCTCGGTCCGGGCCAGGGCAAGCCCCGGGTAGCCGAGAGGGGAGCTGGCCACCACCGCACAAGCGGAGAAGCCTGGGAACGTGGCCTCGTACCACTTGTCGTAAGGGGGGCCGCCCGGGACGTCACGCCCGTGGACGGCCAGGCCCGGGTAATGGTAGCCCACCCACTCGAAACCGGCATCGACCTTGGTGCTGGGCACCCCCATGGCCACCAGTTCCTGCCCGGCCGCCCAGCGAGCCGCATCGAAGGAATCGGAGTTGAGGGTCACCGCCACGGCCACCACGACGGCCAAAGCACCCACGGCCCCGGCCAGGAGCCGGAGGTAAAGCCGGCTGGGCCAGCCCGCGGCCTGAGCGAGGTGGCGCCGGGCCAGCAGCACCGCCAGGCCGAAAATGAGAGGCCACAAGTACCGGTCGAACAGCTCGCCTTTCAAGAAGACACCGTAGGCGCCCAGGCCCACCGCCGTAAGCGCCGAAAACCCAACCAGCATGGCGTAGGCCCCCGGTGCCGGCGGAGCCGGCGAGGGCACAGCCCGGCTCAGCCGAGCCAGGCGGGCTGGGGCCGGCGAGCCAGCCGCGGCCAAGGCGACGGCGAGCAAGCCACCGGCAGCAACAGCCACCGCCCCCAGGACGAGCCAGAGCGGGCCCGGGAACAGCTCGGGGCGCACCCCGGGCAGCTCCTGGTTGGCCGTCGCCCCTTGCTGGGCCAGGTAGTTGCCCACGAACACCGAGCCGTTGGCCACCAGCAGCGCAACCCCCAGGGCCAGCACCACCGCGGGGAAGCCAGCGCGGGCCAGGACGCGCCGGGGGCGTGGAGCGCCTCGGGGCCAGGTCCGGCGCCTCAGCCCCGGTAGCGACAGCGCCAGCAGGGGGGCAAGCGCGAAAGCAAGGGTGAAGTACCCCTCGGCAAAGCTCTGCAGTGAAGCCCCAGCCACCCGCCAGAACGGCGGCGAGGGCAGGCCGGCCGGCACGCGCGTGCCCGCCGCGCTGAGCACGGCGGCAGGCCCGGTCGCCTGGCCGAGGACTGGTTGCGCTCCCGGCAGCTGGGCCGTCCAGGCAAAGATGGCAGCGCAGGCGGCCAACAGGGCGGCCCCGGAGGCCACGTACAGCCGGCGGTGGGCCCGGTCCCGCCCAGCCATCGTGGCCAGCACCGCGGCGGGCGCGGCGAGGTCGAACTCCCGGACCGAGAACCCGAAGAGCCCTACTGCCAGCGACCCAGACAGGAGCGCCCACCGGCTGGCACCGGTGCGGCTCGCGGCCGCTGCGCCGAGGGCCAGGCACCCCATGGCCGCCGAAAAAGCAGGGACGTCGGTCATGAAGCTCGAGGTGTTCAGCAAGAAGCCCGGGAAAGCCATAACCGCCAGCACGCAGGCAGCCGCCCAGTAACGGGGGAGGAGCGAGCGGGCCAGCCAGTAGGCAGCAACGATGCCACCGGCCCCGGCCACCGCCACCGAAGCACCGGGTACCCAGGGGTGCGGCCCCAACAGGGCCACGAACGGCGCCGCCCAGAGGACCTGGCCGACCAGGGTCATCGCCCCCCAGCCCTGCAAGCGGTAATGGCCGGTCTCGGCGAAGCGGGACAGCACCAAACGGTAGGACCAGTCGTCGTTCCTCGGGATGCCCAGCGCATGGAGCCACGCCGCGGCTGCCAGCGGGCCCCCCACCCCCACCGCCAGGAGAGCGACAGCCACACCGGCGTCGGCCCAGCGGCGCGAGCTCGCCCCTGGCCTGAGGACACGGACGCGGGCTTCGGCCACGCTCGCGACGGCCACCCGCCGATGCTACCTGCCCCCTGGGCTGGCCCCGGCGGGCGGCCGCGACTTGGCCCCGACCGCCCCGCTATGGGAAGATGCTGAGATGCTGCCAGTAAAACGGGCCGCGTCATGAGCACCACCGACCTCCACTGGCGCCTCGAAGGGCGCAAAGTGGTCGTCACCGGGGCGGCCCGCGGCATCGGTTACGCCATCGCCAGGACGGCAGCCGCCTCGGGTGCGGCGGTCGCCCTTTTGGACCTCGAAGCCCCGGCCCTGGAAGCGGCCGCGGCCCAGCTCCGTACCGAGGTGCCGGGTGCCGAGGTGGGCCTGGCCGTCTGCGACGTCTCCTCCTATGACCAAGTGGCAGAGGCCCGCCGGTCCCTGGAAGCCACCTGGGGCACGGCTGACACGTTGGTCAACAACGCCGGCATAGTCGTGAACGAACCGGCCGAAGCGATGACTGTCCATAACTGGGACCGGGTCCTGCAGGTCAACCTCTCGGGGGCCTTTTACTGCAGCCAGGTGTTCGGCGTGCCGATGCTCGAAGCGGGGGCTGGGAGCATCGTCAGCATCGCGTCCATGTCCGGCCTCATCGTCAACCGCCCGCAGCCGCAGGTTGCCTACAACGTCTCCAAAGCCGGCGTCATCATGCTCACCAAGTCCCTGGCGGCCGAGTGGGCGGGCCGAGGGGTGCGGGTCAACGCAGTTGCGCCTGGTTACATCCGCACGAGCATTACCGAGGCTTTCCTCGGTACCAACGCCGCCCAAGAGTACTGGCTGCCCAGTACCCCCATGGGGAGGATGGGGGTGCCCGAGGAGGTCGCGGCGGCCGTGTGCTTCCTTGCTTCCGACGCCTCGAGCTTCGTCACCGGTGAGGTGCTGGTCGCTGACGGCGGCTACACGCTGTGGTAAAGCCACAGCCGGGAGGGCTCAGGTCAGGGTAACGAGGTGAGGAACTCCAGGTGCCCCCGGGAGTGCTCCTGCCTAGCCCACGCACCCACCTGGCCCCGGGCATAAAAGCGCAACGCCGGCAGCCACAGCTCCGTGCCCAGGCGCTGCCAAAGCCGCGGGGGCAGCGCCGACTGCAGGACCGGTAGGGTGTCGCGCCAGCGCCGCGCCCAGGCCGCCCGCACGAGCGACGGGGCCTCGCGCACGAGACTGGGCCGGCAGGCAGCCACCAGGTCAGGAAGGTGGCGCAAAGCACCGGTCAGCCCCGAGGTGATGATCCGCGGCCAGGAATAAAAGCGGCGCATGGCCTCGAGGACGCCCAGCTGGAGCTCCAAGGGGGTCATGAGGGCTGGCTGCATGACAACGTGGTGGCCGTCGAAAAGTGACCAGTCGTCGGACAACAAGCGCCCCTCGGCCGCGACCCGGTCCCACAGCTTGGTCCCCGGCAACGGGGTCTCCACCATGAGCTGGAAAGTGTCGATCTCCAGGCGCCGGGCGAAGGCAGCTGTGGCCGGGGCGCTGGCAGCCGTGTCGGTGTCCAGGCCGGCCACGAACATGCCGTGCACGGCGATGCCGTGGTCGTGGAAGCCGCGCACGGCCTGCTCCACTGCCGCCACGGTCTGGCGTTTGCCTATCTGGGCCAAGCCTTCATCGGTGATCGTCTCCACGCCGATCATCACCATCCGGCACCCCGAGCGTTTCATCAGGCCCAAGAAGTCGTGGTCCACCTCCAGCCGGTTGGGCGCCAACAACGCGGTCGACGCCCGCACCTGGGCGAACCACTCCGGGGTGAGGCCTCGGGCGGTCATAGCCTGGAGCAGCTCGCGCGCCCGGCGCTTGCTCACGACGAAATTGTCGTCATGGAAAAAGACACGTTTGGCGTCGAGGCCCGCCAGCTCGGCCAAGACCTGGTCGGTGCGGCGGTAGCGGACCGAACGGGAGAACAAAGCCGTGACGGAGCAGAACTCACAGTCGAACGGGCAGCCCCACTGGGTCATGAGGGGCTTGGTCACCATCCGGGACGAACCTTCGATCAAGTTGAGGTCGGGCGCGGGCAGGGCCTCGAACTCCTCCTGGGTGGCCCGCGGCCGGCCCGGGTTGTGATGGGGCTGGCCCTCGTCGTCCAGGAACGACAGCCCGGCCACCGCGGCCGGCGCCTCGTCGCGTTCTATGCAGTCGACCAGCTCGGCGATGGTGGCCTGGCCCTCGCCCCGGGCCACGTAAGGCGCATGGCCTAGCGCCTCGTCCGCCCGGAAGGTGACGTGGGGCCCGCCCAGGACGACCTTCACCCCGGCGCTGCGCAGCAGGTCGGCCAAGCGGTAAGCAGCCGGCGCGGTAGCCGTGGTAGACGAAATGCCCACGAGGTCTGCGGCCAAGCAGTCGGCCAGGTCCACGGGTGAGAGCACTTCGCAGTAAATGCGCACATCGTGGCCGGCTTCGGCCAGCACCCGGCCCATGAGGGGCAGGCCCAGCCGGGGCAGCAAGGCGAGGTCGTAGACGTTGTGCCCTGCTGGCCGGGGTTCCACAAAGCGGATACGCAAGCCGGGCCTCCTTAGGCTTAGGCTGAACAAGTTCGCTGGGGTTGGAGTGCCTTACCGGTCGCGTACGGTGGACCACAAAAACCGTTCCCGGCGAACTGCTTTCTCGCAAAATGCAGCTTAGGGCCTGCAGGGGGGCGCCAGGCAAAAAGCGCGCGCCCCAAGCCCCCATTGCCGGGCCCGGGCCGGGCCGCCGGGGCATCGCTTCATGGCTGTGCTGTCGCTGCCGTAGCGGGTAGCCCCCCGTGACCGGGCGGGTCACCGAGCGGGCTTTGCGGTGCGCTACCCCACCGGCACCCCGCCGGCCCCTGGCGGCCGAGCTGGGCCGCTGCGCCAGCGCCTCGGGGAAGGGCCACGACCTGGTCCACCAGGCGCGCCACTCCCGGGTCATGGCTGACGACCAGCACCGAGCGGCCCTGGGCGGCACCCAGGAGCTCGGGCAGCACCCGGGCCGACGTTGCCGGGTCGAGGCGGGAGGTTGGTTCGTCGAGGAGCAGCAAGGCGGCACCGCTCAGGAGCACCCGGGCCAGGCCGATCCGCTGGGCTTCCCCGCCGCTCAGCGGGCGGCCTCCGGCCCCGAGCGGGGTAGCCAGGCCGTCGGGGAGGCTGGCGAACCACCCTGCCAGCCCCACCCGTCGGAGCGCCTCCACGCATTCGGCATCGCTGGCGGTCGGGCAGCCGGTGCGCAGGTTGTCGCCCAAGCTGGCCGCGAACAGGTAAGTCTCGTCCGGCAGCCACCCGGCCAAGCGGGCGATGCTGGCCCGGGTGAGCCCGCGCACGTCGAGCCCACCCAAGGTGGCCCGCCCGGCTGAGCACTCGACGAAGTGCAGCAGGGCATGCACGGCGGTGGTCTTCCCGGCACCGCTCGGGCCAGTCAGGGCAACCCGGCCTCCTGCGGGCACGCGCAGGCTAAGCCCGTTCAAGGCTCGTACGCCTCCGCCCAGCACCACCTCCGCCCCTTCCAGTGCCCCCTCGCCGGCGGCGGCCGGGGTGCTGGGGCCCCAGGTGGGGCTGGGTACGGCGGGCAACGATGCCAGGCTGGCTATGCGCCCGTGAGCTGCTCGAGCCGCCTCCCGGCTGGCCAGCGCGGCCGGCAAGGACGAGCACTGGTCGAGCGCAGCCAGGGCGCCGAAGACGGTCGCAGCCAAGGCCGGCCCCGAAAGCCGGCCCGAGGAACGGGCGACGAGGGCGGCGGTCACGACCCCTACGGTCCCTGCGCCGGCGGCAAGGGCCGTGCCCGCCCGGGCCAGGCCGCTCACCCAGGCTCGGCGGACGGCTACCGACGCCTCCCGGCGGTGGACCTCGTGCAACTGTTGCCCCACCAGGTCCTCCCGGCCGTACACCACCAGCTCGCGCGCACAGCGGACCGTCTCGGTGACCAGGTTGGCCAGGGCGGCCCGGCCGGCTGCTGCCTCGCGCTCGGACCTGGCCGCCAGCCGAGAGACGGCCCATGCCACGGCCACCGGGCCGGCACCGGCACCCAGGACGGCCAGGCCCAGCAGGGGCTCGACCAGGGCGGCCAGCACGCTGGCAAAGACGATGCTCCCCGCCACGTCGGTGGCCGTGCTCAGGCCCTTGGCCAGGCCCTGGGCTAGGGCGTCGGCATCGGCCAGGAACCCAGACAGGGCGCTCGCCGGCTCGCTCCCCGTGGCCGTGCCCGGCACTCTGGGCTCGAGCAAGTCGAAGAGCTGCAGGCGGAGCCGCCCCAACCTTTCCAGGGACAGGGAGTGCACCCCCAGGCGCTGGAGGTAGCGGAAGATCCCCCGCCCCAGCGAGAACGCCTGGACGGCCCCGATGGCCACGCACAGGCTGAGCACCGGCGGGCGCTCCGAGGCGCGGGTGATGAGCCAGCCCGAAGTGGCCAGCAGGCCTACGCCCGAAAGAGCCGACAGTGCCCCCGGCAGGAGAGCGGGCCACAGCCGGGGCCTGCTCATGACCGCACCCGGGCGCTCAGCTCGGCCGCCGAGACCTCGACCAGCCTCCGCTCGCGCAGGGCGACCACCCGGTCCGCCACCTGGGCCACTGCCGGCCGGTGGGAAACTATGAGCGCGCTGCGACCTTGCACCGACCGGCGCAGCCCGGCCAAAGCTTGTCCCTCGCCAGCCTCGTCCAGGTGGACCGTGGGCTCGTCGAGCAGGTACAACGAAGCCGGCCGGAGCAGGGCCCTGGCCAGCGCCAGCCGTTGGCGCTCCCCGGCCGACAGCCGCAGGCCACCGGCTCCCAGGCGGGCTTTCAGCTTGCCGGGCCAGCGCTCGACCAGCTCGATGGCACCCACCTCGGCCAGGGCCCGGTACAGTTCCTCCTCGGGAGCACCGGGCCGAGCCACCCTGAGGTTGTCTGCCACCGTCGCGGGCAAGAAGCCGGGGTGCTCGGGCAGGTAGGCCAGCCACCGGTGCCAGCTGGGCAGGTCGACCTCGGCCAGGTCCAGGCCACCGACCGTTACCGCTCCTCGGGACGGCACCTGGAAGCCGGCCAGGAGGGAGACGACCGTGGACTTCCCCGCGCCGCTCGGGCCTACCAGTGCCACCACTTCCCCTGGGGCGATCACCAGGTCGGCCCCCTCCAGCACAGGCTCGGCCCGCCCCGGGAAGCTGACGTTGACGCCGCACAGGGCAACAGCCACCTCTTTGGGGTCAGGCGCAACCCGCCGCGGCCCGGGAGCGGTGCCTGGCTCGGCCCGTCGCGCCGCCCCGGTTCGTGGCGCCGCCGGGGAACGGGGCGCCGCCCCGGCCCCGTTCGGCCACCTGGCCGCGACGTCCGCCTCGGCCACGGTGCCGGCGCCCGGGATGGCCGCCACGGCCAGGATGCGCCCCATGGCCGCCAGCCCCTCGGCGCTCTCGTGGAACTCGGCGGTCGCCCTGCGCACAGGCACGAACACCTCCGGTGCCACCACCAGGACAGCCAAAGCAGCGGGGAGGCTGACACCCCCGGTCAAGAGGCGCAAGCCAAGGGGCACCGCCACGAGCGCCACCGACAGCGACGCCAGGGTGTCGAGCACCAGGGCCGAGACGAACGCGCTCCGCAGGGCTAGGGCGGTCGAACGGCTGAGGGACCGGTTGAGCTCGGCCAAGCGCTCCCGCTGGTCCCCGCTGCGCCCGAACGCCCGCAGGACCGGCATCCCTTGGAAGACATCAGCCAGGTAGGCGCCCAACTGCTCTACCCGGCGCCATCGCTCGGCCCCGAGGGCCAGGCTCGACCGGCCGGCCAAGGCGCCGAAGACAGGGAAGAGCACCAGGGTCACCGCCATCACCAAGAACGACACCCAATCGAGGGCACCCACCGCGGCCAGGAGCGCCACCGGCGCGGCCACGGCCAGCACCAGGTCAGGCAGGCAGCGGCTGACGTACACGTCCAGGGCGTCCAAGCCTGGCCCGGCCAGGACGGCAACCTCGCCGGGCGCCAGGGGAGGGGCGTGCGGCCGAGCCCTGCCGGGCGAGCCTCCGGTGGCCACCGGGGGCGAAGACCGAGACCGCACGGCTGCCGCCACCAAGTGCGAACGCAGGCCCGCCTTGGCCGCCGATGTGGTGTAGGCGGCCACGACGTCGCCGGCTAGTGCCGCCAGCGCCTGGAGGGCGAAGCCGGAGGCTACCAGCACCAACCAGGGCACCCAGTGGGCGGCCGACGCCGGCCGCATGGCCCCGGCTATCAGGTGTGCCAGCCCGACGGCCTGGGCCACGGCACCGCCGACGGGCACCAGCCCGAGGGCTACCGAGGCAACCAAGCCCCGCCTGACGACCGGCACCCGGGCCAGGCGGGGGTCGAAGGGCCTCTTGGCCACCCCGGAGCTCGGGTTGCGCCCGTCAGGGACGCGCACCTGTCGATGGCCCCGGGGCAGCGGCCGGTGGCCGCGAGAGCCGCTGGCGGAACACCCAGTAGGTCCAACCCTGGTAGGCCAGCACGAAGGGGACGAAGCAGGCGGCTACCACCGTCATCACCACCAACGTGTTGTGCTGCGAGGCGGCAGCTGCGATCGTGAGCCCGTTCGTGGCCCGGTTGCTGGCCGGGAAGACCGCTGGGAACATGCGGCTCCACACCGCCCCCATGGCGGCCAGCACCGCGAGCCCGGTGGCGCCAAACGCGGCCTTGTCCCGCCCGGAACGGGCCAGGACGGCCGCCGTTGCCACTGCAGCCACCCCGGCCGCCCCCAGGCCGAGGGGCACGGCGCCGGGCAACTGGCCGCCGACGGCCGGGCGCCCGGCGGTCGCCACCCAGGCGACCACGCCGGCCAGCAGGGCTGCCGCCGCCACCCCTACCGGCAGGGAAAGCCGACGTGCTCGCTCAGCGAGGTCGCCGGTCGTCTTCAGGGAGAGGAAGACCAGGCCGTGGAGCGACACCAGCGCCAAGGTGGCCACCCCGCCCAGGACCGCCACCGGGTGGAGGAGGCCCGGGAGGCCCCCCTGGTAGCGGCCGCCGGGCCCAAGCGGCAGGCCGTGGGCCAGGTCGGTGAAGGCCACGCCCCAAACCACGGCGGCGACCAGGCTGCCGAGGAAGTTGGCCCCGTCCCAGGTGCGCCGCCAGGCTGGGGCAGCAACCTTGCCCCGGAACTCGAAGGACACCCCCCGGGCGATGAGGAAGACGAGGGCAAGGAACAAGGCCAGGTAGAAGCCATTGAACAGCCTGGCGTACCACAAGGGGAAAGCGGCAAATGTAGCTCCACCCGCGGTCAGCACCCACACTTCGTTGCCGTCCCAGACGGGCCCGATGACGTTCAGGCACAGCCTGGTGTCGGTCTCGTCCCGGGACACCAACGGCCTCATGACCGACACCCCGAAGTCAAAGCCCTCCAGGAACAGGTACCCGGCCCACAGGAGGCCTATCAGGGCGAACCAAGTCGTGCCCAGGTTGGCGAACGTCGGCACTTGCCTACCTCCTACAGGTGGTCACGGCCATCGACCGGTCCTCAATAGACCAGGCCGGCAACCTCGCCGGCCTCTTGTTGCCCATCTCCCGAAAGCGGCTGGCGGGCGTAACGCACCATCAGCCAGGCGTCAACCACGCCCAGGGCCGTGTACACGGCCACGAACCCGGCCAAGGTGAGGGCCACGTCGGCCAAGGTCAAGCTGGAGGGCCCCTTGGCGGTCAGCATGAGGCCCCAGACAGCCCAAGGCTGGCGCCCGGCCTCGGTGAAGATCCAGCCGAAAGTGTTGGCGACCAGCGGTAGTGCCATGGCCCACAGGGCGGCCCGGGCGAACCACCGCTGGCTGGCGCCCCCCAGCCGGCCTTGGCCCTGGCGCCGTGCCGCCCAGGTGCCCCAGGCAGCCACCACCAGCATC
The DNA here is from genome assembly GCA_021323695.1 of Actinomycetota bacterium. GTDB lineage: Bacteria > Actinomycetota > Acidimicrobiia > Acidimicrobiales > Palsa-688 > JAKAWM01. Next base: position 67,541 of record JAJPKN010000053.1, on the reverse strand, counting down.
AGGATCCCAGCCCCCACCATGACCCGGAACGACCAGTAGGTGAGGGGGACCACCGGCACGTAGCTACCCTTGCCGTAGCGGGCGACGTCCGCGGCCTGCAGGTTGTCGATGCCCTGCACGGTGCCGCTCCAGGACAGGTCGGCGAGGAGTGACAGCAGGTGGGGGACGCGGACCTGGAAGATGGGCTTCTGGCTCAGGTCCCCAATGGTGAGCAGGGAAAAGCTGGCTCCCTTGGCCGTCCGGTACAGGGCTTCGGCCGCCGCCATCTTCATGGGCTGGTACACGTCCATGAGCCTCGCCTGCAGGTCGCCCGAGACAGCCACCAGCAGGGTGCTCACCAAGCTGAAGGCGGCCGCCAGGCGCGACGAGCGCCAGAAGGCACCCCGGTCCTCGGCGCTGGCCCCGGCTTGGTGGGCGCGCCAGGCGCTCGTGCCGAGCACGAGGAGGCCGGCGGTGGCCAAGGCGGCGAAGATGGTGTGGGCGAACGAGCCCCACAGCAGCGGGTTGGCCAGGACGGCCCAAAAGTCGGTGAGCACTGCCTGGCCGCCGGCCACCTTGTAGCCGACGGGGTGCTGCATCCAGGCGTTGGCCGCCAGGATGAACAGGGCAGACAGCATCGTGCCCAGGCTGACCAGCCAGATGGTGGCCAGGTGGAGGCGAGGGGACAGCTTGGAGCGCCCGAAGATCCACAGCCCGATGAAGGTCGACTCCATGAAGAACGCCAGGAGGGCTTCGATGGCCAAAGGAGCACCGAAGATGTTCCCGACGAATATGGAGTAGGCCGACCAATTGAGGCCGAACTGGAACTCCAAAGTGATGCCGGTGACCACCCCCACGGCGATGTTGATCAGGAAGAGCCGGCCGTAGAAACGGGTGAGCCGCTCCCATCCTGCATCTTGCTTGCGGTAGGCCAGGGTCTGCATCAGCGCCACCAGGAAGCCGAGGCCGATGGTCAGGGGCACGAAGAAGAAGTGGAAGACCGTGACCACGGCGAACTCCCACCGGGCCAACAAGATCTGCATGGGCTCACCTCCCGTCGGGCGACTTCCACTTGCCCCCCCAAGCTTGCTCGCCCCGCCCATGGCCTCGTTAGGGGCTAAGGTCCACGTTCGCCGGGGGACCGGCCGGCAATGGCGGGCAAGGCCCTTGGCGGCCGGCCACCCCGCCGCCCACAGTTATTCTGCTATCTGCTAGATTTATGGCGATGCCGACTGACACCGTCAACCCCCGGCCCGCCCCGGCCCGGCCCGGGGCCTGGCAAGAGCGGCCCCCCGGGTTGCCCGGGGCGGTACCCCCGCCTTCAGTTCCCCTGTGCTTCCTCGCCGCTGCGTCGCTTGGCCTGGTCGCCTCTGGAGCAGCTTGGGCCTGGGCCAGGGAGGCAGCCGCCGTCGACCCCACGGCTGACCCGGTCGTCGCTGCCGCCCACCTCGGGCTGCTGGCTACGTTGTCCATGGGCGTCCTCGGTGCCATGCACCAGTTCGTGCCGGTGGTCAGCCAGAGGCCGCTGCGCTCGGTCGGCTTGGCCCGGGCCACCTTCGTCACCTGGCTGCTGGCGGCGTGGCTGCTCCCCCTGGGCGTAGCCACCGAGCACGAGGACGTGGTCGAAGCCGGCGGCGGCCTGGCTGCCCTGGCCATCACGCTCCTGGTGGTCAACCTCTCCTACCCCCTGGCAGCCAAGGGCAAGGGGGCACCCGTCACCGGGCTGCGCTTCGCGCTGGCGGGCTTCGTCGTCACCGCCAGCTTCGGTGTGCTCTACGTCGCCGACCGCAAGGGCAACTGGTTCGACCTGTCCGGCCACGTGGTGCTGGCCCACGCGGTCGTGGGCCTCTTCGCCTGGCTCGGCCTCACCTACGTGGCCGTGGCCGAAAAGCTCTGGCCCATGTTCTTCCTGGCCCACGTCCCGGGCCCTCGGCGTCCCGGCCACGTGGCGGTGTGGGCGGTGCCCGCCGGGGTGGCGCTCTTGTCGCCGGGGCTATTGGTGGGGCTGGCCCCCCTGGCCGCGGCCGGCGCCACTGTCCTCGCTGTCGGGCTGGGGGCGCACTTCAGCTCGCTCCGTGCTCATGTCCGCTACCGCCGGCGCAAAGGCGACCTCCACCTGGCCTTCGTCCTCACATCGGCCATGTGGCTGCCAACAGGCGGTGCCCTCGCCTTGGCTGCCGTCTTGGTGCTGCCGTCCGACCACCACCAAGGCACGGCCCTCGTGGCCGCGTCCGTAGCCGCCATCGCAGGGTGGTTGCTGGAGGCACTGGTGGGCCATGCCTACAAGGTGGTCCCGTTCATCGGCTGGTCGGCGCTGCGCTCCCGAGGAGTGGACAAGGGGCCGGGCGGCAAGCCCATCATGTTCGCCGACCTCTACAACCACACCTGGGCGGCCATCAGCTACGGGTTGGTCACCACGGGCATCGCCGCCCTGTGCGCCGGCCTGGGCGCCGACCTCCCCGCCGCCACCGCCACGGCCGGGGGGCTGTTCATGGCCACCGGCCTGGTGGTGGCCACCAACCTGTCCGTCCGGCCGGCCCGCATGCTGGCCAACCACCACCGGCCCGCGCCGAGCCCCCCAAGCCAGCCGCCGGCGGCGGTAGCACCAGCAAGCGGCACCACCGCCCGCTCGGTGACCCTGTCCTACGTGGCCATAGCCATGGCCGCGACCGCTGCCCTGATAGCCGTCGTGGCCGTTTGGCAGCGGCCGGGCAACACCCCCGCGCCGGCCACGGCCCCCGCCGGGGGCGGGGAGCCAGCCCGGGGGGAGACGGTAACGGCCCGGGTCAGCCTGGGGGAGTTCTACGTCCGGCCGGCCGCGCTGAGCGTGCCGGAGGGGGCGACGCTGGTGCTGCAGGTGGCCAACCGGGGGACGATGGACCATGACCTCCAGCTGGAGGGCGGCCCTACCGGCACCGGCATGCTCGCCCCCGGCCGGCAGGAGACGGTCAGCTACGGGGTGGTCCGGCACAACGAGCAGGCGTGGTGCACCGTGGCCGGTCACCGGGCGGCCGGCATGGTCCTGGACATCTGGGTCACTGGCCCGCCGCAGGCCTCAGCCGCAGCTGCACCTGCCCCGTCTGATGCCGTCATCGACTACAGCGCCTCTCCCCCGCCGGGCTGGCACGCCTTTGGCCCTGCCCTCGCCCCGGCCACCGGGAGCACTGTCCACCACGTCACCTTGGTGGCCGAGGACAAAGTCATGGCTGTGGCGCCTGGGGTCACCCAGGACATGTGGACCTTCGACGGCCAGGTGCCCGCCCCGACCCTGCGGGGCCACGTGGGCGACCTGTTCGTCGTGACCCTGGTCAACCACACCGACATGGACCACTCGCTCGACTTCCACGCCGCCAGCATGCCCATGGGCCAGATGAAGGAGGTCGCCCCCGGCCAATCGGTCACTTACCGCTTCCGCGCCGAGCACGCCGGGATCTTCCTCTACCATTGTGGCACTCCCCCCGTCTTGGAGCACCTGGCCAACGGCATGTACGGGGCGGTTGTCATCGACCCCCCAGGGCTGCCGGAGGTGGCCCAGGAGTACCTGGTCGTCCAGTCCGAGCTGTACCTGGGGCCACCCGGTAGCTCGGGCGATTACCAAAAGATGGTCCGGGACCAGCCGGACGCCACCGTCTTCAATGGTTACGCCGACCAGTACCTCCACGCGCCGCTGCGTGTAAAGGTAGGCCAGCCCGTGCGCATCTGGGTGCTGGACGCCGGGCCCAATGACAGCACCTCGTTCCATGTGGTCGGGGCACAGTTCACGACCGTCTTCAAAGAGGGGGCTTACTTGCTCCGGCCCGGGGCCCCGGGAGACGGTGCCTCCCAGGTACTGGACCTGTCGCCCGGAGAGGGCGGCTTCGTACAGTTCACCCCGCCCGCCCCCGGGTACTACGAGATGCTCGACCACCAGCTCGACCACGCCGCTACCGGGGCCGCCGGGTACCTGCTGGCCAGCTGAGCCCGAGCGCCGGCACGCCCACACATAGGGCGGGGACGCCGGGCAATGAGCTAGAGTGCCCAGGCACATGTCCCACCAGGTGCAGCGTGCCCGGGCACTGGTTGGGCACCTGAAGGTGGCGGATCTCTTCGCCGGTGCCGGGGGCCTGTCCCTGGGCTTCATGGCCGAAGGCGCCCAGGTGGTGGTGGCGGTCGAGCGCGACGCCGACGCTGCTGCCACCTACCGGGGCGCCCACGAGCGCCTGGCCGGTCCCGGGGGCACCACCGTGGACGTCTATGAACAGGACATCTGCGACGTTGACTTCCGTCCCTACCGGGGCCGGCTGGACGTCATCGTCGGTGGCCCCCCGTGCCAACCCTGGAGCCTGGGTGGGCTGCGGCGGGGCCGGGCCGACCCGAGGGACGGCATCCCCCAGTTCGCCCGGGCCCTTTACGAGGCCGCGCCCCGGGCCTTTGTCCTCGAGAACGTGGCCGGGTTGGCCCGAGGTGAGGCACGCCGGGCCTTCGAGCTCATCGTTGCCGTACTGGCTGGCCACGAGCCGCTGGAGAGGTTGGTGGGGCCCGGTGTGGGCAAGGGTGCCCGGCTGGGCTACGAGGTGTCCTGGCGGGCACTGCAGGCAGCCGACTACGGCGTACCCCAGAACCGCCTGCGCCTTTTCGTCGTCGGGACCGAGCCAGGGGCCGGCTTCCAATGGCCGGCCCCGACCCACGGGCCCGGCCGGCCGCTGCCTTACGTGGCCGCGGGGGAGGTGGTCAGCGCCTCGGCCCGAGGGGAGGCCAACCCCGCCTCCGTCACCTACGCCGCCCATCCCTCGCTGCGGCCCGACCCTTACCATGGCAAGCTCTACAACGGCGGGGGCAGGCCGATCGACCTGAGCAAGCCCGCTCCGACCATGCTCGCCTCCATGGGGGGCAACAAGACCCCCTGGGTGGACACGGCGAGCACCGTCCCCGAGTACCACGCCCACCTGGCGGCCGGGGGCGCACCTCGCAGCGGGCAAGTTCCCGGGGCGCGGCGTATCACCGTCGTCGAAGCCGCCGCCCTCCAGGGCTTCCCGGACTGGGCCCGTTTCGTCGGTAGCCGCTCCTCGCAGTACCGCCAGGTGGGCAACGCGGTGCCACCGCCGTTAGCCCGGGCTATCGCCCGGCAGCTCCTGGCGTGCCTTTCAGCCAGCTCAGCCGGCCAGCGCAGCCAGCCAGCTCAGCCAGGACGGGCCACCCGGCCTAGCCATCGTGGCCGGCGCGCGTCACTCAGCCGGAGCGGCCGGCCCCTCAGGACCGTGAGCAAGGTCGACCCTGACGTGGCGCTCGCGCGCCGCCCGGGCCAGGTCCCCGTCGAATGTGGCCAGGGTGGACCCGCTGGACAACGCCGTGTCAAGCACGCAGCAGTCGGGGAGTTTCAACCCCGTGGCCGCCCGCAGGTTGGCCAGCCGCAGTGCTTCTCCCTCGGGGCGCTCTGCTACCCGGACGCCGATGGCGAGCAGGTCGTCGAGCATCTCTTGCCCACGTCCCACCCGGGCGCCACCGACGAGCACCTCGGCAAGGTTCAATGAGTGCATTAGAAAATCCTCTGCTCTCGACTCCTCCAGGTAGGCGCTGGCTGCCTGGTGGTGGGGATCGCGCGGGGAGAGGTGGGCGACCACCACGCAGGCGTCGAGAGTGATCACTTGGGCCAGTCCTCACGCAGGTCGGCCAGGTAGGTGGGGCTGAACACATCGTCGTACTTGCCGCTCGTGCCCTGGATCGCTTCCTGTCGATGGCGGGCCACATCACTGTCTTCCCGCTCGAGGGTGGCACTGCCAACCTGTACAAGGCGCACCAGCAGCTTGGACCGCGGTTCGTGGGGCCACCGCCGCGCCGCGATGTCCAGTGCGCGTCCGATGCCAGCAGTCTCTGTGACCTGGTAACGGGGCTTGACGGTAGGCATAGCGCAAGTGTACCACCTCACCAGCTGGTGGTACACGTCCTTGGGTGCACTGCCCACCAACCGCTGCCCCCTGGCCCGCGCCTGCAAAGGCCCCGTTACGCGGTGCCCTTGGGCCCAAAGAGCGTCCACGTAGCTTGGCAGGCTCGCGAAGTAGCAAAGTTCCGCTTACTGCACCCCCAACGGGGTTCGAACCCGTGCCTCCGCCTTGAAAGGGCGGTGTCCTCGGCCACTAGACGATGGGGGCCAGGGTACCGAGTCTAGAGGGGGCCGGCCCCGGCTGGCTCACTGGTGGGCAGGCAGGAGCCACTCGGTGCCATCAGGGGTGTCCCGCACCTCTACCCCGAGCCCGCTCAGCCGCTGGCGGATACGGTCGGCGTCGTCGAAGCGCCGCTCCCGGCGAGCTTCCTCTCGCTCGCCCAGGAGCGCTTCCACCCATGGTGCTGCCACTGCAGCCGGGTCGGAAAGCCCCGGCCCCGCCGCCTGCCCCAGGCGGGCGACCATCTGGCGCAACGCCGCCCGGCCCCGGTCGAGCTCGTCTGACTGGAAGGTGTCGGCTGCCCACTGGTGAAGGGTGGCCTCGAGGTCGAGCACCGCGGCCGTGGCCGCGGTCGCGTCCCGACGCTCGAGCGCGGCCTGGAAGACGCCTTCGAGCCGGTGGACCTCTTCCAGCAGCGGGCTCCGGGCCGCCGGGGGAGCAGCACCGGGTGGAGGACCACCAGGTTGGCCACCGACGGGCGGGGTGACGGGCCGGTCGCCGGGGGAGCCAGGACGGCGCCCGCCGGCGGCCAGCCGAGGCAGGTCGCCGATGGCGACCGTCTCGCCCGCGGCCAGCACCGCCTGCGCCTCCCGGTGGCGCAGGGTCACTGCTCCCCGGCCGCTCACGGTCGCCGTCCCGGCACCCAGGTCCAAGATGAGGGCGGTGTGCTCGTCGACCCCCAGCACCCAGCCCTCGGGGGGCAACCGCCGCTCCATTTCCCGCAGCCGCTGTTCCCCCAGGTAGCAATAACGCGTGTCGTGAGTGCCCCCTTCGGCATTGTCGAAGTGGGGGACCACGGCCACCACCAGGCCGAAGGGCGACAGGAGGTCGAGCCCCTCGACCCAGTGGGGGTCCTCGCCGACCTTGTATATCTCGTACACGGGTACCGACCAGCGTCCCAACGTCAAGGCCGCCGCCGAGGCAAAGACCAAGCACCCGCCGTGAGCCAACTTTTCTGCCAGCAAGCTCGGGACGGGGCTGGCGCGCCACTGGCGCAGGGAGTAGGTCGGGCTGCCAGGGCCGGCGAAGACCCATTTGGCCTGGGCAATGGCGGCCAGGTCGGACTCCACCTCTACCGGGTCAGCGCCATCGAGGCGGGCCAGGGACGCGACCGCCACCTGCCGGCCCACGCTCTCTTGGAAATAGCCAACCGTGCGTGACGAGATGTCGGCCGCGTTCATCTGGAAGCCGTAGGGGGTGCCCACGACCACAGCCGGGACGGGAGGCGGCCCCAACCGTTCGAACAGCTGGCGGTGGGTCTTGGCCATCGTCGGCGTCGTCTCCCCCGAGCCCATGATGGCCAGCAACCTCGGCGTGCTCATCGGGCGCCCTCCAGGGCGTCGATGGCATAAGCCTGTAGGGCCGTGAGGAAGCGGTAGGCCGCGTGCCAGTCGTCTTCGGGCTCCTCGGCTCCTTCGTCCTCGGAGACGTCGAGCAAAGTGCCGAGCCACAGCCGCAACGCGTTCAGGGCCCGCAACCACTCGTCCAGCTGCTCGGCCGACAGCTCGGTAGCGCCCGCGGTACTGGCGAGCACGCCCAGCGCCCGGGAGCGCCTCTCTTCGAGGTCCGCCCCCATGAGGCGCCGGTACTCCTGCTCGGCACGAGGGTCCGAGGTGTAGGCGGGAGGGGCAAGGCGGCGCAACGAAGGCTCGTCTGGCTGTGCCGCGATGACGGCCAGCAGCTGCTTGGTCAGGGCTTGCAGCAGTTGCCGGTGCTGTGCGCTCAGGGACAGCTGGTAGGTACCCGAGCGGGTACGCCGCAACGGCAAGCGCCAGGGCAACTCAGTCCTGTTCCATTGTCGCCCACAGGCCGTGCTCGTGCAGCCTGAACACGTCCAGCTCCGACTTCTCCCGGGGGCCGCTGGCCACTACAGCCTTGCCCTTGGTGTGGACGTCCATCATCAACTTGTGGGCCTTTTCCCTGCTGTAACCGAACAGCTTCTGGAACACATAGGTCACGTAGCTCATGAGGTTGACCGGGTCGTTCCACACGATCACCTTCCATGGGCGCAAGAGGTCCGTCCGGTCGGTGACTTCGGGTTCTCTTACCTCGACCGGCGCTGCCGTCGCCGGGGCCATCGCCTACCTCCCTAGGGCCTTGACGAGGGGCTGGGCCGTGTGCTCCTCCCCTCCAGTTTGCACTGTCCGGGACGGCTCGCGCGAGTACAAGCCCAAGTAGAAAGCGACCATGGCCACCACCACCGATGTGGCCCCGGCCAGGTGGAAGCCGACGAGCAAGACCGGGTCCCCGGTGAAGTACTGGGTGTAGCCCACGGCCGCCTGGGCCACCAGCACGGCGAGGACGGCCTCGGCCCGGCGCAGCACCGGCGCGGGCGCCCCGCTGCGGTGCAACCACCAAAGGGTGCCCACCGTGAGCGCCAGCAGCACCTCGACCGAGTTGGCGTGCAGCTGGGCAACGCTGTGGAGGGAAAAGCCAAAGCGGGGCACCGAAGGGGCCCCGGCGTGCGGCCCCGTCCCGGTCACGACCGTGCCCAGGGTGACCACCAGGGCCGTCAGGGCCACCATGGCCGTCGCCGCCGCCCGCTGCGGCCCGCCTACCCTCCACACCAGCCGGGCCGGCCGGGCCTGGCCAGGGCGCGTCGCCAAAGGCTCCTCTGCTTCGTTGGCCCGGTGGAAAAAGACGACCGCGGTGCCGAGCAGCACCAGCGCGAGGAGCATGTGGCCCATGACGAAGGGGGGTGCCAGTTTGTTGAGGACGGTCTCGCCCCCTAAGACCACCTCGGCCAGGATGCCGCCCACCAGGCCGAGGCTAAGGTGCACCAGGTCCCGCCGGCGGGGCCGGCGCCAGAGGGCGGCGGCCACGCAGGAGGCCACCGCCAGGGTTATGAGCACGTTCACCAGGCGGTTGCCGAACTCCACCCAGGCGTGGTACTGGAGGGGGGCAACGATGCTGGTCCGGGTGCAGGCCGGCCAGTCGCTGCAGCCAAGGCCCGAGCCCGTGAGCCGGACGGCTCCCCCGCTCACTATGCCCACCGCCAGCGCCACCACGGCCAGCGCGCCTGCAACCCGGCTGGCGGCCGGCTGAGCCAGCTTCACGCCGAGGCCCCTGCCGGCCGCCCACCCCCACAACCGGCGCGGGCCACCTCGGCGACCGGGCACGGCTGGCCCGGAGGGCTCAGGGGCAACGACCAGGTGGCTCACCGGCACCGATGCTACGCCTCTGGGCCAGGCACGAAGCTCGCCCAGGCCAGGCTAACCTTGGGCAGGTGGCCAGCCACCCGGGCGCCTTCGCCCTGCCTACCAGGAGCACGGTGCTGGCGCGGGTGGGCTCCTACGTCGCGCTGACCAAGCCTCGCATCGTCGAGCTGCTCTTGGTCACGACCGTGCCCACCATGGTGGTGGCCGCCCATGGCTGGCCGCCGGCGGGCCTCGTGCTGGCCACCGTGGCCGGGGGCACGCTGGCCGCCGGGGGCGCCAACGCCGCGAACATGTACGTCGACCGCGACATCGACTCGCTTATGCACCGTACTGTCCGCCGGCCGCTGGTGACCGGTGCAGTGAGCCCACGGGGTGCGCTCGTGTTCTCCATCGCCTTGGAGGCAGCTGCTTTCGCCCTCCTATGGGCTGGCGTGAACCTGCTCGCGGCCGCCCTGGCGCTCGGGGCGGCCCTGTTCTACGTGCTCGTCTACACGCTGTTGCTGAAGCGTACGTCGAGCCAGAACATCGTGATCGGTGGGGCGGCTGGGGCCGTCCCGGTCCTGGTGGGGTGGGCGGCGGTCAAAGGTGGCCTGGCCTGGCCACCACTAGTGCTCTTCGCGCTGGTCTTTTTGTGGACACCGCCCCACTTTTGGGCCCTCGCCATCCGCTACCGGGAGGACTACGCCGCCGCTCAGGTGCCGATGATGCCCGTGGTGAGCACCTTCCGGCGCACTGCCTCCCAGATCCTGGCCTACACGCTGGCTACGGTGGCCGCCTCCGGCCTGTTCGGGGTGCTGGCCCACATGCACCTTGCCTACTGGGCGGTTGCCGCCCTCTCCGGCGGTGTGTTCGTCTGGCTCTGCGCCCGCCTCATGCAGGCACCCGCACCTGCGGCTGCCATGAAGGTGTTCCACTGGTCCATCACCTACCTGAGCCTTTTGTTCGTCGCCATGGCCCTCGACGTGGTGGTGCGCTGAGCGCCGGGCCGTCGCCCAGCTGTTAGCTTCAACCTGGTGATCGACGTACGGCTGCTGCGGGCCGACCTGGAGGCGACCAAGGCCGCGCTGGCCCGGAAGAAGGTGAGCCCGGACGAAGTCGAGCGCGCCGCTCACCTGGACGCCCGGCGGCGCCAGCTCACGGCCCAGGCAGACCAGTTGCGGGCGCGGGTCAAAGCCCTGTCTAGGCAGGTGGGCGAGGCGCGCCGAGCCGGGGAGGACGCCACCGCCGAGGCGTTGAGCGAGGAGAGCAAGCGGGCCGGGGCCGAGCTCGCCACCCTGGAACAGGAGGCCGGCGCGGTCGAGGCGCAACTGCGCGACGCCCTGCTCCGCCTGCCCAACCTGCCCGCCGAAGAGGCACCCGACGGCGGCTCGGAGGAAGACAATGTGGTCGTACGGACGGTGGGCTACGACCCGGGCCGCTACGGCCCCCACCAGAGGGTCCCCCACTGGGACATCGGGGCCCAGCTGCGCATCTTGGACCTGGAGAGGGGGGCCAAGATAGCGGGCTCGATGTTCCCCTTGTTCCGGGCGCAGGGCGCCACCCTGGCCCGTGCCCTCTGCCAGCTGGCCCTGGACCGCAACGCAGACGCTTACACCGAGGTCAGGCCGCCCACCCTGGTGCGCTCCTCCGTGCTCGAAGCCACGGGGCAGTTGCCGAAGTTCGCCGACGATGCCTACCACATAGAGCGTGACGACCTGTGGGCCATCCCGACTGCCGAGGTGCCCCTCACCTCCATGCGGGCAGGCGAGATCCTGGCCGAAGAAGAGCTCCCCCTGCGCCTCATGGCCTACAGCCCCTGCTACCGCCGGGAGGCAGGAGCGGCCGGCCGGGACACACGCGGCCTGTTGCGCGTCCATGAGTTCGACAAAGTCGAGATCCTGGCGCTGTGCACCCGCGCCCAGGCAACCAGCGTCCACCAGGAGATCCTGGGCCGGGCCGAAGCGGTGATCGCCGAGCTGGGCCTAGCCTACCGAGTGGTGGAAATATGCGCCGGCGACCTGGGCCAGTCGCACGCCCGGTCGTTCGACATCGAGGTGTACTCGCCCGGCTGCGACATGTGGCTCGAGGTCTCTTCGGTGTCCTGGTTCAGCGACTACCAGGCCCGGCGGGCCTCGCTGCGCTACCGGCCGACCGAGGGTGGGGCGGTCCGCTTCTGCGACACGCTGAACGGCTCCGCCCTGGCCGTCCCCCGTGTTTGGGCCGCCCTGGTCGAGACCTACCGCCAGCCAGACGGCAGCGTGGCCCTGCCCGAGTGCCTGGGGCCCTACATGCGGGGCAACCCGTCGATAAGATCAGGGAGCTGAGAGCACGCTCGGCAACAAGGCCCCTGGTCGCAGTTGTGCCGTGGCTGGCCGTGCTCTTGACCGAAAGGGCTTGAAGGCACGTGATCGAGGTCCGCAACCTGACGAAGCGCTTCGGGGCCAAGCTGGCGGTCAACGACCTGTCTTTCGACGTGCAGCCAGGAGTGGTCACCGGGTTCCTCGGGCCCAACGGGGCGGGCAAGACGACCACCCTCCGGCTCCTGTTGGGGCTGGCCCACCCTGACCACGGCACCGCCACCATAAATGGGCACCGGTACCACGACCTGCGCTCGCCCATGCGCGAGGTCGGGGCAGTGCTGGACGCCCGTGCCTACCACCCCGGGCGCAGGGCCCGCGACCACTTGCTGGTCTTGGCTGCAGCCGGGCGCATCCCGCGGCGGCGCGTCGACGAGGTGCTGGCCTTGGTGGGCCTGGAGGACGTCGCCAACCGCAGGGCAGGCACCTTCTCGCTCGGGATGGCCCAACGCCTGGGCATTGCCGCCGCTTTGCTGGGGGACCCCCCCGTCCTGCTGTTCGACGAGCCTGTGAACGGCCTCGACCCAGAAGGCATCATCTGGGCCCGTACGCTCATGCAGGCTCTGGCCGCCCAGGGACGGACGGTGTTCGTGTCGAGCCACCTCATGAGCGAGATGGCCTTGACCGCGTCGCACGTGATCGTGATCGGCCGGGGACGGCTCATCAAGGACTCGAGCGTCGACGACCTGGTGAAGGCCAGTTCGGGCAAGGTGGTGCGGCTGCGGGCACCTAGGGCCGACGCGCTTGGCTCCCGCCTGCAGGCGGCGGGGGCCACGGTAGAGGCCAACGCGGACGGTTCCCTGCTGGTGCACGGCCTGGAGGCTGCCACGGTAGGCGACATAGCCTTCCAGGCCGGCGTAGCGGTGCACGAACTGTCGCCTCTGGAGGCGTCCCTGGAGGAGGCCTTCATGGAGCTGACCAGAGAAGACGTCGAGTTCCACGCCCGAGCTGCCTCCCCCGTGGGGGCAGCCTCGCCCGCCGGGGCAGCGCGGCCATGACCGCGACCGCGCCGCGGCCAGCCCCGCCCAGCCCGGTGCCCACGTCGTCGTGGGGGCCGGTGGCGGGGCCGGTGCCCACCCTGGCCGACACCATCCGCGCCGAGTGGGCCAAGTTGCGCACCTTGCGCTCGGCCCCGGTCACCCTCGCGGTCGCGGCATTGTTGGTGGTGGGGCTGTCTGCCCTGATCTCGTTCGCCGTCGCCCAGAACCACCAAAGGGCAGGTGCCGACGCTCTGGCCCACCCTCTCCACATCATCCAAGCGGGATGGGAGCTCGGCCTCCTGGCTTTCATGGTGCTGGGCGTCCTGGTGGTCAGCAACGAGTACTCGAGCGGCCTTATCAGCGCGACTTTGATGAGCACCCCCAAACGGGCCCGGGTCCTGGCCGCCAAGGTCATAGTTTTCACGCTGACGGCGTTCGTGGCCGGCGAGGTGATGAGCTTTGCCGATTTCTTCATCGGCCACGCCATCATCGCCGCCTACCCGTTCCCTGACCCCTGGGTCACCGACCCGAACGTCGTGCGTTCGGTGGTCGGCTGGGGCATCGTGGCCACCCTGGGCGGCCTGATCGGCTTGGGCGCCGGCACCCTGTTGCGCCACACCGCCGGCGCCATCGCCAGCTGCGTCGGCTTCATCTTCATACTGCCCGGCGTCCTGTCCGCGTTGCCTTCCTCGTGGAGCAACCCCATAGAGGAGTACTGGCCCACGAACGCGGGGGCCAGGCTCACCGAACTGACCCAGGGGCCACATACCCTGACCGCCTGGTGGGGCGCGGGCGACCTGCTGGCGTTCGTGGTGGTGCTGTTGGGGGTGGCCGGCACCCTGCTCGTCAGACGGGACTCTTGAGACCGCACCGGCTGCGCTCAACGGCAGGGCGCCAGTGACTGGCCAGTCTTTGTGGCTGGCCCGCCACGGCGAGACCGAATGGAGCGCCGCCGGCCGCCACACCAGCCGGACCGACCTGCCCCTCACCGCCCGGGGGGAAGAGGAGGCCAGGGCCCTTGGGCGGGTGCTGCGCACGGTGGCCTTCGACCTGGTGGAGTCGAGCCCCCTAGAGCGGGCGCGGCGCACGGCAGAACTGGCTGGGCTGGCCCCCCGATTGGACTATGACCTGGTCGAATGGGACTACGGAGAGCTGGAGGGACTGACCACAGAGCAGATCCGCCACCGCTACCCTGGCTGGACGATCTGGGCTGGCCCATGGCCAGGAGGCGAGAGCGCCGCCGACGTGGCCGCCCGGGCAGACAGGGTCATAGACCGGCTCCTGGACCTGCCCGGCACAGCTCGAGCCCTGCTGGTCGGGCACGGGCACTTCCTTAGGGTGCTGGCGGCACGCTGGCTGTGCCAAGACCCTTCCGCTGGCCAGCACTTGATGGCCGCTACGGCCACCATCAGCATCTTGAGCTGGGAACATGGGCTGCCCGCCGTCCGCTGCTGGAACGTCCCCCCAGTCGGCCCGGCCATCGCCCAGGCGATGGCAAACTGAAAGCAATGGCCAGCTCCAGGCCCGAGGGGGCCCATTTCAACTGGCCCACCTCCCCGCCCGGCGGTGGTGACTGGGGAGCACCCTGGCCCCCGGCCCCCGCCAACCCCGGGGACAAGGCACCCGGCCACAGCCGGCCGTACGCCCCGGTGCCGAGCCCTCCCGCTGCCTACCAGGGCCCAGCCAGCGAGCAGGTTGAGATCGGGCCCAACACCCGCTGCTACGAGCACCCAGACCGCTTGGCTGGTGCCATCTGCCGCTCGTGCAACCGGCCCATCTGCGCCGACTGCATGGTGCAGGCACCGGTCGGCTGGCACTGCCGGCGCTGCGTCCGGCTAAATGCCCGCCGCTCACCCGTCCGGCGCTACCAGCCCGGTGCCGGCGGGCTCGCCCGCCCCGGGTACGCCCCGGTGACCATGGTGCTGGTCGCCGTCAACGTCGTCCTCTTCCTGGCCGCTGCTGCCTCGCCTGCCTTCACCTCCAGCACCTGGGAAGTCCCCTACCTGGTCCGCCAGGGCCAGTGGTACCGGCTGTTCAGCTCGTTCTTCGTCACCAACGACGTGCTGGACATAGCCCTGAACATGTTCTCGCTGTACATCATCGGCCGGCTGGTCGAGCCTGCCCTCGACAAGTGGCGGTACCTGGCCCTGTACCTGCTCTCGGGCCTGGGCGGGTCGGTAGCCACCTACCTGCTGGCCAATGGCTCCGAGGCCTCGGCAGGAGCCTCGGGTGCCATCTTCGGGCTGATCGGCGCCTTTTTCGTCCTGGCCCGCCGCGCCCGTCTGAACACGTCGGGCATCGTGGCCATAATCGTGCTCAACCTGGTGTTCGACTTCACCTACTCGGGCATCAACTGGTTGGCGCACCTGGGCGGCTTGGGGGTCGGGCTGGCGGTCGCCTTCGGCTACGGCCTGGGCGGCCGCGACCAGAGGCAAAAGGCTGCGCTGCTCACCGTCGTGGCCACCTGCGTGGTGCTGGGGCTGCTCATGCTCCTACCCCCAGGACGGGTAGCCCTAGAATGACCGAGCCAAGCCGCCCGGGGGCGTAGGTCAGTGGCAGACCGACAGACTTTTAATCTGTGCGTCGGGAGTTCGATCCTCCCCGCCCCCACTGGGCCCGCGAGGCGCGCAAGCCCTGGTCACACCCACTGCCCGAGCTCAAGAGGCTGAACTTCGGCGGCGGCTGTAGCCCTCTGCGCCGGGGCCGGGCTGGGGCCGGTCGTCTCCGGTGCCTCCGCCAGCTATGTGGACCTGCTGGTCACGCCACTAGGGCGTACAACTTTGCCCGGCGGCGACCCCCGGCTTGCGGCTGCGATGGGTACGCGATGGGTAGCTGCCACGAGGGGCTCAGCCACGCGTCAAGACGTGCGGGTGACCTTCGCCAACCCCGCCGGAGCGTCCGGGTCGACACCCCGGGCCAGAGCCACCTGGACGGCCAGCTGCTGGCCCCGTACACAGTGCAGTAGCGGGGCCAGGGGCTCGGGCACGGGTGCCACCGGCAGCACGCTGGAGCAGGTGGACGGGAACTGGCCCGGGCCTATGGCGAGCACGCTGGCGCCTCTCAGGGCCAGGGCATCGATCACCGAAAGGCCGTCCCCCCTTGTGGCACCACCTCCTACGTGGCAAACCGCGACGGTTTCGGCCGTCGTAGCTGCTATGGGCCCGTGCAGGAAGTCAGCGACCGAGTAGGCGCATACGGGCAGCTGGGCGGTCTCGCGCATCTTCAAGGCGGTCTCGAGCGCAGCACTGTACAGGAAGCCTCGGCCCAGGTGCACGCTTGGCCGGCCAGATGCAAGCTTTGCAACCGTCTCGTCGGCCTCCGGCACAGAGTTGAGCAGGTCTTCGACCAGCCCGGGAAGGGTTCCCAGCAAGTGGGCGGGCCATGGTACCGCACCGAGGAGCTCGGCCATGAGGGCGAACACGAGCAGCGTGGCTGTGAACGTCTTGGTTGCCGGGACGGCCCGCTCGACACCAGCGTCCAGGGCTATCGCCACTTCGGCCGTCTGAGCCAGAGGCGCGTGCAGGTCGTTCGTCACAGCCAGGGTCGTCGCCCCTAGCTGTCGGGTGCGGGCCACCACGTCGACGACCTCGGGGGTCGACCCCGACTGGCTCACCGCTACGACAAGCCACCGGGCCAAGCCTGTCGCGCACCCATAGCGGGTAAAGAGGCTGTTCGCGGCGAGCGCCGCAGGCAAGTCGAGCGCTAGCTCAAGCAGGTAGCGGCCGTAGGAGGCGGCGTTGTCCGAGGAGCCCCGAGCTACCAGCAGCACGCCCTCGTACCGGGACGAGCGAAGGGGGGCAAGCTCCTCCCGCAGGGCGGAGCGGCGGGCCAGCAGACGCTCGAGGACGGCTGGTTGCTCAGCCATGTCGAGGAGGACATTTGGTTGTGCTCCAGGCACTGTGCACAGCTCCTCTGGTCGTTGTACGCCCCGGCCCGCGTGGTGCTCCCCTACTTGGCCCAGGGGCCCTTGACAGCCAACCTACCCAGCTTTACGATCATAGTGTAATAGATTGCAGACTGAAGGTATTATCGTATGGAACCTAGTGCCGCGCGGCAAGTCAACCGGTCCGCCGTGCTGTGGGCGCTGCTCCAAGAAGGGACAGCCACCCGGGTCAGGCTGGCCGAAGTGACGGAGTTGAGCGCGGCCACGGTTTCACGCGTGGTCGACGGGCTCGTAGCCGATGGCCTCGCACGCGAGGCGCCGTCACTGCGAACTGGCCGCCCAGGACGGCGGGTCACACCCGTAGAAGTGGTAGCCGAGGCGGGAGCGGTAGTGGGGGTCGACCTGGGGGGATCCAACTGCCGCATGCTTGCCGTAGACCTTCTCGGCCAGGTGATGGGCCGGGCCCGCAAGCCCACTCCGGCGCGTCTGTCGACACGGCGCCTGGCTGCTTGGGTGGGCGACGAGGTCCGTGCCCTCGTCGAAAGACCGCCGTTCCTGTTCGTAACCGTCGGGCTGCCCGGCATCGTGGACATCGAAACCTCAGCAGTAAGGGCGGCACCCAACCTCCCCCAGGTCGAAGGCCTGGACTTCGTGGCACACCTGCGCTCCCAGCTGCCGGCCACAGTCGGCTTCGACAACGATTCCAACCTGGCCGCGCTCGGTGAAATGCGCCTTGGTGCCGCCCAAGGCAAACGCAGCGCTGTAATGTTCACCATCGGCGCCGGCCTCGGTGCCGGTGTTGTGCTCGACCACCGCCTCTTACGAGGCCGGACCGGGCTGGTCGGAGAGTTCGGCTACCTCCCCTTCGGTGGGCGAGGGGAGGCACTGGAAGAGATCCTTTCGGCGCGGGGCCTGGTGGCGGCGGCGCAGCGGCGAGGCATAGAGATCCCCTCTCCTGAAGCCATCTTTGCCGCTCCGGCCCTGCCGCCCCTGCGAGCAGTCCGAGCCCGCTTCGAAGACGGCCTCCTGCTCGCCGTCGTGGCTGCCACAGCCGCCTATGAACCGGAAGTGGTAGTCCTCGGAGGCGGTGTTGCCGACTCGCTCGCAGCCGTGCTCCCTCGCCTCCAAGCCCGGCTCCGCGCCGCGGTGCCGAACCCTCCCGAGGTCAGGCTGTCCTCGCTCGGCGACCTCGCCGGCGCGATCGGAGCCGTGATCTCGGGCCTGCACGATGCCTATATAGCTGTCGGTGTCGACCCATCGCTCCTCGATGGCTCCGTCGGCCCAGGGTTGGAAGGCTTACAGGCACTGCCAGGCAAAGGGCACGCTGATGTTCCTTGACCGCCTCCTTCGGCGTAACCCACAGCTAGCAGCCGCGGCTGTGGCCGCGCACCAGTCCGGCGCCGTGCTGGCCAACACCTACCTGCTCGACGCCGATGCCATGCAGGCGAACGCGGCCACGCTGGCCGCGGAGGCAAAGCGCCATGACCTTGGCGTCTATTACATGGCCAAGCAGTTCGGGCGCAACCCCGATGCCTGCCGCGCCGTCGTGGCCGGCGGGCTGCCCTCGGCTGTCGCCGTCGACCTTCAGGGGATGGAAGCTTTGGTCGGCAACGGTCTCGCTGTCGGCCACGTCGGCCATCTCGTCCAGCCCCATCGCGGTGCCGAAGACACCGTCGTAGCTGCGCGCCCTGAAGTGGTGACGGTGTTCAACGAGCACGTCGCCCGCAGGATCGGCGCTGCCGCCGTCCGGGCTGGCGCTGACCAAGCAGTCCTCCTCCGTGTGCACGCGCCGGGCGACGTGTTCTACTTCGGCCACGGCGGCGGCTTCCCCCTCGAGGAGGTGGTGGCTGCCGCCAAGAAAGTGGACGCCGTGCCTGGCGTCCATGTGGCCGGGGTGACCACTTTTCCTTGCCTGCTGGCCGACAAAGCGCTCAGGAAGGTCGTGCCAACACCAAACCTCAAGACTCTCGTGGCGGCAGCAGCACAACTGCGCGCAGCGGGTTTCGAAGTCTCACAACTGAACGCGCCCGGGACCACCTCCACCGGGACCCTGGCCCTGCTTGCTGAGGTTGGCGCCACCCACGTCGAGCCGGGGAACGCCCTGCACGGCACAACGCCTCTTCAGCTCTTCGACGACGGCTCCCCAGAGATCCCAGCCGTCGTGTTCGTGAGCGAGGTGTCCCACTTGGACGGTGAGGACGGCTACGTCTTGGCTGCGGGGTACTACGCCGACAAGGTCCTCGGCGACTACAGGCTCAGCGCGCTGGTGGGGCACGATGAAGAGGCGCTCGGGCGACGCCTTCCCCTCGATGTAGCACCGGATGGTGCGATCTCGTACTACGCGATCCTCCGGGGAGCCGCGAGCGCGGGTGTCACGGTGGGGGACACCGTCGTCTGTTGCTTCCGGCCACAGTCGTTTGTGACCCGAGCACGCACCCAGGCAGTTTTCGGCCTCCGTACGGGTGACCGCCGTTTCGGGCCGCGCTACGACCAAGAGGCACGGCCAGTGCAGGGGCAGAGCTGAATGGCCGGGGACGACAACGTGGGAGGCTCACCCAACAAGCGCCTCGACGGCGCCTTTGTAGCCGCGATCGATTTCGGCGGCTCGAAAACTGCCATCGCCATCGCAGACCCCGACGGCAGGTTGCTCCGCCAACTGGTGATCCCAAGCCACCCTGACCAGCCGGCTGACGCAGTCCTCAGTTCTGCCTTGGCCGGCACCCAAGCCATGATGAGACAAGCAATCTCCTCTGGCTATCGCTACTGCGCCGGTATCGGCATATCCACACCCGGGATCCCCACCCCGTCGGGCACCCTGTTGTCGCCGAACATCGCTGGGTGGGACCATGTACCTCTTCGCGACAGGGTGCAGGACGAGCTCGGGGCCAACGAGGTGGTGCTCGGCAACGACGTCAAATGTGGGGCGCTGGCGGAACTGCGCTGGGGTGCGCTGCACGGTGCAGATCCGGGCGTGTACGTGAACCTGGGGACAGGCGTCGGCGCCGCGGTAGTAGTTGATGGGCATGTGCTCGAGGGGGCCCATGGTTGTGCTGGAGAGATTGGCTACAGCACCGTAGCAACCACCTTTGCCAAGGACGAGGCTCGGTCCCTCGAGGACATTGTCGGCGGCCGTGGGCTATCGCGCACTGCCAGTGAGCTCCTTGGCCAACCCATTACCGCCGAGGAGCTTTTCGATGCCACCGACGCAACGGCGGGCCGCCTGGTCGCGCAGGCCCTGGCTGCACTGGCGGCTCACCTGTCCAACATCGTCCTGCTGCTTGACCCGCAGCGGGTCGTTGTCGGGGGCGGCCTGATGGCAGCCGCACAGCGCATCCTGCCCGCCCTGCGAGCTGGCTTGCAGGTCCCACCTCCCTTGGGGCCTGAAGTGGTTGCCTCCCGGTTCCCCACGGACGCTTCTCTCCGTGGTGCTGTTGCGCTCGCGCTCGCCCATACCCGAGGTCACGGTGCCAATCTCGATGGCGGGTCGCCAGGTGCGGGCACAGGTGGCCGTCTCGACAACCCAAAGGGAGGCATGTAGCAATGAACGGGACCTTGCGCCTGCGTTACGAACAGGTGGCCACCACCAGCGCGGCCGCTGGAGCGGTCGACGTAGCCCGCGAACTCGTGAAGGTCGGCACCGTCACCGGCAAGGAAGCGAACTTGGCCCCATTGCTGGCCGACTTGCTTGGCTCTGCCGGCGTGGAGGCGCGCGTGGCCGAGTTTGCCCCGGGCCGGACGAACGTCTACGGGCGCCTGCAGGGCGCGGGTGAGGGCCCTACGACCTTGCTCGTCGGCCACACTGACACAGTCGGTGTAATAGGTTGGCCCGGTGCCTGGGGGAACGACCCCCGATCGGACGCCTGGGGGGCGACGGTCCTGGGCGAGTCGCTCTGGGGGATAGGTAGCGCCGATGACAAAGGCGGTATCGCCGCGATTTGCGCTGCGCTAGCGGCCCTGCGCGAGCTGCACCTACGCCCTGCCGGTGACGTTGTCCTAGCCTTTGTCGGCGACGAAGAAAGCGGGCAACCTGGGACGGGCCTCAGCGCGGGCACCAAAGCGCTGGTGGAAGAACTTACGTCGGGCCGGTTGGGTAACCCTGATTTTGCCATCTACGTCGAGCCCACCTCGCTCGACGTGTACACTGCCCAGCCCGGCTTCTTCATTGCAACGATCACGGTACGCGGGCGGGCCAGCTATTTCGCTTACCCTTGGCAGGGCCGCAGCGCCATCCGCGACGCTACCCGGGTGCTGGAGGCCCTGGAGGAACACGAGGCTGCTATCTGGGGACGCGGGCGCCACCCGAGCGTCGGCCGGCCGCTGCTTGTCGTCACAGGTATCCGTGGTGGCGAAGCTGTAGCTGTCCCAGAGCACTGCGAGGTCGACCTCATCCGTACGGTCCCCCCTGGTGAGACCTTGGACGCGGCTCGCTTGGAGCTCGAAGAGATCCTCCAGCGCCTGGCACTTGACCGCGGTATCGTCTGCGAAGCCTCTTACCTCGCCCCTCGCGACCACACGCTAGGTGGTACCCCAGTCGAGACCGACCCGGAGGCTCCCGACGTCAGGCTCCTGCATGCCTGTGCAACCCTGGCAGGGCGCTCGGCAATTGGGGGGGCACCGTACTGGTCCGAGCTGCCTCTTCTGGCAGCGATAGGCATCCGCGGCGTTTACTTTGGCCCGGGCGACATCGCCGTGTGCCACACGCCACTGGAGCACGTCCCGCTCGCGGACCTGCGCCGGGCGACCGCCACCATCGGCACCTTCCTGGCGACGCGCGTTACAGCGCGCCCGGGAACAACACCGCCTTTGCAACAATCACCAACAGAGGAGGACAACTAATGAAAAGAACCGCAACAGGCGCTCCCCTACTCGTCGGTTGGAGAGGCCGTAACAAATGGGCCGGCCGCGCAGGCTCTAGGGCAGTGCTCGTGGCCGGCACCGCAGGCCTCATCATTGCCTCTGCAGGCATAGCAGCTGCCGCGCCATCCTACGGGCCGTCGATCGGCGCCGCCGGCAGCGGGCCAGTGACACAGACAGTGGGGCCCAACCATGAAAAGGCAGTACCTGCCACATCCGTCACCATCACCCCCAGCGAAGTGGCAGCACTGAGGAAAGGCCATTTCACAGCCGCCATGGCTTGGCACCAGGCATCCACGTTCGCTACCGGGGTGACCCAAGGGGCGGAGGCGGAGTTCAAGTTGCTCGGCATCAAAGTAGTGGCGACAACCCAGGCCAACTTCAACGCCGCCACCCAAGTGGACCAACTGCAAACCATAGAGGCGCTGCGCCCCAGCGCCATCCTCAGCCTCCCTGTGGACCCGGTGACAGAAGCTTCTGCTTACCGGCAAGTGAGCGCAAAGGGGAGCAAGCTCATCTTGCTCAGCAACGTCCCCCAAGGCCTGAGCTACCCAAAGCAGTACAGCGGGATGGTCACCGATGACCTGGCCAATATGGGCAAGCAGGCAGCGGAGCTGCTCGGCCAGGCCATGCATGGCCAGGGCAATGTGGGGTTCATGTACTACGACGCTAACTACTACGTGACCAATGAGCGCGACGCAGCCTTCCGGACCTACCTCCACCTCCTGTACCCCAAGATCCACATCGTCGCCCAAGTGGCCATGCCGGACCCGAACAAGGCACAGACAGTCGCCTCTGCTATGCTGACCCGCTACCCCGACATCCAGGGCATCTATGTCCCGTGGTCAGCACCCCCAGCAGAGAGCGTGCTCGCTGCGCTGCGCAGTTTCGGCAACCGGACGGGTGTGAGAGTCGTCACCATGGACCTCGACCCCTCCATAGACGCCAACCTCTGCCAGAACCACTACCTTGCCGGGATCGTTGCCGACCAGCCCTACCTCCTCGGCCAGACGATGGCCAAGGAGGCTGGGCTGGCCATCCTCGGCAAGTCCGTCCCGCGCTTCGCTGTCGTGAAGGCCCTGGCAGTTACCAGGGAGAACATCCTCCAGGCCTGGAAGGCAACGCTCAACCAGGCTCCGCCAGCCAACATTGCATCGGCCTGTCGCTGAACATGACAAGTACGATGGGCACATGAGCGGGCCCAGCTCAGGGAGCCCGACCTGATGAGCGTCCTCACCGGTACAGGGACCTCTCAGAGCGCCGACGCCCGAGCCGCGCGTAGGGCGCGGCTCGGGCGCGGTGCCCGGGCACTGATCCCATACGCAGGTTTCGCGCTGATCTTCGTCGTGTTCGCCATCGTGCTGCGCTCACATGGGTTTGCCAGCGGGAGCAACCTGGAATCTATTGTCGAGCAGAACGCCTCCATCGCCATCATGGCAATGGGGTACGCTTTCACGCTTGGCGCAGGCGAGATCGACCTTTCGATCGGCTCCACCGTCGCTGTCGTCGCCCTGACCACAGCGCTCGTCCTAGAGCAACAACCAGCTTGGGCCGGCGTCCTCGTTGGCCTGGCGATCGGCCTCGGGGTTGGCCTCGTCAACGGGCTACTGACCGTGCTCCTGCGAGTGCCGTCGTTCCTCATCACCCTCGGGATGATGAGCGTCCTGGCCGGGATCGCCGAAGCCCTGACCAACCTGCAGTCAGTAGCGGTCACCAACAATGCCTTCAACGGAGTGTTCGGTTCGGGCTCGCTCGGGCCGGTGCCGAGCCTGTTCGTCTGGGTTGGTGCCGTGCTGGTGGTAGCTCAAGTTGTCTTACGGCGGACCCGCTACGGCCGCCATGTCCTCGCCGTCGGGGGCGGACGGGAAGCCGCGGTCTCCACCGGGATCCGGGTACGTAGCGTACGCGTGTCCGCACTGGTGATCAGCGCCGTCAGTGCCGCCCTGGCTGGCCTCCTCTACGCCGGCCGGCTGCAGGGTGCGGCGTACACGCTCGGCAGCACCGACCTGCTCACCGTCATAGCCGCCGCGATCATCGGGGGGACAAGCTTGTTCGGCGGGAAAGCCTCGGTCCCGGGTGCCCTGGTTGGCGCTCTTCTCCTCGGCATGCTCCAAGAGGGGCTTATCCTCATGGGCTTGGGGGTGCCCGACCAGTTGATCGCCGAGGGAGTGGTGGTGGTCGTGGCTGTCGCCGTCGGGTTGCGAGAGCGTCCCGAATGAGCGAAGCGTCAGCCCAGCCGGCAGCCGGGCCACCTAGCGCCCCAGCAAGGACGGCAAATCCAGCCGCCACCGCGACTGCCCCAAGCCAGGCTGTGCCCGCACTGGAGGCTGAAGGCCTCTCCAAGTCGTTCGGCGCCGTCCGGGCCCTCGAAGAAGCCAACCTGACGGTGTGGCCGGGGCAGGTCCTCGGCTTGGTCGGCGACAACGGGGCCGGGAAGTCCACCCTCGTGAAGTGCGTGAGCGGCCGGCTTCACCCCGACCGTGGGACCGTCCGCGTCGCCGGCGAGGTGCTGCGTGCCCGGTCCCCAGAAGTGGCACGAGCGCGCGGCATCGAGGTCGTCTACCAGAACCTGGCCCTCGTTGACAGCCTTGACATCGCCACCAACTTGTTCCTTGGCCGGGAACCAGTGCTAGGGCCGAGACCGTTCAGCTGGCTCGGGTTCCTGCGCACCAGGCAAATGCGACAAGAGGCAGCAAGGGTGCTCAGGGAGGTAGGCGTGGACCTCCGGGGAGCATCAGTTGCCGACCCCGTGGAACAACTGTCAGGCGGGCAACGTCAGGGGATCGCCGTAGGACGTGCGGTTGTATGGGGCCAAAAAGTGGTCCTGATGGACGAGCCATCTGCAGCATTGGGAGTAGAGCAGACCCGTCATGTCCATGACCTCATCCGTCGTCTTCGAGACCGTGGTGTCGGCGTGGTGCTGATAAGTCACAACATGCAGGAGGTCATGCAGGTCTGCGACCACGTGACCGTGATGCGCGCCGGACGTACGATCGTCACTGTGCCGGTCTCCGAGGTGAGCGGAGAAATGCTCGTCGGTTACATCACCGGCGCCATCGAGCCACGGAGCGACGGCTGAACGACGACAGGGCTGGCTCCGGCCAGCTGGGGCCACAAACCGGGCCAGCGGTGCCTGGCAGCACCCCATTGCAGTAGCACGCTACCCGGCGTTCACAATGGGCTGTTGCCGTGCTTCCTCACCACAAGGCGTTCACGCTTGGTGGCCAGGGCGGAAAAGCAGCGAGCCACCGCGTGGCGGGTCTCGGCCGGGTCGATCACCATGTCCACGTAGCCGCGCTCAGCCGCTACGTAGGGGTTCAGGAACTGTTGGCGGTACTGCTCGATGAGCACGGCCTTTTCCTCCGGGCTGGCCCTCCGGTGGACCACGCTCACGGCTCCCTCAGCCCCCATGACCGCCAGCTCGGCGCTCGGCCAGGCCAGGCACAGGTCGTTGCCCATGGCTTTGGAGTCCATGACGATGTAGGCGCCCCCGTACGCCTTTCGCAGCACCAGGCACACCCGCGGGACGGTCGCCTCGGCGTACGCGAAGACCAGCTCGGCGCCGTGGCGGATCATCCCTCGCCATTCGAGGTCCCGGCCCGGCATGAAGCCGGGGGTGTCCACCAGCGTGAGGAGCGGCAGGTTGAACGAGTCGCAGAAAGCCACGAACCGAGCCCCTTTTTGAGAGGCGGCGATGTCCAAGGTGCCGGCCATCGACTGCGGCTGGTTGGCCAGGACGCCCACTGGCTGGCCCTCCACCCGGGCCAGGGCGGTCACCAACTGGGGGGCCCAGTCGGGCCGTAGCTCCAGCAGCTCCCCCTCGTCGGCAATGGCCTCGATCACCCGCCGGACGTCATAGCTGCCGGTTGGGCTCGACGGGACAAGCGAGCGCAGTTCGGGCGTAGGGCGGGCCGCGGGGTCGGCACAGGGCCGCACCGGAGCCAGTTCATCGGCGTGGGAGGGGAGGAAATCTAAGAAATAGGCAGTGGTGCTCAAGGCTTCGTCCGTGTCGCGGCAGATGAGCGACGCCAGGCCCGACCGGGAGGCGTGGACCTGGGCGCCCCCCAGTTCGGTGGGCTTCACGGACAGGCCGGTGACCTCTGCCACCGCGGCCGGGCCAGAAACGTAGGCCAAGGCGGCCCTGGTCATGACCACGGCATCGGCCAAGCCCAGCAACAAGGCTGGGCCGGACAGCACCGGGCCGTGGACGACCCCGACCACGGGGACGACGCCCGAGCACCTGGCCCAGGCCCGGGCCGCTGCGCCCCAGGCATCGAGGGCACCGGCCCCTTCGGCCAGGTCCAACCCCGGAGCGGCCACAATGGCCACCAGGGCCAGCCGCCGCTCGTAGGCGAGCTGGGCGGCCTGGCTCAGGGCACCCGCCGCACCAGCGTCCAGGGCCCTGCCGTCCAGCCGGGCAGTTACGACCGGCCTGCCCCCCGGGTACAGTGGGCCGGTCGCCACGCTGGCACGTCGGGCCACCCCGGGCAGGTGCTCCGCCCGCCGCCCTCTGCTCAGGCCGGACGCGCCCGGCGCGACCGGGCTGGCCCGCCGGCCAGGGGACGGCCGGCCTCTCATGAGGCCACCACCAGGGGCGAGACCAGGAGCTCGACCCGCTCCAAGGGCACGAGGACGGGCCTGGCGGCCGTTCCTTTGACCTCCAGCCACCACCCGGCCAGGTTGGGGTGGCGCCGGTCGGGGCCCCAGACGCCAAGCTCGCGTTCTACGGCCATTACCACCCCTCCGTGGGTGACCACCAGCCCGTCTTGGCTGAGGCAGCGGCCAGCAGCCCTCCCTACCGCCGCCAGGGCGCGCCGAGCGAAGGTGGCGTTGGCCTCGCCACCGGGCACCTCGGCCGGCTGGCCTGAGCCCCGGCTTTCGAGCTGGCCGGGCCAGCGGGCTGCTATCTCTTCGTTGGTCAGGCCTTCCCACTGGCCGAGGCCCTGCTCGCGCAGCGCGGGGTCGAGGCTGATCGGGCCCCGGTAACCACAACCGAGGGCCAGCAGCCGGGCTGTCTGGTAAGCCCGCGCCAGGTCCGAACAGCCCACTGACGAGGGCGTGAACCCGCTCGAAGCTAGGTCCCGGCCCACCCTGCGTGCCTGTTCAACCCCCAGTTCGGACAGAGGGGCGTCGGACCAACCCTGCCAGCGGCCGGCGGCGTTCCAAGCAGACTGTGCGTGGCGGAGGAGCAAAAGGTGGGCCATCAAAGACGATCTTCGCAGACGGGAGGAGCCGCCATCCGGGCACGGCTGGCGGAGGGGGCGGAGGCGGGCGGCGGGCGGCAGAGCTGTGCAGGCTCGGCGGGGGCAGGCGGGGGCCGGCTCGGCGCCAGGCGGCGGGCGGCCGTGCGGCAGAGGGTGCCCGGCCACTTCGGCATTATCCTGGCAGGCGTGGAAGGCGCGGGCGCGGACCGGGGCAATAGGGGGGTATCGGTGGTGCTGTTCGCGGGGGCGCGCGAAGCTGCCGGCACGGGGCGGGTCACCTTGGACTGCGCCGGTGCCAGTGTGGCCGAGCTCCTGGCCAGGCTGGCTGCCAGCTACGGGCCGGCGTTGGGCCAGGTGGTCGAGTCCAGCCGCACCTGGCTGAACGGCGCCCCGGCGGCACCCGACGACATCGTACGCGCCGGCGACGAGGTGGCCGTACTGCCTCCGGTCTCGGGGGGCTAGCCTCGCGGCGATGGCGCAGTGCGACCTGGCAGAGGTGCTTGCCCCCGCCTACCTGGAGGACCTGGAGGGCTTGCCCCTCCCCGAGCTGCGCTCCAAGCGAGCTGCCTGCGCGGAGCTCGAGACGGAGCTGTCCTACCTCCGCCGGCTTGTCCAAGCCCGCATTGACTTGGTCATGGACGAGTCCGAGCGGCGCCAGCTGGGCCAGGCCGGCTCCAGCCGGGACGAACTGGTCGAGCGCCTGCCGCGGATCCTGGGTGAGCATGACCGTTCCGCCGGGCCCGGGAGGCTGCCCGCCTTCCTCGCCCCCGCCGAGCAAGCCCAGCTCGACCTGGCGGCCAGGGTGGAAGCATTGCTGCCTTCTGACCGGTTGGCCTCTTTGCCCAGCCTGCCCGCCAAAGCGCTGGACGAGGTGCTCGAGGCCCTGACCCAGCTGGAGCGGCAGGTGTCGACCGAGCGCCGGTCCCTCCACGACATCTTGGACCGGATCCAAGAAGAGCTGGTCCGGCGGTACCGCAGCGGCGAGGCCACGGTCGACACGCTCCTGGGCTGAGCCCCGGCGGCTGGCTCCCTACCGCTGGCCAGCCGCTAGCCGGTAGCCTCGGGCTCCATGCCGGCGCTCGCCGTCCTGTCGATGCACACCTCCCCGCTGGCCCAGCCCGGCACGGCCGACGCTGGCGGCATGAACGTTTACGTCCGGGAGCTGGCCACGGCCCTGGCCCGCTCTGGCGCCCGGGTAGAGATCTACACCCGCCGGTCGAGGCCCGCCCAGCCACCGTCTGCCTGGGTGGAGCCTGGCCTGAGGATCCATTACATCGACGCCGGCCCGGCTGGCCCCGTCGACAAGGAAGACCTGGTGGACCTGGTGGCAACCTGGGCCGCAGGGGTGGCTGGGAGCCTGGCCCGCCTAGCTGAGCAAGGCGAGGGCGTCCAGCTGCTACATGCCAACTACTGGCTGTCAGCCATGGCCGGGCACTCCTTGAAGCACGCCATGGACCTTCCCCTGGTGTGCAGCTTCCACACCCTCGAGCGGGTCAAGGCGGCAGCCGGCTTGGAGAGCGCCGCCTGGCGAGCCAAACGGGCTGCCGAGGAGGCAGCCGCTATAGCCTGCTCCGACCTGGTGCTGGCATCCTGCAGCGCCGAAGCCAGCCAACTGGTGGACCTCTACGGTGCCGACCCCGCCAGGGTGGAGATCCTCCCGCCGGGGGTCGACCGGGCATTTTTCGGCCCCGGCAACCAGGCCCAAGCCCGCCGGGCGCTGGGGCTGGCGGAGGCTGGCGCGGTGGTGCTGTTCGTCGGGCGTATCCAGCCCTTGAAGGCCCTGCCTGTGGCTGTGGAAGCGGTCGGCCGGCTGCGCGGCCGCACGAGCCGGTCGGCTCAGGCCACCCTCGTTGCCATAGGCGGGCCCAGCGGGCCTCTTGGCCCGGCAGAGCTGGCAGAGGTGGAGCAGCGGGTGCAGCACCAAGGGCTTCATGAGCGGGTCCGGTTGGTCCCCCCTCAGCCCCATGAGCTTCTCTCCACCTACTACCGGGCCGCCGACGTCTGTGTGGTGCCCAGCCGGTCTGAGTCGTTCGGGCTGGTGGCCCTGGAGGCGGCTGCCTGCGCCCGGCCGGTGGTGGCCTCGGCCGTGGGGGGCCTGACCACCCTGGTCGACCACGGCCGGACTGGCTACCTGGTCGAGCCGGACCACGTCGCCGGCTTCGCCCATTACCTCGGCGAGGTCCTGGACGACCTGTCGCTGGCCAGGTGCCTGGGGTCGGCTGCCTTGGAGCGGTCGGCCGGCTACACCTGGGCCAAGGCGGCCCGGCAGCTGGTGCGTCACGCGGCTGCCCTGGCCCAGCGCGACCTGGTGGACTGCAGCGCCTAGGGCCCAGCCCAAGGGCCCTCCGACCGGCTGGACCGCGTTGGGGGGCTTGTCCCCAGCCGGGGGTGCCGGTACGCTGGCCCTGCCGTAGCCCGAGGCCTTGCCGCCACCTCGTTCGGGGAAGTACGAAGTGCTCACGGCTTCGGGTTGCGGCCTCAACGTCGCAGCCCACCCAGGGCTGCCGGCACCTTCTGGCCCGCCACCCTGGCCGGGCACCCCGGTATGACCGCCACCCGCCCACCGGGTCTCCCGGCTGGCCACCCCTGGCCCGGGCACCCCGCCCAGAGCCACCTGCCCGCCGGGCTGCACCCTGGCCGCCCGGGGTGAGTAGGGTTTGCCCATGGCTGTCCGGTTGCTGGTGATGGGGGGCGGGAAGATGGGGGAAGCCCTGGTGGCCGGTCTACTGGACGCCCGCTGGGCCAGCCCCGAGCAAGTCGTTATGGCTGAGGTTTCTGCTGGCCGCCGCCTGGAACTGGCTTCTGCGGAGGGCTTGGCCGGCCGCCACCTTGGCCTCCGGGTCGTGGCTGCCCCGACCGCCGACCTCGCCCCGGTGGCCGGTGCCGTGATCGCGGTCAAGCCCCACGACGTACGCCAAGCCTGCCATGCTCTGGCTGGCCTGCAGGTCGAGCGCCTGCTCTCCGTAGCCGCAGGGGTGCGCCTCGAGCAGTTGGAGGCCTGGTCCCCCGAGGGCTGCGCCGTGGTCCGGGCCATGCCCAACACCGCCGCCATGGTGAGGGAGGGTGCGGCGGCCATCGTACCGGGGGCCCGGGCTGGGCAGGCGGACCTGGACTGGGCCAGGGAGATCTTGAGCTCCGTCGGTTCAGTGGCCCAGGTGACCGAACCGCTCCTCGACGCCGTCACGGGGCTGTCGGGTGCCGGCCCTGCCTATGTCTTCGTCCTGGCCGAGGCCATGACCGAAGCCGGGGTCGCCGTGGGGTTGGCCCGCCCCCTGGCCTACGACCTGGTGCTGCAGACCCTGGCCGGGTCGGCTCGGCTCCTGCGGGAGACAGGGCAAAGCCCCGAGTCGCTGCGGGCGGCGGTCACCTCACCGGCGGGAGCCACCGCGGCGGGCTTGCGGGCACTGGAGGCCAGAGCGTTCCGCTCCGCCGTGATCGAAGCCGTGGCTGCCGCCACCCAACGCAGCCGAGAGATGGGCGCCTCGCCGCCGGAGGACGCCTGACCCCGGTGCAGCGGGTTGCCGGCGGGGCTGGCGGGCCGGCGGCCACCGGCTAGCCAGGGCTGCCGGGGCTGCCTGGTCGGGAAGCGGCCTGAGGTTAGCGGGCGCGATCGCCTACCCTACGGAGACGGAGAAGGGTGGAACAATGGCCAAGCCGAACGCTGCCCGGGCTCGGTCCCGTTACGTCACTGTCGCTGAGGTAGCGCAGCAGCTCCGGGTGTCCAACATGACCGTCTACCGTCTGGTGCAGTCCGGCCAGCTGCCGGCAGTACGGGTCGGCCGGTCCTACCGCATACGCGAAGAAGACATAGACCGCTTCCTGGCCGCTCAGTACACCGCGGTTGGCTGAGGGCTGGGGCTCGTGCCCGCACGAGGAGCTGGCTGGGGCCGCGTACCCGCACGGAGGACTGGCTGGCCAGGGGGCCCGGCGCCACGCCCGGCTCGAGGTGGCGCGGGACGGTAAGCCGCCATGGCGCGCACGCGGGCCGGCATAGCGCGCACTGCCACGGTGATGACCGTCAGCCTGCTGAGCGACTACGGCTTGGCCGACGGGTTCGTCGGCGCGCTGCATTGCGCCCTGCGCGCCCACCTACCAACCGTCCCGATCATCGACATCACCCACGAGGTCTCTCCCTGCGACGTCCGGGCGGGGAGCCTGGCCCTGTTGCGAGCCGCGCCCTACCTGCCCCCGGGCGTGGTGCTGGCCGTGGTGGACCCGGGCGTCGGTACCGACCGAAGAGGGGTCGCCCTGCAGGTGGCTGGCGCCGAGCTGTCCATGGTGGGGCCCGACAATGGCCTGCTGTTGCCTGCGGCCGACGCCCTGGGAGGCCCCCAACGGGTGGTCGAACTGCAGGACCGAGGCTACTGGAGGCCGGCGCCGGGCCCAACTTTCGCCGGACGCGACATCTTCGCCCCGGCCGCTGCCCACCTGGCGGCCGGAGGGGACCTGCTCGGCCTTGGGGCCCCGCTCGACCCCGGCCAACTGGTGCGGCTGGCTCCACCCCGCTGCACGCGGGGACCGGACGGCTCCTGCCAGGCCGAGGTCACCTGGGTCGACCGCTTCGGCAACGTCCAGCTCGCCGCCGGCCCGGCTGAGCTGCCCAGCGAGGCAGTGGTCCTGGTCCGGGCCCTGGGACCAGGGGGGCCGGCCCGGGAGCGAAAGGCCAGGGTCGTGGAGGCCTTCGCCCAGCTCCACGAGGGCGAACTGGGCATCCTGGTCGACTCCTACGGCCAGCTGGCTCTCGTCTTCAACCAAGCCAGCGCCGCAGCCGAACTGGGAGCTCAGGAGGGTACCGTGGTCGACCTCCTGCCCCACCCGCCCCAGGACCTCGGCTCAGGCGGGCCCCAGGCGCTCGGCCCAGGCAGGCCGCCGGGGCAGTTTGGGCCTCAGGCCGCCTACGATTGACCTGATGCCAGCTGTTCCGCCCGCCGGCTCCAAGCTGCTCGGAGGCACTACCCCCAAAGGGCAAGCCCCCACTGACGGCCCCCGGGCGAGGGCCAGCAACCGGTCCCCGGAGCGGGCTAGGACCGGGCCCCGGGCGACAGCCAGCAACGGCCCCCGGACGAGGGCCGCTGACGGGGCACAGGCGAGAGCCGCCGACGGGCCCCCGGAGCGGGCCAGCACCGGACCTGGGGGCTGGGCGAGGCCTCTGCCCGAAGCAACCGTTCGCCGGCTCCCCGTCTACTTGCAAGTCCTGGCCGAGACGCTCGACGACCGCCAGCCCACCATCTCGTCCGAAGGCCTGGCGGCCCGCGCAGGGGTGAACGCCGCCCAGGTCCGCAAGGACTTCTCCTACATGGGCTCGTACGGCACCCGTGGGGTGGGCTACGACGTCGAGCTGCTGGTCCACCGCATCAACCAGCAGCTGGGGCTGGACGAAGTCCACAACGTCGTGCTGGCGGGCGTGGGCCACCTGGGCCAGGCCCTGGCCAACTACCGGGGCTTCGAAGAGCGCGGCTTTCACATCGTGGCGGCCTTCGACACCGACCCGGGCAAGGTCGGCCACCGGGTGGGCGGCGTCGTCGTCTACCCGGTCACCCAGCTCGAAAGGGTGGTACGCGACCTGGCCGCCACCATGGCCATGGTGGCCACACCGGCCGCCACGGCCCAGGAAGTGACCGACCGCCTGGTGGCGGCCGGCGTCACCTCGGTGCTCAACTTCGCCCCGGCCGTGCTGAGCGTGCCCCCCCAGGTGAGCTTGAGGAAGGTGGACTTGGCGGTGGAGCTGCAGATCCTCGGCTACTACCAGCACCTGCACGCCAACGCGGCACCGCTTTGAGCACGTCCCACCCCCAGGAGGCCTTGGCCCCTCCCAGCGTCTACCCGGTGGCCCTGGTGCTGGCCGGCCGGCGCTGCTTGGTGGTGGGGGGCGGCCAGGTGGCCTGCCGCAAAGCGGCGGGCCTGCTGGAGGCGGGCGCCCAGGTCCATGTGGTCGCGACCGTCCTGAGCGACGCCGTGCGCACGCTCGCGGCCGGCGCCGTCGGGCAGGTCCACCTGGAGGAACGCCCTTACCGGCGAGGCGAGGTGGCCGGGCACTGGCTGGCAGTGGCCGCCACCGGCGACCCCGAGGTCAACCGGGCGGTCTATGAAGACGGCGAGGCTGCCGGCGTCTGGGTGAACGCCGCCGACGACCCCGCCTCGTGCTCCTTCATCCTGCCGGCGGTGGCTCGCCAGGGCCCGGTGGTGCTGGCCGTGTCCACGGGTGGCCACAGCCCCGCGCTCGCCTCGTGGCTCCGTGCCGAACTGGCTCGGGACCTGGGCCCCGAAGTAGCCGTCTTGGCCGAGATGCTGGCCGCGGCCAGGGCCAAGCTGAAACAGGAGGGCCGGTCCACCGAAGCTGTCGACTGGCGGCCAGCCATCAGTTGGGCCATGCTCGACTTGTTACGCTCGGGGCGCCGAGCTGAGGCAAAGGAGCGCTTAGAGGCGTGTCTGTAGTCGTCGTCGGGGTCAACCAGCGCACAGTCCCGCTGAGCCTGCTGGAACCCATGGTCGTGGCGCCCACAGACCTGGCCAAGGCCTTGGCCGACTTGGCCTCACGCCCCCACATCGACGAGGTAGTCGTGCTGTCGACCTGCGAGCGGACCGAGGTGTACGCCTCGGCCAACCGCTTCCACGGAGCAGTGGCTGACATCAGGGAGTTCCTCTCGGGCTGGAGCGGGAGGCCACCCGAGGAGTTCTCCGGCAGCCTCTACTCCTACTTCGAGGAGTCGGCCGTGCACCACCTCTTCCGGGTCAGCGCCGGGCTCGACTCTGCCTCCCTGGGAGAGCCTGAGATCCTGGGCCAGGTCCGCCAAGCCTGGGAAGTGGCGCGCGACGAGGAAACCGCCGGGCCGGTCCTCGGGGCCGTTTTCCGCCATGCCCTCCAAGCGGGCAAACGGGCCCGTACCGAGACGTCCATTTCCAGAGGCACCACGTCGCTGTCCAGCGCCGCCGTCGAGATGGCCGCCTCGGCACTGGGGGGCCTCGAAGGAAAGCGCCCCCTGGTGCTCGGCGCCGGGGAGATGGGCGAAGCCGTCGCCCGCGCTTTCGCCAAAGCGGCGGGAGCCAAGCCCGTCATGGTGGCCAACCGGACCCCCGCCCGGGCCAGGGAGCTGGCTGCTGGCTTGAAGGGCCAAGCCGTGCCCTGGGAGGAGCTGGTGCCGGCTCTGGCGAGAGCGGACACGGCTGTGTGCTGCACGGCCGGAGGCGGGCCCGCCATCAGCCTGAACGACGTCCAGGCGGCCACCCAGGCCCGGGACCGGCACCGCCCCCTCGTGCTCGTCGACCTAGCCGTCCCCCGTGGGGTTGACCCGGCGGTGGGCGGCCTGGAGGGGGTGGAACTGTTCGACATGGGCGCCATCAGCGGGTTCGTCACGGCCCAGGTGGGCGACCGCCAGGCCGAGGTGCCGGCGGTGGAACGGATCCTGGCTGAAGAGCTTGGCCGGTTCAGCCGCTCCATGTCAGAAAGGGCAGTCACACCACTGGTCGCCCAGCTGCGCGACCAGGCCGAGAAGCTGAGGAGATCGGAGCTCGCCCGCCTGGAGCACCAGCTGGACGCCATCGGGCCCGAAGGGCGCCAAGCCGTGGACGCCCTGACCCGCAGGATCGTGGCCAAGCTGCTCCATGGCCCTACGGTCAAGCTGAAGGCGGCCGCGGGCACGGCCCAAGGAGAGGCCCTGGGCCGGGCCATGCGGGAGCTGTTCGAGCTGGACGAACCGTAGGGAGACCGGGCACTTGGCGCCGCTCCGCCTGGCCACTCGCCAGAGCCCGCTGGCCCGCTGGCAAGCCGAGCACGTCGCTCGCCTCCTGCGAGCGGCTCACCCCGGCCTGGAGGTCGAACTGGTGCCGGTGGCCACGACCGGCGACCGCCTGGCTCATGTCCCCGTAGGGGAAATGGGTGGCCAGGGTGTGTTCGTGCGCGAGGTGCAGGCCCTGGTGCTGGCCGGCCAGGCGGACGCGGCTGTCCACTCGGCCAAGGACCTCCCGTCCCTGCCGGCCCGAGGTCTGCGCCTGGTGGCCGTCCCGCCCCGGGGGGACCCCAGGGACGCTCTGGTGGGCCGCCCCTTGTCCGGCCTCGGCCCTGGCTCGCGGGTGGCGACGGGCAGCCCCCGCCGCCAAGCCCAACTGGCCTGGCTGCGACCTGACCTGTCGTTCTGCACCTTGCGCGGCAACATCGCCACCCGCTTGGCCAAGGTCCCCGAGGGCGGCGCCATCGTCGTCGCCCGGGCCGCTCTCGACCGCCTGGGCCTGGCCCACGAACAGGCCGAAACCCTGGGCACCGACCTGATGCTCCCCCAGGTGGCTCAAGGTGCGTTGGCGGTCGAGTGCCGGGAAGGCGACGAGGCCTCCATGCGGGCGCTGTCGGCCATAGAGGACCCGGTGGCCCGCCGCGAGGTCGATGCCGAACGCTCGTTCCTACGCTGGGTCAGCCAGGCCGGGGCGGGAGCACCTGGCTCCGAGCCCGGGGGCTGCAACCTCCCGGTGGCGGCTCACGCCACCAGCGCCGGGGGCCAGCTCTTCTTGGAAGGCCTGCTGGCCTCCCCCGACGGCCGCACCCTGGTGCGCCAGGGGGCCAAGGGCCCGGCCAGCGACCCGGACGCCCTGGGCCGGCAGGTGGCCGAGGGTGTGCTGGCCCTAGGCGGCCAAGAGCTGCTGGTGGGGGGCCGGCCAGCATGAAGCCCAGGGGGGTCAGTACGAAGCCCAGGTGGCCGGCCAGCATGAGGCCCAGGGGGCCGGCACCAGGCCCGGGGGGCCAGGCATGAAAAGGGGCATCGTGTACCTGGTGGGGGCAGGCCCGGGGGACCCGGGCCTCCTCACGGTGCGCGGGGCCGAGGTCCTCCGGCAGGCCGACGTCGTCGTCCACGACCGCCTGACCCACCCCGCCCTGTTGGCTCTCGCCCCCGAACAAGCCGAGAAGGTCGACGTGGGCAAGTGGCCGGACCGGCGCGGAGACCAGGAAGCGGTCAACGCCATCTTGGTCCGGCGTGCCCAGGCGGGCCAGCGGGTGGTGAGGCTCAAAGGTGGCGACCCCTTCGTGCTGGGCCGGGGTGGCGAGGAGGCGCAGGCCCTGATGGCCGCAGGAGTGCCCTTCGAGGTGGTCCCCGGAGTGACCTCGGCTGTGGCCGCCCCGGCCTACGCCGGCATCCCGGTCACCCACCGGGGCCGCTCCAGTGCGTTCACCGTCGTGGCTGGTCACAGCCGTTCGGTAGGCACCGACGGCGGTGACGAGGCGGCCGGTGCCACCAACTGGGAGGCCCTGGCCGCGGCCGGGGGTACCATCGTGGTCCTCATGGGTGTGGCCAACCGCGCCCAGGTCGCCCGGCGCCTCATGGCTGGCGGCCTCCCCCCGAGCACGCCCGTGGCGGTGGTCTGCTGGGGTACACGCCCCGAGCAGCGCAGCTTGCGGACGGTCCTCGGCGAGCTCGGAGCCGTGCCGGTCGAAGCCCCCGCCACCATCGTCATCGGCCAGGTGGCGAGCCTGGACCTGAGGTGGTACGAGGACCGGCCCCTGTTCGGCAAGACGGTGGTCGTCACCCGGCCGGCCCACCAGGCTCCCGCTCTGACCGAGCGCCTGTCAGCTCTGGGGGCAGGGGTCGTCGAAGTACCGGCGGTCCAGCTGAGGCCCCCAGCAGACGGGGGCCGGGCCCTCACCGAGGCGGCGGGCCGCCTGAGTGGCTACGCCTGGGTGGCCTTCACCTCCGCCAACGCCGTGGAGGCGCTGTTCCGGCTGGTGCCGGACACCCGGGCCCTGGCTGGGGCCAAGGTGGCAGCGGTCGGCACCGCGACCGCGGACGCCCTGCGTTCCTACCGAGTAGTGGCCGACCTGGTGCCCGCCGACCACACCGCGCGGGGGCTGGCCGCCGCCTTCCCGCCCGCCCCCAGCGACCCGACCGCGCCCCGCCGCGCCCTGCTCCCCCAGGCGGGCGGTGCCCGGCCGGAGCTCCGCCAGGGCCTGGCCAGCTTGGGGTGGGAAGTGGAGGTGGTGGAGGCCTACCGCACCGTCCCGGCGCCCCTCAGCCCCCGCCTGCTGAGCCAAGCCGCCCAGGCCGACGCCATCTGCTTTGCCTCGCCCTCTGCCGTGGACAGCTACCTGGACCAGGGCGGGCCGGTCCCCCCGGTGGTGGCCTGCAGCGGCCCGGTGACGGCCCGGGCGGCGGCCGCGCGGGGGCTGCGGGTGAGCGCCGAAGCTTCGGAGCACACCATGGACGGCTTGGTCGAGGCCCTGGTCAAGGTGCTGGCTGGGGGTACCGTGGGGTGACATGAGCTTCCCCCAGAACCGCATGCGCCGGTTGCGCCGCTCGGCCCGCCTGCGCGACCTGGTGGCCGAGACGCGCTTGTCGGTCGACGACCTGGTCGCCCCCTTGTTCGTGCGGGAGGGGACCGACGCGCCCCAGCCCATAGCAGCACTGCCCGGGGTGGTCCAGCACACCGTCGAGTCGCTGGCCAAAGAAGCCCGGCGGCTGGCCGACCTCGGGGTACCGGCCTTGGTCCTCTTCGGCGTGCCCGCGACCAAGGACCCTCAAGGGAGCCAAGCCTGGGACCCCAACGGCATCGTCCAGGTGGGCTTGGAGGCCCTGAGGGCGGAGGTCGGCTCCCACATGGTCCTCATCTCTGACCTGTGCCTGGACGAGTACACCGACCACGGCCACTGCGGGGTGCTCGGCCCGGGGGGCGAGGTAGCCAACGACCCCACCTTGGAGCTCTACGGCCAGGTGGCGGTGGCCCAGGCCCGGGCGGGCGCGGACCTGGTGGCCCCGTCGGGGATGATGGACGGCCAGGTGGCGGCCATCCGCGCCGCCTTGGACGGCGCCGGGTGGGCCGACGTGGGGGTGCTGGCCTACGCGGCCAAGTACTCATCGGCCCTCTACGGGCCGTTCCGGGAGGCCGTGGGCGTGAGCATCGCCGGTGGGGGGGACCGCCGCAGCTACCAGCAAGACCCCCGCAACGCACGCGAGGCGCTGCGGGAGATCGCGCTGGACGTGGAGGAAGGCGCCGACATCGTGATGGTGAAGCCGGCCCTGGCCTACCTGGACGTCATCGCCAAAGCCCGCCAGCAGTTCCAGGTCCCGCTGGCGGCATACCATGTGAGCGGCGAGTACGCCATGGTGAAGGCGGCGGCGGAGCGGGGCTGGCTGGACGGGACAGCCGTGGCGCTGGAGCACATCGGGGCGGTCAAGCGTGCCGGTGCCGACTTCATCCTCACCTACTTCGCCGGCGAACTGGCGGAGATCCTGAACGGCTGAAGAGGTGGCGGAGACCAACCAGGCCCTTTTCGAACGGGCGCTCCGGGTCATCCCCGGAGGGGTCAACTCCCCGGTACGGGCGTTCCGGGCCGTTGGCGGCACCCCCTATTTCGTTGCCGTGGGGCACGGGGCCTACGTGTGGGACGTGGAAGGCAGGCGCTACATCGACTACGTCCAGTCCTACGGGGCCTCCATCCTGGGGCACGCCCACGACAAGGTCACCGAAGCCGTCCGCCGGGCGGTGGCCGAAGGGACCAGCTTCGGGGCCCCCACCGAGCGCGAGGTCCTGCTGGCCGAGGAGATCTGCTCCCGTGTCCCCGGTTGTGAACAGGTGCGGCTGGTCTCGAGCGGGACCGAAGCGGCCATGGCGGCTGTGCGCCTGGCCCGAGGGGCCACCGGACGCGACCGGGTCGTGGTCTTCGCCGGCGGCTACCACGGGCACGCGGACGCCCTGTTGGCCGCCAGCGGCAGTGGCATGGCCACCCTCGGCCTCCCGGCGTCCGCCGGGGTGCCGCTCGACGCGGTTTCCCACACACTGGTCGTGCCCTACAACCACTGCCCCCAGCTGGACGAGCGGGTCGCCTGCGTCATCGTGGAGCCGGTAGCCGCCAACATGGGCCTGGTGGCCCCCCAGCCTGGCTTCTTGGAGGCCCTACGCGAGGAATGCACCCGCTGCGGGGCCGTCCTCATATTCGACGAAGTGGTGACCGGCTTCCGGGTGGCCCGGGGCGGGGCGTCGACGCTGCTGGGGGTGAGGCCGGACCTCTGGTGCTTCGGCAAAGTGGTAGGCGGGGGGCTGCCCCTGGCCGCTTTCGGCGGCCGGCGGGAGATAATGGAGCAGCTCGCCCCCGAGGGCCCCGTCTACCAAGCGGGCACCCTGTCGGGCAACCCGGTGGCGACCGCAGCCGGCTTGGCCGTCCTTTCCCTGCTGGACGACGACTCCTACCGGCAGCTGTCGGCCTTCGCCCGGCAGTTGGGCTCGGCGTTGGCACAGGCGGCCCACGAAGCCGGCCTGGAGGTCCAAGTGCCGGTGGTGGGGCCGCTGTTGGGGGTGTCCTTTGGCCCGGAGCCGGTCCACGACTACGCCGGGGCCCAGGCTTCGGCCGCCACTGGCTTGTACGCCCCTTTGATGCGTGGGCTGCTGCGGGAAGGGGTGGCCATCGCACCGGGGCCCTACGAGGTCATGTTCCCCAGCCTGGCTCATGGCCAAGCCGAGCTCGACCAGACCGTGGAAG
Source organism: Actinomycetota bacterium (assembly GCA_021323695.1). Taxonomy (GTDB): domain Bacteria; phylum Actinomycetota; class Acidimicrobiia; order Acidimicrobiales; family Palsa-688; genus JAKAWM01. Next base: position 28,550 of record JAJPKN010000053.1, on the reverse strand, counting down.
CCTTCCGCGCCGTGGCCCGAGCCGTGGCCGCAGAAGGGCCCTAGTACCCTACATAGCCATGGCGACCAGGTCCAAAGCGACGAGGAGGCGCCGCCCGGGTGCCGTGCCGCTGGGCCAGTTGACCAGCCGGCCGGCCCCGCCGCTCGTGAGCGCCAGCCATGGCCGGCCTCGTTCTCCCCGTGCCCGGCCCCCCCGTCGCCCCTCGGGGCCACGCTTCGGGCTCAGCAAGCCGCGCTTGGCGCTCAGCAAGAAGGCCTGGTACGCGGCTGGGGCGCTGGCCATCGCCTTGACGCTGGCCGGCCTGACGGTGGTGCCACGCCCGTCCCGGGCGGTCATCAAGCTGGTCTCCCCGGCCCTGGCCCCAGACGAAAAGGCCGTCCCCCGGGCCACCCTGCGCGACCTGCAGGACGTGGCGCTGGCCACGCTCGTCGCCAGCTGGCGTCACAGCCCCACGCGCTCCAGCGCCCTCCAGCAACTGCCGTCCTCGGCACCCCTGCTCGAGCAAGGCGGCAAGGCAGAAGTCCTGTACTTCTGCAACGAGCACGACGGCTACTGCTCCGATGCCTCGTGGCCACTGGTGATGGCGCTCGACCAGTTCGGGACGTTCCACCGGCTCGGCTACGTCGCCTCCGTCGGCAGCCACAACCCCGCCACCATCGGCTTGGACTTCTACCAGTCCAGCTATGCCAGCAGGTACATCAGGTTCGTGGGCCTGGAGATGTACACCACCCACCGGCTGGGGGCGGGCCGCTGGCAACCTCTCCAAGAGCTGTCCCCAGCCCAACAAGACGTCCTGGCCAACTGGGACATCCCCCCCTACACAAGCGCGTCCGGCACGCTCCCGTTCATCGACTTCGGCGGCCACTACTACCTGGCCGGCCCGGGTTACCCCGCCGCCACCCTCGCCACCTCCGGGGTGGCCAGCGCCTCGGCGCTGCAGGCCACATGGGCGAAGCTGGCCGGCAGCTCCGGGCTGGCACAGGCTGCCCGCAGCCTGGCGGCCCGCATGGTGGGGGCCATCTGCCTGGCCATCAACGACACCGCTGGGGTGTGCCACCAGTTGCCCGCCGGCCTGAAGGACATCCCCCTGCCCAACAGTTTCAACCAGCAAACCGCGCCGCCACCGGGCTGAGGTTGGCACCGGGCTGAGGTTGGCACCGGGCTGAGGTTGGCACCGGGCTGAGGTTGGCACCGGGCTGAGGTTGGCACCGGGCTGAGGCGGGCGGGTGCCGGGCGGCTTGCTGCCCCCGGCCGGTTGCTCAGGCCGAGGCTCCCTCCCGAGGCGAGGCAGGCGCCCAGGCCTGGGCGTCGGCCGCAGCCTCCGTGCCCGGCAACGCCCGGGCCAGCGCGCTGAGCAGCTTGTAGCCAGCCTCCGCCGGCCCCAGCTGGTCCGGGCGGAGCAAGTTGGCCATGACCCGCAACAGCTGGGCCATGAACACCCGGCTGTGCATCCCGACGGCCGCACCGGCCCGCATCACCCGAGGCCGGCTTATGAGCTGCACGAAGGCCCGGGCCACCCGGTAGTACGAGCCGTACGTGGCAAGCAGGCGTCGTTCGTAACCAGCCAGCGCCCCCGGCCCACCCCCTCCGAGCGCCTCCTGCAGGACCTCCGCGGCCAAGCGCCCTGTCTCGTAACCGTAGGAGATGCCCTCCCCGTTGAACGGGTTCACGGCCCCGGCTGCGTCACCGACCACCAGGTGGCTCGGGCCCCACCTGGGGCCCACGGCCAGGCCCATGGGCAGGCGGCCACCGGTGGGAGGGGCCAGGGGTGCCGTGCCCCGCAGCCCCCACGTCTCGGGCACGTACCGGCAGAACGCCTCCAGCAGCTGGGTGGTGTTGACGCCTTTCCAACGGTCTGAGGTGGTGAGCAGGCCGACCCCGACGTTGACCCGCCCGTCACCCATCGGGAAGATCCACCCATAGCCGGGGACCACCTTGCCCGTGGCGTCCCGGACGTCCAGCCAGGAGTCGATCCAGGGCTCGTCGTGGCGGGGAGATGCCCAGTAGCCCCGCAGGGCCATGCCCATGGGGTAGGCCCGGTTGCGCCGGTTGCCGATGGCCCAGCCAAAGCGGGAGTTGGCCCCGTCCGCCACCACCACGTAGCGCGCCCTCACCACCCCGGAGCGGCCGTCGGGGCCCTTGGCCGAGAGCCGGGCGCCCCGCAGGCACCCGTCCTCGGTGACCGGCTCCGTCGCCTCGGTGTGCTCCCAGAGCGTGGCCCCGGCCTTCACGGCGTGGGCGGCCACCAGCGCGTCCAGGTCGTACCTCGTCACCACGTAACCATGGGTGGGCATCCCCTTCACCGCCGGCCAGGGCAGCTCGAGGTCGCAGCCGAAGCCGTGGGAACGCAACCCCCAGTACCTGTGGCACCCTGCCAGCTCGGCCGCCAGGCCCATGTCCTCCAGCTGGCGCACGGCCCGGGGGGTGAGGCCGTCCCCGCAAGTCTTTTCGCGGGGGAAGGCCTTGCGCTCGACTACAACGACGTCCGCGCCGGCCTTGGCCAGCCAGTAGGCGCAGGCCGAGCCGGACGGCCCGGCCCCGACCACGAGCACGTCGCAACGGCGGTCCGCGGTGAGGGGCGCCGAGCTCACCGACCCATTAGACACGAGCCAGAGGCAGGTGGCCAAACCGCCCGGCCGCCGGCGCCCGGCCGACGGCGGCAGCGTCGCCTGCCCCGGGGGGCCGGCCGAGCGCCCGGCCCACGAGGTGAGCACCCGGGCCCGATGACGCTAGCCTGAGCAGGCAGTGGACCAGTACTTGCCCCTGCTGCTCATCTTCGCCTTGGGCTTGGTGTTCGCCGTGGGCTCCTTTGCGGCGTCCCGCATGCTCGGCCCCCGCCCGCGCCTCAACCCGGCCAAGCTGGGCCCCTTCGAGTCGGGGATCGCCCCCCGGCGGGAGCCCCCGGCGAGGTTCCCGGTGCGCTTCTACCTGGTGGCGATGATCTTCATCATCTTCGACATCGAGATCGTGTTCCTCTACCCCCTCGCCGTCATGTTCAACCAACTGGGCCTGTTCGGCCTGGTGGAAATGGCGAGCTTTGCGTTGGTGGTGTTCGTCGCTTTCGCCTACTTGGTGTCGGAGGGAGCGCTCGACTGGGGGCCAGGCAAGCGGGCGGGCAGCCGGAGCGGGGCGCCGGTAACCCGTAGCGTCAGCGCCACTGTGCGCCGGGTCAGCCGCCCGGGTGCGCCAACCCCCCAGGCCAGCCCGTGGGCCGCCCGGGGAGGGGAGGCGGCCGCCGCGGCTGGCGGGCCGGCGGCCAGCCCGGCGAGCGCGGCCCCGAAGGCTAGGGTGGTCGGCTGATGGGCCTGGAGGACCTGCACCACAACTTCCTCACCGGCACCCTCGAAGAGGTCGTCAAGTGGGCCCGAGCCTCCTCTTCGTGGGGGGCCAACTTCGGGCTGGCCTGCTGCGCCATCGAGATGATGGCCACCGGTGCCGCCAACTTCGACCTGGCCCGCTTCGGCATGGAGGTCTTCCGGGCCTCGCCCCGCCAGTCCGACCTCATGATCGTGGCTGGCCGGGTCAGCCAGAAGATGGCACCCGTGCTCCGGCAGGTCTACGACCAGATGATGGAGCCCAAGTGGGTCATCTCGATGGGCGTGTGCGCCTCCAGCGGGGGCATGTTCAACAACTACGCCATCGTGCAGGGCGTCGACCAGGTGGTACCGGTCGACGTGTACACGCCCGGTTGCCCACCTGGGCCAGAGACGCTGATCCACTCCATCTTGACCCTGCACGAGAAGATCCGCAGCGGTGAGATCACGCGCCGCCGGGCGAGCACCGGGGCGGGGGCTGCGCTCCACCTGGGGGCGCCGGCCGGCCACAGGGTACCTGCACCGGTCCGATGAGCGAGGCGGGCGAGCCACTGGGCGGCGAGCAGGCGCAGGAGCCACAAGGCGGTGACCCGGCCCTGCTGCACGGCTGCCCCGTGACCGAGGACCGAGGCCACCGCACCGTCCACACCGACGTCGAGCGCTACCTGGCCCTCATGGAGGCCCTCTACCAAGACGGCTTCGAGGCCTGCATGAGCGTCGCCGGCGTGGACTACCTCACCCACCCGGGGCGCAGCCTGCCCGAGGGGGTACAGGCAGAGCGCTTCGAGGTGGTCGTCGAGCTGCTGTCTTTTTCCCGCAAGCAACGTCTGCGGGTACGCTGCCAGGTGCCCGCCGCCAACCCCGAGCTGCCCAGCCTGTTCGACCTGTGGCCGGGCTCCGAGGCCCACGAGCGCGAGGCCTACGACATGTTCGGGATCCGCTTCAGCGACCATCCCGACCTCACCCGCATCCTGATGCCCGAGGACTGGGAAGGCTACCCGTTGCGCAAGGACTACGTGACGGCCCGGGTCCCGGTCCAGTTCAAGGAAACGCCCAAGCCATGACCAGCGTCCCCGCACCCGGCACCCCGCCCGCCCCCGTCCGTCAAAGCCGCCAGCAGCTGGTGGAGCTGTTGAAGGCCAAGACCTCCGAGGGCGCCCAGGAGCTCCTGGCCCGGCACGAGACAAGCATCAAGGAGCTGCGGGCGGAGCTGGGAGGAGTGCTCCGGCTACCCGAAGGGGTGGCCTTGGACAGCGGGGATTTCAACTACGAAGCGCCCGACGACGAGACCATGATCTTGAACCTGGGGCCCAACCATCCCTCCACCCACGGGGTGCTGCGGGTGATGGCCGAGATCCGAGGCGAGCAGGTCCTGCGCACCAAGCCGGTGGTCGGGTACCTGCACACGGGCATGGAGAAAACGGGCGAGGAGCTCATGTACCACCAGGGGTCGACCAACGTCACCCGGATGGACTACCTGTCGCCGTTCTTCAACGAGACCGCCTACTGCCTGTCGGTCGAGTGCCTGGCGGGCATCGAAGTCCCACCCCGGGCCACCTGGATCCGCATGTTGATGTGCGAGCTCAACCGCATCGCCTCCCACCTGCTGTGGCTGGCGACCAATGGCGCCGACCTGGGGGCGCTCAACATGATGGTCTACGGCTGGCGGGACCGGGAACTGCTGCTCGCCTTCTTCGAAAAAGTGACCGGGCTGCGGATGAACCACAACTACGTCCGCCCCGGTGGGGTGGCGGCCGACCTCCCCGACGGCTGGCGGGACGACGTGGCCGCCATCTGCGACACCGTGGAACGGCGCATGGACGAGTACGACCGCCTGCTCACCGGCCAGCCCGTGTTCCAAGAGCGCATGGACGGGGTGGGGGCCCTGGACGCGGCCACGGCAGTGAGCCTGGGGCTGTCCGGCCCCCTGCTGCGCTCGACCGGGGTGGCCTACGACGTCCGCCGCGATTTCCCCTACCTCGCCTACGACGAGGTCGACTTCGACGTGATGGTGGGCACCAACGGTGACTGCTGGGACCGTTTTGCCATCAGGATGGCCGAGATCCGCGAGTCGGTGAAGATCGTCCGGCAGGTGGCCAAGGCCATGCCCAGGGGTGACTACCGTGCCCAGGACAAAAAGGCCACCCCCCCACCGCGCAACCGCATCGACGAGTCGATGGAGGCGCTCATCTTGCACTTCAAGCTGTTCACCGAGGGCCCCCGGCCCCCGGCGGGCGACGCCTACGTGCCGACCGAGTCGCCTCGGGGTGAGCTCGGCTGCTACATCGTCTCTGACGGCAGCTCGCGCCCCTACCGCCTCCACATGCGCACCCCCTCCTTCGCCAACCTGCAGGCCTTGGCCCCCATGGCCAGGGGCGGGTTCATACCCGACCTGATCGCCTGCATCTCCAGCATCGACCCGGTCCTGGGCGACGTGGACCGGTGAGGCCCCCCTCCCCCATGCCCGATTGGGCCCGAGCAGGGCGTGTCGGCAAAGATCAATAGACGTGGCCAGGCTCACCCCCGAAAACCTGACGCGGGCCCACGAGCTGATCGCGCTCTACCCCTTGCGCCGGTCGGCCATGCTGCCCCTGCTCCACCTGGTGCAGGAGCAAGACGGTTACCTGAGCCCCGAGGGCATCGAGCACGTTGCCGAACTGCTCGGCTTGGAGCCGGCCGAGGTCCGGGGCACAGCCAGCTTCTACGACATGTTCCACCTAGAGCCGGTGGGCAAGTACGTGGTGGCCGTGTGCACCAATATCGCCTGCATGCTGGCCGGGGCGTACGAGCTGCTGGAGCACATAGAGCAGAGCCTGGGCGTACCGCCGGGAGGCACCACGCCCGACGGCACCTTCACCCTGGAAGAGGCCGAATGCCTGGCGCTGTGCGGCAACGCTCCCTGCCTCACGGTCAACTGGCGGTTCTTCGGCGACATGGACCGGGGGGCGTGGGACAGCCTGGCTGAGGACCTGCGGGCCGGCCGCCTGGAGGCCGAGGTGCCCCCCCACGGGGCCCTGTGCCGGGTCCGGCGGTCAGTGGGCCTCATGGCCAAGCCGCCCGTCGGGCCTGGCCCGGCCGGCCGCCCGGTGCCAGCCCGGGGCGGCGGGGCGGAGGTCGAGCTGGCCAACTCCAAGACCACCTCGGCCGTCTCCAGCACCGTCCTCGAGCACAACGAGGAGGGGGCTTGACCGTCACCCAGGCCCCCCGGGTGGTCACCGCGCACTTCGGCCTCGACCGGAGCTGGACGCTGCAGTCCTACCTGGCCCACGGAGGCTACCAGGGCCTGCGCAAGGCGTTGGGCATGGGCCCGGAGGAGGTCCACCAGGTCGTGCTGGCCGCCAGCCTCCTCGGGCGGGGCGGGGCGGGCTTCGATGCCGGCCGCAAATGGGGCATGCTCCGCAAGGCCAAGCCCGTCTACCTGGTGGTGAACGGGGACGAGAGCGAGCCGGCCACCTTCAAGGACCACGCCCTCATGGAGGCCGACCCCCACCAGCTGATCGAGGGGGCCCTCATCTGCGCTTACGCCATCGGTGCTGACCAGGTGTTCATCTACGTGAGAGGTGAGATGGCGCTGGCCCAGGAGCGGGTGCAGGCGGCCCTCAACGAGGCCTACGAGCACGGTGCGGTGGGCAGGGACATCTTCGGCTCGGGCTTCTCGGTCGACATCGTGGTCCACCCGGGGGCCGGTGCCTACATATGCGGGGACGAGACGGCCCTGCTGGAGAGCCTGGAGGGCAAGCGCGGCTACCCCCGCATCAAGCCCCCCTACTACCCGGCAGTCATCGGCCTGTACGGCGCGCCCACCGTGGTCAACAACGTCGAGACCCTGTCCAACCTGCCCTGGGTGCTGCTCAACGGCGCCGATGCCTTCTGCGCCTTGGGGGAAGGGACGTCCCGGGGCACCAAGATCCTGGCCCTGTCGGGCCGGGTGCAGCGGCCCGGCAATTACGAGGTCGAGTTCGCCAAGCTGACCTTCCGGGAGCTCATCTACGACCGCTCGTTGGGAGGAGGCGTCCGCGACGGCAAGGCCCTCAAGGCGTTCATACCCGGCGGCGTGTCCTCCCCCTGGTTCGGGCCCGACCAGCTTGACATAACCCTGGCCAACAGCGCCATAGCCCAGGCCGGGTCCATGGCCGGCTCGGGGGCGGTGACCGTGATGGACGAGGACACCTGCGCCGTCCGGGCGGCCTGGAGGATCAGCCGCTTTTACCACCGCGAGTCCTGCGGCCAGTGCACCCCCTGCCGGGAGGGCTCGGGCTGGGTCGAAAAGATCATGCGGCGCCTGGAGGACGGCCACGGGCGGGAGGCCGACTTGGACCTGGTCCTAGACGTCTGCGACAACATTTCCCCCGGCCTCGTCTGGCCTCCGGCCCAGACGACCATATGCCCGCTCGGCCCCTCCATACCCCCTTCGGTCGCCTCCAGCATCCGCATGTTCCGGGACGAGTACCTGGCGCACATCCGTGAAGGGGGTTGCCCCTTCCCGCCCGACCGCCTGAGGGAGCATGCCCGTGCCTGACCCGCAGCCAGCCCCGTCCAGCACCGGGGCCTTGGAAGGCCTCCGGGGGCAGCCAGGCGCGCCACCGGGGGTGGCCGGCGCGACCGGGACCCCCCTGCCCGCCCCGCCCCGCACCGGGGCACCGGTGACCATAACCTTGGACGGCCGCCAGGTGCGCGCCTACGAGGGCGAGGTGCTGATAGAGGCAGCCGAGCGAGCCGGGACCTACATACCCCGCTTTTGCTACCACCCCCGCATGAAGCCGGTGGGGATGTGCCGTATGTGCCTGGTCGACATAAAAGGGCCCCGGGGCTACAGCCTTTCGCCCGCCTGCTACGTCCCGGTGACCGACGGGCTCGAAGCCGTCACCGACAGCGCCCGGGTGAAAAAGGCCCAGGACGGGATCTTGGAGTTCCTGCTCGTCAACCACCCCTTGGACTGCCCGGTGTGCGACAAGGGGGGCGAGTGCCCGCTACAGGACCAGACGTTCGCCTACGGCCCGGGCGAGACCCGTTTCGTGGAGGAAAAGCGCCACTGGGACAAGCCTATCCCTATTTCCCCTCTGGTCCTGCTGGACCGTGAACGCTGCATCCAGTGCGCCCGCTGCACCCGCTTCGCCGAAGAAGTGGCCGGGGACCCGGCGATCGACTTTTTCTCCCGGTCGGACGCGACCGAGGTGGCGATCGCCCCGCACCGGCCCTTTAGCTCCAACTTCAGCGGGAACATCGTACAGATCTGCCCGGTGGGGGCGCTGTTGGCCAAGCCCTACCGCTTCCGGGCCCGGCCCTGGGACCTGGAGCAGGTCGAGACCACCTGCACGCTCTGCCCGGTCGGCTGCCGGGTGGCGGCCCAATCGAGCGCCAACCACGTCGTGCGCTTCTTGGGCGTGGACTGCGGCCCGGTCAACTGGGGCTGGCTGTGCGACAAAGGCCGTTTCAGCCACGAGGCCCTGGCCAGCCCCGGGCGCCTGGCCCACCCCCTGGTCCGCCGGCCGGCTCCCGGCAACGGCCACCGGGGGGAGGGCGAGCTGGTGGAGGCCAGTTGGGCCGAAGCCCTCTCGGTGGTGGCCGACAGGCTGGCGGGCGTGGACGGCTCGCGGGTGGCCGTCATCGGAGGGGCCCGGCTGGCCAACGAGGACGCCTATGCGTGGGCCAAGTTCGCCCGTAGCTGCCTGCGGACCGGCAACGTCGACGCCCAGCTGGGCGACGGCCTGGCCGCCGACCTGGTCGCCAGCCTGCCCCGGGCCACCCTGGGCCAAGCGGGCCAGGCCCGGCTCATCGTCACCCTGGCCGGTGACCTGAAAGAGGAACTGCCCGTGTTGTACCTGAGGCTGCGCCACGCCGTAGTAGACCAGGGTGTGCCGCTGGTCGAGCTCAGCCCGGGCCCGACCGGGTTGTCCTCGCTCGCTGCACTACGGCTCCACTACCGCCCGGGACAGCTGGCGGCACTGGTCGAGGCCATCGTGGGGGGCAGCCCGGTGCCCCCGGCGGCAGGCGAGGTGGGCGGTGCCCCGGCCCAGGACGTGGAGCGGGCCCGGGCCGCACTGGCGGAGGCCACCGGAGAGCAGGCCGGCACTGGCCCCGATGGCTCGCCCCGGGTCGTGGTCGTGCTGGGCCGGCCCTCGCTGGCCGAGCCTTCCAGCGCTGTCGAGGACGCCGCCCGCCGCTTGGCCCAGCTGCCCGGGGTGGCCTTCCTGCCCGCCCTGCGGCGGGCCAACGTGCACGGGGCCATCGACTTCGGCCTGGCCCCCGGGCTGCTGCCCGGCCGGGTCGGCTGGGAGCAAGGCTGCAGCTGGTACGAGCGGCACTGGGGTGCACCCCTGCCCACCGGCCGCCAGCTCGGCACCCCGGGCATCCTCGAAGCTGCCGCCAGCGGCCAGCTAGACGTGCTGGTATTGCTGGGCGCCGACCCCCTGTCGGACTACCCCGGCCCCGACCTGGCTGCCCGTGCCCTCGACGGTGCCCGCTTCGTCGTGGCCCTCGATGCCTTGGCGACCAGGAGCACCCAGCGCGCCGACGTGGTCCTGCCAGTGGCCACCTACGCCGAGCGCCGCGGCAGCTTCACCAACTTGGAGGGCCGGCTGAGCTGGCTGGCCCAGAAGGTGACGCCGCCGGGCACCGCCCGGCCCGACTGGGCAGTGGCGGTGGAGCTGGCTTCCCGCCTGGGCCACGACCTGGGCTTTGGGTCCCTGGAGGGGATCTGGGACGAGGTGCAACGGGTCTCCCCCCTCCACCGCGGGGTGCCCCAGGCCCTTTTGGCCTCGCCGCCGGGCCGCGACGGCGTAGTCGTGCCTGTCCGGGCCGGGCTGGGCGAGCCGGGGGGCGCAGCCTCGCCCCCGCCCCTGGACCCCATGGCCAACCCAGGCATCTCCCAGGCCGAGCCCGAACCCGCACCCCCGGTGGCGGCCCCGCCCACCCCCGGGCCAGCCCCGGCCCCCGCCGGGGGACCAGACGGCTACCCGCCCATGCTGCAGCCAGCTGACCTGGCCAGCCCGCCCCCCAGGGTGGCCGGCGCCACCCCAGCGCCCGCCCTGGGCAGCCTGCGGCTCGTCACCTGGCGCCCCATGTGGGACGGGGGCACGCTGGTCCAGCACTCGGCCTCGCTGGCGGGGCTGCACCCGCCGCTCGCCGCCCGTGCCCACCCGGCTCAACTGGAGGCCCTTGGGGTGCCGGCCGGCGCTCGGGTACGGGTGAGCTCGCAGTGGGGCAGCCTGGAGCTGCCGGCCGAGGCGGGCCCCGACGTACCGCCCGGCACCGTCGTGGTGCCCTTCAACCTGCCCGAGGGCGGGGCCGGCGAACTGCTGGACGGGGCCGGGGAGGTCGTCGAGGTCAGGGTCGAAGCGCTGGAGGCCGGCCGGTGACCAGCGCCCTGGCTGCCCTTTACCCCGGGGACCCGCTGTTCGCCAAGGGGGCCGACCTGTGGGTATGGGTCATCCTGCTCGTCAAGCTAGTGGTCGTCTTTGCCATCTTGATGGTGTCGGTCCTGTTCGTGATCATGTACGAGCGCAAGGTGGTGGCCCGCCTGGGCAACCGCTGGGGCCCCAACCGGGCCGGCCCCAACGGCTGGCTCCAGTCCCTGGCCGACGGCCTCAAGCTGTTCTTCAAAGAGGCCCTGGTGCCGGCGCAGGCGGACAAGGTCGTCTACCGCCTGGCCCCGGTCGTGGCCATGGTCCCGGTGTTCGTCACCTTCGCCATCGTGCCCGTGGGAGGGACGCTCACCATCGGTGGGTACACCACCCGCCTGCAGCTGGCCGACCCCCCCTGGGGGATCCTGGTCATGCTCATGGCCTCCAGCATCAGCGTCTACGGCGTGCTGCTCGCCGGGTGGGCGTCAGGGTCGAAGTACCCGCTGATCGGCTCGGTGCGGGCCAGCGCCCAGATGGTCTCCTACGAAGCCGCCCTGGGGCTTTCGGTGGCCACCGTCGTCTTGTTGACCGGCTCGCTGCACACCAGCGCGATCGTGGCAGCCCAGCATGGGGGCTTCCTTTACCACTGGAACATCCTGCGCGGCTTTGGGGCGCCCTTCGCCATCTTTTCCATCGCCATCACCGCGGAGATGACCCGGCCGCCTTTCGACCTGGTCGAAGCCGAAGAAGAGCTGGCCGGCGGGTTCAACATGGAGTACTCGTCGGTCGCTTTCGCCCTGTTCTACCTGGCGGAGTACGCCGCCTTGGTGACCAACTCGGCCATCATCGCGACCTTGTTCTTAGGGGGCCCCGACGGGCCGCGCATCGCCGGGCACTCGGTCGGGCCGGTGTGGTTCACCCTGAAGGTCCTCATATTGCTGTACGTCTTCGTCTGGGCCCGGGCCACCCTGCCCCGCCTGCGCTACGACCAATTGATGGACCTGGGCTGGAAGCGCCTGATCCCGGGGGCGCTGGCCCTGCTGCTCGTGGTGGCAGGAGCGCGTGTCAGCTGGCGCTACGGGCTGGCAGCCCTGGCTGGCAGCATGATCGCCTTGTTGCTCCTGGCCCGGGCCATCGAGGTGGGGCGGGCGGGCTCCGGCAAGGAGCAGGGCGGTATGCCCTCGGAACTGGAGTCCCCATGAGCATCTTGGACAACCGCTTCGTCAGCTTTTTCAAGGGCTTCGTGGTCACCGGCAAACAGCCGCTCAAGCCCAAGGTGACCACCCAGTACCCCGAGGAGAAACGGCCCAAGCCTGAGCGTTTCCACGGCCGCCACGTGCTCAACCGCTACGAGGACGGCCTGGAGAAGTGCATCGGGTGCGAGCTGTGCGCCGGCGTGTGCCCGGCCCATTGCATATACGTGCGGGGGGCGGACAACCCCCCGGACAGCCCGGTGTCCCCCGGTGAGCGCTACGGGTTCGTGTACGAGATCAACTTCCTCCGCTGCATCCACTGCGACCTGTGCGTCGAGGCCTCCCCCACCGAGGCCATAACCGAGTCCAAGCTCTTCGAGTTCTCCTTCACCAACCGCCAGGACGCCATCTACACCAAGGCTGAGCTCCTGGTGGACGACGAGGGCAAGCCGAGGCAGCTCCCCTGGGAGGACTGGAGGCCTGGGGACGACCGCAACACCTCGGCCTGGGCCCGGGCGACCTCGCCCGCGGGGCGGGCCGACCTGGAGGGCACCCCACTGTGGTCAGCCGAGCTGGGCTACGGCCTGCGCCCGGCCCAAGCCGGCCAGTCGGACGAGCAGGCGGCCGACGTCCCCGCCGACTTCGACATCTCGGTGCGGGAGGTCGAAGCGGGCGAAGTGGCCGGGGTCGGGGTGAGGGCCACCCGGCCAGTGAGGAGGCCGTCTTGACGCCCCTGGCAGCCTCAGCCCCCCTGGCGAAGTTGGCCCTCCTGGCCACAAGCGGGGTGGCCAACGCCTCGGACTGGGCCGTCTACGGCGTCGGCACCGCCTTGGCCGTCGCCGGTGCTCTCGGCGTGGTGTCCCTGCGCAACCCGGTCCACTGCGCCTTGTCACTGGTGACGACCCTTTTCGGGGTGGCTTTGCTGTTCATAGACGAAGGTGCCGACTTCCTGGCCGCGGTCCAGGTCATCGTGTACGCCGGCGCCATCGTGATCTTGTTCTTGTTCGTGATCATGCTGCTGGGAGTCGACCGCAAGGAGGCGGTCACCCAGGGGAAGTTGCGCTCCCTGGTGCCCCTGGGCATCGCCGTGGGCATAGGCATAGTCGTCGAGCTGCTGGTGCTGTCCCGGTCCAGCCACTGGGCTACCGGCCAGAAGGCGACTTCTGGGGCGCTGTCGGGGCCGGGGGAGAACGTCCAGAAGCTGGGCCAGACCATCTTCACCCGCTACCTCCTCCCCTTTGAGGTGACCTCCGCCCTCTTGGTCGTCGCCGTCGTCGCCGCCGTGGTCCTGGTGCGCCGCTCGTCAGGCCCGGGGCCGGCCCAGCGCCAGGCCGCCGCCCGCCAGGGCTTGCCCCAACCGGCCCCGAGCGCCCAAGCCTCCGCCGTCCCGAGCGCCCCGGCCGCCGCCCCAGCTGAGGTGCTGGCGGGCGCTCCCGCAGCCGAAGGAGAGCGGCCGTGACCGTCCCCGGGCCCTGGTACCTGGTGCTCGCCGCCTGCCTGTTCGGCATCGGGGGGGCCGGCGTACTGGTGAGGCGCAACATCTTGGTCATGTACATGTGCATCGAGCTCATGCTGAACGGCGTGAACCTGACGTTCGTGACCTTCTCCCGCATGCTCGACGACCTCGGCGGCCAAGCCTCGGTGTTCTTCGTCCTCGTCGTGGCCGCGGCTGAGGTGGTAGTGGGGCTGGGCATCATCGTCGCCATCTACCGCCGGCGCACCGGCGCCACCGCCGACGACGTGAGCTCGCTGAAGGGCTGAGAGGAGGCCTTGGTGACCCCAGCAGCCGTCAACGCCGCCTATGCCGTGGTCGCCTTGCCCCTGGCCGGCTTCGTCGCCAACCTGGTGCTGGGCCGGCGGCTGGGGGAGCCCAAGGCCGGGTGGGTGGGCACTCTGGCTGCCACAGGCGCTTTTGCCGCCGCCTTGGTCGCCTGGGTGGGGGCCCTGGGCCAGCCCTCGGCCAGCCGGAGCTTCGACTTGAAGGTGTTCACCTGGTTCCCCGTGGCCGGGCTCCACGTCAACGTGGGCCTCCTGGTGGACCCGCTGTCGCTCACGATGGCCCTGTTCGTGACCGGCGTCTCGGCCGCCATCCACCTGTACTCGATCGGCTACATGCACCGTGACCCAGGCTTCGACCGTTTCTTCGTCTACCTGAACCTGTTCCTCTTCTCGATGGCCGTCTTGGTGATGGCCGACAATTTCCTCTTCTCCTTCCTGGGCTGGGAGGGAGTGGGGTTCTGCTCCTACGGCCTGATCGGCTTTTGGTTCCAGCGGGAGGTGGCGGCCGTGGCGGCCAAGAAGGCCTTCGTCACCAACCGGGCCGGGGACATGGGCTTCCTCCTCGCCATGTTCTTGCTGTTCGCCCACTTCGGGTCGCTCAACTACTCGGCCGTGCTGGGGGGCCTCGTCGGGGGGCACCCCACGGGGCTGCTGGCCGGGGCCCCGGGGGCGGTCCCGGGGACCACGGCGACGGCCATCACCCTGCTGTTGTTCCTAGGGGCAGTGGGCAAATCGGCCCAGCTGCCGCTGTACATGTGGCTCCCCGACGCCATGGAAGGCCCCACGCCCATCTCCGCCCTCATCCACGCCGCCACCATGGTGACTGCCGGCGTGTACCTCATGGCCCGGGTGGCCCCTCTGCTGCACTACGCCCACGCCACCGCCTGGGTGGTCGCCTGCGTCGGCGTGAGCACAGCCTTTTTGGCTGCCACCATCGCCTGCGCCCAAGACGACATCAAAAAGGCGCTCGCCTACTCGACCATTTCCCAGCTCGGCTACATGTTCCTGGCCGTCGGGGTGGGCGATTACACCGACGGCGTGTTCCACATGTTGACACACGCCTTTTTCAAGGCCTTGCTGTTCCTCGGCGCCGGGGCCGTCATCCACGCCCTGGCCGACCGCCAGGACATGAAGCAGATGGGCGGCTTGGCCCGCTACCTGCCGGTCACCGCGGTCACCTTCGGCGCCGCCTGGCTCGCCATCTCGGGTATCCCGCCCTTCGCTGGGTTCTGGTCCAAGGACGCCATCTTGGCCTCGGCTTGGGAGATGAACAAGGTCCTCTGGGCCATAGGGGCGCTCACTGCCGCGCTCACCGCCTACTACATGAGCCGCCAGTTCGCCCTGGTCTTCACCGGCCGGGCCCGCTGGGCCGAGGCTCGTCCCACCCCGGGGGGCGCCTTAGCCGGGGCTGGGGCAGCCTTCGCCGAGGGTGAGGCCGGGGCCGGGCATGCCGCCAGCGGCCCGGGCCTGCCGCCGCCGCCCCACCTCGAGGCCCGTCCCCGCGACCCGTCCTGGGTGATGGCAGCGCCCCTGGTAGTGCTGGCCATCGCCTCGGTGCTGGGTGGGGGCATAAACTTCCCGGCCTGGCACCTCGATTTCCTCTCCCGTTTCTTGCACCCGCTCTTCCCGGCCACCGGGGCTGTGGCCAGCACCGCCACCAAATGGGCCCTGTCGGTCGTCACGACCATCTTGTCCCTGGGGGGCCTGGCCTTCGGGCTGGCCACCTGGCGGACGGCGGAGCACCCGGTGCTGGAGCCCAGTTTCCTGCGGCGGGCCTGGTACATCGATGACACGGTGTCAGCGGCCGTCTCCGGGCCGGTCCAGGCCCTGGCCGACGGCTTGGCCTACGTGATGGACCGCCGGCTGGTCGACGGGTTCGTCAACGGGGTGGCGGGGCTCCTGGCCACCAGCGGGCGTGCCCTGCGCCGGGTACAGAACGGCTACGTCCGCAGCTATGCCTTCGGCCTGTCGGTGGGCGTGATCGCCCTCTTGGCGTACGTCGCCTTCAGGGTGGGGAGCTGACGTGAGCTTCCCCATCTTGGACGTGGTCGTGCTGCTGCCGTTAGGGGCCGCCCTGGCCATCGCCCTGCTGCCGCGCCAGGCACCTATGGCCCTGCCCAAGTGGCTGGGGCTGGGCTCTGGGGTGGTTGAACTGGGTTTCGTGCTGTGGACGGTGGTCGCCTTCAAGACCGGCAACAACCATGCCGGTTTCCAGTTCACCTCCCGGGAGCCCTGGTTCGGCCCACTGGGGATCTCCTGGTACCTCGGCGTGGACGGGATATCGCTGTTCTTGGTGGCGGTCACGGCGCTGCTCTTCCCCATCGCCATGGCCACCCGGCCTTCGCCCGAGGGTGCGCTGCCTCGCTCGTACCTGGGGTGGATGCTCGTCTTGGAGTCGGCATGCATGGCAAGTTTCCTGTCGCTGGACGCCTTTTTGTTCTTCATCGCCTTCGAGGTGACCCTGGTGCCGGGCTACTTCGTCATCCTGGGCGGCCTGGGCGAAAGGCGGGCCTACGCAGCCACCAAGTTCTTCCTGTACACCTTCGCCGGGTCAGCCTTCCTCTTCGTGGGCATACTGGCCACCTACCTGCTCGTTGCCGCCCGGCTGCCGGCCGGCAGCCCGGCGTCGTTCGACATCATCACCCTGGCCCGAGGGGCCATGCACCTGCCCCTGGCTGACCAGGAGCTGCTGCTGGTGGCCTTCGGGGTGGCCTTCGCGGTCAAGATGCCGCTCGTACCGTTCCACACCTGGATGCCCGACGCCTATACCCAGGCGCCCACGGGTGGGTCGATGGTCCTGTCTGGCATCCTGTTCAAGCTGGGTGCCTACGGCATATTGCGCTGGGGGATCTTCCTTTTCCCCCGCGCCGCGGTGGACCTGGCCCCCCTCGCCCTAACCCTGGGCGCCGTCGGGGTTGTCTGGGGGTCAGTGGTGGCGGCCATGCAACGGGACCTGAAGCGCCTGGTCGCCTACGGCACGGTGGCCGGGGTCGGCTTCATAGTGGTAGGGCTGTTCGGCTTCACCGTCCAGGGCATAACCGGCGGGGTGGTGGAGATGGTCAACCACGGGCTGTCCATTGGGGGCCTGTTCTTGTTGGTCGGCATGGTCTGGGAGCGGAGGCGTACCCACGAGCTGGACCAGCTGGGCGGCCTCCAGACGGTGGCGCCCGTGCTCGGGTGGGTCTTCATGGCCGTCTTGTTGTCCGCGGTCGGCCTGCCCGGGCTCAACGGGTTCATCGGGGAGCTGCTGGTGCTGCTGGGCACGTTCATCACCCACCGCTGGTGGGCCGTGGTGGCCACCAGCGGCGCCCTGCTGGGGGCCATCTACCTGCTGTGGGCCTACCAGAGGGTCTTCCACGGCCCGGCCAAGGCCGTCAACGCCGGGATCCGGGACATGACCTGGGGCGAGAGGGCGGCTATCGCCCCCCTGCTGGCGGGGATCGTCTTCATCGGCGTGTACCCGCAGCCTTTGCTCTCCCGCATCCAACCGGCCGTAGACCACCTGGTCGCCCACATCGAGTACGCGGACCCGAGCTTGAAGATCCCATCAAGCGGCCAGGGCCACGGCACTTTCGCCGTCCCGGCCAACCAGGTGGTCGACGTGCCGGCCGGGACGACATCGAGCGCTGCTGCTGGCCGTGGAGGTAGGCCATGACCATCTTCGCCGGGACAGCGGGCCCCGGCTGCACGATCAGCAACCTGGTGACCTCGGAGGCGAAGGTCTCCGGGCTGTGCACGGCCAAGGGCTCTTTGTCCATCCCGGTCGAGTACCGCTCCATCGCCCCGGTGCTGATATTGGGAGTGGCCGCCCTGGTGCTGCTCGTGCTGTCCGCCACCCTCCCCAAACGCCGTTACCCGGGGCTGTGGGCCGGGCTGACAGCCCTGGCTGGGATAGCCACGACCGTCGACGGGATCGTGCAGTGGGCCAACCTCGACAACCCGGCCAACACCGCCCTCACCGTTGGCGGCCAGGTCCTCTACGACCACTTCAGCGCGTTCTTCGCCATCCTGTTCGGGTGCGCCACCACCCTGGGGGCGGCCATCAGCGACAGCTACCTGTCGCGCGAAGCCTTGGACGGGCCCGAGCCTTATGTGCTCATGCTCGCCTGCTCAGCCGGCGCCGTCCTCATGGCGGAAGCGGCTGGGCTCATCACCTTGTTCCTCGGCCTCGAAGTGCTCTCCATCTCCCTTTACACCATGACCGCCTACCACCGGCGCCGGGCAGCCTCGGGGGAGGCCGGGCTCAAGTACTTCATCCTGGGCTCGTTTTCTTCCGCGGTTTTCATTTACGGTGCCGCCCTCGTCTACGGTGCGACCGGTTCGACCCAGTACTTCGAGATCTTCCAGTTCCTGACCGGCACGGTGGTCGTCCACGACGGCGTCTTGCTGGCCGGTATGGCGCTCCTCGTCGCCGGGCTCGGCTTCAAGGTGGCGGCAGTGCCCTTCCACTTCTGGGCACCGGACGTCTACCAGGGAGCGCCCACCCCGTTCGTGGGCTACATGGCCGCAGTGGCAAAAGCTGCCGGCTTCGCCGGGCTGCTGCGGGCCCTCATGCTGGCGTTGCCGACCCAGGTCTCCAGCTGGAGGCCGGCCATCTGGGTGCTGGCCGTGGCCTCGGTCCTGGTGGGGTCGGTGATGGCCCTGGTCCAAGCCGACCTCAAGCGGCTACTTGCCTACTCCAGCATCAGCCAGGCGGGCTACGTGCTGATAGGGCTCCAGGCCGGCACCCAGGCCGGCTGGTCGGCGGCCTCCTTTTACCTCTTCACCTACTTGTTCATGGTCGTCGGGACCTTTGCCGTGGTCGGCCTCACCCAGGGCCGTGGCGAGGTGCGCAACGACCTCGGCAGCATCCGGGGCCTGGGCCAGCGCAACCCATGGCTGGCTGGGGGCATGCTCGTGCTCCTGCTGGCCCAAGCGGGCGTACCCCTGACGAGCGGCTTTTTGGGCAAGTGGCTGGTGATCTCCGCCGTGATCGGCAAGGGCCAGTACGAGCTCGCCCTCATCGGCATGGTGGGTGCAGCCATAGCCGCCTTCGCCTACCTGCGGGTGGCCCTTTTGATGTACGTACCCGCCGCCCCCACCCCGGCCCGGCCCGGCCAGCCCAGGGGCGAGGGTGGCGGCGAGCCGGCCGTGGCGCCCACCGGGCCCGGTGCCCCGAGCGGGCTGGCCGAGGTGGCAGGCGACCTCGAGGCGTTGGCCACCGCCGGCCTCGGGGCCACGGCCACGGCCGTCGCCCTGCGGGCACCTTCGACCGCCCGGCTCCGGGTGCCTCGGGCCACCGCGGCCGCCATCGCCGTGTGCGTCGCCTTCACCGTATTTGCCGGGGTTTCCACCCCGGTGCTGTCGCTGGCCCACTCCATCGGCCTTACCTGGTCCCTGTAGGCCCTGCCCCTGCAGCCCAGGCAGTAGCTACCACGCCGTCCTCAGGGCCTGGGCCTGGGCGCTGGCCGCCCGCCCTCCAGGTGGGCATGGGGCCCCCAGCCCGGCCAGGCGCTACCCACGCCGGGAGGACGGGGCGAGGAACCGCCCTATGACCGGCAGCTCCCAAAACGACTCTGCCCGTGCTATCGCCAAGGCTGCTGGCAGGGCGTCCTCCGGGGAGTCGTAGGCCACATAGCGAGGGAGCCACTCAGGGTCGAACTTGGCGTTGAACCGCCACAACGACTCGATCTGCATGGAGCCGCTCATGCGCCTGAGCAACCACGCCTGGGCCCGTTTGGGCAGCCCTTCGCCCGCTTCCCCAGCCAGCACTGCCCGCATGGTGGCGAAGTTGAGCCCAAGGCCCTCGTAACCATGCTCCTTCAGGTACTTGATGGTCTCGACCACGGCGAAGTCGATCAAGCCGTTGGGGTGGGGGCCGTTGTCACGCCGCATCAGGTCGAGCGAGTAACCGGCTATGGCCGGCGCCGGCACGTACTGGCAGAACGCCACGGCCCGCCCCCCACCCGGGGCCCCGTCGTCACCTGGGCCGCGCACCACGGCCAAGAGGAGCCCCCCGTCGCTCGGGTCGAAGATGCGGCCCAGGGTCATGGAAAAGCCGCGCTCGGCACCGCCTCGTCGGCTGCGGGCCATGACCTCCCTCAGCTCGGCCGCCAGTTCGGGCGCAACTCGAGCGGGGTCGTGGAAAGAGACGGCGTACCCGTAGCGGGCCACCCGGTTCACCGCTTGGCGGAGGCCCTTGGCCCGGCCACCTTCTAGCCGGAAGCGGTTGACCTTGACGACGGCTTCGTCGCCCACGTACAGGTCGTGCATACCCGTGGCGCGGTACACCGGGAGCCATTCTTCGGCGGCGCCCAGCACCGCCAGCACCCAGCCGTTGGCGTCCACGAACTCCCGGAACGCCCGCCAGGCTCGCTCCCGCTCGGCCGGCGGCCCTACAGGGTCGGGGGAGACGAGGCAGGTCCCGCTGTAGACGGCGTAGGCCACCACCGTGCCGCCCGAAAAGAAGAACTGCTTGTCCGACCGCAGCGCGAAGTAGTCGAGCGTACCGGCGCCGTAGCGCCTGACCACCTCTCGTGCCCGCTCCAGCCCCCTGCCGCCATGGGAGCGGGACACGACCGGCCGGAACGCCACCCACACGGCGGCCAGGGCGATGCCAGCCGTCACCGCGAACATGGCCGGGCTGAAAAAATCGTCCAGGCGGTCAGGGAGCGGCACATGGCGGGCCCCGGCCATCCGCTCGACCGTGGCCAGGAAGGCCTGGCCCCAGGTGATCCGGCCCGGCCGGTGGTGGCGTAAGTCCGTGCTGTACCAGGAACTGGCTTCCAGGGCCAGGGCCCCGGCCAGGATGGAGGCAGCGGCCACCCCGGCCAGCGTCCCCACCCCCCGGCCCAGCGGGCGGGCTGCCGGCAGGTCGCTGGCCGCCCGGAACGAGGCCCGGTTGAACCACAAGAACGCGGCCACGGCAAAGCTGACCGCGCTGGTCGCGGCACTGGACGCCCGGACCAAGTCCAAGGCCCCAGCCGCCAGCAGGGTGACCTGGCACACCACGTAAGCCCGCCGCTGGCCCCTGCGGATCCCCCGAGCCAGGGCGAGCAGCCCGACGCCGGCCAGGGCGGCCAGGGCGCCGGCGGCCTGCGGCACCACGAGGGGGACGAACTGGCGCACCAGCCTCAGGCGGTGGGCCAACGGCGCCGACAGGGCGACGACCAGGGAAAAAAAGCCCGCAGCGGCGACCACCAAGGCCGCCACCCTCCTGGCCCGGCGGTGGGGGGCACTGCGCAGCGGCGTCGGCGGCCATGAGGGGCCCAGGGGGAAGCTGGCGACCAGTTCCGGGTGCGGGCGCGAGCGCCTGGCTGACCGGCGCCCGCCGGCCAGCTGCCCGGTAGACAGGCCCGCCCGGCGAGCCAGGAGGCGCTCGGCCAAGGTGGCACCGGCCAAGGCCACTTCGCAGTGCAGCAGCCGGGCGTGCAGGTCGTTCCCGCCCTCTACCTCCACCCAACCCACCTGCCTCTTGGCCAGGAAGGGAGCGGGCAGCCCCAAGCCGCCAAAGGCGGGGGGCACCTCGGTCACCACCTCCGAGCAGCAGCCGGGGTTGGCATAGAACCCAGCCTGCAGCGGGCCCCGGAGGGCCGCGACGCGCAACGTGCACAGCTCAGCCCTGTCCGTCCCGCCTGTCACCAGGCCGGCCCAACCGAGCCGCACCAGGTCGCGCGAGCGGGCACGGGCGTCCTCGTTGAGGTCTCGTGCGGCTCCCGCCTGCCCGGGTAGCGCACCCCAGACCTGCCTCAGGAACACCAGGCCGATGCCCAAGAGGAGGGCCAGTTCGAGCAAGCCGGCAGCCGCCGCGCCAGCCTCGAGGGCACCCTCCAAGCCTCGAGCCGGCCGCAGCGGGGACAGGTGCAACCGCAACGCGACGACAACCACCACTACCGGCAGGACCAGCAACCAAAGGCGCCGGCCGAGCTGGCGGTAGACCAGCCGAGAGGCCACGAACCGAGCCAGGGCACTGGGGTCGTCCAGCTGGTCGGCCCCGGACAGCCAACGGCTGGTGCTGCCCCTCCACACGCCCGGGACAACATCGGCCAGGTGCCGGGCACCAGGCCGCGCAGCGCTTGGCCGGCTCTGCCGCAGTGGTGACCCGCCTGGTTCCACGCGGAAGCGGCGGGTACCCGACCGGGTACCCATCTGCACGACAAGGGCACCGGCCAGCTCGGCCCCGAGGGAGCGGGCGAGGACTTCCCCAGCCACGTAGCAGCGGCCAAGCCACGCGTCCCGCTCGCCCGGCAGCACGACGACCCAGCGGTCGGCGGCACTGGCGAACGCCCGCAGGGCAGCGGCCAGGGGCTCATGGGCGGCGAGGGCACCCGCCACAGCCTCGTGCTCGCCCCTGCAACCGCCAGTGGGCCCGCACCCACTGGGCCCGGCTGCCCCGTCCCCGCAAGGCGCACGGAGGTCGAACAAGTCGCCCGCCGCGACCACCACTCCCGGCCCCTCCCAGGTGCTGATGGCACGGGCCAGCTCGTCGGCCGCCTGCGTTGAGGCGGCGGTTGCAGTGGCGGACAGGCGCAAGCCCCCGAACACCACCACGCGCGCCCCTACTGGCAAGTCCAGCACGAGCTCAGGCTGCACCCGTCTATTGTGGCTTGGTGCTCGAGCAGACGGCCTCTTCCCTCGACGCTGGCCCTGCCGTCCCCCTCGACGCTGGCCCTGCCGCCCCGGCCGGCCAAGGCCCAGGGCGCCACTGGCCCGGGACGGTGGAGGAGCGGGCCGGTGGCACCTGGATCTGGCAGCGTCCCGGGCCACGGCCGGGCCCGGCCGTGGCCTTCGACATCGACGGGGTCCTGTCCGACTGCTCTGCCCGCCAGCGCCACCTCCGTGGGCCCAAACCGGACTGGGAGGCCTTCTTGGCCGAGGCCGGCCAGGACCCCCTCTCAGAGGGAGGTGCTCGCGTGCTGGACCTGCTGGTCCCGTCCCTGACCGTGGTCCTGCTCACCGGCCGCCCGGCACGAGTGGCCCAGGCCACCTTGGCGTGGCTCGACCGCCACCACCTGCGCTGGGACGTGCTGGTGATGCGCTCCGACGCCGACCGCCGGCCCGCCAGTCAGTTCAAGACGCAGGCAGTCAGAGCCCTGCAAGCCGACGGCTTGGACATCAAGGTGTGCTTCGAGGACGACGAACGCACGGTGAGCGCCTTGCGCGCCCTGGGGCTGCCTACCTTGCACGTCCACTCCGGGTACTACGGCTGAGGGCGCTAAAGCCGACCGAGCCAGGGCGGCTCGAGGAGGGCACCGCTTGCCGGCACTGAGCGGCTGGGGCCAGGGGCGTCTGCGGCTTGGGCCGGGGCGGTCGCGGCTAAGCGCCGCTCAGCGTCCTTTCAGCCTGGGCAGGTACCATGGCGGGCAGAGGTGAACATGAACCGCAACAACATCAAGACCGTCATCCTGCTCGCCGCCCTGGGCGGCCTGTGCATAGGTATCGGGGCCATCTTCGGCCGGGGAGGGCTCATCATCGGCCTTGTCATCGGGCTCCTCTTCGTGGGGGGCTCCTACTGGTTCTCTGACACCATCGCCATCAAGGCGGCCAGGGCGGTGCCCGTCTCCGAGGCACAAATGCCCCAGTACTACGAGATCATGCGTGACTTGACGTCGCGGGCCGGCCTGCCCATGCCGCGGCTTTACGTGTCGCCCGCCGCCCAGCCGAACGCCTTCGCCACCGGCCGCAACCCCCACCACGCGGCCGTGGCGGTGACCCAGGGGATCCTGCAGATCTGCACGTGGAACGAGCTGCGTGGCGTACTGGCCCATGAGCTCAGCCACGTCCGCAACCGTGACATCCTGATCTCGTCCATAGCCGCGTCCATAGCCATGGGTATCACGTTCCTGGCCCGCATGGCGGCATGGGGCGGGTTGTTCTTCGGGGGCATGGGAGGAGGCGGCCGGCGCAGCGAAGACGAGAACATCTTCGCCCTCTTGGCCACCATAATCCTGGCCCCGCTGGCCGCCATGCTCCTGCAGCTCGCCCTGTCCCGGAGCCGGGAGTACGAAGCCGACCGGGACGGCGCCCGCCTGATCGGGGACGGTGAACCACTGGCGTCTGCTCTGGCCAAGCTGGACGCGGCGTCCCGCCGTATCCCGATGCCGGGCGTGCCCCGAGAAGTGGCGGGCCTGTTCATAGTCAACCCTCTGGCTGGCCGGCGGGTCAGCATGGCCAACCTCTTCAGCGACCACCCACCGACCGACAAGCGCATCGCCCGGCTGCGCTCCGGAGAGTGGGCCCACCGGTTCTGACCGCTGCCCGCGCCCTCGGGCCAGCGTTCAGTCAGCCTGAGCCACTACCTCGCGGGCGGCGGCATGTGACCTGCGCCGCCGGGGGAGCACGGTAGGGCAGGTCCCGTCGGCGCAGCCGGCACCTGGGCGCCGGGCCCGCACCACGGCTACGGCCAGGGAGACGGCTGCCACCGCCAAGCCACCCGCCCACGCAAGGCTCGCGCTCCCGGTCAGGATGGCGAGCGCGTAACCGACGAGCAATGGGCCAGCGAGAGCGCGGCTCAGCGCACATGAGGTCATACCCCCTAGGGTACACAGCACGGCGGCCCAACTGGTCGCCCCACCTGCCGGGCCGACCCTGCGGGCCCCGGTCCAGGCACGTCTTGGAGCCGGGATAAGCCAGGCCGAGCCTTATGTAGGGGAGAGTGCCCCATGCTTCGCTGCGGCGGGCCACCCTACCCTGAGACCGTGAGCATGGTCGAGACCGGCGCAGGTACAGCCACCAGGTACGTAATGAGCCAAACCTTGAGCACGCCGACCGGCTCCGAGGAGCTGCTCGGCTACACGCCCTAAGGGCAGGCCAGACCGGGCCCGGAGAGCGGCAGTTGAGGGTGGGCCTCACCCTGCTGCTGCTGCGCCTCGTCTTGGCGCTCGTCTTCTTCCTCGCTGCTGGTGCCAGGGCGTTACGGAGGGACCACGGTCATGTGCTCGTTGAGCGTTTCGCCCTGCCCAATGCCCTTGCACCGGCGGCCGGTTTGCTGCCAGTCCTGGAAGCCGCTACTGGCTCACTGATGCTGTTCGGGAAGAGCGCCGCTTTCGGGGCATGGGCCTGCACAGCGTTGCTCTAGGTCTTTTCGGCCCTACTGGTGCGCAACCAGGCCTCGGGTCGCCGGGGCCCGTGCGGGTGCTTCGGAGAAGCGGGCCGGTCCTTCGCCGACCGCTGGCCCCTGTGGCGCAACACAGTGCTGGCCGTGATGGCCCTGACCGTGGCGCTCGGCCGTCCCCAGAGCGCCTTTTGGGCTGAGGCCGTGCACCTCGGGCCGTTGCGTACCGGGGCCCTGCTACTGGTTGCGGCCTTGGTGGTCGGAGCCACGAATGCGCCGCTCGGGCAGCGGCCGAACCGGCACCGCCGGGCGCGCCGCGACCTCGTGCTGGCCACCTTCGACGGAGGGACGACGACCCTCGGGCAGCTCCTCGGTGCCAAGGGGTCGACAATGGTGCTGTTCTTGTCGCCGGGCTGCGGTGCGTGCAGGTCCTTGCTCGAGATGTTCCGGGGCCACCGGCCCGTCTCAGCCAGACTGCCCCTGGTCGTGGCCGCTCCTCGGTCGGCGGTCGCCGGAGACGAGATGATGAGCGCTCTTGCGAGCGCGTCAGTGGCCGTCGTGGACGTGGCCGGTTGGCGGAGCAGTTCGGTGTGACGGGTACACCGTCGCTGGTGGAGCTGGGCTCCTCCGGCCGTGTCATCCGGGCCGTGGTTGGTGCCCACGAGGTCGCAGCGGTTCTGGGCTGGAGCGACAACCCGCAACAGAGCGCCTCGGTGGCCACGGGCGTGCTCAGCCGCCGGCGGGCCCTCACACGCCTGCGCCGAGCTGTGCGGGTTCGCGCTGGGAGTCGCGACCGCGCTCGCAACACTGCCGGCGGCCGTACTGGCGGCGCGGGAATGGGTGGCTGCAGGGTTCGCGGCATGTTTGTTCTCGGCCGGCCTCGGCCTGACGGGCGCCAGCGGGGCATCGGCCACCGCCGGTGCCCTGGCGCCGCTGGTGCTCTCCCCCTTGGAGCTGGGCGGCACCCTGGTCAACGGCATCATCGACGGCGCGACCGCCCTGGGCACGGGCCTCGGCCAGAGCGCGCTGTGCAAGCTCGAAACCAAGTACTGCTGCAACTACGGTTGCGGCTGTTTTGCCGACTACGACGCCTGCCTCGCCGCCTGCCCGCTCGACCTCGCCCACCCGATGGCCGCCTGCAACACCTATAGGAGGTTGGGGCCGGAGGCCAACTGGGTGCAGGTGACGGGTACCCCGGGCGAGTGCAAGGTCTGAGGGCCTGGCGCCTGGAAGTTGTCGGTCCCCGGCAAGTCCTGTGCAGTCCCGACGCCGCGGTGATGCGTCACCGGGCCCCGCCCACTTAGGCTTACCCCACGTGAACGGGCACAACACTCGTGACGAACCACCCCAGGCACAGGAGCGACCGGCCCGGGGCACCAAGGGACTGGCATGGGCGGTGACAGTCAGCGGCCTGTCGCTTGCCCTGGTCGCCTGCGGTGGCCCGACGGCCTCGCCGAAGCTGGCTCTCTCCAGGACATCCGGGGCTGTCGGTGCGGTGGTCCAGGTCAGCGGCCAGGCGGGCGGTGGTTGCAACTCCCCCTCTGCTTGGCACGGCTTGCGCATGCAGCCGACCGGTGCTCCGGCGAGCGGGCAGCTGATCGCCATGACGCCGCCCGTGGCTACCGACGGCACCTGGACGGCGAGCTTCGCTGTCCCCGCCTACCTGGGCTCCCCTTCAGGCGCCGTCCAGGTCACCCCGGGGCGCTACGAGATCGTGGCGCACTCTTGCAAGGGCCACGTCCGCGCCATGGCCTCCTTCAGGGTCACGTCCTCCTCGCTCGCCGTGAGCCCCCGGACCAGCGTGGCCATCGCCGTGACCAGCGACGGAGGTGGCTACTGGGTCGTGCAGGCGGACGGCCACGTCAGCGCGTTCGGTGATGCCCGCTCCTACGGGCCCCTGCCCGCCTCGGCAGCCAAGACGGCCACGGTCGTCGGCATAGCCCGCACGTACGACAACCGTGGTTACTGGTTGGCTGCGTCGGATGGGCACGTCTACCACTTCGGAGACGCACCCGACTACGGCTCGCTCCCCACCGGCGCGCCGGGCGGCCCTGTTGTCGGCATCGCAGCCACGCCAACTGGTCACGGGTACTGGCTGCTGGACGCGAGTGGCAGGGCCCATGGTTTCGGCGACGCCCAGGTCGAGGGCCAGCCCCCGACGAGCCAGGCACCTTACAGCGCCATCGCTGCCCGCCCGGGCGGCGGGTACATGGTGGTGGGTGCCTTCAACGCGGCCACCTATCTGTTCCCTGGTGACGTCCACGAGGGCGGAGGGCCGGGCACCGCCCTGTCCGGGGCCATCATCGGTATTGCTTCCACGCCATCGGGCAACGGTGCCTGGGTTGCCGGCCTGGACGGCGGGGTCATGACGATCGGGGACGCGGCCTTCTACGGCTCCGCATCGGGGACCGCAGCCGTGAGCAAGTCGTCGGTGACCGCCATCGCCGCCACTCCTGACGGCCACGGCTACTGGCTCCTCACGGGGTCGGGCACGATCACCGCCTTCGGCGACGCTCACGTGCTGGCACGCTCCAAGGGCTAGCGGGTGCCTCCTTGGGTGGGGCGAGGAGGCTGTGGGCCAGCTGAAGCACCTAGCCGGCTCAGGGCCCTGGGCTTCAGTCCCTGTAGTTCTCGAACTGCAGGGGTATGCCGAAGTCGGCCTCCTTCAGCGCCGCGATCGTCGCCTGCAGGTCGTCGCGCTTTTTGGCCTGCACCCGCACCCGGTCAGCCTGAGCCGACGAGCTGACGCCCTTGGGAGCGTGGTCCTTGATGTAGCGGTTGATGGCTCGGGCTTGGTCGGCGTTGACCCCCACCTTCAGTGCTATCGTCTGGCGGACCGTGCCCTTGGCCGCCTCCTCCACCCGGCCGTGGTCCAGCGCCTTGAGGGACACGTGCCTCCTGACCAGCTTCTCCTCCAGCACCTGGACGACTGCCTTGAGCCGGTCCTCGGTAGAGGAGTGCAGGTGCAGCTCATGGCCGCTCAGCTCGATGCTCGAACCTGTCCCCTTGAAGTCGAAGCGGGTGCTCAGCTCGCGTTGTGCCTGGTCAACGGCATTGCGTACCTCTTGCATGTCCACCTGGGAGACAACGTCAAACGTCGGCATGACGGACACGCTAGCCTTATGTGCCCTAGGGGGTCGGTGCCCGAGCGGACAAAGGGAGCAGACTGTAAATCTGCCGGCTGACGCCTACGGGGGTTCGAATCCCTCCCGGCCCACAGGTTCTGAGCAGGTCTTTTGTGCGGGAAGGCTGTCGTCGGTGGTCCCTGGTAGCCTCCTCAGTGCAACAGCTGTGCAACTTAGGAGCTAGGCAACAGCTGGTTGCGGGGGATAGGGGACGCCGGTGCAAGGCACGATGGTCGCCTGGGCGACGCGCACCTATCGCAGCGCCGTGGCCTGAGGAAGCCGTGCGGAGGGTGCAGCACACAAAGGGCAAAGGAGGGAGGAGCGGGCCCGGTGCTCGGAGCCGCAACCGGCGCCGTCGTACATCGGTCGTACTTGCCATTTGGGCCGTTAGAGCCACGTGCGAGCCACCGTCGACAGGGCGGAGCTAAGCGTTCGGCGGCTTGTATGAGGGCCGAGACCCATCTCTCGGAGCGACACCGGTCAGCGGATCAGAGTGCTACAATGTAGCACATGAGTACGGTAGGCATCCGAGCCCTCAAGCAGAACGCCTCGCAGGTGGTGGCGAGAGCCGCCGCTGGCGAAGTGGTGACCATCACCGACCGGGGAAGACCGGTTGCCCAGCTCGTCCCGGTCCCCGGGGGGCGAGTCGCTGCCTTGGTCGCGTCAGGTCGGGCTCGGCCGGCGAAGGGCTCGCTCGCAGCTCTTGGCGCGCCTCCCGACGCGGGTGCGGAGCAGCCCGTGCTGTCGGAGGTCGTAGCGGCCAT
>JAJPKN010000036.1 GCA_021323695.1 Actinomycetota bacterium | reverse complement strand
TCGCCGAAGCTGAAGATCCCTCCGTCGGCACCTACCAGCCAGTAGCCGTGCCCATCGGGGGTCGAGGCGATGCCGACGACCGGCTTGGCCAGGCGTTTGGGCGACCCCAAGCTGGCAGCCTGCCCGTAGCTCGCCACGTACCCAGCTCGGCCGGCAAGCCAGTAGCCGTCGGCAGGAGGCAACAAACGGGCGACAGCAAAAGGTGTACCGGTCAGCTGGGAGAGCGACGGGCTGGAGCCAGCCCCCAGGACCGCCGTCACACAGGCCGGAGGGCCTGGCGAGTAGGACTGGGGCCTGACCGCTCCCCAACTGGAGCCGTCCCACCACTCCAGCGCGTTACCGCCCCCAAGGTTGCAGTCACGGATGCTGAGCGAGCCGAACGCGCTCCCCGTGGCCAGCTCCAAGTCGAAGTAGTGGCCAACCGCCGCGAAACCAATCGTAGGAGGCACTGCTTGGAGCTGGGAAAGGGTGAACGCCCCTTCGCCCGTCGCGCGCACGGCTGTGCCCCCTCCAGTGGCGCTGGCGGTGCCCGAAGGACTGGACGACTGAGCGGTCACCCAAGAAGCAGCCCCACGCGGTGGCCGAGGAGGTGCTGGCGCTAGCGTCGTAGTGACCGAGGTCGGCGAGGGTGCCGTCGTCGCGGTAGTCGCAGCCACCGGCGCTGCGGTCGTGGTGGGCTCCGTGGGAGCGCTGCTGGTCGTGGTGGTCGTGGTGGTCGTGGTGGTCGTGGTGGACGAAGGAGGGGACGAGCTGGCCGGCGCCAAGACGTTCGACACGATGGCCATATCGCCCAGAGCTTTGCCCGCGGCCCAGCATGCTGCCCCGGCTGTGCAAGACAGGCCGAGCAGGTCCCCCGAGGAAAGCTCGGCCGGGGCCCCGATGTCGCTCCAGTTGCTGCCCCCGTCCGCCGTCCCGACCACTACGCCACCCGTGCCATCTTGGTTGCTCGAACCGACCGCGAAGCAGTCGGTGCTGTTGATGCAGGAGACTGCGTGCAGCACGCCACCCGCGCTCGACGAAACCGCTGCGGGCGAGCCCTGCTCCGTCCACGTAGCCCCGCCGTCGGTGGTGCTGAGGATGGCGCCCACGTCGACTTGGTAGCCGCCCCGGACCGTCGCCCCCATTTCGCCCACGGCGGTGCAGTCTGCCGTCGTCGGGCAGGAGATAGCGTCGAGGGTTGAGCCTGACTGGTCTGCCTGGACCGCCGAGGGAAGTGCCTGGGTTTGCCAAGTGGCCCCGCCGTCGGTCGTGGCCAGGATTTCTGCCTCGTACTCACCGGCTGAGGCGTCCCAGGCATAGCCGGCCGCGTAACAAATGGTCGTGCTCGGGCAGGAGATGGCGTCGAACGTGGGCGTAGCGCTGCCGGGCAGGTCCCGAGCGGCCCAGGTGGCCCCGCCGTCGGTCGTGGCCAGGACGAGGGTGCTGCTGAGGCCAGTGGAGAAGTTGTACGAAGAGCCGGTGGCCAGGCAATCAGTCGTGGTCGGACAGGAGATCGCGTTGAGCTCGCTCGCCGTCGCCGTGAGCGCCTGAGTAGCCCAGGTGGCGCCGCCGTCGGTGGTGGCAACGACGACCGGCCCGTCGCCGCTCTTGTAGGCGGCCGCGTAGCACGTGGTGGTGCTCGGGCACGACAATGCATTGAGCTGGGTTACCCCCGCCGGCAGTGCCTCGGCTGCCCAGGTCGTGCCGCTGTCGGTGCTGGCCAGCACTTCTCCTTGGCCAGCGAGCGCGCCCGTGCCGGCCGCGTAGCAGTCCGTCGTGCTCGGGCAGGAGATGGCATCGAGCGCCCCGGCGCTACCGCTCACGGATCCCACAACCACCCAAGTGGCACCGCCGTCGGTCGTCGAGACCATACCGCCGACGCCCGCTTCGACGTCGGAGCTACCGTTGCCGGCCGCGTAGCAGTCTGTCGTGCTCGGACAGGCAACGGCTTCAAGGGCTGACGGGCTCCCAGCCGGTAGGGCCTGCTCGGACCAAGTGGCACCGCTGTCGGTGGTGGCGACGACGATGCCGCCGCCCGCAGCACTGGAGCCGGCCGCGTAGCAGTCGGTGCTAGCCGGGCAGGAGATCCCGTAGAGATCACCGGCGGACGTCGGCAGCGACTGCTGGGACCAGGTCACCCCGCCGTCGGTGGTGGCAACGACCACGCCACCACCTAGAGCCGTGCTGGAGCCATCGGCGTAGCACGTGGTGGCGCTCGGGCAGGAGATCCCGTAGAGCTCGCCTGCGGACGCCGGCAGGGCCTGCTCGGCCCAGGTGGCCCCGCCGTCGGTGGTGGCGACGACCACGCCGCCATAGCTCTCGGTGCTCGAGTCCCAGCCGTAGCCGTCCGCGTAACACGTGGTCGTGCTAGGGCACGAGATGCCGTTCAGCTGGTAGATGCCCCCGGGCAGCGACTGCTGGGACCAGGTGGCCCCGCCGTCGGTGGTGGCCAGCACGTCCCCGCTGTAGCCCTGGTCCATCGTGCCCACGGCGTAGCAGTCCGAAGCGCTAGGGCATGAAATGCCGTAAAGCTCGCTGGCTGTGCCCGTAAGCGTCTCCGTCGCCCAGGTGGCACCGCCGTCGGTCGTGGCTGTGACGACTGCCGTGTCGCTCTGGGTGCTCCGGCTATAGGCGTACCCGGCTGCGTAACAGTCGGTGGCAGTTGGGCAGGAGATGGCCTTAAGCCCGGTGATGCCGCTAGGCAGGTCTTGGGCTGACCAAGTGGCACCGCCGTCGGTGGTGGCTATGACGCCTCCGCCGCCCGCGCTGCTGGAGCCGGCCGCGTAGCAGTTGGCAGTGCTCGGGCAGGAAACCCCGTAGAGACCGGCGGTGCTCACATCGCCGGCGCCTAGTCCCACCCAGGTCGCCCCCCCGTCGGTGGTGCTGAGGACGGCCCCTCCGTAGGACCCGCCAGCGAAATAACCCTGGCCTACGAGGGTGCAGTCGGCCGTGGTCGGGCAAGACACGCCATAGGCGTACTGCACGCTGTTGGCCGGCAGTGGCTGCTGAGCCCAGGTGCTGCCGCCGTCGGTCGTGACGAGGGCGGTGCCCACGTCTTGCTTGGTGGCCGAGCCAAAGTAGTAGCCGACCGCGTAGCAGTCGGCGGCGCTCGGGCAGGAGATTGCCTGCAGTTCGGTGGCTGTGCCCGTCAATGCCTGCTCGGCCCAGGTGGCACCGCCGTTAGTGGTCGCCACGAGGGTGCTCTGCACGGTGTTGGCCTGGTAGTTGTCGGAGTAGCCGGCGGCGTAGCAGTCCGAGGTAGTCGGGCAGGATATCCCGTACAGGTCGCCGCTCCCGGCCGGCAGGGGCTGTGCCGTCCAGGTGGCCCCTCCGTCGGTGGTGGCATAAGCCTGCGCGCCGACGGCGTAGCAGTCAGTGGTGCTCGGGCAGGAGAT
Source organism: Actinomycetota bacterium (assembly GCA_021323695.1). Classification (GTDB taxonomy): domain Bacteria; phylum Actinomycetota; class Acidimicrobiia; order Acidimicrobiales; family Palsa-688; genus JAKAWM01. The sequence continues at coordinate 27,943 of JAJPKN010000036.1, read as the reverse complement.
GGTGTCCAGGTTTGCCGAGGACTGGGCCACCGTGCTGGCCGACCACGTGCCCCCGCCGTCGGTAGTGGCAAGCACTACCTCGTTGCCACTGGTGCCCGACGTGCCGAGCGCGTAGCAGTCGGTGGTGCTCGGGCAGGAAAGCGCGCTCAGCTCGCCGCCGCCTTGGCCCGTCATGGCGGCCGGCAGTGGCAACGAGTACCACGTGGCCCCTCCGTCCGTGGTGGCCAGCACCACCGCCTCGTTGGCGTTGGTGGCCCAGTCGAAATAGTAGCCGACGGCGTAGCAGTCGGCGGCGCTCGGGCAGGAGATGCCCGTCAGGTTGCTCACGTCGGCGCTACCGGCCGGCAGGGCCTCGCCGTGCCAGGTGGCCCCGCCGTCGGTGGTGGCCACGATGACCGCTGGGCTACCGTTGCCGCCGCTCTGGCCCACTGCTATGCACTCCGTGGCGGTCGGGCAGGCCACCGCGCTCAGCTGTGACGTCGCGGCTAGCACGGGGGAGGAAAGAGGCGTCTGCAGTGCCCACGGCGGTGGGCTCAGCTCAGCCAAGGTCGTACTTGCCTGCCACCCGGCGGGCGCAGTGGGCACGAGCGCTCCCGACGCCGTGCTCGCCGTTACGTCGGCGGACGGGGAGAAGTACGCCCCGAAGGTCTGCGCCAGCCTCCCGGGGGCCAAGGTGGGCGAAAAGTCGTAGCTCACCTGCAGGCTCGCCTCCTGGTCCCGGCCCAAGGTGACGCCCGCGCCCCCAAGGCTGAGCGTCGCCGAGCCGCTGGCAGAGAACGTGGCAGTGCCGAGCACCGTGGCGCCCTCGGCCACGCTGACCGACGCCACGCCGGTGGTGGTGTCGCCGCTGCCGGACGCGTGCAGGGTCAGCGAGGACACCGTGACCGGCACGGTGCCGTGGTTGGCCAGGGCCAGCGAGACCATGGGGACGGGGCCCTGGCCCGGTCGCACGCGGGCCACCGCTGGCGGTGCCGAGGGCACGTAGGCTTCCACGTCCGACAGGGACGGGTCGTCGTAGACCAGGTACCAGCCCGGGTAGTCCTGGGCCGCGTTGGACGCGTTGATGCCGAAATAGCCGGCGTAGGTGCTCGAGGACCCCGAAAAGCTGTCGTTGGACGACCACACGACGGCCGAGGACGGCCCGAAAGCCGTCACCTGGCCGTAGAAGTCAGAGTCGTAGCCCAGCCCGGAGCTGCCGGGCTGGACCTGTTGGTACCACGTGGCCCCCCCGTCGTAGGACGCGAGCAGCTGGCTCCAGGTGGTCCAGATGTCCTGGCCGTAGTTGGCGATCGAGCCACCAGTGCCCTGGACGCCGCCGCTCACGCTCGGGCTCTGGGACCAGGTCTTCCCCCCGTCGGTGGAAAAGGCCATCTCCGAGCTATAGGTCGAACCCGCTGGCCCGGGGTCGCCCGACTCGGCCGCGAAGACCCCGCCGCCATAGGAAACGGCCAGGCTGTTGCCGTAATAGCAGTTGACGCCACCGAGCTCCGAGTACAGCGCCGTGGTGGTGGTCGTCTCCCATTTCATGGGCCCGGTGCGGTAGGCGACCCAGGCCGGCTCGGTGCCGCAGTTGGCACCGGTGCCCTCGGCGCTCAGCAAAACGGCTTGGCCGTCCGGGGAGGCCGCCAGGTTGGAGCCGAAGCCTTGGCCCCCGGGGGCGACCTCCACGGGCGCCCAGCTCGCCGCCCCGTTGTCCGACTCGAACAGGGCGCTCGGCGTCCCGTAGGTCCCGTTGTCCTCGTACTGCCAGTTCGCGGTCACGAGGACGACATTGGAGCTCCCGGGCACTGCGGCAAGCGACTGGATGGAGGCAGGGCAGGTCGCAGGCGAGTAGGGGTAGTCGTTGTCCCCGTTGGGACAGGCTAAGAAGTTGTCCTTGGTCCCAGCGGGCGGGACCAGCGGGCCACCAGCGGCCCAGGTCTTGCCGCCGTCGGTCGTGTACTCGACCGTCTGGGTAGGCCCGAAATAGTTCGACTTCGCATTGGGGCAGCCGCCAGAGGGGCACGCCGGGCCGGTGAAGACCATCCAGCCGTCCTCAGCGTTGGCAAAGACGAGCCCCGGGGCCCGCTCGGGCGTGCCGGGCGCATTTGGCGTGCCGTTACCCCCGCCACAGCCATCGTTGTACGCGTAGGGCCAAGATGCCACCGCGCTCCAGGTGGTGCCGTCCGTGGTGTGGTAAAGGACGTCCGCGCAGTCGTCTGCCCCGTTGGCCGGCGACTTCGAGGTCGTGACGTCCCAGACCGTCACCCAGGCCGTGGTCGCGTTCAAGAAGAAGGCGTCCTTGGTGCTCACCGAGGCACCGTTGGTGTCGGTGAGGGCAGGCGGGAGCTCGACCGTCTGCCATTTGAACTGCAGGTTGATGTCGACGCCCGAGAGCCCGCCGGCCGGCACGGTGACGGCCTTTTGCAGGCTCGGCTCTTGGTAGGCGTCGGTGCCCGGCTGGGCCTCGGCCAAGAGCGTCACGTTGCCAGTCGGCACCCCCGACAAGCTGAAGGTGCAAGCCGAGCCGGTGTTGGTGACCGGCGAGGAGATGTCAGTACCCTCGACCCGGACGTCCACGATGTCAGCGCTGCCCGTACAGGCGAAGTCCTGAGAGGCCTTGTCCTCGGAGCCAGGGTACGCCCACGAGGGCGACACGGTGACGGTGCCGTTCACGGTTGCCGTCTGGTAACTCGCCAGTTGTGCCTGCAGGGCGACGGGCCCTGCGCCAGTTGCCGGCCCGCGGCTCACCGGAGGCAAACCGGCAAGTGCCACAAGGCACAGGCTGGCAACCACCGGTACTGTGACGATAGCCAGCCTCCGCGCCCGCTGTGACCAGCCAGCCAACCGGTCCCTCACCACCAGGCCACGCTGTGCCCTCTGCCCTGATGTCATCTCGCTCCAGGTTCCTTTCAGGCTCGTGCTCTACATGTAGACCTCGCGCCACTCCCCGCGGTACTGCGACCGACAGTCAACGTGGCGGACGCAAGGAACGTAAAGACGGACCGCACCCAGCGCGCACCCAACCAAACGGCGACGGCCTCGGCCAGGACCACGCACTTGGAACTGGGGGGCACCTCGACGGCCTATGACGCCGCTTACGTGGCCTTGGCCGAGGTCCTGGGCTGTGAGCTCCTGACAGCCGACCAGCGGCTTTCCCAAGCTCCTGGCCCTCGCTGCCCCATAAGGCTCTTGTACTGACGCCGTCCCACGGCTACGCGGGTGCGCGCCAGGTGCGCGGCCCGCCTGGTATTGGCGGCCATGGGGACGCCGGTAGCTGTGGTCCTACGCCTGGTGGAGCGGGCGCTCGACGAGGGTCGCATAGCCGGCCAGGTGGAGATGGTCGAGTCCGGAGCACGCGCTCTAGTGCGGGACGCGGACGAACTGGTGGCTTTTGTGAAAAGCCAGCGCCGCCTGGGCCCAGGCCAAGGGGCACCTGCTTCATCTCTTGCCAGGCCAGGTCCCTGACCAGCACATCGAGATCTTCCGGTCCTGGGGCCCAGGTTGCGCCCACCACTTGGGTGTGAGGTAAAAGCTGTTACCAGTGCGGTGCGCGCCGGTGCACTTTGACAGACTACGATGTCCATGTGAACCTCGCTTAGTGGGCTGAACCGCAAGGGGTTTACCTGCGTGACCGCCTAGGGTGGGCCCATAACTGGGAGCTGCCGGTGCCAGCCCGCAAGGTCGGTGGCCTCATCTTGGTCGACCTGCCAGACAAGGGCCCTGTAGGCCAGGCTGTCGCCTAACGCACGGGTGTCGTCAGCCGACCAGAAGCCCGACCCGGGCCGTCAGGTTGCCCGTGTAACAGGATGGGCTACTTCGAGCAAATAAGCGTCGACCGAACAGTGACCGAGGCAGGGCCGGCGTTGGACGGCCATCGGCGCAAGTTCCCAGCCTACTAGCTCCCGACAAACCAGGTTCAAGCAGTTGACTTGGGCCCTTGCGATGCCGACGTGCTCCCTCCGGCTCGTCCGCCCGGCTCCCGCTTCGCTCCTCCTCTGGCCATTTCTGACCTTTGGGCCCGCGTCGGGAGGCCGGCGGAACGGGTCAGGCAACGAGCAGCGGTGACGGCGTTGGAGGGGCGTAGCCGGGCGGTGACTTGCCTACCGGGCCGCGTGGCTCTCGCTCGCTCAAGGGCGGCCCGGGACATGCCGCTTTCTCAGTAGCCAGGTGGGCCAGCTAGAGGCCGTTGTGGGCGAAGATGCCCCAAGCTCACCAAGTGGCGGCGCCCGCTGTGCCGTCCATAAGGCCCGGGACCAGCCGAAGGAGCGCGAAGGCGGTGGCCAACGGTGAGTGGGTGTGGACGATCCCTCCCAAGTTCGGACGGGCTCGGCAGACGACCGCGTGCATGGCGACGACCTCGGCGTTCTCTGGTGCCAGGGTGTCGTCGAGCACGGCACCGTCGAGGTCGACCGTGGCCAGCTGATCGGGACGCAGACCGCGCACAATGCCGGTTGTGGTGAGGACGAAGCGCTGCTCGTCGAGCCGGGCACTCAGGTCGGCGTGCCCAGAGCGCGACATGACCCCGGTGTCGAACAGGTGGTGCGCCGCTGCCACCACGCGCTCGCCAGGACTGGTCGGCTGCGTGGTCATGGGGAACCTCCGGGTGTGACCGACGGCACTTGCCGAACAACGTTACTGCTCATGTGGCCGCGTGCAGCGGGCGTGGTGCCACCGGCTACGCCCCGGCTGGCGCCACCAGTGCCACCGGGCCGGAGGGCGAGCACGGCGATCAGAAAGGCCAGAGCACCCGCCACGGCGCCCGTCCGGAACGCCACATCGTAACCATGCACCGTGGCGGCAACCGTCAGCGCGTGCAGTCGCCCAGCGCTAGCGACGAGACCCGTCGAGGCATGCACTGTCGGCGGCGCAAGGCGCAGTTGGTGCCGCGTGGCACTGGCCGCCACCGTCACCAAGGTGGCGAGGCCCAGGGATCCCCCGACCTGCTGACTGGTGTTGAGCAGTGCCGCCGCCAGGCCGGACTGGTCACCGCGCACCGAGGAGACCGCGTTCAGCGTGAGAGGGACAAATGACAGGCCCATCCCGACGCCGACGGTCACGAGAGGACCGAAGACCTCCGAATAGGAGGAAGAGGCGTTGACCAGGGACACCCAGAGCAGCCCGGCGGTGACGAGCAGGGGGCCCACGGTCAGGAAGGGTCGGAGGCCGCGGCGTCGCACCAGACGAGAGACGACGACGCTGGTGACAGCCACACTGAAGGGGATGGGCAGGTAGGCCACGCCTGCCATGACAGGGCTGTAGTGGAGGATGTCCTGGAGGAACTGGGTGAGGAAGTAGATCAGGGACAACATTGCCCCCCCGAGGAGCAGCATCACACCGTACCCCGCGGCGCGGCTGCGGTGACGGAGGAACCCGAGAGGTATGAGCGCTTCGGGGTTTGACCGCTCGAGGAGCACGAAGGCAGCCAGGACGAAGGCGGCACCGACGAAGGACACGATCGTGCCCGTGCTCGACCAGCCCGACGATGGGGCACGCACCAGTCCGTACACGACAAGCGCCACGCCGCCCGAGATAGCGAGCGCGCCCGGCACGTCGAGCCGATGGCGCCCACGTGGGCTGTTGTGGCCCGTGGCCACAATGGCCCTTGGTGTCAACGCGAGCACCAAGGCGCCGATCGGCACGTTGACGAACAGGACCCAGCGCCATGAGGAGACGTCGACCAGGACGCCGCCGAGGAGCAGGCCAAGTGCTCCTCCAGCGGCCGACATGCCCGCATAGACGGCCATCGCGCGATTGCGTTCGGCTCCGTCCTCGAAGCTCGTGGCCACTAGGGCAAGTGCCGTTGGTGACGCGATCGCCGCTCCTATGCCCTGAGCGGTTCGTGCGGCGATGAGCCACCCTTGGTCGGTCGCCAGCCCGCCGGCCAGGGATGCTGCCGAGAACGCGGCGATCCCGACGGCGAACATCCGTCGACGCCCGAACAGGTCGCCGGTCCTGCCGCCCAGCAGGAGCAAGCCACCAAAGGCCAGCACGTAGGCGTTGATGACCCACGTGAGGTTCGCCGAGGAGAAGTGCAGCTCTCGGTGCACCGCCGGCAGGGCGATGTTCACGATGGTGAGGTCGAGCATTACCATGAGCTGAGCCGCGGCAATCACGACTAGGGCCAAGCGATTATGGTGCCCCGGCCGGCTCGTCGGCGCGGTGCCAATTGAGGTCATGGGATCTCCTCGTCTCCTGGAGGGCATTAGGCATCGTGGTGGCCGGTACTGGTAGCGGGACGCCCACCGGGCCAGGTCGGCGCCATGCCCGGGCTGGTCGGGGACGACAGGCACGCTCGACTACCCGCTTCGACAGCACATCACACCGATGAGCACAACCGTAGATACCGCTACAATGTTCCGCTAGGTCCGCAACCACCCGCGGTCGGGTGGGTGACGGCACGATGCTGCCAGGGTTGCCGACTAGGCCGCGACCGGGCCCACTGTCACCTCGGCCCCCGGACAGGATGACCTAGGCACCTGCACCAAGCGGAGCAGCCAGGCGATCTCCCCAGCACGGGACGTCCACGGGAGGGACAAGGGCAGCCCAGCTACATGGTGGGTGCGCGCCGGGTGCGCCCTGCCGGTAGGTTGCCGGGCCGTGAGCGCCCGTGAAGGGCAAAGAGCAAAAGGAGGACCAACCACAGTGCCCATGACACAAGTACCTGGCGGCCGCTGGGGCGGACGGAGCACGAGATGCTTGCTTTCCCTCGGTGCTGCGTTCCTGGCACCCCAGCTGCTCGGGGGATGGGCCAATGCCAGCCCGCTAACGTCGGTTACAGCAACGGCTCGTGTGCTGGTTAGCGGCCTCGACGCCCCCAAGCACATAACTGTCGGGCCAGGTGGGGAGCTCTTCGTTGCCGAGTCGGGATCGGGCGGCAGGGTCGGCGGCACCAATTGCGCCACTGGGCCTGCAGCTGGCGGCCGCGGGGTGACGACTTACTGCGAAGGGCCGACCGGGGCGATAGCAGAGGTGAACGCCGCTGGGCACAAGAGCGACTTTGCCAGTGGCCTGCCCTCGGTCGTCGAGACCGATGACGGTGAGATTGCCGGGCCAGCGGCGGTGGCGTTCAACCACGGCTGGACCGCCGTCGTCTACCAAGACGAGCTGGTCGGCCCAACCGGGGCCAACAGCCTGAAGGGGGCAGCAAAGACGACGTTCGGTACGGTTGAGATCGAGCACGCCGGCTCGGCCAAAATGGTTGACGTCGCGCGTTTTGCCGCTACCCATCCCCAAGCCGCTGCCACCCTCGGCGGCCCACCCCACGCTGAGACCACCTACGACAGCGACCCGTACGATGTCACCGCCTACGGTGACGGCTTCGCGCTGGTAGACGCAGCCGCCAACGACCTCCTTTTCGTCTCCGACACCGGCAAGGTCAGCCTCTTGGCACGTTTCCCCACGGTTGCGCAGCCCGTCCCGGCCCACGCCATGGGGAACCCGAAGCCCATTACGATCGATGGCCAAGCAGTGCCGACGGCAGTAGCAGTGGGGCCCGACGGCGCGCTGTACGTGAGCACCTTGTCCGGCGTGCCGTCGGAGCCGGGCACCGCTCGTGTCTACCGCGTCGTCCCAGGCAAGGCGCCCACCGTCTGGGCAAGCGGCCTGACCGCGGTCACAGCCATCGCGTTCGACGGCCATGACCTGTTGGCCACCGAGCTGAGCGTCGGCGGCCTGCTGGCGCCGCCATCGGTGCCGGGCGCTCTGGTGAAGATCGGGCCGAACGGCAAGACCATAGGCGTCGTGGCACTGAGCGGGGTGGGGAAGGGGCTGTTCGACCCGACGGGCGTAGCTGTCGCACGAAATGGGACCGTCTATGTCTCGGACAACGGGACCCAGGTGGGGAAGGCCAAGAAGCCCGGGGAAATCCTCGAGGTGACTGGGTTGTCGTGAACGCTTCGCCCGTGGCCAGTTGTGCCGGCAGCCACCCGGACGGGAGACAACTCCGTGCTGTCGGCCACATGGCCCGCCCGGCTTCGCCTCGGCGGGGAGGCGAAGCCGCTCATGGGGGCTGGCGCCTCAGGGATCTGGGAAAGGGTAAGGGCCCCTCTCCCCTTGCATGCCCAGCAAGCACGTGCCCGGGCACGCCGTCAGCTAACGTCCAGAGCCTCCAGTACCTGGTCGCGCGCTGAGCCAGGCACCAGGTGCGAGCACATCGCCTCGAACGCGGCGCGAAAACCCTCTTGCTGGTGGGCGGAACGGAAGCTCGACCAGTGCTCGTCCAGGCTGGTGAAATCTGCTTCGGCCCAGATCTCGTTCAGCTCGCCGAAGGCGCTGACCCAGGCACGGAAACGGGGGAGCCCAAGGGCGGCTGCCTCAGCATTGAACGCCGACGCTGCCTCCAGGAACTCCTCCAGCTCCCCCACCTTTACGACGGCCCTGAACTGATGGCGGAACACAGCGACCGATCGTAGCCGGCTCCCTCTGCCGGTGTGCTCGCTCCCAGCCCGGGGCAATAGCCGGTAGCGGCGTATAGTGTCGGTTGCGGTGGAGGGTCAAGGCTTGGCCATCGACCTGCTCGGCACCTTCAGGGTACGGCGCGCCGACGCACGGCCGGGGCCCAAGCTGTCGCCCAGGTGCCAAGCCCTCGTCGCGTTCGTTGTACTGAAAGGCGAGGTCACGGACCGCAGCCAGTTGGCGGGGACTTTGTGGCCCCGTTCGTCAGAGGGCCAAGCGCGGACCAACCTCCGCAAGGTCCTGTACGAGCTGCGCCACGAAGCGCCTGACGTCTACGGATGCCTGGCCCTGGGGGGCACCGGGCTCGGCTGGCAGGCAGGCAACGGCATTAGAGTAGACGTTGCCGAGTTCCGCTCCCTGGCCGCAATGCCGGTGCTTGGCTCGCTACAGCAAGCAGCAGCGCTCTACCGGGGGCCACTGCTGCCCGCCCTGCCGGACATGTGGCTGGTGGAAGAGCGAGAGGCCATCCAGCTCGAGCACCAGCGGGTGCTGCGCGCCCTGGTTGAGCTTCACCAGAGCCGAGGTGAACTTCGCCAAGCACTCGAGCACGCCGAGGTGCTCGCTCGCGCCGACCCTCTGGCAGACGACTGCCACGTTCGGTTGTTCGAGCTCGCTGCTTCCCTGGGTGAGCGCGGCCTGGTCGAACTTGCCTGGCAGAGGCACCGACGCTCGTTGGCCGAGCTCAGCCTGGCACCCAGCCAGACGGTCGTCGATGCGTACGAGCGGGCCCGGGCCGGCCAGGTTGCCCACCCGGGGTTGCCGAAGCAACCACGTGGGCCATCGAGCCAGGGGGCTCCTGGCAGCCCTAACGGCGTGCTCCTAGTCGGGCGCGAAACAGAGATGGGGAACCTCCGCTCTTGGCTCGAGGCCGGCACCAGCAAGGTCCTGGTCGTGACCGGGCTGCCGGGGGTGGGCAAAAGTGCCTTGTTGGGCGCTTTCGGCCGGGAACTTGCGCGCCAAGGTCGTCCTTTCGTCTTGGTGGACGGGAAGGCCGTGCCACCAACGCCGCAGGGTTTCTGGCAGGCACTGGGCGTCCAAGGGCACAGGGGCGCGCTGGAGTGGACCGGGCGGCAGCAGGCGGTTGTGTTCTTCGACGACTTCGACGACATGGGCACGTTGGGGCGCTACTTGGCCAACGACTTCCTGCCAGCGCTCCCAGAAGGCGCTCGTGCCGTTGTCTCGGCGCGCTCGGCCCACGGCCAGCCTTTCCCGTGGGGCTCTGCCTCGTGGGCCTTGGCCGAGGTGATGGAGGTGGCCGAGTGGGGCATGGACCAGGCTCTCCAGTACCTGGCCCATCGCGGGGTCGTCGACAAGGAGGTCGCCGCTGGGGTCGTAGCCCAGGTCGGCACCACGCCTTTGGCCCTGTCCATGGCGGCTGATGTGGTCATAGGGGGGAGGGGACGAGGCCCAGCTTGGCCCAGCCCCCGCTGGCGCGAGGTCCAAGCTGGCCTCGTTGACCTGTGGCTGCGCGGCGTACCCAACGAAGTCAGGGAACTGGCCAGCCTCTCGAGCGTCGTGCGTGAGCTCGACCAGGAGATGTTGAGCGCGTTGGCGGGCCGCGCCACGACGCGCCAGCACTTCCTCGCCCTGGCCCGTCTACCAGGAGCCGAGGTGGCCGACGGAGGCCTGAGGCTGCACGGGCGGTTCCGGCGGTGGCTGGCTGACGACTTGAGCTGGCGTGCACCTGTGCGTGCCCGCCAGCTGCGCCTCAGCGCCCTGGACGAGTACCAGCGGCGCCTGGCTGCTGCTCCCCCCAACCGGGACGAGCACATAGCCGCTGAGCACCTGTTCTTGAGCCAGGACGCGCTGGTCCAAGACCTGTTGTTCTTCTCGGGAGACGACGGCCAGGTCTACAGCGAACTGGGCCGTCCCGAACAGATGGACGAACTGGAAAGGGTCCTGCACTCCTGGGGCGACCAACGCATGGAGCTCCCGAGGCCCCGGCGCATGGTCGAGGCAACCAGGGCCATCTTTGCCTACCGAGGTACCATCCTGCGCCTGGTGAGGCGCCTGGGTGACGGAGCGGTGGTCGGCCTTGCCGCAGTGGTCCCGGTCTGCCAGGGATCACTGGGCCTACTGTTGGCTCATCCCGGCATCGAGCCTTACGCCCGGGACCGGTGGGCTGGGCAACCCGGGCTGCCTGCACTGCCTCAACAAGCCACTGCGTTCCACTTCACTCACGCCGCCTACCGTGAGGACCTGGGGGCCACCTCCCTGGCAGCCAGGGCACGGCTACTGCGCGAGGTGGTCGGGCTGCTCGCCCGGGGCGGCACCTACTCGTTTTCGACACCCGACCGCACGTACCAGGCGCTGGCCGAGACCCTCGGGTTCCGGCGTGCCGTTGAGGTGCGGCATGCGCTTTTTGGCAAGCACCACATCTGTGAGCATTACGAGCTGGATCTCACCGGCACGGGCTTTGCCGGGTGGGTGGACGGCCTCCTCCGTCCAGCCAGTGCAGCGAGCGGGGGGCCGCAACCGCAGGCCGTCCAAGGCAACCGCAGCCACGCAGGCTCGTCAGGTTAGCTGGCTCGCCTAGGTCACTGCTCTGGGCACCATCAGGCCAGGCCCGCCCCAGGCCACGCCCCGCCTCCGGCCGGGAACGGTCGCGGAACGCCGAGCTGCCCATCATCGCCCTCGTGCAGGCAGGAGCCCAAGCCACAGCAAGCGCCCGGAGGGCAACCGGCCCGGCCAGCGGGCGGTACGACGAAGTCGAACGCGGCCTGCTGGCCGCGCTCTACCCTTACGTGGGCGGTGCCAGCTTCGCCAGGCTGGCCCGAGCCTCGGCTCTGGCCGGCAGGAGCCGCGTGGAGATCGCCGAGGCCCTTTCCCGCTTGGTTGCCCGCTCCTCGGTGGCACTGAGGACCGCCGGAGGCGACGCGCGCTACCTGCTCACAGAAGACGAGCGGGCCGTCCTCGGCCGGCAATACTGGCTACAAGACGGGCTGGGGGACCTCGCCCACGAGCACCTCGCTTGGTGCGAAGAAGCCCTTTGCGGGGCCGAGGAGGCCCTTGCCCGCGGCCCAGGCCAAAGGAGCTGGCTGGACCGCATAGCCCTCGAAGAAGCCAACCTGACGGCAGGCCTCAGTACCGCCTTGGGCAGCGCCGACGCTGCTCTGGCGGCCCGGCTGGCCCTAGGGATGTGCGCGTTCTGGGAGCTACGTGGCCCACTGGCAGAGGGCCGTGCCCTCCTCGAGCGTGTGCTGAAGGTTGGCCCCCTGGGGGCTGGGGCGCGTGCCCGCCTGCTCGATGGGCTGGGGCGGCTCTTGTTGCGCCAAGGCCACAGCGGTGCCGCCGCCCACGCTTTCCGCCAAGCCTTGAGGGCTGCCACCGCCGGGGGTGCCCAGCTCACCGCAGCTCGGGCCAGGGCCCACCTTGGCTTGGCGGAGCTGTGCACCGGTCGTCCTGGCCCCGCCGCTAGCGCCGTCGAGCAGGCCTTGGCTGAGCTCTCCGTGGTGGACTCTCCGACCGACCTCGCCCGTTGCCGCGCCACGAGGGCGCTCGTCGCCCTGGCCCAAGGCCGCCCTGGCGATGCCATGGCCGACTTGGACCGCGCCATTGCCTTGCAGGTAGGCACGGGCGAGGTGGCCGGGTGGGCCACCAGCCTGCTCTACCGCTCGCTTGCCCACCTTGCAGACAGGCGCTCGGGCCGCGCTCTGCAGGACGCCCGGCAAGCGGCTCAGCTCTTCTTCGACCTTGGGGACCGGGGCGGCACGGCAAGTAGCCTCTTGGCAGCAGCAACGGCCCTGAAAGGAAGTCGTCCTGCTGCCGCCTTGGAGCTTGTTGAGCTGTCGGAGCAGCTCGAGCGCGATGGCGGGGCCTTGCCCGTCCCCGCTCTCCATGACATGGCCCACTCCGCCCTGGCCGAGGTGAAGCGAGGCCCATGGGGCCCGGCACGCCCGCGCCTGCCCCAGGAGCTGCTACGGAGCCCGCTCGACGCCTTGGCCGACGCCTGCGGGCCTGTTGGGCAGGAACAACCAGACCGTGACCAGCCACAGGCGTTCGTGCAAGTGCTGGGGGGCTTCCAAGTGCTCTGGGGCGGCGCGGCGGTGCACCTCCCCCCTCAGGTTGGCCGCTTGGTGAAGCTCGTGGCCGTGAGCGGTGGCCAGGTGCACGTCGAGCAGGCAATCGAGTTGCTCTGGCCAGAGGTGGCCCCGGCACTGGGCAAACGTCGGCTCCGTAACGTCTTGAGCAAGCTCACCCGCGCCGCGGGGCCGCTCGTGGTGCGTGCTGCGAGCACTTTGCGCCTCGGGCCAGGCGTCACAGTCGACGCCCTCCGCTTTGAGGCCGCTGCACGCCGTGCCCTCAGCGCTGCCCGTGCGCAGGTGGGAAAGGACGGCATTGGCGAGGCGCTGGCGGCGCACCGTTTGTACAGCGGCGAGCTGTTACCTGAAGACAGGTACGAGGACTTCGCCATCGTCGTACGCGAGCGGTTGCGCTGGCTTCACCTACGTCTTCTCGACGCAGGGGCCGCGGCCGCAGCTGAAGCTCAGGACTACCGCACCGCTGAGGACTGCCTCCGGGCTGCACTGGAGATAGACCCGACAGACGAAGACCGCCATGTGGCTCTTGCCCGCCACATCATGAGCCAAGGGCGCCTCGCTGCAGCGACGCAGGCCCTGGCAACTGCGCGCACTCTATTGGCCAGCCTCGGCCTGCCTGTGTCCCCTGCGCTCTTGCGAACCGAACAGGAACTACTGGCAAGAAGCCAGCGAGGGCGGCAGCAGGACGCACAGCCTGTTGAGGCTGTGGCTGGTGACGCGGGGGCGGTACTGGCTTGAGGCGGCAGGAAGGAAGTGCCGGACCTCAGCTAACGAGCCCAGCTCGCCCGCCGGCGTCGCCGGCCCAGTAACGCAGCGGTGGGACCAACCCCGGCCGGCTCAGCAGGCGCAGGGCACGCTCTTCGGCCAAGTCGAGCACCAAGGCATCGTCAGGAGACCGGTCGCAGATGAAGCTCACCACGCAGTCTTCACAAGCCTCCGTGGCACGCGCCCGGCAGCGGTCACAGTCGATCGTCAGGGTCATGCGCACAGGTTCCCACCCGCTACTGACCAAAACCCCTTGACTGTGCCTGGCGCCCCAAAAGCAGGCGAGCGACGTGGCGACCGGCCTCGGCGTCCCGCTCGGCCTCCCGGCCCGGGTGGTTTAGCGTGTGGCCATGACCGACAAGGCAAGAGCAGCCCAGGCGGCAGGAGAGTTCCACCGGCTGACCGGTGACCACCCGGAGGGGATCTGGGAGGCGCCCGGGCGGGTGAACCTCATCGGGGAGCACACGGACTACAACGGCGGGTGGGCGTTGCCGTTCGCCATAGACCGCTCCACCGTGGTGGCTGTGCGCCGGCGGCCCGACCACGTGGTCAGGGTATGGTCAGCCAACCTGGGCCAAGAGGCGGCCGCGCCCATCCGGGACCTCGACCCGGCCCGGGCCTCCGCTCAGCCAAGTTGGGCGCGCTACCCCTTGGGCGTCGTCTGGTCCGCCCTCGGCCGCGGTGCCGACCTACCCGGGCTCGACATCTCGGTCACCTCGACGGTGCCTCTGGGCAGTGGGCTGTCGTCCAGTGCCGCCCTGACCGTGGCGGTGGCAGTGGCAGTCAATGACATCGCCGGGACGGCTTGGGGCGTCGAGGAACTGGCGAGGGTGGCCCAAGAGGCCGAGGCGCGCTTCGCCGGGGTACCGTGCGGGCTACTGGACCAGCTGGCCGCTCTGGGTGCCCGGAGGGGCCATGCAGTCCTCATCGACTTCATGTCCCTCAGCCGGGAGCTCGTGCCACTGGGCCCAGGACCACTGGTGGTGATCAGTACCGGCGCCCAACGGGCCAACGCCGCGGGTGCCTACGCCAACCGCAGGGCTGCCTGCGAGCGCGCGGCCGGAGTGCTCGGGCTGCCCACGCTGCGCCAGGCGAGCCTCGAGCAGGTCGAGGCACGGCTGGAGGGGGAACTGCTGAGGCGAGCCCGCCACGTCGCCACCGAGAACGCCCGGGTCATGCAAGCCGTGAGGCGGCTGCACGACCGCCAGCCGCTGGGAGACCTGCTCACCGCCTCCCACGTGTCCTTGCGGGACGACTATGAAGTATCGTGCCCCGAGCTGGACTTGGCAGTGGGTACGGCCCTCCGGGAAGGCGCCACAGGCGCGCGCCTGACCGGGGCGGGCTTCGGCGGCTGTGCCATTGCCATCGGGGTGAGCGCTGAGGCCCTGGCCGTGCCTGTCGCCAAGGCGTTCGCCGACGCCGGGTTCAAGCCGCCCACCGTGTTCGACGTCGAGCCTTCGGAGCGGGCACGGCGCTTGGCCTGAGACGAGGCCCGGGACAACCGGCCGGCCCGAGACTACGGTTGTCTTCGTGGTCACAGCTTTCGTGCTCATCGACGCCGACCCGGCCAGGGTCGCCGACCTGGCCGAGGAAGTCGCAGCCGTGGAAGGCGTGGCCGAGGCCTACTCGGTCGCCGGCCAGGCAGACATCGTGGCGGTGGTCCGGGTAAGGCGCCAAGAAGACCTGGCCGACGTGGTCACTCGCCGCATCCACGCACTAGCCGGGGTGCGGGACACCCGCACCCTGGTGGCGTTCCAGGCCTACAGCCGCAAGGACCTGGAAGCGATGTGGGAGCTGGGCACAGCCTGAGCCCGGTCACCAGCCTGTGGCCCCGTGCCAACCTGTGGCCCCGCACCAGGCCTCACCTGTGCTGACGGTCGCGCCGCGCACCGATAGTCGTACCATGCACCTGTGGGCGATGCGCTCCTGGCTCTGTGGGTGTTCCTGGTTGCGCCGGTGGTCGTCCTCGCCGCTGGCGCGTTCGTACTTAGCTATTCGCTTCGCCGGGCCAACCGGGTAGGGCCCCAAAGGGCAGGCGCAGCCCCTCTGGCATGGCTGTGGAGCCCCAGCCCAGCTGCGATGCTCCACCGGCGGCTGCGGTCGGCCTGCCAGGTGGTCAGCGCCTCGGCGGCAACTGCAGTGGGCCCGAAAAGACGCCGAAGGCTGGGCACCGCCAGCACCGACGCTATAGCCGAGCTGGCCAAGGAGGTCATCAGCCAGGCCGTCCAAGTTGACCGAGAGCTGGTGCCGGCCAGCCGGATGGCCAGAGGGGCGGCCCGCGTCCAGGCCCTGTCCAGGCTGGAGCTCAGGGTCAGGTCGCTCGAAGATGCCGCGGCTCGGGTAAGCCGCCTAGCCACCCGCCGTGCCCAGCTCCTAGGTCCTACTGGCCCAGGCGAGCTGAGCCTGTCCGATCGCATCGCCGCCCTGGAGGCGGCCCTGGGAGAGCTCAGCTCCAGCTAGCAACTGGCCCTAGCCTCGGCCCTCTAGTGGCGGGCCGACTCGGCCCGCGAGCAGCTCACCAACTTGTCCAGGCAGGCCTTGGCCCGGCCACTGTCGACGGACTCAGCTGCCATAGCCAACGCCGTCGCCAGGTCGGCGGCTTCTCCTACCACGACCAAGGTGCCCGCCGCGTTGAGCAGCACGATGTCCCGGTGCGGCCCGGCCGCACCGCTGAGCACGTCCCACGCCGCCTTGGCGTTGGACGCCGGGTCACCCCCCCGGAGCTCTTCGCGCCGGGCGGGCCGCAGGCCGAGCTCGGCCGGGTCGATGCTGAAGCTGCGCAACCCAGCCGTTGCCCGCCACTCGACTACCACCGAGGGGGCACTGGTCGACAGCTCGTCGAGGCCGTCTTCGCCGTGCACGACCCACGCCCGCTCCGCCCCCGACTCCCCCAGCACGGCGGCCAGGCGCTCGGCCACCCGGCCGTCGCCCACTCCCACCAGCTGGTGGCGCACCCGGGCCGGGTTGGCCAGCGGGCCGAGGAGGTTGAACGCGGTGGGCACTCCAAGCTCGCGCCGGGTCGGGACCACATGGCGCATCGCCGGATGGTAGCGGGGGGCAAAACAGAAGCCTATGCCTGCCTCCTCGATGCAGCGGGCAACACCCGCCGGCGGCAGGGCTATCTCGACACCCATAGCCTCCAAGACGTCGGCCGAGCCGGTCCGGGACGACGCGGCCCTCCCGCCGTGCTTGCACACCGGTACCCCGGCGCCCGCCACCACCAAGGCGGCGATGGTCGAGATGTTGATCGTGCCTGCCTGGTCTCCCCCAGTGCCGCAGGTGTCGACCAGCCGCGCGGCCAGTTCGGGAGCGACCGGGACGGTCTCGGCCACCTCCAGCATGGCCCCGAGCATCCCCGACAGCTCCTCGGTCGTCTCGCCCTTACAGCGCAAGCCAAAGATGAAGGCAGCCATTTGCGACGGCGTCGCCGCTCCCTCGAACATCTCCCGGGTGGCAGCGGCCGCTTCGGTCGCGGTCAGGTCCTGGCCAGCGGCCAGCCGGCCGAGCACGGCCGGCCAGCCACCGATCTCTGAAAGCGACGCCACGGCCCAACCGTACCAACCGGAGCCGGCGGGGACGCGCCGAGGGCGGACCATGATGCCGGGGCGCCGGGGCGCTAGCGTTCGGGCAACGACCGTCCGAGCCCGGCAACGGCCGGTCGAGGAGGACCAACCCAGGAGGTGCACCATCAGCGTCCTTGTCATCGACGTCGGCAGCAGCGCCGTCAGGGCAGCCGTAGTGCGCCCGGACGGGTCGGTACAGGCCCGTTGCCAGCAACTAGTTCCCCCCCAGCGGCCCGGGCCGGGCCTCGTGGAGGTCGACGGGGCGGCCGTCGCCCGCGCCGCCCTGGAGGTGGCCAGCGCCTCCTTGGAGATGGCCGGCCCGGTTGCCGGGGTCGGGGTCACCAACCAGCGGGGGACGACCATCGTCTGGGACGCCCGCAGCGGGCAACCCGTGGGCCCATGCCTGAGCTGGCAAGACCTCCGCACTGCGGGGACGTGCCTCGAACTGCAAGGCGAAGGCCTGCGCTTGGCCCCCAACGAGTCCGCCACCAAGCTGGCTTGGCTCCTGGACACCTACGACCCTGACCGGAAGGGCGACCTGCGCTTCGGCACCCTCGACAGCTGGGTCGTCTGGCAGCTGTCCGCTGGCCACGCCCACGTCACCGACCTGAGCAACGCGGCCGTGACCGGCCTCCTGCCCACCGAGGGAGTGCTGGCAGGCAAGGCCAGCTTGGCGTGGGACCCGGCCCGCCTGGAGAGGTTCCGGGTGCCAGAAGCGTGCATGCCAACGATAGTGGCCTCCTCGGGCGTGGTGGCCGAAGCTTGTGCCCTGCCTGGCTCCCCGCCCATCTCTGGCCTGGTGGGCGACCAGCAGGCGTCGCTGTTCGGCCAAGGGTGCGTCAACCCGGGGGACGCCAAGGCAACGTTTGGGACAGGGGCGTTCTTGGACGTGAACATAGGCGGGCAGCCACCGCCGTTCGGCGTCCTCGGCAAAAGGGGCCCGCGGGGGTGCTTCCCGATAATCGCCTGGCAGCGAGCCGACCGGCTGCAGTGGGGGGTCGAAGGGATCATGCTGTCGGCCGGCACGGCTGTGGCCTGGCTGGTCGAGGACCTCGGGCTCCTACAGGGCACCGCCGAGTCAGCTGAGGTGGCGGGGGCTTGCCCGAGCACCGGGGACGTTTTCTTCGTGCCCGCCCTGCTCGGCCTCGGTACGCCAGTGTGGGACTTCGGCGCCCGGTCGCTCCTCATAGGCATGACTTCGGGCACCAGCCGGCCTCAGGTCGTACGGGCGGTGCTCGAGGGTGTCGCCCACAGGGGCGCCGACCTGCTCGAAGCGGCCGAGGGTGACTCAGGCCTCCAAGTGAGCAGGCTCCGGGTGGACGGCGGGATGAGCGCCAACCCGGTGTTCGTCCAGGCCCTGGCCGATGCTTGCCGCCGGCCCGTCCAGGTGTCGTCCGAGCTGGAAGCGACCACCCTCGGTGCCGGCCTGCTGGCGGGCTTGGCCGTCGGCACCTGGGCCAGTGAGGCCGAAGCGGCATCCGTTTGCCGGCCCCGCTTGGTCGTCGAGCCGAACGGCCCAGACCAGCGCGCCCGGTGGGCCGACGCCCGGGCGCGAGCGGAGAAGTGGATCCCAGAGCTGTCGGCTCTGAGCTTCTGAGCTTGACCGGGCTGGCCATGGGGCTTCGTAGCCACCCGGCTCAACCCAAATGTCCCCTTTGCCCGCCTTCGACCAGCCATAGTGGGCACCCCTGGCGGCAAGGGCCACTGGTTGCCTACGCAATGGTGGCCTGGCAGCAGGGCCCGGACGTCTGACAGGTGCGTGCCGGGGTACAACCCGGCAGCGCTGGAGCTGGCCCCGCCACCCAGCCCTTGCCCGAGGTCTGGGCCCTTGTGGGCGCGGTGCCCACAAATCCTGCACCGCTTGAAGAGGTGGCACATCAGCACCACCAAAGCCCAAGTGCTCGGTGAGTTGTCACACTCGTTATGGGACGGCTACCATCGACCTGTGCGCGGCCTTTTGCTCAGCCTCTCGAAACTCGAGGTCAATCCCGATTCGTTCGTGCGGATCATCACGTTCTTCGACGAGCTCGTGCGCCACCGCGCCAGCCTCGATGCGCTGGTACGGTCTGCGGCAGCACTGGCAGAGTGCCCGGCCGGGCTGAGCGACGACTTCAACGGGGTCGTCCTCTGCTTCAATGAGGACGGGAGCCCCCATAGAGGAACTGCCGATGAGCCAACTGTCGCCAAAGACATACTCATCGACGAGGTCCGGGTGGGCTCAGTGTGGCTGCAACGGCCAGCCGAACCGCAGCAGTTCGATGAAATGCTGATAGAGAGGATGGCGTTGGCTGCTGCGGCTCTGTGGCAACACGACCTCGGCAGGGATGTCACGGCCACCACTGAGCCAGCATTGCTCGAGCTAGTCCTGAGCCCTCGCACCGGCGACATAGACCGCTCACGCTCACTTCGCCTGTTGGGCTTCTCCGAGATCTACCCGCTTCGTGCCCTCGCCGTAACGTCGGACGCTGCCCACGAGCTGCCCGGCACGGTGCACCGCCTCGTCTGTGAGCTCCGAGAGGGGGGCCTAAACCAGGCCCGGGGTTGCGTTATCGGCCTCAAAGGGGCTGTTTTGGCCCAGTACCAGGCGCCTTTAGGGGCCAACGGCCACGTCTTGCCCCAGGTCCTGCGTGACCGCAACATGGCCCGCGGGACAAGGGTTGGAGTAGGCCCCTTGGTGGACCCTGCTGGCATCATGACATCTTGGCAAGCAGCGCTGTCGGCGCTCCGCCTCTCGTCCACTTGGCTACGTAGCGGCGGCTTCATTGAGTCCGACGAGCTAGGAGCTGCTGGGCTCTTGGCAGACATACCGGTCGCGAGCCTGGAGGCTTGCAAGGACCTGCAAGTACTGGACGAACTGGCCAGCCACCCCAAGGGCCAGCGGGACATCCAAGCCCTGGAGTCCTTACTGCGCACCGGGTCGCTCAGGCAGGCGGCTGCTGACATGCACCTGCACCACAGCTCGGTGGCCGCGCGCCTCCGCCACGTCGAAGACGCACTGGGCCTCTCCTTGAGCGACCCGATCGGCCATGTCCGAGCTGAGGTCGCCGTGGCTTTGTGGCGCCTCCTCCAATCAGCCCGAAAGAACCGTCCCCCTGCTGCCCTCAACCTGCCCAGCCGGCCGCGAACTGTCCGGGCCAGCTCCTAGCCCTGAGCTCCTCGGACCGCGCTGTAGCTGCGAGCTGCCCTTCGGAGCACATCGACGTACTCGGCAAAGGCCTTCTGCGAAACTGATGCCGTAGGCACCACTGTGTCAAAACTATGAAAGGTACCAGCGAAGTGGTGCAACTCGACGGAGTTCCCAGCGTCCAGGAGGCGCCTGGCGTACTCAAGGCCCTCGTCTCTCAATGGGTCTTCCTCGGCGGTCAAGATATACGCGGGAGGTAACCCCCGCAGGTCTTGTGCCCTACCGGCCGCTGCGTACTCGGGCACGGGGCCGTCCCATCCCCGCA
The DNA here is from genome assembly GCA_021323695.1 of Actinomycetota bacterium. Taxonomy (GTDB): domain Bacteria; phylum Actinomycetota; class Acidimicrobiia; order Acidimicrobiales; family Palsa-688; genus JAKAWM01. The sequence continues at coordinate 7,690 of JAJPKN010000036.1, read as the reverse complement.
GGTAGCGTGACCACATCAGTTCGACCTGGCCTCTGTCCAGCACCGGCGTGCCAACAAAGCGTTGCATAGACTTGGTCGCCATGCGGTCATCGATCACAGGGCAGGCCAACAGCTGTTGGACAACATGGCTGTCGTGCTCATCACGCAACCTGATGCACAAGCATGCGGCCAGCCCCGCGCCCGCGCTACCTCCGCCAATGACCACCCGGTCGGTGTCCGCCCCCACCACTTCCGGGAAAGCAAGGATCCACTTGTAGGTGGCGTAACAGTCCTCGAAACCTGCTGGGAAAGGGTGCTCAGGAGCGAGCCGGTAATCGGGCGAAACGACCACGTAGTCGACCGCAGAGGCCAGCCTGGTGCACAGGTCGTCGTCTATGGCAGCAAACCCGAGGGCAAACGCTCCACTGTGGAACCACAGCAGCGTAGGTGAGCTGAGCGACAGCCGCCGGTTACGGTACACCCTCACCGGGACGGGGGGTGACCTTCGCGAAGGGCCCGGCCGAAGCGTGCTCACGTCCACGTCGTCGGCCACATGCCAGGTGCGCCCTTCGTACATGCGCCAGAAGGCGGCCCGGTGAGCTTCCAGGTCGTTCGGGTCGACCTGCTCAAGCATGGTCAACGCCGCAGACAGTTCAGCGTCCATAGCTCCTCCTACGGCCCCTCACGCCCCACACGGCCTGGCGGGCCGTCTTCGGCTGGCGTCCTCATATCACCCCCCGCTCACAGCCAGCGACACCGCAGATAGCAGCCTAGTGTTACGGCGGTCGGGGCCTGGCTCCAGTACCATCCGGTTCGCAACGAACCCATAGGCCACCCCGCTCTCAGGGTGGGCGAACGCTAGTGACCCACCACGGCCGTTATGCCCGAACGACCCCGCACCGAGCATGGGCTCCCGCAGCGACGCCAACATGAAACCAGTACCAAAGCGAGTCGGGAGGTCCACGAGGACGCGGTCGGGGCCGTCCACCACCACCTTGCGCATCTCGTCCACCACGCTGCTGCCCAACAGCCGCAACGGCCCCTCGACCACGCTCGAGTAGGCTCGGGCTAAGGACCTCGCGTCGCAAATGCCGTTCACGGCAGGGATCTCCGCGCCGAACAACGCCGGGTCGCCGAAGGTCGCAACGTCAACAGTGGGGTTCGAAAAGGCGCGATTGGTCAACGTGCCTGCGGTGGCCTCTGCGTCCGAAAATACTCGGCCTATACCATCACCAACAGCTGCCTCGACCTCAGGCACAACCCGGCCATAGGCCGACCGCGGGAGCCCTATCCAGGCGTCCAGGCCGAGAGGCCGGGCGAACCGCTCCTGGAAGAACTTGCCCACGCTCAGCCCGCTCGCCCTGCGGATGACCTCGCCCACCAAGAAGCCGAACGTAACAGGGTGGTACCCATGGCTGCTACCTGGCACCCACAGTGGCTCCTGGCCAGCCAGGAGCTCGACGCAGGTGTCCCACGCCACGATCTCCGCCGGCCCAACCGGAGCGTCGAACGCAGGCAAGCCAGCCTGGTGCGAAGCCAATTGGCGCACCGTGATCGTCTCCTTACCACCCTGGCCGAACTCCGGCCAGTAGGCCGCTACCGGTCGCTCCAAGTCGACCAGGCCGTCCTCGACCAAGGCCGCAAGGCACAACGTGGTCAGTCCTTTTGTAGCCGAGAACACCACCTGCAACGCGTCCTCCGGGTAGGGGTCACCGTCCTGGCACACCGCACCACCCCACAGGTCCACCACGCACTCGCCGAAGCGGTACACGGCCACGGCCGCGCCGATGTCCTCGCCCACTCGCAAGTTCGCCGCGAACGCGTCGCGCACGACCTCGTACCCACGCGCGGTCCAACCCCAGATCCGGGGCTCCTGGCAGCCGTGCCCAGCTGCCTTCCCTAGCTCACCTGCCACTGGCCCTCCCCTGTCAGCCCCGCCAGTTCGCTCAGTTCGTCGCCGCCAGCCATGAGCCGGATCACCGCAGGCAGCGTCTCGGTCCCCTTCGAGAACTCGGCTATCACTTGGCCTCGGCGCATGACCACGAACCGGTCCCCCACGGCTACGGCATGGTACGCATTGTGGGTTATCAACAAGACGGCAACGTTCTTCTGCCTCACCCGCATCAACAGCTGCAGGACCAAGCCCGACTCCCGGACCCCCAAGGCAGCGGTCGGCTCGTCGAGCACCAAGACCCGGGCCCCAAAGTGCACCGCACGAGCTATGGCGAGCGCCTGCCGCTCACCTCCCGAAAGGGTCCCGACCATCTGGTTGCCGTCCACCACACGGCGGATGCCAAGCTCCTGCATCTCGTGCACTGCCACCCGGTTGGCCTCCACCAGGTCCAGCCTCCGAGCCAACCACCTGCCCTTCTTGGGCTCCTGGCCCAGCACAAAGTTCCTCCCGACCGACATGAGCGGCAAGGTCCCTACCTCCTGGTACACGGTAGAGATCCCCAGGCGCCGGGCATCGCGGGCACTGCCGAAATGGACCGGCTGGCCACCCACGACGACCTGGCCAGCCGTCGGTGGCTCCACGCCAGTCAGCACTTTGATCAGGGTCGACTTGCCCGCTCCGTTCTCGCCGAGCAAGCACATGATCTCGCCCGCGAACAACTTCAATGACACGTTGTCCACCGCCGTGACCCCAGCATAGTGCTTGGAGACCGAACGCAGCTCCACAACTGGCTGTGCACCCTCGGTCAACTTGGCACCCCCGCGTCCCGGCCAACAGCCATTCGCCGCAACAGGTTGTTGGCCAGCACGGCCAACAACAAGAACAGGCCGACGAACAGGTCTGTCAGGTCGGCATCCCAACCCAGGAAGAACACTCCCATGGAAGCGATGCCGTAGGTGAACGAGCCGAACACAGTGCCCAACATAGAGCCGTACCCGCCGGACAGGAGCACTCCACCGATCACGGCCGCGGCAATGGCAGTAAATACATAATCTGCCCCCAGGGTGACGTTGCCGTTACTGAAGCTCAGTGTCTCGATGATGCCCACTAGCACCGCTCCGAGAGAGGACGCGACGAACAGGACAATTTTGACGCGGCTGGTGGGTACGCCAGCCAGCCGTGCCGCCCTGGCACTGCCACCGGTAGCTGACACCCAGTTGCCGAACTGGGTTTTTTCAAGCAAGTAGGTCCCCAGGACCGCCAGTGCAGCCCACCAGATGATCGACACGTCGAAGGAGTCCCAGGAAGAGGCAAAGATGACGCGTGAGGAGCCGGTTGGTATGGCAGAGATGCTGGAGGCACCGGTCAGAGCGTTGGCCACGCCGATCGAGGCACCATCAACCATGAGCATCATCGCCAACGTCACGACGAACGACGGCAGCCTCGTGGAAACTGTGATAACACCGTTCAGCAGGCCGATGCCGGCCCCGACTACAATGGCGATCGTTATCCCGACCCACGGTGACAATGAGTAGTAGCCATGGCACATCGCGACTATGATCGAGGTGGCGCCCACGACTGCACCGACAGAGAGGTCGAACTCGCCCGCGATCATCAGCAGCCCGACCGGGAGCGCCACTATCCCCAGCTGGGAGCTGGTATTTATCCAATCGGAGGTACCGGTTTGGCTGAGGAAGCCCTTGCCTCCTGCAGTTATGGCGAAGAAGACAAACACCGCGACAGCGGAGACCAAGCCCCCGGTCTCAGAGCGAGCCAACAATTTCCGGGCCGCTCGGCGGGCCGCACCCAGCCCTGCAGGCCGGGACGGGGCTGCGGCACCCGGGCCCGCAACTGCACGCTGTCTAGCTGCTACCTTTGAAGCTTGCGCTGCCATTGGACTTGCTTGCTCATAGGACGTGACCTTTCTAGGCACCGCTGAGCGACATTAGTGCCTTCGGGGAGCCCTCAAGCTCGGCACTGGGCAAGAGGGCTCCCACCCGGCTGGGCCAGTACGGAGGGTACGTTTAGTCGGACCCGAGCACTCCCGGGTAGCGCTTGGTGACGCTCAGGACCTTGGCAATGTTGCGCTTGTCGATTATGGCGGGCCCTGTGGCCACGGGGCCAACCGGTGCCAGGCCGTACTTGACGTACTGGTAGGCGAACAGTACCCCATAGTAGCCGTCGAGGTAGGGCTGCTCGTTGATGAGGAAGGCCATCTGGCCGGCCTCTACTTGCTGGAGGTCCAAGCGTGAGATCTCCATGGTGCCGACTTGGACCGTCTTGCCAAGGTGCGCGGCTTGCACCGCTGCCACTGCGTCTGAGCCGTCTGCCGCGTTTTCGGCAAAGGCCCCGGTGATGCCCTTGTGGGACGCCAGGTAGGCCCCGATGTCTTGGGTGACCTTGAGCGGGTTTGTGGCATCTGCTGTGGGCAGGGGGAGGATGGTAGAGGACCCACCTGCCCGCTTCAGCACGCCCGCCAGCCCGTCGCACACCGCGGTCAGGTAGGGGTTACCAGGTACGTTGTCTATGCAGAGCACGTCTTTGGAGCCCAGGCGGAGGAACTCGTTACCTGCAGCTGCGCCTGCAGCCGGCCCCTGTTGGCCGACAAAGCCAAACGCTCCGTCACGTTGCCACTGGTCCTGGCCCGACTGGTCCACATATACTGGGATACCGGATTTCACAGCCTTACGGATGAGCGGATCTACCACCGAAGTGATGAAGTCGCCGACGACGATGGCGCTAGGGTGCTCAGCGATCGCGGCCTCCATCGTTTGGGCGGATGACTGCTCGATATCGCCTTCGTTGATGGGGATATAGTTGAAGGAAATGCCGAGGTCATGGCTAGCTTGTTTTGCACCATTGTAGAGTGGTGGGAAGAACGAGTCCGTAAGTGGCCCCGACACGAATACTATCTTGATGTTGTTAGCCGCTGCGCTGGCTGGCCCGGGTGAAATGCCGACGAGAAGCGACATTATACCCGTAGCTAGCACCGCGACGCCCGCGACGAGCTTGTGACGGTGTCGCGTGGACATAGAATTGGCCCCTCCGTTCCGCTGGTAGCAAGCCCGCTATGGTGCCTGGGTGAACAGTCTCAATGGCGAACTTGCGGTCTCATTTGTTCTCTACAAAACTCCGAGTGTAGCCACGGGCCCGGCCACGCACCGCCCGCCGTCGTCGGAAAGGTGGCCGCAGTTTCCCGACGCTCGTCTGGTGAGCGCACGGGTTGCCGGGCCGTACCGAGCAGTGGTCGGCCTGCTGGTGCTCCAGCTCCGGCCAGGCTCGGCCGTCGCAGTGGTCGTGCTGGCTGCCGGGCGGGGTCCGACCGCTACGGTGGGCCGGGCTGGGGCGCAGTGCTCCGGGCCGCGGCCAGGGCGGCATCGAGCTGGCGGTCTGCCCGTACTGCCCGGCGTTCTTCGTCAGCCGCCCAGTCGACGAACAGGACCGCCAGCACGCAGACGGTGAAGACCTCGCCCAGGCCCCAAAGGACATCTCCACCCGACTGGGTGTCAGCCAGCGTGTTGGCGGCCGCGTACAGGGGCTTGGTGACAGAGGCAATGGCTAGGCCCAAAAAGGCGTTCCAGGGGATGGTGGCGAACACGAGCAGGAACCGGGCGCCGAAGGAAAGCCGTCTCGGCAAGCTGTCGCGCCCGACGATCGGCCACCAAAACAAGCAGCCAGCCAGCAAGAAGTGCAGGTGGACGTAGGCGTGGAAAACCGGGTGCTGTTCGGAAAAGGCGTAGAGCGGGGTGAGGAAGTACGCGTACATGGTGACCACGCCGCTGGCCAGGGCCACCAACGGGTGGGCCAGCAGGCGGGCCGGCGGGCTGTGGAGCACCTTCAATAGCCGGGTGGTGGTGGTGCGCGACGAGGACTGCAGGGCCAAGGTCACTGGGGCGCCCATGGCCAAAAGCGGCGGCACGACGTTCATCAGGAGCAGGTGCTGCACCACGTGGACGGTGAAGTTGGAGCCGTCGTAGTAGGCGATGCCTCCTTCGGCCGCATAGGCCAGGACCGCCAGGCCCACCAAGAAGCTGGCCGCCCGGTAACGCGACCACCGGCGCCCCCTGGTCCCGAGGCGCTGCATGGAGCGCAGGTACCAAGCCAGCACCGCGACCTGGACGCACATCGCCACGACGGACGTCCAGTCCGTCTGCCAGCTGGTGAACAGGATGCTCGCCTGGGGGCTCGGCGACTTCATAGGCGCACCATTGCCGAAAGTCTAGGCCCCCTCACAGCCGAGCTCCGCCCAACCCCAGGTGCTGGCGCGGCCGGCGGCCGCCACCTGGCATTTGGGCCCGTGAGGCTACCTAAGGCCCGTCCAACCGGCAGGTACCAGCGCGGCCAGCGGCCAGGTCGGCCTCCGCCCGGGAGAGGTCCCCGGACGGGGCAAAACCGAGGACCTGGCCGTAGAAGGCCAGCTCCACCTCCTGCACCCGGGCCAGGGTCTCGGCCCGGCGAAAGCCATGGCCCTCACCGGCCACCTCGACCAGCACCGCCGGCACGCCACGGGAGCGCAGCTCGGCCACCATGGACCGGCTCTGCTCGGGAGGCACGACCCGGTCCTCGAGCCCGTGAACGAACAGCACGGGCGCTGCGATGGCGCCGGCCAGGTGCAGGGGCGAACGAGCGGCGTAGTCAGCCTCGGGCACCAGCCGCTCGATGTAGTGGCTTTCAAACTTGTGGGTGCTGGCCGCCAGCCGGGCCAGGTCCGCTACTCCGTACAGCACGGTCCCGGCCCTGAAGATCCGCTGGCGGGCCAGAGCAGCCAGTACCGTCAGGCCGCTGGCGCTGGAGCCCCGGGCCACTACCCGGGAGGGGTCCGCCCGTCCGGAACGCACCAGCCAGCTCGCCGCGGCCGCGCAGTCCTCGGCGTCGGCCAGGCCCCAGCGCCCCTCCAGGCAACGGCGGTACTGGCGCCCGTAGCCGGTGCTGCCCCGGTAGTCGACGTCAGCCACGGCGAAGCCCCGGGTGGTCCAAAACTGCACCCGGAGGTCCAAGGCCCGGGACGCAGCGCTCGTCGGGCCCCCGTGGCTGGTGACGATGAGGGGCGGCCTTTCCCCCGGGGGGGCCGTGGCCTCGGCGTGCCGGGGCGGGTAGTACACGCCATGGGCGCGCTCTCCGCCTTGGGTCGGGAAGCTGAACGGCTGGCCAACAGAGAGCCACTCGGGGGCCAGGGTGGGGGGGCGGCTACGGCGCAGCACCTGCAGCGTGGGCCGGCCTGCGCCTGGCGCTCCCGCTTCCACTCGCACCAGCTCAGGGGCGACCGTTGGCCCACCGGCAACAGCCAGGACGGCATCGGCGGCTGGGGCCAGGTGGGCAAAGGCCGCATAGGGCAGTTCCCAGGCACGAGCCTTGCCGCCCCGCACTTCGCCCAGGTAGCCGGTACCACCCGTCCTCCAGGTGGCGACCAGTGCCCCGCTGGCCAAAAAGGCGTAGTCGGAGTCACCCAGCGCCCAAGGAGGCCCGGCGAAGTCAGCCTCCATGGGGGCGAGGGCCTCGCCGTCCTCCCTGTAGAGGTTCCACCAACCGCTGCGGTCTGAGATGTAGACGAGGTGCCCGTCGGGGCCCCACCCAGGTTGCAGCACGGACTCCCCGGCCTCGCTCGGCACCACCGCCTGGGTGCCCTCCAGGCGGCCGTCGCTGAAGCGGGCCCGGCGCAGCTCGGTGCAGTCCCAGGGCATGTTGGGGTGGTCCCAGCACAAGTAGGCCAGCTGCCTGCCGTCGGGGGAGAACACCGGGGAGGAATAAAAGTCGTGGCCTTCGGCGATGACCTGCAGGCCCCGCCCCCGGTTGCCGAGCGCTAGGGCCACCAGGTCG
>JAJPKN010000026.1 GCA_021323695.1 Actinomycetota bacterium | reverse complement strand
TGCCGTGAACTTGGAAACGCCCACTTGCTCGGCCCACTCAGACAGGTTCACCCGGCTCATACTAGATCGTACGTACGACAACTAACACCAACTTGTCCGCTAGCAGTTGCCAACCCTCGCCCCGGACGCCGACCACCTGAGCGTGCTGCGGGTGGTCGTGAAGGAGAACTTCTCCCGGGACTTGGCCGACCTGCTGGTCTCCGACCTGTCCCGGGCCGTCGGGTGGCTCGAGGCCAACGGCGGGGCCCACCTGGAGGCACCGTCCGCCCGGCCCAGCCCAGCCACCCTGCCACCTGACCGGCCCGGTGCCGCCCCGTCGCCCACAGCCGGCCGGGGTGCACCCCGGCACCGTCACAAGGCGGCCCGGGGTGTCTGCTGACCGCCGGCTTGGAGCCTGCCGGCAACCAACATGGGCACCACCAAGCCGGCCCAGAGGGCGGAGGCCCCGCCTACAGCCCTCAGGCGGGCCACGCAGGTGCCACAGCCACAGACGGGCCCCCCGAGACTGGCCCCCGAGACGGGCGTCGCCCGCAGGAAGCCGCCGAGGCCGGGGCGTCGCCCGCGGGGGCCACCGGTTCGGCCCGAGGGCTCAGCTCGGGTGGCCGGGCTGCTCTACGTGGCCCCCGAACTCCTTGCGCATGGCGGAAAGGACCCGGTCGGCGAAGTCGGCTTCGCCGCGCGAGCTGAAACGTTCGTAAAGGGCCGCGGAGAGCACGTGCGCAGGCACCGCCTCGTCCACCGCCGCCTTCACCGTCCAGCGCCCTTCGCCCGAGTCCGACACCCTGCCCTGGAACGAAGCCAGCCCGGGGTCGGCATGCAGGGCGTGGGCGGTCAGGTCGAGCAACCACGAAGCGATCACGCTGCCCCGCCGCCACAGCTCGGCCACCTCGGCGATGTCGATGTCGTACTGGTAGAGCTCAGGTTCGGAAAGGGGGGTGTTCTCGGCGTCGACTACCTGGGCCGAGGACTTGCCCACGTTGGCCTTGGCCAGGATGGCAAGGCCCTCCGCGTAACTGGCCATTATCCCGTACTCGATCCCGTTGTGGACCATTTTCACGAAGTGGCCCGCACCCGCGGGGCCGCAGTGCAGGTAACCATTTTCTGACGCCGATGGCTCACCCGACCGGCCCGGGGTACGGGCGGCCGCCTGCACCCCCGGGGCTATGGTCTCGAACACGGGCCTCAGGTGAGCCACGATGTCCGGTTCCCCTCCGATCATGAGGCAGTAACCACGCTCGAGGCCGAACACCCCCCCGCTCGTGCCCACGTCGACGAAATGGAGGCCCTTTTCCTTGAGCTGGGCCGCTCGCGCTATGTCGTCGTGGTAGTACGAATTGCCGCCGTCGATGATTATGTCACCGGGGGACATGAGGGCCGACAACCGGGCCACCGTTCCCCCCGTGTGGCCAGCGGGCACCATGACCCAAGCAGCTCGAGGCGCTGCCAGCTTGGCCACGAAGTCCTCGAGGGTCACAGCCGGGGTCGCCCCCTCGCCCGCCATGGCTTCGACGGCAGCCGCATTGACGTCGTACACGACACAGGCATGCCCGCCTTTCATCAAGCGGCGTACCATGTTGGCGCCCATGCGCCCCAGGCCGACCATCCCCAATTGCATGTTGCCTCCTCGGGCCCGCGCTTAGCAGCCGCCCCCCGGGCGGCACCCCTGCACGCTATCGCAGAAGCATCCACACCCCGGCCCCCGGGGTGAGAAAGAATAGTCACATGGGTTACCGGCCCCGCCATGGCATGCGCTACCCGGGCCCTTCGGGGGCCGGCCTGAGCCGCCCCCGGGTGACGGTCTTGGGCCGGAGCCTGGAGAGGCTGACCCTGGTGCGGGCGGGCTTGGTCGTGGTCGGCCTCGGCATCGTGGCCGGCGCCTTTTTCGTGCCCAACCCGGGCAAGGCGTCTGCCCCCAAACCAACGGGCATCGTGGCCCACCCGGCGGCACACCAAGGTGAGCACCACCCGGCCACCACCACGGCCGGCCTGCCTGCCGGCCCCAACCCGCCGGCCCGTCCCGGTCGAGGCGTCGCCGCCGCGCCCCTGCGGGCAGCACCCAGCCCCACCACTGCTGCCACGCTGGTCGACTGGTCCGCTCCCGCCCGTGACGTCCCTGCCCCCCCGGGGCTGGGCCCGGCGCTCAGGCAAGCTTGGGTCGCAGCCGACCCGGGCCGGGCCGGCCTGGCCTTGGCGCAGGTCCGTTCCACCGCGCCGGGCTCGGTGTACGTCGCGCTGCAACCGGCATCGGGCACCTATTGGGCCATCGCCCGGTTCCTGGCCGCTGTCCCGGTCCATGGCGCCCAGCTGGCACAGTTCGCTCAAGTAGCAGCCTTCGAGCGTCCCCCTGGGCACCCGTGGGCCTACCTGGGGAGCTCAGCGGGGCCATGTGGTGCCAAGATCCCAATGCCAGTGCTGAACGCCTGGGGGTTGTGCCAGTCCCCCGGTTCCTAGCCTCCCGCACCTCAAGGCAACAGCACCAGGTCGTCCCGGTGGACAACCTCGGCCGGGACGTCAGCCGGCAGGTCGCTCGTCCGGTGCCCGGCCCACTGGGCCAGCTGAGCCGACCCATGCTGGACCAGGCCCTTGGCGAACACGCTGCCGTCCGGGCCAGCCAGCTCGACCGCGTCTTCTGGCCCGAAGTCCCCCTTCACCATCCTGACCCCCGCCGGTAGCAACGACACCCCCTTTTCGATGAGCGCCCGCTTGGCCCCGGCATCGACCACGACCGTGCCCGAGGGCGCCAAAGCAAAAGCGATCCACAGTTTGCGGGCGGGCAGCCGCTGGCGCCGGGGCTGTACAACGGTGCCCACGCCACTGGCCCCGGCCAGCGCGTCGGGCAGCACATCGGGCCGGTCTGCAGCAGCTATGACGACGAGCACGCCCGACCAGGCCGCGATCTTGGCCGCGGCCAGCTTGGAAGCCATGCCACCGCTCCCCCGGGCGCTGCCGGGGCCGCCAGCCATGGCCAACACCTGGTCCACCTCCCGCACCTCTTCGACCAGGGACGCCTCGTCGTCCAGGCGGGGGTCGGCCGTGAACAGGCCGGCGGCGTCGGTCAAGAGCACCAGCAGGTCGGCTTGGAGGAGGTGGGCCACCAAGGCGGCCAGACGGTCGTTGTCCCCGAAGCGCAGCTCGTCGTCCGCCACGGCGTCGTTCTCGTTGACGACCGGGACGACCCCGAGGCCAAGCAGGACCTGGAGGGTCTGGCGAGCGTGGAGGTACTGGGAACGGTGGACGAAGTCGAGCGGCGCCAGCAGGACCTGGCCGGCCACCAGCCCGACCTCCTGGAAAGCCCGCTCGTAGTGGCCCATCAAGCGGCTCTGGCCCACAGCCGACAGCGCTTGCAGCACCTCCATGTCCCCCTGGCGGTGGCCTAGGTCGAGCACGGACAGCCCCGCCGCCACTGCCCCGCTCGTGACCACCACCACCCGGTCACCCCCAGCGCGCACCCGGGCGACCTCGGAGCACAGCTTGGCGATGGCGGAACGGAGGATCCGGCCTCGTTCGTCAGTTATCGAAGAACTGCCCACCTTCACCACGACGGTCCGTCGAGCGGCAGGCGCCTCGTGGGGACGAGCCATCAGTCGGGCTGCCAGTCGAACTCGAAAGCCCCGATGCGCACCCTGTCGCCCTCCCGGGCCCCAGCGCGCTGGAGCGCCCGGTTGACGCCGAGCTGGCGCAGGCGTCCCTGGGCGTAGCCGAGCGCCCCGGGGTCATTGAGGTCGGACAGGGCCACAGCCCGCTCGGCCTGACGGCCCCGGACGACGAAGCCCCCTCCGGCCAGCCGCTCGACCGCAATGCCGGTCGGGACCGGCCGGTGCAGCACCATGTGGCGGGACTGGGGGGTGACCGACCGAGCCCGTCCCACTTCAGCCGCCATCTCCCCCAGGAGCCAGCCGAGCCCCTCGCCGGTGACCGCCGACAGGGTGGGCACCGCCAGCCGCTCCCGCCACCCCGGGTGGGCTATGTCGGCACGCGAACCGACCACCACCCGGGGTCGGGCCAGCAGCTCGGGCTGGTAGCTTTCCAGCTCGCCCAGCAGTACCCGCAGTTGCTCGTCCGGGGCGCGCCCGTCGTCAGCGGCCAGGTCGAGCAGGACCACGAGCACACGGGCGCGCTCAACATGGCGCAAGAAGCGGTGCCCCAGGCCGCGCCCGTGGCTGGCCCCCTCCACCAAGCCGGGGACGTCCGCCACTACCAGTTCGTGGTCGCCGTAGCGCACCACGCCCAGGTGCGGCTCCAGGGTGGTAAAGGGGTAGGGCGCCACCTTGGGCTTGGCCGCCGAAATGCGCGATATGAGCGTGGACTTGCCGGCGTTGGGGAAGCCGACCAAGGCGACGTCGGCCATCAACTTGAGCTCGAGGTTCAACCAGCGCTCTTCGCCGGCCTCGCCCTGCTCGGCAAAAGATGGGGCGCGCCGGCGGTTGGAGAGGAACCTGGCGTTGCCCCGGCCTCCTTGGCCACCGCGCGCCGCCAGCCACCGGCTCCCCGCCACAGCCAGGTCGGCCACCACCCGGCCGTCGAGGTCCCGCACGACCGTCCCCTCGGGCACGGGCACCTCCAGGTCCGCCCCGGCCCGGCCGTGGCGGCCCTTGCCCTGGCCGTGGGCGCCAGAGGTGGCGCTGCGGTGGGGGTGGTCCTTGAAGGCCAGCAGCGACGCCACGTTGGCGTCGGCCACCAGCCACACGTCCCCCCCGCGGCCCCCGTCGCCACCGTCCGGGCCACCCTGGGCAACGTGTGCCTCCCGCCGAAAGGACACTGCGCCGGCCCCTCCGTCCCCCGCCTTCACGTGGAGCTGGCATTCATCTACGAACACGCTTGGCGCGCTCCCAATAGCAGCTTCGGCTGGCCAGGGCAACCTCCGGCTCCTTTCGGCCCGGCCCGGCCCGGCCCAGCACTGTCCGACATAGCCCTGCCCATGCTACGAGCCAGGCACCACCCTGGCACCTCCCAGGCACGGACCAGGCGTGGCGGCTAGGCCCGGGCGAGCCCCGGACCTGGCTCAGCCAGGCGGCTCAGCCGGGCTGCTCAGCCTGGCGGGGAGGCCGGGGAGGCCGCCTCCGCCAGGGGGGCCACGTCGACCAGGCGACGCCCCCGGCGGCGCCCGAAGCGCACCCGGCCGTCGACCAACGCGAAGAGGGTGTCGTCACCACCCCGGCCGACGCCGATACCGGGGTGGAAATGAGTACCTCGCTGGCGCACGATGACCGACCCGGCAGTCACGGTCGCCCCGTCGTACAACTTGACCCCCAGACGCTTGGCCGCGCTGTCGCGGCCGTTGCGGGTGCTCCCGCCGCCCTTGGTCTTGGACACTGGTCAGACCTCCCTGGTGATGGCCGTGACCTCCACGGTGCTGTAACGCTGGCGGTGCCCCCACCGGCGCCGGCCCCTGGTCTTGGGCTTGTAGACGAAACCCCGCACCTTGGGGCCTTTGCGCTCGCCGACGACCCGGCCGGCCACCTGGGCACCCCGTAGCTCGCTGGGCGTGGCCAGTACGGTCTCCCCGTCCACCACCAAGACGGGAGCGAACGAGACGGCCTCGCCCACCTGGGCGCCGAGCAGCTCCACGTCGAGGCGTTGGCCCTCGGTCACCCGCTGTTGCTTGCCACCGGTCTTGATCACCGCGTACACAGGGGTGCAAGTATAACCGGCGCGCCGCGGGCCCAGCCGGCCAGCCTCACCGACTGGGCCGGGCCCCTGGCCCTATCCTGGGTGCATCCACGAAGGAGGTACCCAATGCTGGAACGTCCCATGAGCCCCAACCCCTATGACCTCCTGCCCCCCGTCCCCAGTTTCACGTTGTCCAGTGACGACCTGACCGACGGCGGCCAGCTGCCCCCCGCCCAGGTGAGCGACTGGGCCGGTGGCCAGAACCTGAGCCCGCACCTTCGTTGGTCGGGCTTCCCGGAGCAGACCGCCAGCTTCGCCCTCACCTGCTACGACCCGGATGCCCCCACGGGGAGCGGGTTCTGGCACTGGGGCGTGGTCGGGATCCCCTCCGAGGTCACCGAGCTGGCTCGGGGAGCGGGAGAGGCTTCCGGCCGGCACCTTCCCCACGGTGCCTTCCAGCTGCGCAACGACGCCGGGTCAGTCGGCTACATGGGAGCGGCCCCTCCCAAGGGGGACCGCCCTCACCGTTACATCTTTGCCGTGCACGCGCTGGGCACGGCCAAGCTGGACCTGGGCCCGGACGCGACCATGGCCATGCTTGGCTTCAACCTGACTTTCCACACCCTGGCCCGGGGCACCCTGACGGCCCTCTACCAGGCCAGCTGACGCCATGGGGGCGAGCGCCGGCGCGGTCGCGGCACTGGCCCTGGCCGCTGCGAGCTGGGCTTCGGTGCCGGCCGGGGCCACCCGGCCGCACCCCCCGGCCCACTGGTCCCGTGCCACCACGGCCCAAGCCTTCGCCTCCGAGGTGCTCGCCCAGGCCCCGCTGCCGCCGGGCGCCAAGGCCTGGAGGGGCCCGCTCCCAGCGGCAGCCCGGGCACGCTTCGCCAGCCCCGGCCCCGCTGGCGCGGGACGCACCTACCTCGTCCACCAGCCAGCGGCCGCCTCGATGCTCGCCTACGTGCTCTCGCACCTGCCGGTGGGCAGCTCCCGGGCCAGCTTGGGCTGGGCCGGGGACCGTCGAGGCCAGACATCTGAGGAGTTCACCGTCACCCTGCCCACTTTCGGGCCGGACGAGTACTCGGCTGCTCTCAGCTACTCAACGACGACAAGCGCGGGGCGAGGGTGCCTGCACGTGGGGGAAGCCTGCCTGCTGCAGGTCAAAGCGCTGACCGTGTGGGAACCACGGCGCTCCCCGGCCGAGACGGCCCCGGTCCACGACCGCGCTCGGCTGGGAATCCCCGCACCTGGGCCGGTGGTCGTGGCACCGGCACCGCCCTCTCCCGTCACCATCAACCTTGGCCTGGCCCAAAGTGCCAAGCTGGCCCGGGCGTTCGACGCCCTCCCCCTGGCACCGGCGGTGGCCTGCATGGAGGACTCGCCCCTCTACACGGTCTCCTTCCGCCCCCCACCTGGGCGAAAAGGCGAGGTCTTCGATGTGACAGCTTGGGCCTGTGCCTCCCAGGTCTCGGTGGCCCTGGCAGGCAGGCCGCTCCACCTGCTCTACGACGCTCGGCACCTCCTGCTGGACGCGGTGTGCCAGCTCGCTCCCAGGGCAGCCACCAAGAGCCTCTGCCCTGCCCCCCGGTCGGCCAAGCCCGTAGCGAGGCGGCCCCCAAGTGAGCCGGCGGTGGCGGTAGCGGGCTAGGCCCCCGCTCAGCACGACAGCGGCCAGGCCGCGCCGGCCGGCCCGGGCTACAGCAGGGACTCGTCGAAGACGATGCCGCGCCCCCCGCAGGTGGGGCAGGTCTCCGAGTAGGACTCGACCAGGCCCTCGGAGATGCGCTTGCGGGTCATCTCCACCAAGCCCAGCTCGGAAATGTCGAACACCTGGGAGCGGGTCTTGTCCCGGGCCAGGGCCTCGCGGAAGGTGCGGACGACCTCGGCTCGGTTAGCCGGGACCTCCATGTCGATGAAATCGATGACGATGATGCCCCCGATGTCCCGCAGGCGCAGCTGGCGGGCTATCTCCTCGGCCGCTTCGAGGTTGTTGCGGAACACGGTTTCTTCGAGGTTGGACGTGCCCACGTTCTTGCCCGTGTTCACGTCGATGACCGTCAGCGCTTCGGTGCGCTCGATGATGATCGACCCTCCTGAGGGCAACCACACCTTGCGGTCCAAGGCCTTGTGGATCTGCTCGTGGACCCGGAAGCGCTCGAAGAGGGGCAGGGCCTCGGTCTCCTGGTCGGCCAGCTCGACCCGGTCGGCCAGCTCCGGGCTTATGCGCGACACGTAGTCCCGCACCTGCTGGTAAAGGCCCCGGTCGTCGATCACGACGGCCCGGTAATCACGGTTGAACTCCTCGCGTATGACCCTCACGGCCAGGTCCGGCTCCCGGTACAGCAGCTTGGGGGCCTTGGAGGTGCGAGCCAGCTCCTCCACCTGTTCCCACTGGCTCAAGAGGCGGGCGACGTCCCTGGACAGCTCGTCCGCGGAGGCTCCTTCGGCTGCGGTACGGACGATCAAGCCGTGCCCAGGGGGACGGATGTCGTCGAGCAGCTTGCGGAGGCGCTTGCGTTCCTCGTCCGGGAGGCGCTTGGAGATGCCATAGGTCTCGCTGTTGGGGATGAGCACCACGAAGCGCCCGGGGAGCGAGACCTCCTGGGTTAGGCGCGCCCCCTTGGTCCCTATGGGGTTCTTGGTGACCTGGCAGACGATGCTCTGGCCGGTGCGCAGCACTTGCTCGATGCGCGCCCCCTGAGCGCCGCCGGCTGACCGCCCCCGCGTCGGCCTCGGTTGCTCGTCACCGGCCCCTTCGACTTCCTCTTCGTCGAAGCGCAAGTCGCCGCGGTACAGCACCGCGTTCTTGGGCGTACCGATGTCCACGAAGGCCGCCTCCATGCCGGGCAGGACGTTCTGCACCCGGCCGAGGTAGATGTTGCCATCGATCTGGGTGGCGTCGTCGGCCGGGCGGGACACGTAGTGCTCGATGAGCGACCGGCCTTCGAGCACCGCGATCTGCGTGGCGGTCGGGCCGACGTGCACGGCCATCAGGTAACGGCCCAGCGGCCGGCTGCGGCGCTCGCGAGAGGCCCGACGGCCGCCGGGCTCGCCCCGGGGCGGCGCCTCGACCGCACCCACCTGAGCGGAGGTGCTCCCCCCCGTCCGGCTGGCCTCTTCCTCGGGCGAGCCGCCCACGTAGGGCCCATCTCCGGGCCTGGCCCCCCGACGTCCTCTGGCTGCGGGCGCGCTGCGACGTCGGCGTCGCGTGGTCGCGGCCTGGGCCCTGGCGACCGGCACAGAGCCGTTGCCGGCCGCCCCATCACCGGCTGCGCCATCCGCGGCTGCGCCCTCACCAGCTACCGCGGTGCTGCCCGGCCCGGCTGGTGCGGCACTGCCCTGGCTGGGGACGCCCAGGGGGCCTTGGCCCTCGCTGGAGGCAACCAGGGAGCCTTGGCCGGCTGGCCGGCTCCTGGCCCCCAGCCGTCTCAGGACCGGCGGTGCCCCAGGACGGGTGTCGCCGATCTTGGGCTTGGCGACGCGTTCCTCGCCCATCTTGGCCGCCGCGGCCTGGCCTCCGGGGACGTCCGCGGGCTCGGCCTGGTCGTCCACCGGGGCCCGGTCCGGACCGGGTACTGCCGGGCCCGGTGGCTGGCCAGCTTGGGTGGCCTGGTCGACTGGGGCAGGGGCCGGCACCCCTGCTGCGGGCACCGGGCCGGCACCAACCGGTGCCGAGGAGGCTACAAGGACGGCCGAGGCCCGCCTGCCCCGCCCGCCCCGGGAGCCGCGGCGCCTCTTCCTGGGCTTGGCGCCGGTGCTGAGCAAGTCTTCAGGAAGCCCAAGTTCCCCGCCTCCTGCGGGCCCGCCGGGCCCCGCTCCGAGGGCGAGCTCGGCGCTCGCCGCGCCCGGCTGCCCGGGCAATGGTTGCGACATCGAGAGTTCCCCTTCAAAATGGGCACGCTCCGCAGCGTGCCGTGGGCGCGCCCAACGGCGGGTGCAGCCTGAGGGCCGGCGCTCAAACCTGTACGTGAACAATGAGCTCGAACGGCAGCCAACGGCCCGTCCCAAAGGGCCCCCTGAGGGACCGGGGCCACCAAGGGCGCACGAACGCGTCGCGCCGGCGGCGACAAGGCCGGGGCCACCCGGTCCACGCCTGGTAGCACCGTTGCCCCCAGGCGCAGCAAGCTGGCCTCCCTCACCTGCAGGCCCGCCGGTACGCGGTCCCGCTCCAGCGGTGGCCGAGCTGTCGGGCGCGGGCCCACGGTGGCCGCCCGAGCTGGCGCAGGCACCGGCCCTCGCCACCTCAGCACCCAAGACCGCGGCTCAAAAGCGCGGGGCGCGTACCTATGAGACCACAACGAGCTCATCCCACCGGACAAGTGTAGCGGCCACTGCCCGCCCGCCAAGGGCCCATAGCCAAGGCTTCAGCTAAAGCTCAGGTTCGCCGACCGGTCACCTCGCCGGTCGAGCCCACCGTAGCTGCCTCCCCGGCCCAGGCCAACTGCCCGCAGGCCCCTCAAGAGTACCGGCGCATCCCCACGTTGACCACCAGCCCCACGGCCACCCAGTCCACCAGCATCGACGAACCCCCGTAGCTGAGGAACGGCAGCGTGATGCCCGCCACCGGCATTATGCCCATGGTCATGCCCACGTTCTCGAAAACCTGGAACATGAGCATGCTCAGCACCCCAATGCAGACAAGGGTGCCAGCCAGGTCCCGCGACAACATCGCCGCTCGCCACGTGCGCCAGATGAGCAGCGCGAACAGGGCCAGCAGCAAGCTGGAGCCAACGAAGCCGAACTGCTCGGCCACCGCCGTGAAGATGAAGTCGGTGGACTGGTTGGGGACGTAGGAAAGGTTGGTCTGGGGGCCCCGGAACAGGCCCTTACCCGTCAGGCCCCCGTCCGCTATGGTGGCCTTGGCCTGGTCCAGGTTGTACTCGATCGTGGCCGCGTAGGGGTCGGCCTGGCTGTTGACCGGGGCAACGCCCGGCGGGGCAGTCAGGAAGGTGGTGAGGCGGTCCTTTTGGTACTGCTTGAGGACGCCGAGCTGCAGCACCGCGCCAATGCCCACTGCCGCCACCAGTACCAGGGCCACCATGTGCCGGCCTCGGGTGCCGGCCAGGAGCAGCATGCCGACCATGACCACGGCCAGCACCAGCGCGCTGCCAAGGGCGTCCTGTTTGTAGATGAGCAAGAAGGGCACCACCGACAGCCCGAGCACGAGGAACAACATGCGCCCGCTGACCTGGCCCTTGCGGCCGGCCAGGAGGGCAGCCAGGGACAGCACCAGGGTCACCTTCACCACCTCTGAGGGCTCCACCTGGTAGCTGCCCACCTGGATCCACGACTGCGCCCCCAGGGTCTGGTGGCCAACGGCAAAGGTGGCCAGCAGCATGAGGATGCTGCCTGCGTAGAGCACCGGTGCCCACGACAGGTACTTGTGGTAGTCCACCAAGGCCACCAGGCACATGGCGCCGAAACCGATGACTGCGAAGAGCGCTTCCTTGCGCATGGTGGCCTGGGGGTTGAGGCCGGCAACGGCCAGGGGGTTCTTGGTGGTGGCGTAGACCATCACCACGCCCGTGGCCGACAGGGCGGCGGCGGCGGCGACCACCAGCACGTCCACATGGCGCCACAGGGGGGTGACCACTGGCCGGCGGGCAACGGCCCCGCCGGTCCCGGCGCTGGCCGAGGGAAGGGCGGTCAGCGCCATCAGTGCCCGCCCCCGGGGCTGGCGGGAGAACTGGCTTGATGGTTGAGGCCGAACAGGGTCAAGTACTCTTGCTCGACCGCCGGGGCCGCCACGCTGGCGCCATAGCCCGCCTGCTCGAAGATGGCATCGACCACGAAGCGAGGATGGTAGGCGGGGGCGAAGCTGGTGAACACCGAGGTGTCCTGCTTGTACATCGGCCAAGGCACGTAGCCGGGCGGGCACTTGGCGGTGGTGCAGAGGTTCTCGACCTGGGCCGGCCCGGTCTTGCCGGCCACTGGGTAGCGGCTGAGGGGGAAGCCGGCGCCGGCGAAGGCACCGTAGGCGGTGCCCTGGGGGCTGGACGTGACCCCCAAGAAGCCCTGGAGCATGGCCGAGCGGCCGGAGGCCGAAGGCATCGGGACGTGCCCTTTCACCTGGGGCCCGAACCGCTTGAGCACTTTGGCCCCGGGGGCTAGGCCGGTGCCCGGCGAGGTGACCTCGAGGGCTATCTGGGGCACGTACAACGTCCCCCCGTTGGCAAAGGTGGCGTAGGCGTTCGCCAGCTGCAAGGGGGTCACCAGGTCCTGGCCCTGGCCTATGGCCTCCTGTACTTCGAAACCAGGCTCCCAAACACCGTCGGGGTAAGCCTTGGGGTACTGGGCGTGCTCCTTGGCCACCACCTGGGCGGTCGGCACCAGCCCGGGTGCCTCACCGGGGAGGTCGATCCCGCTGTAGTCGCCCAGGCCGTACTGCGCGGCCACCTGCTGCAGGGGGTCGGGGCCATTGAGGTGGTGGCCGTAGTCGTACTGGAGGTAGAACTGCCCGCCGAGGCTGTAGAAATAAGTGTCGCTGGACTCGGCGAGGGCCTGCTGCAGGTCCACCGGGCCCAGGGCGACGTTGTCGTTGTCGTGGAAGACCTGGCCCCCGATCGTGTACGTACCGGTGTCGTCATATATGGTGTAGGGGCTTCGCAGCCCGTAGCGCAGCATGGCCGTGGCGGTGACCAGCTTCCATGTCGAACCGGGGGCGTACCCGGTGGAAATGGCCCGGTCTATGAGGGGGTAGTTGTTGGCGGGGTTGTTGTACGCCTGCCACTTCGCCTCGCTTATGCCGCCGATGAAGTCGACCGGGTTGTAGTCGGGGTTGGTGGCCAAAGCGAGGACCTGGCCGTTGCGGGGGTCTTCGACCACCATGGACGCCGCTGGCGCCCGGCAGTGGTAGCCCTGGAGGGCCGTGTCGGGGCAGACCATGGCGCGGGCCTTGGCCAACCAATCGGCGAGCGCGGCTTCGGCCGCCTGCTGGTCCTTCAGGTCGATGGACAAGATGACGTCGTCGCCCGGCACGGGCGGGCGGTAGCTGCCGGGCACCACCCCGAGGACGTGGCCCTGGGAGTCCACCTGCAGTTCCTCCACGCCCGGGGTACCTCGCAGGTACTGCTCGAAGGCGTTCTCCACGCCCGCCTGGCCCACCTGGGAGTTCGGCTGGTAACAAGGGCCGACTGCGGGGCCACAGCTCACGTTCTTCAGCTGTGCGTACTCCGAGGCGGTGACCTGGCTTACGTAGCCGAGGATGTTGGCTGCCAGGGAGCCGTAAGGGTAGTAAGGCACCGGCTCGGCCTGCACACTGACCCCGGGCAGCAGTGCCTGGTTCTCCTTGACGGCGAGCGCCACCGCGTTGCTCACGCCCTCTGCCACCGGCACCGGCTGGTACGGGCTGTACTGCAGGTTGTTGACCGCGGACTCGACCTGGGCAGGGGACATCCCCAACAAGGCTGCCAGGCGGCCCACCAAGCCCGGGTCCGACACCACCGAGTCTCGCTCGACGGTGACGACCTGTTCGATGCGGTTGCCGACGAGCAACCTCCCGTTGCGGTCGAATATCTCACCGCGGGGCGCGGGCAGGAACACCTTCAAGATCCCCTGGCCGGCCAACTGTTGCACGGAGAGGGACTGGGCCTCGATGCCCTGCAGGTACCACAGGCGGCCCAAGAGCGCGGCGAACAGGCATACCACCACCACCAGCACAGCCGTGGCGCGCAACTTGGTAGAGGGGGGCTCCGCCGTGGAGGTGTTGCTCACCCGATCACCGTACCGTCGTCGTCCTGGGCACCGCCCGCCGCCGCCGGCGGGACCGGGCTGCCGCACGAGACCGGCGGGCGGGCGGCAGGCCCCCGGCTGGCACCTCTCCTGGCGCGGAGAGCGCACCCTCAGAGGCCCCCAGCGCCCAAGCCATGAGCGCTACCGCGGGCAGGGCGAAGAAGGCAGAGAGCACGCCCTCTATAACCGCCTGCTCGACCAGCCAGGTCTTGCCTGGGGCCACCAGCTGGGCTTGGCCGACCAGGTAACCGACCACTACGAAACTAGCCACGCCCACCACGGTGCCGGCGCCAGCGACCACCGGGGACAGCAGCAGGCGGGGCTGAAAGAGGTTGTCCCGGGCCCAGCCCACGGTGAAGCCGGCCAAACAGGCGGCCAAGGCAGAAAGGCCAAAAGGCGTGGCCTGCAAGAACAGGTCGCTCAGCAAGCCGGCCGCGAACCCCACCACCGCCCCGGCCTGCGCCCCACCGGCCAGGCCGGCACATACGCTCAGCAGCAACATGAAGTCAGGGGCCACGTTGTCCACCCGGAGGTCAGCGCCGAAGGTGGTCTGGACGAAAATGCCCACCACCAAGAGCAAGGCGACCTTGGCTGCCGTCTTGCCCCGGCGCCCGTTCACAGGGGCCGCCTCCTGGGAGAGCCGCTCAGCCGAGCTGGGCAGCCCGCAGCGCCGACGCCGTGCGCCCGGAGGCCGGGACGGCTTGGGGAAGAGCCGGTCAACCTGACTGGGCAGACCACAGGAGCACCTGGACGACCCCGAGGTTGTCGAGGTCGACGAACGGCTTCATCGAGATGGCCAGCTGGAGCGCCCCCGGAGGGGAGAACACCGAAGTGACGGTGCCCACAGGTATGCCGGCAGGGAAGTGCTCCAGCTGCAGGCCACTGGTGACCAGCTTGTCGCCCGGCTTTATGTCCGAGCCCACGTCGACACCTTGCACGCTCAGCGCGTTGCCTGCCCCTTGCCCAGTGGCTGCCCCCACCACCGCGCCCGCCTGGGCTGAGGCCCCGGCCGAGGTGGAGGTGCTCGTCGAGGTGGAGGTGCTCGTCAAGGTGGGGGTGCTCGTGCCGGTCGAAGTAGAGGTACTTGTGCCGGTCGAGGTGGGCGCCCTCCCCCGGGACGGCCCTTTCCTGCCCGAGGATGGAGCTGCAGGGCTGCTCACTACCTCTACTCCCACCGTGAAGCCAGGTGCGTCCAGCAAGGTGACGGTGGCCAGGTGGGTGGACACAGCCGAGACGGTGCCCACCAGGCCCCCGGCCGAGACAACCGGCTCCCCCACGGCCACCCCCTCGGCCGAACCCCGGTCCACCTCTATGGTCTGTTCGAAGTTGGCGCTCCCCACTCCCACCACCTGGGCCGGGACCGTGGGCACCTCCCCCAGGTAGTCGAGGTGAGCCTGGGCCAGGACCTGCTCGGCTTGGGCTTGCTCGGCAGCAGCCTGCGCCTGGGCGGTCTCGGACGCCGCCACTTCGCGCCGCAGCAGCTGGTTCTCCTGTTCCAAGGAGCGGTAATCGAGCGCGCCGGCCAAGAAATCGCCGACCGGCTGCAAAGCGGCGTGGGCGGCCGACTGGAACGGGTCGGCAACGTCTCGCGCGTAGCCTCGTACCTGGTCGAAAATACCCCGGCCACTGCTGCGGGCACTCAGGGTCACCAGGCTGACACCCAGCAGGACCAGTACCACCAGCACGAAGCGGTTGTTCGGGCGCCGAGAAGCAGCCACAGCTGCGGTCTACACCTCGCTATCGCGAACTGGTCATGAGTACGTCGGAAAGGACCCCCAACTGTTCCAGGCACTGCCCGCTGCCGAAGGCCACGGACTGCAAGGGGTTGTCAGCGATCACTATCGGCATGCCGGTCTCGGCGGCCAGCCTGGCGTCCAGGCCGTGCAGCAGCGCCCCCCCGCCAGTGAGGACGATCCCCTGCTCCATGATGTCGGCTGCCAGTTCAGGAGGGGTCTTGTCCAACGTCACCTTGACCGCGTCCACGATCGCTCCCACCGGCTCTTCGATGGCCTCGCGGATCTCCTCGGTGGTGGTCACGATCGTCTTGGGGAGCCCGGTGATCAGGTCTCGGCCGCGTATCTCGGCACTGACCTCCTCCTGCAGTGGGCAGGCAGACCCAAGGGCGATCTTTATCTCCTCCGCGGTCCGCTCGCCCAACGCGAGGCTGTACTCCTTCTTGATGAACTGGATTATCGACTCGTCCAGCTCGTCGCCTGCGATGCGCACCGACTGGCTGGTCACGATGCCGCCCATAGAGATGACCGCCACCTCTGTTGTCCCGCCACCGATGTCCACCACCATATTGCCCGTCGGCTCGTGCACCGGCAGCCCCGCCCCGATGGCAGCCGCCATAGGCTCCTCGATGATCCACGCCTGGCGGGCCCCCGCGGCTTCGGCCGCGTCCATGACCGCCCGCTTCTCGACCCCAGTCACGCCGGAGGGCACGCATATGACCATGTCGGGCTTGGAGAGCCGGCCCGGGTGGACCCGGCGGATGAAATAGGCCAACATCTTCTCGCAGATCTCGAAGTTGGCGATGACGCCGTCGCGTAGGGGGCGTACGGCTTGGATATGGGCCGGGGTCCGGCCGATCATCCTCTTGGCCTCCAGGCCCACCGCCAAGGGGCGGCCGTCCCGGGCGTCGATGGCCACGACGGACGGCTCGTTCAGGACTATCCCCCGGCCCTGGAGGTAGACCAGCGTGTTGGCAGTGCCCAAGTCGACGGCCAAGCCCCGCCTGAACGATGAGAAAAGTCTGTCGCGCACGAAGGAGGACCTCCTGTGGGAAGGCGAGGGCACAGGTCCACCTCCAGGTTAACCGCCCGGGCCGGGTAACTCCAGGCGCTCCCGGTGGGGAGGGCTACCCACCCCCCGAGCGCCGGGCCGCCGGCCCCGGGGCACGCCGGTAACCGGGCCGGGGACTGGGCTGGGGACTGGGCTGGGGACTGGGCCGGGGACGGGGAGCAGGGTCACGCCAGGTCGGGGAAGAACAAGGCGACCTCCCTCCGGGCGGACTCGGCGCTGTCGGAACCGTGGACCAGGTTCTCGGTCATGGACAGGCCCAGGTCGCCCCGGATGGTCCCCGGCGCCGCCTGGGCGGGGTTGGTCGCACCCATCATCTGGCGCACCACCTGCCAGGTGCCCGGGGGCCCCTCCACCACCACGAGCAGGACCGGCGACCGGGTGATGTGCGCGATCAGGCTGTCGTAGAAAGGCTTGCCCACGTGCTCGGCGTAGTGGGCGGCCGCGGTCTGCTTGTCCAGGTGGCGTAGCTCGGCCCGGACCAGCCGGAGGCCCTTTCGTTCCAGGCGGCCGATCACCTCTCCCACCAGGCCGCGCTCCACTGCGTCGGGCTTGCAGATGACAAGGGACCGGTCGTCCCTGTCGCCGGGTTGTGCGTGCGGTTGCTGGCTCACAAGCCGACGAGGTTAGCGCGCCCGGCCCACCGGGACGGGCGGCGGCCGGGTGCCCGCAGGGCGCTCACAGCGCCCTGCCAGCCGCTCGGGCCCCCTCCTCGCCGGCCAGGGCCGAGCGGGCGGCCCCCACGACATAAAGGGACCCGGTGACCAGCACCAGTTCCTCCGCCCTGGCTTCGCTGAGGGCCAGCTCGAGCGCCTCGGCTACCGAAGCCTTGGCCACTGCCTGGCACCCCAGGCTGCGGGCCGCCTCGGCCACCACCTCGGCGGGCTGGGCCCGGGGGGACGGTGGAGGGCAGGTCACCACAAGGCGGGCCTTGGGGGCGTCCAGGGCCTCGAGCATCTCACGGGCGTCTTTTCCCCTCAGCATCCCGACGACCAGGACCCGCGCTGTTGCCTCCCCGAACTCCTCGGCCACGGCCAGGGCCGAGGCCTGGGCACCAGCCACGTTCTTGGCCCCGTCCAGCACCAACAGCGGGCTCCGGCCGGCGACTTCCAGGCGCCCGGGGGAGCGCACCGCGGCCGCGGCCTGCTCCACGATCTCAGCTTCGAGGGGCCCCCCGAAGAAGGCCTCGGCGCCGACGAGGGCAGCCAGGAAGTTGTGGGCCTGGTGCCGGCCGTGCAGCGGCAGGTAGACGCCCTCGTAGCTGCCACCGGGGGTACGCAGGCCCAGCAGGCGGCCCCCAACGGCCATGAGGTTGCTGGTCAGCGCGAAGTCCCTCCCGGCCAGCCACAGGGCAGCGGGGTGCTCGGCCGCGAACACGTCGTAGAGAGCCGGGTCCGTCTCCCCCAGCACCAAAGTGGACCCCGGCTTCACGATGCCAGCCTTCTCACCGGCGATCTCAGCCCGGGTGGAGCCCAGCAGCTCGGTGTGGTCCAGGGCAATGTTGGTGACGATGGCCACCTCCGCGTCCGCCACGTTGGTGGCGTCCCAGCGGCCCCCCATCCCCACCTCTACGACGGCCACGTCCACCGGCCGGTCGGCGAAATAACGGAAGGCGGCCGCGGTCATGACCTCGAACCACGTCGGCCGCTCGCTCATCAGAGGTTCTAGGCCGGCCAGGTCGGAGAGGACCTCGGCCAGGTCCTCGTCGGGGACCGGCTCCAGCCCGACCATGATGCGCTCGTTGAGCCGCTCCAGGTGGGGGCTCGTGTAGGTGCCGACGTTGAGCCCCTTGGAAATGAGCAGCTGGGACAGGGCACGGGCGGTCGATGTCTTGCCGTTGGTGCCGGTGATGTGGAGGACGGGCAGCGACGCCTGCGGGTCGCCCATCAGGTAGGCCAACTGCCGCATCCGCTCGCGGTTAGGGACGCGGTACCTGGTCCCGGAAAGGATCTTCTCGAGGTCCTGGTGGGAGTCGAGCCACGCCAGGGAGTCCCCGAACGACAGGGTCAGCTGGCTGCCCTCCTGGCCCTGAGCGGCTCCCGGTGGACGGCCTCGGAACGGGGGACCAGCGTGGGGGCCACCCGCTCGAGCACCACCGAGCGGTCGATGACGCACTTGCCTATGTCGGACCGGCTCGGCAGGTCGTACATCACCTCGAGCAGCACCTCTTCCAGGATGGCCCTGAGCCCCCGGGCACCGGTGCCCCGTAACATGGCCTGTTCGGCCACCGCGTCCAGCGCGTCCTCGGTGAGCTCCAGCTCGACCCCGTCGAGCTCGAACACCTTGCGGTACTGCTTGAGCAGGGCGTTCTTCGGCTCGGTGAGTATCCGGACCAGGGCCCGCTTGTCGAGGCTGGACACGGTCCCGATCACCGGCAGCCGTCCCACGAACTCGGGTATCAGCCCGTACTTGAGCAGGTCCTCGGGCAGGACCTTGGTGAAAAGCTCGGCCTCGTCGGCTTCGTGGGCCCGGTGGATCTCGGCCCGGAACCCGATGCCCTGGCGGCCCAGGCGGCTCTGGACGATCTTTTCGAGGCCGGCGAAGGCACCACCGCAGATGAACAGCACGTTGGTGGTGTCGATCTGGAGGAACTCCTGGTGCGGGTGCTTGCGGCCGCCCTGCGGGGGCACTGAAGCGGTTGTGCCTTCCAGGATCTTGAGCAGCGCCTGTTGCACTCCCTCTCCGGAGACGTCCCGGGTGATCGAGGGGTTCTCGCTCTTGCGGGCGATCTTGTCGATCTCGTCGATGTAGATGATGCCGGTCTCAGCCTTCTTGATGTCGTAGTCCGCCGCCTGGATGAGCTTGAGCAATATGTTCTCGACGTCCTCGCCCACGTAGCCCGCCTCGGTGAGGGCGGTCGCATCCGCTATGGCAAAGGGCACGTTCAGCATCCGGGCCAGGGTCTGGGCCAGGAAGGTCTTGCCGCACCCGGTGGGGCCCAGCAGCAAGATGTTGGACTTCTGCAGCTCCACGTCGCCGTCTTGGTAGCCACCCGCCTGGACTCGTTTGTAATGGTTGTAGGCGGCCACCGAGAGTATCTTCTTGGCTCGTTCCTGGCCCACCACGTAGTCGTTCAGGAAGTTGAAGATCTGGGCCGGCTTGGGGAGCTCCTCGAAGTGGACCTCGGACGGCTCGGCCAGCTCCTCCTCGATGATGTCG
>JAJPKN010000027.1 GCA_021323695.1 Actinomycetota bacterium | reverse complement strand
TAGCCGGGGCCCGGGCCAGCCCGCTGCGGGCGCGGCCGGTGGGCGTCCCACCGGTGGGCGTCCCAGTGGTGGCCCCAGGCCCGGTCCGGGGCAGTGGCGCGGGCCGCGATGGTCCCGAGCCACTGGTGGTGGTGCACAAGGAGCAGGCCAAGTGCAAGGGCGTCGCTCTGGGGCCATGGGCGCGGCGGGGGAGCGGGACTACGAGGGTGCCAGTGAGCCAACCAACCCCCAGGTAGAACCGGCGCAGGTCATGAGGTGGGCATCGTGGCGACGTGTTGCAGCTGAGCGGCATGCTCAGCGACGCGAACAGCGTGAGGCTGAAAGCCAAGGCCTCGCGCTGCTGCGAGCAGCCGAGGGAGGTCATCTCGACCGGGCTCGTTCGGCCATAACCGACTGGGGCCGGCACACCTATGAGCGTTTCCGAGTTGCTCCGATCCGAGGCTTGGCGCGAGGCGCGGTCCTAGGTGGAGCAGCGGTGGCTGGGCTTGTGGTGACTACTGCTTCAGCGCCTATCGCTGCTATTGGCGGCGCACTATGGGCTGGGCACCGTGTGTTGCGCTGGCGAGCAGAAGCACCGGCTCGGCGGGCCGAGGGTGCAGCTCACCGCGAGGTCGCGCGGAACCTTTGGCAAATGGTCCAGGCGGGCAGCACCAGTCAGGAGGGTGGCTAGGTCGCAGTGCCTTCGTGTGCGTGGTGTGGCACAAGGACAGAGGGAATGCTGAGGATATATGGCAGTAGGTGAAACTACAGAGAAGGCCAGAGACGTTATCGCCAACGCGGTTGGTGGAGCCGCTTCTGGGGCCGCGACAGGTGGGGGTGTTCCTGGGGCCGTCGGTGGGGCAGCTAAGGCTCTGGTGGCCAGTCGCCGTGGGCGGCGGTGGTTGATGGTGGGCCTCATCGTGGCCGTCATGTCGTCGCCAGTGGGCGTCGTTGTTGCCGTACTGGCCTTTAGTGGTCTACTGGCTAGCACCAACGAGACGGTCCAGGCCCGTAGTTGGGACCTGGCAGGTGCCCTAGGCACGTCCCCGGTCAGCCTCGGTACCATCCAGGCTGCTGCCGACTCGGTCAGGACGACCTGGCAGGTGCCCTGGCAGGTCGTGTGGGCTCTGTGGTACTACGAGACTGGACCTGGTGCCGGCTGGGGCGTGTGGCCGGGGGCGTGTGCTACTGAGCCGCCGCTACTACCGGGGGCCTCTCCTCTGCCCTGCCCCTCGTTGCCTGCCTACCCAGGCGAGCCACCGCCTACTACCACGACACTGCCAGCTACGACTACTACGGCCACGGTCAAGAAGGGCTACCGGGTCACCACGACGACGCTGCCGGCTACCACAACCAGTAGGCCAGTGCCGGTGTGGCTGGGCCCGTTCCGGCTCAGCCCTACAGCTCTGCCGGCCTCGGAGGCTGACAGCCTGACCTATTCGGCAGCGTGGGTGGCCGACAGCATCGCCCGGGCCGTGGGCTCGGAGCCCGGGTGGTGGACCGGCCTGAGCCTGGCCAGCGGCATTGTGGTATCCCAGGACGCCAATGCCCCCTATGTGTCCATGACCTCGGCGAGTGCCGAGACGGTGCGTACGGACATGGAGGCAGCCATTTCAGCCCTCCCAGTGGACCACGGCCCGCGGAGATTGGCGAGCCTGTTCGTGGCCAACGTGTTTGAGCTAGCGCAGGCTGCCTATCTCGGTTGGCAGCCAGGCGGCGTAGCTACCGATGTAGCGAGCGGTGGCATGATCTGTGGTCAGACAGGCCCTGGGGGCAGCCTAGCCGTGACTGGGCCAGACGGCAGTGTCGTGAGCCTAGGGCCAGCCCAGATGGCCAATGCGGCTGTGGTGGTGCATACAGGCCAGACGTTGGGCGTCCCGCCTGAAGGCATAGTCATCGCCCTAGGCACTGCTCTCACTGAGTCCGGCTTATGGGACTTGCCCAATCCGGCTGTCCCTGGGTCATTAGCTGACTCGCATGCCCAATTGGGCCCTTACAGCGTCTCCAGTTTGCCGTCTAACGGGACATCAGTTGGGTTGTTCCAGCAGCAGGACGACTGGGGGCCAGTGGCAAGCCGCATGACCCCAGTGAGTGCCGCTCAGGCCTTTTTCGATGGCGTGGCTGGTGGGCCATCGGGCCTCCTCGAGGTCCCTGGGTGGCAGTCGATACCTCCTGGTCTGGCTGCCCAGGCGGTCCAACAGTCTGCCTACCCTGGTCGCTACCAGGGCTGGATGCCCGCCGCCCAGGCTGTGCTGGGAGCGGTTGAAGGTGTTCCCTGCGGCGGACCCGAGACGGCATCTGGCGGGGCACTAGCGAGGGTGGCTGCGGCCGCGTTGTCCTGGGTTGGCAAGGCTCCTTATGTCTGGGGAGGCGGTACGGCAGAGGGGCCGTCCGGCTCGGCTAGTGCTCCTCCAATGGCTGTGGGCCAGCCGGGGTTCGACTGTTCTGGCTTGGCGATGTGGGCCTATGCCCAGATCGGCGTGGTCTTGCCGCATTGGTCCGGAGTTGGTGGCCAATGGAGCATCGTCCAAGCTGCTGGGGGCTTCAGCAGCGACCTGGCCAGCCTCCAACCAGGGGACTTGGTGTTCTTTCCGGGCTCGGATGGTACCAGTTCCGACCCCGGTCATGTCGGCATCTACCTCGGTCATGACGAAATGGTCGACGCCCTGGAAACCGGGACTTACGTGGAGGTTGACTACATCGGGCCTGGCTCGCAGTTCTACGCCTCGTTCCTTGGGGGAGGGCCGGCGTAGTGACCGGTGGGTTGGCCGAGATGGAAGCGGCTCTCTTGGTCCTGCGCACAGCGCGCCAGGCCCAACATGAGCTGCACCGGGTGCGTTGGGCCGCTGAGACCACCTCTGGAGGCGTGCTTGTGCTAGCCAGCCATCCCGTGAGCAGCGGTTGGCCAAAGTTGTCCCACGAGCCCGGCACGGTCCTGCCTCTTGGTGAGACCCAGTTGCGCTGGTCAACCAAGGCTTGCGCCAGGTCGTTGACAGTGGTGGTGGCTGCTCAGCGTCCTCCCGGCACCCGGGCCGGGGCCGTGGCCCTGGAGCCGGGCACGGCATGGTGGGCACCGTTGCGCCAGAAAGACGACCTCGTGGTCGTCCTGAGCCGTTATGGGGCCGGGGCGTTGGCAGCTCAAGCCGCGCTTGAGGCGTGTGTGGAGCGCTGGGCAAGGGCGACCTTGGGCGAAGCCAGTGTGCCAGGCGCGTTGAGCGCGGCCCGTCGTCTGGCAGCTGTCTATGCTGCCCCAAGCCGGCCGGCCAGGCCCTTCACTTGGGCCGTGGCCGAACAGGTCGGTAGGCAGGTCCAGGGCACTCGCGTCCCGTTCAGCCGGCTACTTGCGCCGTTGGCAGTCAGGCGTGGTTGGCCGCAGCTCCCCGACGCGAAGGCCCTCGCTGGGTTATTGACCAGCTCGGTCTCGTTGGGCCGCTTGGCAGGCTTCTTGGCCCGCTACGATGCCAAAGCCAGGCTATGGCGGCGACCGCCTGTGGATCTAGGACGAGCCTCGGCGTGGCTGGCAGAGCAACGAGCCAAGGCCCACTGTGTGCTGACGTGGGCAGACGCCGGGCTGCTTATGGACCGATGGTGCGGCCAGGAGGGCAGGCCGGTCCCGGCTCTCAGCCGGGCCGAGGCAGAGGCCTTGGTGGGCGCGGCTCATGACGAGGGCTTCGGCCTAGTGCTGGCCGTGCTAGGGGGCGGTCCGGCTAGTGGGGCCCAGGTACCGTCCACCAGCCAGTGGCCTGCTCGTCGGACCACGCTCAGGTAGATCGGCTGGGCCGGTCTGGCTGGGGCAGTGGGGTCCGGCCCGGCCGTCTGGTAGACGACAAGCACTACCTCGCGATCCGGGCTCCAGCCGGCTTCGTCGACCCGGTTGGCTGACAGGATGACGACCTGGCCGGACAGGCTGGCCCTCATAGGCCCCTTGGCTCCTTCGCTTGGCCAGGATCCATGGCGTGTGCCGCGACTGGTTGCTTGGAGCGCGGCCCAGTAGCTAGGTGTGCTGAGCGCCCGGGTGCGGCTAGCCCAGTCGCCTGGCTCGAACATGGCAACTACCCAGTGGGCCGCCGCCTGCTCAGGTGTGCCAGGCACCTCCCAGCTCATGGTGGACTGTGGTGTGCCAAGGCGAGAGCGCTGGCCGGCGGGCAGTTGTGGGGGGGGCACGGTCGATCGTGCTGGTTGGGCTGTGGGTCGGACTGGTGGTGCCCTGAGCTGGGTCGGTGGTGGTGCCGCAGGCAAGGCAACCGATGAGCCGGTGGCTTTCGCGGTTGGTCCTGGCGCTCCCACCGCGTTGCCGGCAGGGCTGGTGCCGCACGCGCCCAATGACACAGTGGCGATCCCGAGTAGGCACGCCCAGGCTAAACGCCGTTGGCGCGTACTGCTACGGTTGGTACGTATGCGACGCATTGTAGCCATGACGCTGTGTGTTGTGCTCGGTTGGTCCTCGGTGGCTGACGCAGCCGTCCCGACTTTGCCTGGTCCCTCACAGCCGAGCGTCCGAGCGATTGCCCCCACGCCCCACGCCGGTTATTGGCAAGTGCGAGCCGCGCCAGGCCAGCGGGTGCGTTTGGTTGTCATGGTCCGCAACGCTGGCCGGCGCCAGGCCACTTTTCAGCTCGGGGCGACTGGTGCAGGGACTGGGCCGACGACTGGCGTGGGCTACACCTTAGGCACTGGGCCAACAGCAGGTTGGCTGGTAGGCTTGCCGACATCGGTGACACTTGGGCCCGGCCAGGCCAAGACGATAAGCGCCACTCTGGTCGTACCACACTGGGCCAGGGTCCCGTACCAGTACGTGGGAGGCGTTGAGGCCTTAGGTGCGGCTTCGGTCCCCCCCAAAGCAGCGCGCGTGCGCATCGCTGAGCGTGATGCTGCCGTGGTTGCTTGGGTGGTCACCGTCGGCGCCCCCCGAGTCCGGCGCATCGCGTTCGGTACCCCACGGGTAGGTGGTGGCCCGGCTCCTCATGTCGACTTCCCGGCCACCAACACCGGCCAGGTGCTGTGGGCACCGCAGGTTTCGCTCAGTGTGCGGCTCGGGCCGTGCGGCCGGCCCGGGCCGGCCCTGGTCTCGGTCGTGCGCCAATGGGGTGTCACGGTGCCGGGCACAAGTTGGACCTACCCGCTCCCACTAAACGCGGCCTTGGCTCCTGGCCATTACTGCGCTCTTGAGCAGGCATTGGGGGGGCCAGTTGAGGAGCGCGCCTTCGTCGTCACGCCCAGCCAGCACCGTGCTGAGACATCCTCGCCTGGTGAGGCCAAGGTGGCAACGGTTGGGGGGCCGAAGCAGACAAACTGGTTGGTCTCGGGCTTGGTCCTGTTGGTTGCGGTCTTGTTGCTGGCCGTGCTGTGGCTTGCCCTAGGTCGGCGGCGGGCTCGATGATCCCTCCCCACATCTCGTCATGGCTACGACGACACTTGGCGCGGGCCGGTGAAGGTGCTAAGGCTGACGGTCAGCGTGCTAGGAATGCTGACCGGGCTACACCCAGCCAGCACGCCCGTTTCGGACGCGACCAGCACCGCTACTGCGGATTGGCGCTGCATCCGTTGGTACGAAAGCCGCGGCCAGTACCGCAATCACAGCAACGAGCCCTATACGGGCGCGTACCAGATTGCGAACTACATCTGGCACCGAGTGCTGGGACTGCCGGGCCAGGCATGGCAGGCGTCTCGGCACACCCAAGACCTAGCTGCTCTGGCTCTGTGGCACGACGACCTGCGCATTTGGGGCGACCCATGGCACGCCTGGGAAACCGCGCCGCTGTGCGACTTATAGACGCGGGCTTCACCCTAGTGGAGCTGATAACGGTGAGTGCCATTACGGCAGTACTGGCCGCTATTGCCATAGCCACCTTGGTCGGGCCACGTCACCACGCTTCCGATCAGGCCACTGCCGACCGCCTGAGCGCCGCGCTCAGCGCGCTCGACGAGGTGTGGGCGCAGTACGGCACCTTCTGCCTAGCCGGGCCGGCGGGCCCTTGTAGCGGCACCGCCCAGGTCATGAACGGCATGGAGGCACAAGTGGTGTCTCCAGTAGTGGCTGAGCAGGTGACGAGCACTGTGCCGCCAGCTTCGCCAGTGGTGTGGGTGACCACTGGTGACGAAGCCACCTTGGGTGCGCTCAGCCCGTCAGGTCTCTGCCTGTACCTCGATTTCGCAAAGGCACCGGTCAGTGGCCTGGCTGCAGGCACCTGGTACGGCACCGGTCCACCCACTAGTGGGCAGTGCTCAATGGCTGGTACTCCAGCGTCCGGATGGCGGTCGTCGTGGGGAGACGCTGGCGCATGAGGCCCAGGCAACGCTGGTGGCTCATCGGCGCCGGTCTGGCTGGCGTGGCGGTTGTGGGCACTGTCGTGAGCCTTGCCACAAGCTCTGGTCGACCGGCAAAGTCTCGGTCGTCTCCCGCGACGACGGGCCGGCCTGTGGCTACGACCAGGCCTCGGCCATCCCCGATTGTGGCCAAGGAGATCCAGGCGCAGGCTGGTGCTTACGTCACTGCTGCCTGGTGCCAGCCTCTCGCCGAAGCTGCTGGCAAGTCGCTAGCAGTACTGGAGCGCGACGTGGCTGCCACTATGTCAGGGTATGGCGCGCTGAGCCTCACGGGCCCCTTGGCTCCCTCGCTTGGCCAGGTGAAGCTCCAGCCTGCGGTTGCGCCGTCGCCGGGCATCGACATGGCTACAGCCGATGCTATTGTTCCTGCCGGCCTCGTGGTGCCGAGCAGGCTGCGCCTAGTGACCCCTTGGTGTTACGGGGCACCACAGCCCGTGGCACCGTACATGGCCTCGGCCTCTGGCGGTTGGGACACGGTGGATTTCGAGGTCTCCTACGGCCTGGGTGGTGGCAGCAGGACGCTCTGGTGGCATGTGTGGTGGCAGGCGACGCTGTCGTTCTCGCATTGTGGGCGACTCGTGTGCTTACAGGGGCGGCTGCCGACTACTCCATTGCTGTACTGGGCAGTCCCTGAGCGGGCTGTTCGTCCCTCCTATGTGGTCCCAGGGCCGGACGGTACTTGGCGTTTGATGTGGCCACCCGCCCGCGAAGCCGCTGCTCGGCACGGCAACCTGTCGTCCGGCGTCGGTACCAAGACCTAGTTACTGCGACACCACGGTGGTTACCGTCCACCAGGCCATTCCCGGCCTTCGGTCGGCTGGTGAGCGTTTTGGCCCGCGCGTGGACTTAACCCAGGTAGAGGACGCGCAGCGAGCGCAGGAGGACCAGATGCGCACCAACCAGCCTCGCCAACCCCGAGGCATGCCGACCGGTGGCCAGTGGCGAGCCACCGTTCGCCCTGAGGGACCAGGGTTGGTGGCGGCGGGCACACCACAACCCACGGTGCGTCTCGTTCTGGAGGGACAGCGGTTTGTATGGCGAGGCTCGTTCGAGGAGCGCTACCTGCCCAAGCAAGCAGGATTTCGCTGGGACGTGGACAACCAGTACTGGTGGACCAGCGATCCAATGGTGGCCGCAAAGCTGAGGAACTTCGCAGACGTAGCAACAACAACAGCGATCAACGAGGCGACAGTAGAACGACGCGAGTCGGTTGAATTGTCACGGGCGCACGACGCCGAGATAGATGTGCCGGTTCCCGAGGGCCTAGCACTGCTACCGTTCCAGCGTGCAGGCGTGGCGTACGCGTTGAGACGCAAGGCGACGCTCATCGGAGACGAGATGGGGCTGGGCAAGACGCCCCAGTCCATCGGCGTGGCCAACGCTACCGGGGCGCGCAGCATCCTGGTCATCTGCCCGCTGTCGGTGAAGGTCAACTGGGAGCGGGAGATCGGGCGCTGGTCCACCGCGGACCCGGCGCTGTCGGTCGGCCACGCCACGGCGCGCGAGTGGCCTGAGACGGACGTCGTCATCTGCCACTACGACGTGCTCTCCCGTCACGAGGACGACCTGCGAGCGCGGCGCTGGGACCTCATCGTGCTCGACGAGGCCCACTACCTGAAGAACCCGAAGGCGCAGCGTACTCGGGCCGTCTTCGGGCGCAAGGACCTACCGGCTCTTGATGCCGAGTGCAAGCTGGTGCTGACCGGCACGCCGGTCCCCAACCGCCCTGTCGAGCTTTACCCGGTCCTGCGCTGGCTCGACCCCAATGTGGCAGGCACCTGGCATCGTTACGTGACGCGCTACTGTGCCGGCAAGCAGACGCGGTGGGGCTGGGACGTGTCCGGCGCGTCGAACCTCGGGGAACTGCAGGAGAAGCTGCGCTCGACCGTCATGGTGCGGCGCCGCAAGGCCGACGTGCTCACCGAGCTGCCGCCCAAGCGCCGGCAGGTCGTCCCGCTCGACCCGGCGGACGTGAGCGGTGGGTTGAGGGCCATCGACGCCGAGCGCCGGCACATGGCCGCGGCCGCCGCAGCGCGTGAGGGTGCCCAGATAGAGGTCGAGCTGGCCAAGGCCAGCGACGACCCGGCGGTCTACCGGGCAGCCGTGGCCAAGCTGCGCGAGGCGCAGGCAGCGGAGTTCTCCGCGATGAGCCGCCTGCGCCACGACACGGCGGTCGTGAAGGCCCCTGCCGTGGCCGAGCATGTGGCCAGCCTCCTGGAGTCAGGCGAGCCCAAGGTCGCGGTGTGGGCGCACCACCACGACGTGGTGGCCATCCTGCGGGAGCGGCTGGCCGAGTACGGGGCCGTGGTCGTCACGGGCGAGACGCCTCAGTCCGAGCGCCAGGCAGCGGTCGACGCCTTCCAGGCACCGGACGGGCCGAGGGTCTTCATCGGCTCGATCACGGCGGCAGGCACCGGCATCACGCTCACGGCGGCGCAGACCGCCGTGTTCGCGGAGCTGGATTGGGTGCCGGGCAACGTTTCCCAGGCCGAGGACCGCTGTTTTGCCGAAGGCACGCCAGTCCTCACCCCGTCGGGGTGGGTACCAATAGAACGCCTCTCAGTCGGCGACAGCGTCATCTCGCATACCGGAAAAGTGCGCACCGTGACAGATGTCTGGTCTCGCGGCTCAACCCGTGAGATGGCAGAGCTTGTGGTGTCAGGTTGGCCTGAACCACTGGTATGCACTTCGGACCACCGTTTCCTGCTTGAGAGTGGCGAGTGGCGAGAAGCCGGGGCGTTGCGACCAGGCGACTGGTTGGCAATGGCCGGGCTGGCTAGCGAAGAGGACCTTGAAAAGCTGGAATTCGATGCTGGGCGTGTGCCTTCGTGGTTCGATGGTCCCTGGGGGCGGCAACGGAACGGCCGACTAGTGGCTGCTCCCAGCGTGATCGAGGTTACAGACGATTTCCTGTTCACTATCGGCTACTACATAGGGGACGGGTTTTCTAGCCTGTCCCGCGACAAGGGGGCGTTCGTGTCATTGGCTGGCCATGCCGAACGCAAGAGCGCTGCTATGGCTCGCTGTGAACGGTGGTTCCAAAGCCAAGGGGTAGAAGGCGTCCTAAGGTACGGGATCGGCTTCCAAGCGGAAGAGCGCTTTCATTCTCGCGACTGGGCCACTTGGTTCACCCAGCACTGCGGGCGCGTGTGCAGCGAGAAGCACCTACCGGCCTTCGTCTGGGAGATCAGCCGACGTCAATGTCAGGTACTTCTAAACGGCCTGGTCGCAAGTGATGGCTATCGCCGGAACGGTCGCGAGCGGGCAGAGTACGTCACTATTAGCAAGACCCTGGCATCTCAAGTGGCCTTGTTGGCCATGCACGTCGGCTACCGGCCAAGCCTCACACAAGGTTCAACGGGCCAATGGGTCGTCGCCTTTGGGGGGACAAGAGGTAGCCGTACGTCTGGACGTGTGAAGAAGCTCGTGTTGCGCCACCCAAAGAGGCAACAGAACGGACGAGAACTCGTCTACGACATATCGGTTGACAATGACGAGTCGTTCATCGTCGGCTTAGTAGCGGCCCACAACTGCCATAGAATCGGGCAAGCCGGTTCGGTGCTGATCCAGCACGTGCTCCTGGACGGGAGCATCGACGCCCGGCTGGCCAACACCCTCATCGCCAAGCAGGAGGTGGCTGACCGGGCGCTCGACCGCACGCCGGGCCCGGTAGAGGCCGAGCCCCAGGTCTTAGATGCTATCCCAGTGGCCGAGCATGAGGTCCCGGCGACCAGGGAGGCCGACATTGACCGCGTTGGCCGCATAGCAGCCAGGCTCACGGCTGCCGACATGGTCTTGTTCCACGAGGGCCTTCGGCTCCTGGCAGGAGCCGACGCGGACCGGGCCAAGGTGCTGAATGGGGCCGGGTTCTCCAAGCTGGACACAGCCATCGGGCACCGCCTGGCCGAACTCGGTAGCCTCACGCCCCGGCAGGCTGCCCTGGCAGCCATGCTCTGCCAGCGCTACCGGCGGCAGCTCGGTCCCGTTGGCGACCGGGCCAGCGAGGTGTTGTGCGAAGTCGACTGAGGAGCCCACTGGTACCGCCTGGCCACGGCCCGCGACAAGGTGGACCGCGTGCGTCTGGTGCACCCGTTCCAGTTCGCGCGACGATGTCCCAGGGAGGTGGGCGCGGTGGACCACGAAACCGACAGCAAGATCGGTAGCCGCATGGCTGGCAACTTCGCGGACTGGCAGGCCCTCGTCGCCAAGGGGGTGCCGGACGACGAGGCGGCTGCCTGGGCCGCCACCCCGACCGCGAGCGTGAGGACCGCCCTTGCCCTGCATCGGGCGGGCGTCACGCCGGACGAGTTCCAGATGTGGGTCGACGCCGGCCTCGGCTCGCAGCCGCTCGTGCTCCTGAGCTGGCTGAACGCCGGCTGGACCGTCGCCGAGGCCATCGGCTGGGCCAGGGTGCCCGGTATCAGCCCCCTGGACGCGTCGCGCCTCAGCGCCCTCGGCTTCAGCCCCGGCGCCTGGTTCGGGTGGCTGCGCTGCGGCCTCGACCCGGAGGCCGTACCGGAGCGCTGGCGCGACGCCGAGCCACTGTCGGCGATGCGCGCCGATGAGCTTCTTGCCGAGCGCTGCGCCACCCAGGGCGACGAGCTGGCGCGTGCCTGGGCGGCCGCGGCCGGCTGGCCTGGGCTGCTGCGGCTCTTGGCCCGCGACCAGGACGAGCGGGTCCGCGCCGTCGTGGCGGCGAGCGACCGGCTCGGCGGCGAGGCGGTCGAGGCGCTGCTCGCCCGGCCGTCGGCGCGCGTGTGCTACGTGTTGGCAGCCAACCGGGCCGCGCCCCAAGCGGCCCGCGAGCGAGCCAGGGCGCTGCTCCGAGCCGGCTCAGCGCCCGCCGACGAGATCTGGCTGATCGAGCAGCACACCGACCTGTTGCCGGAGACCTCGGTCCCTCCCACCGACGAGGTTGCGGCAACCGTGCTCGAGCAGACGTGGGCGAGCCTTGATGACCCACTGTCCGGCTCGGCATGTGTTCACCGCGCCGACGGCTAACGGTACCAGTGCCAGGAACGAGGCGCGCCTAGGTCGCCCAGCGTCCCGGCCACCACCCCACATCTGTATGTGGCCGAGGCCCATCTGGCTCTGTACCGTCGCTACCGTCCGGCACGGTTCGGGGACTTGGTGGGCCAAGGCCATGTGGCCCTGGCCTTACGCCGAGCGGTAGCCGAAGGCAGGACCGCTCATGCCTACCTGTTCAGCGGCCCACGGGGCACCGGCAAGACGTCGGCGGCGCGCATCTTGGCCATGGCCCTCAACTGTGAGGGCCCAGAGGATGGCGAGCCATGTGGCACCTGCCTGTCGTGCCAGGCTATCCGGGCCGGGTCGTCGATGGACGTCGAAGAGCACGATGGCGCGTCCAAGCGAGGACTGGACGACATGCGTGCCCTGTTGGCGGGTGTGCCACTGGCTACACCGGGTCAGCGCAAGGTCTACATCCTCGACGAAGTCCACCAACTGACGCCGTCTGCGGCAGCGGCTCTGCTCAAGACCCTAGAGGAGCCACCGGGGCACGTGTGCTTCGTCCTGGCGACGACCGAACCACTGGCCGTCCTCGAGACGATCCGTTCACGGTGCCAGCACTTCACCTTTCACCTGTTGGCCGACGCCGAGCTAGAGGCCCTGGTGGCAGCAGTGGCTGCCGATGCTGGCCTGAATCTCCCGACAGATGCCCTAGCGGTAGCAGCACGAGAAGGAGCCGGGTCGCCTCGTGACGCGTTGAGCGCCCTGGAACGCATCTGGCTCGGTGGTGGGGCCGCGGTCGCCAGTCCGGCACCAGCTCTAGCCG
Organism: Actinomycetota bacterium; assembly: GCA_021323695.1. Lineage (GTDB taxonomy): Bacteria > Actinomycetota > Acidimicrobiia > Acidimicrobiales > Palsa-688 > JAKAWM01. The sequence continues at coordinate 4,343 of JAJPKN010000027.1, read as the reverse complement.
AGGCTTTGGCCAGTAGGGACAGCGGTGGCATGCTCACGGTCTTGGCAGAGGCTATAGCACAGGGCTGGCAGCCTCAACAGATCGTGGTCGACCTACTGGGGCACCTGCGCCAGGGCGTCCTGGCGCTCCAGGCCCCAGCGCTGGCAGGCCGGGATGCTGGGCGAGCTCAAGTCTCTGCCCGGCAGATGGGCATGGCCCGGCTGGTCCGGACCATGGAGCTGCTCGGTCGGGTTAGCCGCTTGCGCCTGATGGCTGACCCAAGGACGAGCCTGGAGGTGACGCTGCTGGCCTGTGCGGCCGTTCCCAGCCCCTACGAACAGGCATCAGTCGCGAGCTTGGCCGAGCGTCTGAGTGATTTGGAGGCGGTAGTGGCTGCACTCGGCGCCGTCCAGATACCCGGGCCGGGGTCGGTCCAAGTGCCACTAGTGGTACCGGCAGTGCCTGTGCCTACCGAGGCGCCGGTGAGACCTGTGCGCACCGAGGCACCGGCAGGTGCGGTTCCTGCCCGGGATGCGTTGGGGCGCATCCGGCAAGTTAAGGCGGCACTACGCGGAGGTAAGGCGGCACTCAACGACCTGTCGGCGCACTTGAGTAATGGGCATTGGCCAGCTCCGGCTACGGCACCTGCCTCAGCGCCAGGTGAGATGCCGTTACGCGTCCCTCCAGAACTGGACACCGTGAAGCGGGAGATGGCTGCTGTGGACCGTGTGTTGCAGCTCGTGTTGGCACACTTCCCTGGGTCCGATGTGGTTATCTGAAGGCAAGCCCGCGCCAGCGCGTGGCCGCATTGAGAGGCCACAGTGCAGCCCGTTGCCAAGCACCGGTAAGTGAGCGCGAGCCGTGATCCAGCCGTATTACGACGACGGGTCCGTCCGTATTTACCATGGCGACTGCAGGGAGGCTGGCGATGCGCTTGCGGGCACTATGGCCTGTGTGGTCACCAGCCCGCCCTACAATGTCGGCTTGGCTTACGACAGCCATGATGATGCCATGGGCTGGGACGCGTACACTGAGCTCGCTAACGGAGCGGCGAAGGTAATGGCCGAGGCTCTGGTGGCACCAGGTCGGGCTTGGGTCAACGTAGTGCCAGTGGTACCGAGCGAGCAGGTCGCCAGGCGAGTGCATTCGGGGTACACACGTAAGGGCCGAGTGGTCCTGCTGCGGTTGTGGCTAGAGGCGCTTGAGGGGGCTGGCCTGCAGATCTGGGACATTGTGTCATGGGCTACACCTGGGCGTGGGCCGGGGACGGCTTGGGGGAGCTGGTCCACGCCAGCGGCCCCCAATCTTCGTGGCGAGTGGGAGGCGGTCCTGGCGACCTACAAGGGCGCCTGGGCGCGCGAAGCACCCACAGGGGTGGCGACGGGCTGGCGAGACCAGCTCGGCAACTGGCCGGCGCTCGTGAGCAATGTCTGGCGCGTGCAGCCTGTGGCCCCGAACGGCCACCCCGCTCCCTTCCCCGTCGAGCTGGCGAGCCGCGCGATCCGGCTTTCCACCTGGCCGGGCGAGGTGGTGCTCGACCCGTTCATGGGGACCGGCTCGACGCTCGTGGCGGCCAGGTCTCTCGGGCGACGAGCAGTGGGCATCGACACATCCGAGCGTTACTGTGAGATGGCGGCTAAGCGATTGGCTCAAGGTGTGCTGGACTGGCAGTGATTGGCAGTGAGCGCGAGGCACGATGCTCACGGAACGGTACGAGTAACGCGCGCGCCAGTGAGCGAGGCACCGCGATGCCTAGCCATCACCATTTGGCAGCCGTGGGCAGCTCTTATTATGGCTGGTGTTAAGATCATTGAGACACGGTCGTGGCCCACGCGCTATAGGGGCTGGCTGGCGATCCACGCGGGCAAGCGCCGGCCAGACGATGGCCTCAGCATCGGCGAATGGCAAGTGCGACAGATGGGCGGGACCTGGCGAGTGTGTTCCCGTTCCAACGGCATGGTGTACCCACTAGAGCTGGGCGCCGTGATTGGCCTGATGCGCCTAGAAGAATGCCTGCCGATGGTCGCGCTGGGCGATAAGGACGACCGACCCTGCATTGTCGTGTCGCCGGGTGGCCTCAAGATGCACATGCCGGCTTTGTGTGGGCAACCTGGCCGTAGTGAGGTGGACATCTCAGGCCAGCGCCCCTACGGCTACTTCGCACCAGGCCGCTTCGGTTGGGTATTGAGCGGGCCCCGCCCCCTACAAGCGCCAGTCTCAGCGCTGGGGCGCCAAGGGCTGTGGCCATGGACAGCAGGTAGGTGGTGTGTTCGGCCCGCGTGAAGAGCGTGCCTGGCGGCTGTTCGCGGATTGGTGCGTAGCATCGGGCCAGGTGGCCTTACCGGCCACGCCGCAGGTTGTTGCCACCTTCTTCGCCGAGGTGCCGGCCAGTCGCGACCTGGCAGTGCGTCGAGCCAAGGCCATCGACGCCATGCATGCCGCTGGTGGTTACGAGTTACCGGGCCGGGACGAAACCGTGAGGGCCCTGTTCCGCCCTCAGGTGGCACCTAGGTCTTGCTACGACGGAGAGCAGGTGGCTCAGGCCTTGTCCGCGATTGTGGTCGGCGGTTGGCCTGTTGGTCTTGTGGGGCGTCGGGATGGGGCAATAGTGGCCATGGTGTGCGTGGGCGGCTTCACCCGTCGGTCCTTGGTGGCAATGGGTACCGGCTCGGTGTTGGACCTCCCGGCACTCCTGGCCAGGCTCGGTAGGGACGGAAGTCCCGGGGCGTGCCCAGCCTGTGCCGTCAGCCGCTGGCTGAGGGCCCGCGCCGCGGTGGCGACGCGAGGCTGGCGCTGGGTGCGCGAGCAACTAGCCGACCTCGGTGAGGTGCGTGCCGCTACCCTGGGACGTCACGATTGCGAGCGGGACCTGTCATGGCCTCCTGAGACATGTGGCAATGAGCCGCTCTTTGCCGCGATTGATCGCCACGGGGGCATGGAGCTGCGCCTGGCATTGTCGGCACGGTCAGTGAGCACCGTGGTTCATCGGCGGTTGGCGGTACCAGTTGAGCCGACAATTACATCCCAAGGGCGCTGGGTGCCCCGTCCGAGCTCTCAGGAAGTGGAAGGGGCCCGCCAGCGCCTGGACGCGCTAACGGGTTGGGCAGAGCAGGCTGTGGACGCAGCCGATGCCGTGCTGGCCCGCTTTGAGGCTGCGGTCTCGGCACGCTCCTGGCTCAATGGCGCCCGGCGACCGCCGGGCGCTGCGCAGGATGGCGTCGGCCCCCGACAGTGCCAGCCCAGCCTGGTCCCGGCAGAAATCCAGCCACCAGGCCCAGCCGGTCGCCAGCGCCGCCCTCGTCGCGTCGGCACCGGAGCGGCTGGGTAGCCAGCCACGGATGCGCGCAGCGCCGCCATGCCCTCAGTGAGCTCGCCATGGGCCACCAGCCCATAGCGTCGTTGTAGCTGTCGTAGCCGAGCCCGATGTTGTAGGGCTGCCGTTTGGCTGCGAGCCAGGCGCGCCCCTGTTCCCTTTGAAGGTATGAGGGTATAAGGGCATGATGGCTATGTGACCAGGGTTCTCATTGAGACGGACGCCAGAGGCCGTGCCACCGTCGGCCACCCAGGCCGTCAGTACCTGCTTCACGAAGAACCCGACGGGACGTTGGTGCTGGAACCGGCGTCGGTGGTCACCGAGCTGGAGCGCAAGTTCATGGCGAGCTCAGCCTTGCAAGCACAGATCGCCTACGCCAAGGCTCACCCCGAGCAGCGGGTCAAGCGCAAGCGGCGCTGAGCTTGCGGGAGCCCAGATGCGCTGGATAGCCGCCCAGATGATGACTGGGCAGGCTGCCTAGAGCCCGCAGAGCAAGTCGTCGATCTCGTTGTGCGCCGGCAGGGCCAGTACCGGTTCGTCCGATGTCCGGGGATTTGCCCGGACGCGCAAGGCGGCCAAACCGGGGTGCTCCAACAGGGGCACCGCGCCGTGGACCTGCCCACGAGAGGTCTCTCTTCACTTGGACCTGGCGTAGACACCGCCTGACTCGACTCCGCTGTGGCCGTCAGCATAACTGAGAGATTAGTAGCACTTCTCGCCCTCCTTCGCGAACCAGGATTAACATACAGGCTTACGAATGGCGGCCAACCACTTGACACGATTGCGTCATGAGCATCCTTTTGTCATGGAGTAGCCCAGTGACGGCATGCGTCCAACCAGGCGCGCTCGGCGGACCAAACGAGGGCACGGTCGAAGTTGATGGCGTCGAAAACCCAAAGGTGTGTTATGCCTTCGGGCAGCTTCGGGGCTACCGAAGGTATGGTGGGGTTGTCTGTAAGTGCGAAGTAGACATCGCCCGGGCTTGACCATGTGACGCCCATCATGAAGTGAAGTTCTCGTGCTCCTGTCGCCTTCAGCTTTTTCCAGTTGT